>NZ_AJYQ02000113.1 GCF_000287055.2 Vibrio genomosp. F10 str. ZF-129 | reverse complement strand
ATTTAACCGCGAAAGATCAACACGCCCTAGCGACGGCTGACTCGTTAACCACTCGATTACTTTTTGATCTCACGTTATTATGGTGCTGTTCATTCACTAACAGCACTATTATGACTTTAACTGATCATTCATTGAAACATCATCTCTACATCATCATTTTTGGTACCCATACTAAAGCAGGTCGTATATTTGATATCGGGCTGGTCATCGCCATATTTTTATCCCTATCCGTCCTAGTGGCCGACTCAGTCTACTCTACTGATGCAGAATGGCATTTTGCTCTAAAAATACTTGAGTATTTTTTTACCGGCCTATTTACCATTGAATATCTACTCAGGCTTTATTGCTCTCCAAAGCCGACCGCCTACGCCCGAAGTTTTTACGGTGTGATCGACTTATTAGCTATACTTCCAACGTATCTTGCCTTACTCATCCCAGGCGCTTCCTTCATGGGAGTGATTCGTTTATTGAGGGTCATGAGAATCTTTCGAATTCTTAAACTGGTGCGCTACCTTCAAGACTCACACATCCTACTTCGATCGCTTTATATGTCCCGAAGAAAGATCCTTATCTTTTTCAGTATGGTCGCCATTCTAGTGACTATTTTTGGCTCACTGCTTTACGTGATTGAAGGGCCTGAAAATGGTTTTTCTAGTATTCCGATGAGCATCTATTGGGCTATCGTGACCATTACGACGGTAGGATATGGCGATATTTCGCCAGTAACACCTCTTGGCCGATCGGTCGCTTCTCTTGTCATGCTGCTTGGTTATTCAATTCTAGCGGTACCCACCGGAATCATTACGGCAGAGTTGAATCAAGAGATGAATGCACACCGAAATCTGGTTAAGTGCCCAAACTGTATGAAGACAGGACATGAAAGCGATGCTCTTCATTGCAAGTTTTGTGGCGCAGAATTAGCCGATCCAGATATGCGCATTGTTCCTAGCGATCCCGCAGGATAAAGCACGAGGCCTTCTGAATTAACAAAAAAAAAGCGCCAACAGGCGCTTTTCTCCAATACAACAGTGATTACGATTTTTCTGCAAGTAAAATACGTAATGTTCTACGCAAAGGCTCTGCGGCCCCCCAAAGTAGTTGGTCACCAACCGTAAACGCATTCAAGAAATCATCACCCATCGACATTTTACGCAAACGCCCTACTGGCACTGATAATGTTCCAGTGACTTTTGCTGGCGTTAGCTCTTGCGCAGTAATATCACGATCATTTGGAATCACTTTAACCCAGTCATTATGAGTCGAGATCATCTCTTCAATTTCATCTAGCGGAATGTTTTGCTTCAACTTAATCGTGAGCGCTTGGGCATGACAACGCATAGCACCAATACGAACACAAGTACCATCAATTGGCACTGGGGTATCTTGAAAACCTAAAATCTTGTTCGCTTCAACTTCGGCCTTCCACTCTTCTTTGCTTTGGCCATTTTCACGCTTCACATCAATCCAAGGAATCAATGATCCAGCAAGAGGAACACCAAACTGATCCGTTGGGAACGAACCAGAACGTAGCGTGTCCGCCACTTTTTTATCTATATCTAAAATGGAACTCGCTGGATTAGCCAGCTCTGAGCTAACCGAATCATTCACAACCCCCATCTGCGAGATAAGCTCGCGCATATTCTTCGCCCCTGCTCCTGATGCCGCTTGATAGGTCATTGCACTCATCCACTCAACATGGCCTTTCTCGTATAGACCACCTAAAGCCATGAGCATCAAGCTTACGGTACAGTTACCACCCACAAAGGTGTTGGTTCCAGAATGGATTCCTTGCTGGATCTGAGCCAAGTTGACCGGATCAAGAGTAATAATGGAGTCTTGAGCCATTCTCAACGTAGAGGCTGCATCAATCCAGTACCCTTTCCATCCTGCCTGGCGTAAAGCTGGGTATACTTTCTCGGTATAGCTGCCACCCTGACAAGTGATCACTGCATCTAATTGTTTCAAGCTTTCGATGTCAAACGCATCTTGCAGCATACCTGCTGGGTTGCTACCTAAAGCAGGCGCTGGAATACCAACTTGAGAAGTACTATAAAAAACAGGTTCTATTAGGTCGAAATCTTTTTCTTCTACCATACGTTGCATAAGCACGGAACCAACCATACCACGCCAACCAACTAAACCGACTCTCATCACAAAAACGCTCCATGTATTAAAAAATGTATTTATCCATCTATAAGTTTTTCGACAAAAAATCTCAAGCGATAATTACTAAATAATGCCATTTATGGTCACTTTTTCTAGAAAACGCCAAGAGATTCTAGAAAAAGCAGAGAGAAAGGCCAAAAGGGTCGAGATGATTCGATTTTTCAAGGCGCAGTCTGAAGTCGTCTAATCGGCTAGGACTTATTTGCGGCGCGCTTCCCTAAGAAATAACCTAACCCTAACGGAGCAAAGAAAATAGCGCCGAGAAAGAGGACAAAATACAGTATGAGGCTTTTCACCAACTCCATCATTTTGTCGACCGCCAAAATGACGATATCTTGAGAAACTTTGTCTATGTCTTGGGTAAACTTTTCCCGTTCTGAGGAAACGATAACCGCAATGGCTTTCCTTTCTTTTTCAATCATCTTGATTAATTCAACGCGCTCATTTTCCACCATTGCTTCTAACGCTTTGCGTTCGCCGCCTAGCTGGACAAGCCTAGCATTGGTTTTATTGTCAATGTCATTAACGAGCGGCTGTAATGTGACGGCCATTTGTTCAGCTAAGACCTTCATATATTCCGGATTATTTTCTACAAAGTCTTGGAAAGAACGGGATGTGGCTTGAACACTTTGCAACGTTTCCGATAATTCTTGTCCGCTGATATTGCTGTTTAGTGCCATGAGTTGGGCTTTCCAGGTCATCACTTTTGGAGTCTGCTCCGCTACCAAGCTTAACTTATCAGAGACATCGCCTAACGCTTCAGGCATGGTTCCCATTGTCGACTTCACGTCACCTTGATTGATTTGGTTGATAGTCAGCCACTGTCGATAAGCTGGCGTTCTGCTAAGCGAAATATCACTGAACGGATGATCTAATGAGAATTGTTGAACAAAGGATCTCATTGATTGATAAACACTCTTTTTAAGAAGAGACTTGGCACGCTGATCCATGTCCTCAGCGAGCAGCTTGGAGACGGATGTGGCTTGTTCAAGCTGGAATAGTTCCGTACTGTTCCCTTGCTCAAAATAAGCGGCCATTTGATAGCTAAACACCCAGCTATCGATTAATGCTGCAGTAGGGCTACCCTGATACGCCGCACTCTGCATTCCTTCAGTCGCGTTAATTTTCCATAGCAACAAGTAAGATTGGTGAATAGCATCATCGGCCGGATAGTTATCAGAAATAGTGTCGGCTGTTTGCTCTACCTGTGAGAAAAAAGTCTGCGCATACTCTCGTGTTAACAAACGCATATTGAGTTCTTGCTGAGTCAATGGCGTTGTTTGTGTATCAATTTTCACCTCAAGCAAAGAGCATCCACTCAAACTAAGAGCAACACAACATAACAACCACTGACTCAGGCGACGGCAATACATAGCTTTATATCCAAATAAAAAAACGGCGAGGATTATTAACCTGTAAAGTCATAAAACTGTCAAGAATTGGCGCCACTGATCGTATTAATAGTCTTATTGATGAAAGTTAACAATGCTGGCTTAGATAATCCCTTGCACTCCCGACCACACACGATAAAACCGTCGCTAAGCGCTCTAGTTTCTCATCGCTCACATGAGTACCGTGCTTGAGATCCGATTCAACCTCGGTGGCAATCTCTTTTAGCTCTAGAGCACCAAGATTACCTGCAACGCCTTTTAAGCTATGTGCAATTCGCATGGCATGTTCGATATCAGTATTTTGCGTCTCTCTTATCTCTTCTGCATTGGTTTCATGGTCTTGAATAAACACATCTAAGAGTAACAAGACGGACTCATTGTCACCGTTTAAAGAGTGCAACATATGATCGATACTTACTTTTTCAGAAGCAGTTGATTTTTCATTACTATCGATGCTTTGATTGGGTTGATGTTTTGTAGAAGAATCCTGATGATGACTCGTGGATTCTTGCTGTACTGACGACGAATTAGAATCCACATGATCAAATTGTAAAGGTTTACTCATCACGTCACCTTTTTCATTGTGTTGTGTTGCTACTGTTTTTTGTTTTGTTACTACAGAAGCGGCCACTTGCTCCAGTTCCTCTGTCGCTAAATCCTCTGTCTTTGCTTTCTCTTTAACCGCCGGATTAAGTAATGGATTTGTCTGCTTCATTGAGAGAAAAAACAAACTGAATATCGCCAATGCACTCGTGGCAATTGAAATCATAAAATAACCATTCATTTGCTCATCATATTGACACTTTAATTCTGACTGGACGAGATTGACCGGGTGATTGACCAGTTTTTCAACCAAATAACTTCCTTTGGCATAAACACTTAAAACAGAAGATGTTTGAGCTAAAGCTTGCTGAAGTTTCTCCCCCTCGTCAGGCGACATCGTCTGAGACTGGACAAACAAATAATCCAAAGAACGATAAATTTCAGGGCTTGTCGAAGCGCTGCTAAACATGGCTTCGAATATATGGCTACTCAGCTGAAAATATACCGTCTGCATAGAGGAATTGTCTTGATAAGACTCTCTGATTTTTTTAAGTTGCTCAACCAATTCAATGACCTGTTCATCGATGTTATTAAACTGTCGCGTTAATTCAATAAAACGCTTGGTCGTGAATACTAATTGGCTCGTGTCGGGTTGAAAGAAACGATTCTTGTCGTTAGTTTCTAACTGTAAGATTAACGAGTAAAGCAATTGAACTTTGAGAGAGGTGTCGTCCACATGAGCCATTCGATACTGCGCATCAAAATGGAGCGTATTGCGAAGCGCTTCTAGACTGTTTCCAAGCTCTGTAATACTCGCTTGATTGTCTGAATTCGCCCGGACAAGGCTCATTGTCGTAATAATGACTAGGAACCAAAGACAAACAATGGCCAGCAGTTGCTTTTTCTTGGTTTTCATCGCTTCCGTCGACATAGAGGTAACCTATTATTTTCCATAATGTAATGCACTGTCTTTATAGAGTATGTCACCATGGCAAATAAATAAAAAAAAGAGAGAACAAAAGCTCTCTCTATGTCACTAATTTCGCGTTAATTGGTCGCGTAAATTAGGCGGCGTTCCTTTTATCGTTAACGTATCCGTCTCTGGATCATAAAAAATACGTTCACCAAGCAACAAACTATCAAAACTCACATTCAATCCACCACCCGCACCAACGTACTTAGTCAACTTGCGCATTGTTGAACGGTCAGCTGGAAAACTGTCTTCTAATTCGTAGCCTTGCTCTTTGGTGTAATCAAGAAAGCTTGTTCCTTCCTGGCTTTGAGGAAGCTCACCAGACAATTCACGAACTTGAACTTCTGCACCCGATTTGATCGTTTCGTTGCAATAATCGTAGACTTGCTTTTTATAATTTGTCGCGTCTTCTTTTTCTAACTTGGAGTCACTGCAGAAATCTTGGACTGCTTGCATCAATACTTGGTTTTGTTGTTTTGTATCCAATCCTACTTCCGCCTGAAGGAAGTCTAGGAAAAAGTCTGCCACCTTACGGCCAACCCGACCTTTTATGTACGCTAAATATCGGTTTGACTCTTTGTCTGTCTCATAACTCGATAAATCGATTCGAGCAACGATATCCATTTTATTGATATCGAGATAGTCTGTCGCACTGATCTCTAATCCTTCCGTTACTTTAAGGCTTTGAATTGAAGGAAGTAATGCAACGAATAAATAGTCTGTCGCCAGTGATTGGTATTCGGCAATAACCAGGATACCTTCATCAGCGAATGGGTACTTAGAGAGTTCTTGTTTCAGTCGGTTTGCACTAAGTTGTGAGAAATCATAAAAATTCTTCTCACCTTGGCGAAGTTCTTGCAACCACATTTGAAATTCGCTGTCTGACTTAAAAGAACCAAAGCCTTTGCCGGCTTTAGCGTTAAAGACACGATGTAACTCAGCCACAAGGTGCTCTGTAGAGCCATCGTTTTCTAATGAATGAGAACGAAAATTAACGATGAGTTCATCCTGATCGTTTTTCGATAATTGGTGTAAAATGACGTTTGATAATTGAAGGCTCATAATGAAAATATCGGCGTTCTAGGTTTCAGTTGATAGGCATTGTAGGTTATCATAAGCCGCTTTTACTATCATCTATAGAGTCTTTATGCCGATTACATCTAAATACAGTGACGATCAAGTTGAAATTATCCTAGCGGAAGTGGCCGCTATTTTGGATAAACATGGTGCAACACCAGAACTTTCATTGATGATCGCTGGAAACATTGCAACCAATGTTTTAAATCAGAACGTTGCTGCTTCACAACGCAAAGCAATTGCTGAAAAATTTGCTCAAGCGTTGATTTCTTCACTAGAAGAGCAAACACATTAATTATAACGGGCTGCAAAACGACTAATGGTAGATAGCGGAAATACATATAGCGAACGAGTTTCTCGTTTAGTGGGTTGGGGGCATTGGTTTGCTTTCTTCAATATCATTGCAGCAATGTTAGTTGGTACCCGCTACATTACACAATCTCCTTGGCCAGAAACCTTGCTGGGACAGTTTTATCTCGCTTCTTCTTGGGTCGGGCATTTCGGCTTTCTGGTGTTTGCGTTGTACTTGCTCGTTTTGTTCCCGTTAACATTTATCATTCCGTCCCGTAAACTATTTCGACTTTTTTCGGTGTGTTTCGCCACTATGGGTTTGACGGTTCTTTTAATCGATACTCAAGCCTACCAAACCCTCAATTTACACTTAACGCCACTCGTGTGGGAGCTTCTTTTTAATGAGGGAAGCAGTGAACATGCCCAAGGGCTGCAACACCTTTTCATTGTTTTACCGCTCATTTTTCTACTTCAATTAGGCTTATCTGAATGGGTATGGCGTAAACAACGTAAACTTTCTCATAAGCATGTAGGGCGACCGATTACAGCGGTATTTTTTCTTTGTTTTATTGCCAGCCATCTCACTTATGTTTGGTCTGACGCTTACTTCTACAACCCAGTAACCAGCCAGAAATCAAATTTCCCGTTGTCTTACCCAATGACGGCAAAATCGTTCATGGAAAAACATGGATTATTAGACAAAGATGACTATCTAAAACGTCTTGCAGAAAGCGAAGGCAGTGGTGATCTAGTCCGTTACCCGTACGATAAACTGCGCTTTGATCGACGTGGAAACAATCTGAATATATTAATAGTGAGTATTAACGGCCTTAGAGCAGACTCGCTGAACAATAACGTGATGCCATTCACGTCACAATATGCAGAAAACGCACTTAATTTTACCAATCACTACAGTTCGAGTAATAACATGTACGGCATGTTTGGCTTACTTTATGGATTACCGAGTAGCTACGCGGCAAGCATCAAGTCTCAAGCCAGCTTGCCCGTTTTGATTGACACACTGACAGACAAAAAATACAACTTCGGTTTATTCAGCGGCGACAATTTTGATGATGATCTTTACGCAGAAACACTGTTTCGTGGAATGCCCTTCACTGGTATGGCATTTGATAGTGCTAGCACTGCCGATAGCCAAACTATTGAAGCATGGAGTGACTGGGCCAGTAAATCAAAAAGCCCATGGTTTAGCTTTATCGAACTAACAACGATTGAAAACTTCTCTTTGGAAGAAGTCAATTCGGGTACCGCCAAAGAAGTGTTTTCTCAGAATTATCAAGCATCAGTAAAACAAGCGGATCAGGAGCTTGGCACCTTGTTCAATAAGCTTGATGAATTGCAATTGGCTAAAAATACTGTCGTGATCATCACTTCTAATCACGGTACAGAACTTAATGAGACCAACACCAACACCTGGGGCGCGAGCACCAACTTTAGTCGTTATCAATTACAAGTCCCTATGGTGATTCAATGGCCAGGTAAGTTGCCTGCAACCTACAATCATCGTTCGAGTCATTTAGATGTATCGGTGACATTGTTACAAGACTTACTCGGTGTATCATCTAATCCAAGTGACTACAGCAGTGGCCGCAATATTTTTGATGAACGTCGACGAAAGTGGATTCTAGCCGGCGATTCGCGAGAACTGGCTTTGATCACATCGAATCAGACGACTGTTATTGATAAGTTTGGCAATTTCAAACTTTATGACGAAGAGTATAAAAGGTTGAAAGATCAAAGCCCTACACTGCCTATATTGATGCAAGGTTTGACCGAGTTACAGCGCTTTTATGCTCGGGAAAATTAGACTCAACACTCTCTAATGACGATGTAATTAAGATCGCTTAGGAATGACAACCGGAGTATCGCAACCTCAAAAGTTACGTATACTCTGGCTCTTTTTCTTTCTCTTTCTCTTTTTCTTTCTCTTACTCGCAGACAGCTAATGGCTTTGATTTGACTCCATTCCTTTTTCCATATTCCTTATTCCTGAGCCCCAAAGACTTAACACCCTGTAACCAGAGTCCCCAAACCTAAGAGGCTCAGCCACCATTTTCTTACCATCACCTTCAAAATTTAATGAAATAATGCCTATAATCCACCCAATCAAAAATAAAATAGACATAAGTGCATAAAAAGAAAGCAAACGATGTAGGTGCCTATTTACAACCTGCTGAGCACCCTTTATCATACGCCCCAACAACGGAGAGATGGCTGAGTGGTCGAAAGCAC
>NZ_AJYQ02000112.1 GCF_000287055.2 Vibrio genomosp. F10 str. ZF-129 | reverse complement strand
TTTTATTCCGTTTAAGCAACTTGTTATACGCGCTTAATGCTTAATTGTTTCCATTTCCAATATATTCATATGGCTTGCTGAATCATAAATTTGAGATTTAACCTCTTCAAATTCTGTGTAGTAATCTACGATTTTTTGCTGTAACTCTATATCAAAAACAAACAAATCTGGTTTTTCCCCATCTTTATTTACATCACCCTTAACAGTTTTTGGAGTGCCATTTATATTGTGAATCACAGGTATTCTAATAAGGAATTTACTCACATTTTTCAGATTGGCACGTAGCTCTCTGTCTAATCTATTTTCTTCTCTTATTGCATGTAAAGCATAATAAATAAACAATGGGTTTATATCATCTCGTTCTATTCTTATAGTCCCACAATGATCTGTACTTCTGAACTTTTCGCCAGCCAATTTAACAGAAAAATTAAAGTGACCATCAATTCCCCACAGCACATAAGGTTTTGAAAAAATATCGATGTTAGAGGAATCCATAAAACCAAATGGGTCTTTTACGTTCGCGCTATATACAGGGATATTGCCGGTAGAATTATATACATCTTTCTTTAAAACACGTTTACCTATTGCCAGGTGAAAATAATCCACATTTGAAAGCTCAATTTCGACATATTTTTCAATTTTAGGAACTTTTTGTTGAGCTACTTTAAGTCTCTGACTCAGCTCCTCTATCAATTTTTGATGCTTCTCTAATACTAATGAAAAATCTGTAGGATCCGTTATAGTTTTTTCATCATCAATACCTAGTTCAATTCTTTCTTTCGCGGTCCACCATCTATCAATACTCCAATGGTTATTAGGAGTGAATTTTGATATGGGCCAAACTTTACATTGTATACTTTTAGCCTCATAGCTTTCAATATCGGCGCAGAAAATTTTAAAATTACTAACCATTGAAGGAAAGTCATTCTCGCATTCAAACCTATGAGAATCTAAGGTTTCACCTGTATTGCTTACAAGATAAGTAAAAACTTTATCGTTTTGACTATCTTCTCGGTCTATTTTTTTCTGAAGACAAATAATATAAGTTTTTTTAGGGGTAGTATAAAACGTGTTTTTAGGAAGAGAAACTAAGCCAAGTAATATACATTCATCTAATATAAATTTACGTAATTTTTCATCTGAAAGTCTATTAAGTAGACCATCAGGAATAACTACAAAGGCTTTTCCTCCTGGTTTAAGAGAATTGATTATTTTCTCAACAAATAAACCTTCAACTCCAGCACCGTTAACCCTGTAATATTTAGTTAAATCAGAACTTTCCGAGATATACTTTTTAATAGTACTAGTCCCTGTTACTACATAAGGGGGATTCGTTAATATTAAGTCATTAGTACCTTCTTCTAATACTGACAATGAACCTAATATAGAGCTATGACAGGATTTAAATGTTTGGTTGAATATTTTTGAAAACTCTTTAGGGAATTTAGAAAAGTCCCTAACAAGCTCGTTCATATGTATCAACATATTAGCCTTAGCTAATATTATTGTTTTTTTGTCTCTATCTGTGCCTATATATTCTATTTTTCTATCGATTGTATTCTTATTAAAAGAATAGTCTCTTGGTCTGACAGTATTAATTGACTCTAGCAAAAATCCACCGACACCACATGCAGGATCACTAACCCTACTTCCTGATGGAAGAGTTTTTAAGCCACTCATTTCAATGATAGCTTTTACTACATTCCTAGGTGTAAAAAATTGCCCCCAATTTTTTTGGCTAAGACTTTTCTTTAAGAAGTTTTCATAAAGCCTAGACTTGAAATCTGGATCGATATTTTTCAGTTCTCCAAATTTTCGAAAGCCTTCTAAAATTTCCTTGAAAATAAAGTTATGCTCTGCAATATCAGGATCCAAAACAATACCATTGATTACAGATGTACCATCATCGGCACTTGCAGGGAATATTTCTTTGATATAAGACCTGACATTTTTAAAGTAAAAGTTAAAAATTTTATCATCAGGCACTTTAATAATATTATCAAAAGAAATATCAACTCCATCATTATTATAAGTAAGCACCCCTAAGTCACTAAGGTACTTAAATAGAAATATTTCTACAAATGTAGCCAAGCATATATCAGGATTTTCTCCACTAGCAAGCCATATGGTTTGCCATACGCTATCAGCTAAATCCGATGGATTTCTGAGCTCGGTTTTTAATAAAGTTGAATTATCAGAAGAAAAGGATCCCAAACACTTTGAGAGGGTTAATATAGACTGCTCTTTATCACTTTTAGGATTGAAAATATCTTCTAATTGATACCCGTCTTCTCTTAATGCAACTTCATAACCGGATTCATGTTGAGGGTTTACCCAAATATATTCAGTTCGATCAGTTATAATACCTACTTTAGCATTAAGAGGTTTACAGTAACTATTTATGCATTGCTCTATTGCAGCAAGCTTTTTCTTTTCAGTATTAAATTCATTTGGGGATTTAAATTCTACAATAGCTATAACTTCTGGCGTTCCATTTCTACGGTCTATAATTATTTCATCGGGTGCGCGTCTGCCGTTACTACCGTATGTTTTATTTGGAACTATCCCAAATTTTTTAAGTTGGTTAATTGAAGTTTCACCAATTGTGAATATTTCCCAATCACCTAAAACATCACCTTTTTTATCATAACCGCGCTTATATATCTCTTCACTCATAATTTTATTCCTATTGTATTTTAGGTTATGAAGAGCAGTATACCAGAAACTTCTGGTATCAGAAATGTAATTAAACTAGTACTAGCGTATAACGCCTGCTTAAGGGGTTGCCAAACTTACAACCGCCTGAGCCAAATCGTACCACCGTAAACACAATAGCTACTGAAGCCGCCACGCGTTTGACAATCCCACTTAAAGCATTTGTTAGGCGCTTTCTTCAATTTTCCACGGTGGGTTTAATCGATTTTCACCCGCCCAATACAACTTAATTTTGTTTCCTGATGGGTCACTTAGTACCGCTTCTCTCCAAAGGAACGGTTGATCGATAGGTTCCTGATCGAACTCTAAACCTTTACCTTTCAGATTTTCTACCAATTGATCAAGTTCTTCATGTTCAAAGTAAACAACGCCTCTACATTCTAACCCACGTTTCTCAGTGTCTAAGTAGATTGAAAAGGTAGAGTATCCATCGGGAAAAGAAAAACGGGCATAGTGTTCATCGCTGACAATTTGAATAAGTCCTAGTGCTTTATAAAAATCCACGGCCAAATTGATATCATCAACAGCCAAAGTTACTTGATTTAAATTCATATACTTTCCTTGTATGGCATGCAAGGCGCCTAACGCTCTGCTAAGCGGCAAATAAA
>NZ_AJYQ02000111.1 GCF_000287055.2 Vibrio genomosp. F10 str. ZF-129 | reverse complement strand
CGAAGAATCACAAGGTGGCAACGATGTGATTACAGCGGGTCGTGGTGATGACGTAGTAATTGGTGGCGTCGGGTCAGACAACATTCAAGGTAATCAGGGTATTGATGTGTTGCTGGGGGATTTAGGCATAGTCTTCCCTGCTAATGGTTCACGGGCTGATGTTATTTCTCGTGAAGCCGAACTGGGTGCAGACGACACGATTTCTGGAGGTGACGGTCATGACGTTATCATTGGTAGTGGTGGTCAGGATGATCTAGATGGTGATGCTGGCAATGACATGATCCTTGGCGATAGTGGGTATGTCATTCGTAACCAAGCTCAACAGGCATTGAATATTGTGACGACTCAGGTCGACATTGGTGACAATGATAAAATTTTAGCTGGAGAAGGTGATGATTTCGTCATTGGTGGACAGGGAGATGATGTCATCACTGGTGAGCAAGGGCGAGACATTATGCTTGGTGATGCTGGCTACCAAATTAATGATGCTAATTGGGTGGCTCGAGAAATGGTTTCTACCGACTTTAGCATTGGTGGCGATGACAGAATCTTTGGTAATCAAGGTGAAGATTTCGCTATTGGCGGAATCGGCAATGACTATTTAACAGGTGATCAAGGGCGAGATACCCTCATTGGTGACCAGGGCATATTCAAGTGGCTGAGTAATGGACATAGAGATTCAGCCAAAACGATTGCTCAGGTAAACGTGAACGGTGAATTTAACGATGAGCTTTATGGTGGCGAAGGCAACGACAATTTATTTGGCGGACGTGTTAACGATAAGCTATACGGTGGCATCGGCAGTGACATCTTAGTTGGTGATGAAGGCAACATTTTCTTTAAAAACGATAAAGAGTACATTGCGCAGTCCAAAGAGTCCTTTACTGGTGGTGCTGACACCATGCATCTAGGCACTTGGGAAGGTAATGCTGAAGGTGTTGACCTCTCTCCCGATTTCTTACTTGGCGGTGAACAACCAAACTTCAATTTTGCTGACGCTCTATTAGATATGATCTTGCATGAAAATGCGCATGTTGAAGTCAATCCAGACCGAATCGGTGAGTGGGACGAACCTCCGTTCCTTGGTGACCCTGTCGCGACAACGACAGACGACTTCTTCTCTTTATCCGGTGAAATGGACCTGTTAATAGACGAGTTAGAAAACCGCGAATCAATCAACACGCAGTTTAACGAGCCAGAGACTTCTCGAAATGCTTTGAACCGAGATATGGGTGCTGATGTTCGTGGTATGAACAATTCTGCTAAACCCAACAATGTCAACTTACTAGGTGACACTTTGCTAGGTGACACTGGAAACGAAGAGATTGCTGCTCTCACAGAAACTGAGAATGAGAGTAATCCTGTTGCCACGACAAACTCGATCACTTCAGCGCAATCGACCCCAGCGTCTTCAAACAAAGGGCAAACAAATAATGGTTCAGATTCAAATCAAAGCACGGCACCAGCGCCAAATGATGCCAAATCATCACAACCTAGTTCATCTTCTGAAGCAAGCAATGACGAAGAGGCTGAATTAGAAGATCAAGTGGGTAATCTACTGTTTTTCGATGCGCAGTTAGGCCTCTGGATTAAAGCACAACCTGAATCCGATGTTCGTATTCAGGATAATCAACATAAAGTAAGAATCATCTAACAAGTAGTAAGGATTAAATGATGAGCAATCAAGACAAAACACCGAGCAACCAGACAAACATTAATTGGAATGACGATCAAATGCGTTCTACTTACTCGAATGTTGCCAATGTAGGCAGCACCATAGAAGAGTTTATGCTGCTATTTGGAACGAGCCAAAACTGGAATGGTTCAGCAGAGCAGATTGATGTTGAGTTAAGTGACCGCATTATTATGAACCCTCGTGCTGCCAAGCGCCTATTTTTACTGCTTGGTAAAGTGCTCAAAGAGCATGAAGAAAAGCACGGTGAAATTAAATAATTAATGATTATGCAAAGCAATACCCCCGTTAGTGACTCTGAGCTATGGCCAACCTTTTCTAGGACCAACGATCCTGAGCAGCTTGGCCAAACATGGTTGGCCATCGTTTTGAATCAATTTTCACAACGGGCGGATATAGCAATACAAGATGGCTTGCTGGCCGTTGGTCAGCCAGCCTCTGCTGATTATAAAACCGTTGCATTTACCTCAAATGGCGCGAAGTCATCGGCAATATTAAAGCAAGTGGGTGAGCAGGCTATGCAGCGATTAGCGCCTGTCGTTCAAAGCGAGGAGCAAAAGGGACTCTATTTCTTAGCGTGCCCGTTAGTGGTCGAAAATCAACTCTATGGTGTGGTCATTTTATCGCTGAAGCTAAACCATAAGAGCTTACTGACCAAAGCGACAGAAATAGTACAGTGGTCGATTCCCGTTCTTGTACAGCGTTTAACGCCTTCGAATCAATATGCAATCGCCACTGAAGATTCTAACTCGCCCGTGTTTTCTCTATTGGAACAGATAAATCAGCCTGTCCCAATTGCTGATATGGTCGAGTGGGTATGCACAGAGCAGCTTAAAAGGTTTGGTTTAACTCGCTGTGTTATGGTGATTGCGGACGATAAAGCCAATTCTCTTTTGCAAGTGGGCACGTATACGGGAGAACTTGAATCCAAATCTGAAACAGAGGTTATTATTAGCCAAGCTCGTGAAGCCTTGCTGCAAGGGAATGGGCCAAATAAACTGCGCGACAATGCCGATAACATCGGTCTACAGCTCAAACATCAAGATCAGGTCTCATGGGCTGATTGGTTTACCCAACCGCTGACATACCGAGAAAGTACAGTACATGTTCTTTGGTTGGTTTCTTGTGACAAAGTACCTACGGCGGGGATAAGAGATCAGATACAGCAAACTCTCTTTACTCTTTCTTCTCCTCTGGTCTCTAAATATTTTGAGCAACAGTCTTTAACCCGCACGTTGACGAAATCAACAAAAGTCAAACTATCTAACTTTTTTCGCAATCGAAAAAAGACGCCAATAACGCTCGGTACGTTCATCCTATTGGCTGCTTTTTTATTTTGGCCAGTGAACTATCAAGTGGTTGCTGATGCGAAAATTGTCGGTGCGGAGAGACGGGTCATTTCGGCGCCATTTGATGGGTATATATCAAAAGTGGCTGTTCGACCAGGTGATGAACTCATTAAAGACCAATTGATGTTCTCTCTCGATGACAAAGAGTTAGAACTGCAGAAACTCGATCTCAAAGCGAAATTTGTAGAAGTTTCTCGTCAAATGGACGCAGCGCGTGGTGAGTATGATATTGCAAAGTCAAATATTCTAGCGGCCTCTCAAAAGCGCGTAGAGGCAGAAATTCGCTTGATTAATCATAAGTTAAGCCGCACTCAGATTCTTTCGTCATTAGACAACGCCATAGTGGTCAGTGGTGATCTTATTGACGCTATTGGAACGCCGGTTCGTCAGGGAGAGGTTCTCGCGGAGTTATCCCCTCTTAATCAGTACAAATTGTTGATTGAAGTTGAGCAACTGGACATCGGCTATATTGCTCTCGATCAGTTAGGGAAAGCACTGCTTACTCCAATCCCTAATCAACCTTTTGAGTTTAAGGTGAGTAGAGTGACACCCATTGCCCAGGCTAAAGATGGAAAAACGGTGTTTCGTGTCGAGGGTGTGCTGCAAGGTGATGTTTCGGATCTTAGACCAGGAATGGATGGAGTGGCGAAAGTAGAGACTGTTTCTCAACCTAGGGTATGGAACTGGACGCGCAAATTATGGGCATGGGTTTCTATTAAAACATGGGTACTCATGCCGTGAACCCAAGTGCCTGGAAAGCAGTTGCGACGTCACGACCAACATTAAAACCCGGACTTTCGACAGCAACACACCTTTATCGAGGAAAACAGTGGTGGGTCATTCGAGATGATGATACTCATCGCGTTTTTCGCGTGCCTATCAATGCTGTGTCTTTTGTTTTGGCGCTTAAAGGTGCTCAAACAATCGAGCAAATTTATCAAGCGTATAGAGAGAAGGGGCACGAAGAATTACTCAGCCAGGAAGAACTTCTATCGTTATTGAATCAGTTAGAAGTGCAGGGGTTAATTGTAGGGCTGAGTCAATTAGGGCTAGAAAAACTGACCCAGAGAAGAACTCGACAGAAGAGGTTGGCACTATTTAGTAAATACGGTAATCCAGTCTCATTTAAGCTTCCTCTATTGAATCCAACAAGATTCGTGGCTCAGATGGTTGGTGTGGCTGGTGCTCTATTCAATCCCTATGCGCTGTTTTTATGGGGAATGTTAGTGGCTGTTAGTGGAATTCTAGCGGCTATGCATTGGCGAGAAATTACCGATAATCTCAATGATAAATTTTTCAGTGTTGAAAATGCATTATTGGGCTTAATCGTTTATGTGTTGATTAAAGCCTTTCATGAGCTTGCTCACGTCTTTGCGATAAGTCGCTATGGTGGCCGGTGTAAAGAGGTGGGCTTACTGTTTATTGCGTTTGTACCCGTCCCTTATGTGGATGCGTCACAATCTTCGTTGCTACCCAATAAATGGCATCGTGTATGGGTGAGTCTTGCTGGAATACAGTCTGAATTGTTACTGGCTGCTATCGCAACCTTTGTCTGGTTAGCCGTCGAGCCCGGTTTACTGCGTGCAGCAATGTATAACGTAATGATGATCGGTTGGATCAATACCTTGCTTCTAAATGGTAATCCGCTGCAACGTTTTGATGGTTACTTCGCATTGCAAGATGCGTTTGAGCTTCCAAATCTAGCCACACGATCTGCTAATGCTTATCACTATTTAGCCCAATATTATTTGTTAGGTGATCGGTCTGCGGTAAAGCCTGACTACCAGAGAAAAGAATGGCTGTGGTTTCTGGTTTATTGGCCTGCGTCATGGTGTTTTCGTACCGCAATCATGGTGACGATTGCACTTTATTTAGCAGAACATATTCCTTTTGTAGGCTGGATATTAGCCGCGTGGACTTTGATTCAGATGTTCGCTATTCCTTTGATAAAGTTTGTATTGTTTATGAGTCGTAATAAAAAAGAGACACAACAATCTCCAGTGCTGCGTCGAGGGCTACTACTGAGCTTGATGATCGTGCTGTCTATTTCATTCGTGCCATTACCCAACAATTCAGTCGTTGAGGGTGTTGTTTGGCTTCCCGATGTTCAGCGAGTGAGATCGACGTCGAATGGCTTTGTAGAACAGCTTCATGTTGATCCTTCGACTCTAGTGACTGCTAAGCAGCCTCTAGTCACATTAAAAGCGCCTCTCATTGAATTAGAACGCAGTGAGAAACAGGCACAACTAATACAGCTAGAAAGACAATACGACGCTGATTTGGTCGATGATCAAGTGAAAGCGGCGATTACTAAAGAAAGAATTCAACAAGTTGAGTTTGAAGTTTCAGAGCTTGAGCGCCGTCTTTCCGAGTTAGTGGTTTATGCGCCCAGTGATGGGGAGTTTGTAATGTTAGAAGAGTCACTCATTATTGGCAGTCATGTAAAAAAAGGTGACCCGATAGGAGAAGTCCAACTGGTAGATTACAACTCAGTTAAAGCCGTTATACCAATGGATAACATTGATTTAGTGCGAGAATCTCTTGTGAATGTCGAAGTTCGGGCAGCCCACGCTCCATTCAAAGTGAGCAATGCGAGCATTGTTCGTTTAGATCCTGGAGCAAGTCAAACGCTGCCTAGTGAGGTTTTGACCATAGAAGGTGGTGGTTCTTTTGCCGTTGAAGATGCAGAAAAATTAACCAGCCACCAGTTGTTTTATCTTGCTGATATTCGCTTAGCGAACCCAGAACCATTTTATGGTGGAGAACGCGTGACGGTTCGATTCCAGCACGAATATCAGCCTCTTTTTTTCCAGGTTGCAAGGTTAGTACGTCAGACATTACTAAGGAGACTCGATGTATAAAGTAACATTGGCAATGCTGTTACCTTCGTTGGCTGCAATGCCTCTAGCGGCCCAGACATTTCCCTGCCAAGTCAAGCCAAGTGAGTTACTCGAATTAGCATCGCCAGTCGTTGGTGTTGTAGCTGAAGTCCATGCCAATCGGGGTAAATGGGTTAAGCAAGGAGAGCTGCTTGTAAAACTCGATGATAGGGTTGAACAAGCAAGAGTTGCCTATTCCAAATCCCGAGCACAAAGCAACGGTTCAGTGAGCGCACGAAAAGCGAAATACGAGTTTGAGCAGCGTCAAATTGAGCGAAACAAAGAAGTGATGGCACAAAATATCATTTCAGCTCAAGCCGCTGATGAAATTCGAACGGGGCATGTAATCGCGAAAATGGAATTGAAAGAAGCTGAAGAGCAACAAGCGATTTTCAGAGATGAACTGGCAATGGCAAACGCTGAGCTAGCGCTAAAACGCATTCATTCTCCGATAGATGGAGTGGTGGTAGAGCGTTTTGTTGGTTTAGGAGAGCAAGTCCGGGATGAGCCAATCATTAAAATTGCGAAGGTTGACGTTCTCTATGTCGAAGCTAGCGTGCCTGTAGAGCAATATGGACAGTTTAAAACAGGTGATAAAGCTACCGTCTCTTTTACCTTACCCGGATTAACGGACAAACAACTGCCCATTACTTTGATTGACCCAGTAGCAGACCCTCGAAGCCATACTTTTAATGTACGCCTAGAGCTACAAAATAAAGATTTTAAAATCCCGGCTGGGAGCAAATGTTTAGTCAAAATAGATCTTATCGAATCTAAATCGTCGGCCAATGACGACTTACTATCAACGGCGTTGTCAGATTTAGATTCTTTGTTACCCGAAGCCCAATCGAATATAGATAAACATCAATAAGGACGTAATTAAAGCATGAAAACACCTAGAAGAACCCTTTCAGCGTTGATATCAATACTGGCTGTTTCAACGGCTTCAGCAGGGACTTTACTCGATGTTTATAGTCAAGCGACTCTCAACAACCCAAGTTTGCAAAAAGCGGAAGCACTCACCAATGAGGCAGAAGCGGCTTATACGAACTCTTGGTTGGGTATTGCTCCAAGAGTTAACTTGACTCTCGATTTTGAATCGGTGAGTCAAGAGCTTAAAAGAACTGAAAACCCAACGTTTAACTTGGGGGAAGCTGAATTCGACAATTCGAACCGAACCTTATCGATCGTTCAGCCAATCATCGATGCATCGTTGTTTGCTTCAATACAACAAAGTAAATATCGATTAAACAAACAAGTGTCTGAGTATCAAGTATCGGAACAAAATCTGGCTTTTGATACTATCGAAGCGTATTTAATGGCACTAGCGAGCCACGATGCTTACCTGCTTGCTAAATCGGAATATGAGATCTACGCAGAGCAGAAAAATCAGCTAGAGGTTCGTCGAACCAGCGGGTTAAGTAGCAGTTTGGAGTACAGTGAGATCACAGCAAAATTGAGTTTGGCTAAAACTCAAATGTTGCAAGCTTTGGCTCAAGTAGACAATAAATTCTCAGAGTTAGAAGTGCTGACAGGACAGAGGCTAGAATACATTCAGCCGCTCAATGTCGATTTTCCTTTGCAGCCACTCGCGTACAATGATGTTGATTTTTGGTTGGCACAAGCCCAGAAGCAAAGCCCAGATTACCGTGCTCTCGAGCATGATGTAAAATACGCGAGGTCAGAGCTTGCTAAGCAAGATGGTGAGTTACTACCTACCGTTGAATTAAGAGCGACAAATACCTATCGTGATATTGGTGGTGCACTTTTTGGCTCTGCTTCTGAAAGTGAAGAGACCATTGTGGTTTTGCGCTTCAATGTGCCAATCTTTAACGGCAATGGCGTCGGCTATGAAAGAATGGAAGCAGCTCACGCATGGAAGTTTAAGCAGTATGAAAAAGTCGAATTTGATCGCGCATTGAGGCAGCAAATCAAAACCGCATTAGTACAAGTTAATAACAGTATTGAACGTCTACCTCATCTCAATACTTTAGTAGAAAGTCGCAAAGCCATTGTTGAGAGTAGTGATAAGCAACTTTCCGCCGGTCTAATCACGGTCGATACCTTGCTTGATGATGTTAGTGATGTCTATAGCGCGAAGCGTCAGCAATTGTCAGCAAGCTATAACTATTTACTGGGTAATTTATTGTTAAATCGCTTAACGGGTGAAATTAATATCGCTTCCGTTGAGCGAGTTAATCAATTGTTAGACATGAGCGCAATTCCAGTCGAAAGACCGACCTTATTTAATTAAGACATCGGCTCAGTTCAATACTACCTACTTCCTGTCAAGTAGGTAGTATTGGCTTATTTACTTCAACGCAGTGATCTATTGTTTTATTAAGTTCTATTTATTTGAGATATATTTATTAAGTAATGCATTATTAAAGCAATGTTCCATGTAAGTAAGGTTATATTGGCACAAGCTGAGCACTCACCTTTACATATAGAAACAGTTTCTTCCTTTCTCTTTTGCTTTGTATAAAGCCTTATCTGCGTTGTGCAGTAAACTTCCCATCTCTTGCCCGTTGGTGGAAGCCGCGCAGCCAATACTGACACTCGTAGAAACACCCTCAATATCAAATGGGTGCGAAGCAATAGAAGAACGCAAGCGCTCAGCAAGCTCAGTGAGGCGATTATTATCAGAGTGCTCGATAAGAATGAGAAATTCATCACCACCCCATCGAGCAGCACTATCACCGGGTTTTATTGAGTTTTTCAGTATCGTTGCTATGGTCACTAAGACTGTATCTCCGACCGTATGTCCATGAGAATCATTGATACTTTTGAACCAGTCGATATCAATCCAGAGAATACCAACCTGGGTATTATCTGAGGCAGATTTCTCCAAACTGGCTTCGATCCTGTCTGTCATTCCACGACGGTTATACAGCTCGGTAAGGGGGTCTATCTGAGTCAGTCGCTCTAATTCTGCAGTTCGATCCTGAACTTTTTGTTCCAGATCCCGTTTTGATTCCAGAATGACCTCCGACATACGCATGAAATGTTGAATCAAACTTGCTAGATCCCCTGAAGCATTAATACTCAGATCCGCGCTGGGGCTTTTTCCTTTCTCCACTCTATTCATCGCATGTTCTAGTTTGCTCATCGGGTTAAGTACCAGGCGGTTTATAAAATAGTTCAATAGAATAAGAGCAACTAAAAGGCCAGCGACAAACATAATAGCGATTTTCACGAAATTCTCGGTAGGGAGAATATAGCTAAGATCAATCAGAGAAATTTCATACCAGTCGATTTCTGGTAGATACACAACACCAACGAGATGTCGCTGACCAAAGAGAGTAACAAAACCGGTTACGACCTCATTCTCCAATTTCTCCGCTTGTTCCATTGCGCGATAAACCGTCTGTTTATCCTCTTCTTTTTCAAAAATGAGGTCGACCGTCTTTTGTGTCCCTTCATGCTTTCCAATAGAACCAAAATCAATAAAATCCTGATTTCTGTGTAGCTGAATTGCACCCGAGTGATCGAGGAATAAATTAAGGATACCGGGTTCACTGTCGCTAGTCAGATCATTGAGTACCTCTGTCAAATCTAGGCCTGTACCTGCAACCCCCAGAATCTCGTCACCACTGCGAATTAACACATCAATCCAAAGCTTCGTAACGCCAAGCTCGACATCAGGGTTCACGTTAATATGAATATCACGTCCCTGTTCAATTAAACTGTAGAACCAGTTATCAGATTCTTTATCAGCATCGAGTACATATCGAAATTCATGGCCCCTAAACTCATCGGTACTATTATTGTGGTAATAGTGCCCATTGCTTAGAAAAGAGACAAAAAAATTCTGTCCTCTAAAATTCAGGCGATAGTTTTCTAGCTCTTCCAGGGCTGTCTTTTTTAGAACTTTATTTTCAGGGTCTTGAGCCCACTCTCGAATAAACCCAGAAGTCGCGAGTTGCCGAGAAAGTGCAAGTTCCCGCATAATAGGCTGTAGAGTCCTGCTTTTGTCATACAGCGCCTGTTTAATCATAAACTTAGACGCCCACTGCTGAACAATATCTTCTGATAATGTACGGATTGACCAAGAAACCCCAATTGCTGTCACCAAAAAGAGTGTCGCTGTAAGCAATAAAAAGCGTGGTTTTAAGTTCATTCCTTTTCCCAATACCGAGCCGAATATATCCATGTATTCAGCAATTTTTTATATGAATTAGATGCCCCGTAGTAGGTCATTGAATTCTTTTCTATTTATCCCGGTATATTCCCGGCAGAAGACTTTACATTAGAGCTTAGTATACATTTGTTATATCGACCTCTGGAAGTCTATACCAGGACGCCATAAGTGCTTTAGGTCATATAAATAGGTTTATGATTTGTTGAATAGTTCTAATTGATAACGAAATGAAAGTATTTTGGAAGTAGCAATGATCAGCGTGTTGTACGGGGAGTCTGATGTTTAGAATGCTAAAAACGGTGAAACCCCGATGTTGGTAGTAATCTTAGTTGTATGGTATTGATTTATATGCATTTCATGTGTTTGGAGCTGGTGGTTAAGCTCTAATTGGCATAAAAAACGGTTAAAAAGGCCAATGAAATAGCCAAATAAAATCAATATATTTCCTATCGGGACTGTAGAGCAAGAAGCGATACAAGCTGCGCATGTTTATAACTTGCAGTATCGCCCTGAGCTAGGAAACGCGTTTTCCCTTTCTGAGATGACCCCATTTCTAGCTGGAAACTAGGAAGAAATTCTTCTCGATTACCTAAATCACCTTTGCCCCTTTCTAATTTTGCGCGGCTTCTCATATCACTTTTCACGTATTGTCATGGCATAAAATTTTGTAATGCTTTCGTAGAATCTTTGATTCTTATTTTTTGGTAAATTAATGTTTTTTCAGGCTTATTTGAGTTGTTTCATGTTGAACAATGGACTAGATTTAAAAACTGGTGTATCTCCTACGTGAGTTTTAATCATTATATCTAAATTTGTAGGAGTTCATCCTACATACACGATTAACGTGATTTCTTGAGTGCGATTAGCCTAGTTGGGTGTCAAACCCACTAAGGCAGATTTGTGGCTTCTCTCGTCCAAAAACTCGTTGGAATTTCTGTATTCGTCTTCATACCTTTTGGTGACGTATTGGCTGCTGAATTTGCTATTCAAGGTTTATCCAAACCGCTAGAGAGGAATCTGGAATATCACCTCATGCCGTTAGCGAATACTTCAGCCAATGACATTCCCGTAAATCAGCTCAATAAGTTGGTTAGGTCAGCATTGAATCCTTATGGCTACTACCATTCTAAGTTCAGTGTTCAGAGAGAGCCGAACGATCTCATTGTATTAGATGTGGAACTTGGTGAGGTCGTGTTGGTAGCAAAATCTAATATCGTCGTGTCTGGTGAAGCCTCAAACGATGAAGATTTCCTCGAGTTAGTCAATCAAGCCCAGCTTAAACAAGGGCAGCCGCTACTGCATTCTGAGTACGATACGCTAAAACGAAACTTGACTTCATTAGCCCAGAAAAAAGGTTATTTGGATGGGCGCTTTATCGAATCGTCTTTGGAAGTCATCCCGAGCATGAATCAAGCAAATGTGAACCTACATTTCTCGAGTGGTTCTCGTTACCAGTTTGGTGCGTTATCGGTACCAACGTCGGGTATTGAGCCAGCTCGAATAGAAGTGATGCGAACGTTTGAGCAGGGTGACGATTTTGACACCGTGAAACTGAGTCAATATCAGGCCGACCTCTCCGGCACTGATTGGTTTCGCAGTGTGATTGTGAAAGCGAATTTCGAAGAGATATCCGATGGCCAAGAGGTGCCGATAGAAGTGCTCGCAGAGCCAAGCTCACGCAATATCGTGCAAGTCGGCGGTGGGTATACGACAGACTTGGGATTACGTGCTGCGCTGAATTGGACTAAACCTTGGTATAACACACGTGGACATAGTTTTGAGGCACAAGCGTACGCTTCAAAACCAGAACAGTCGCTATTGCTTGGCTACAAAATTCCGACCCAAAATGTCCTGACTGATTACTACGGTATTCAGTTTGAATCTAAACATGTCGACTATCGAGATACGTCGAGTTTTTCCAATGATTTGTCGTTTGAAAAGCATTGGCGGTTAGACAGTGATTGGAAAAGCACTATGCACGTTCGTTACTTGCAAGAGAGTTATCAACAAGCGTCGGAAAATAACGACTCACAGATGCTATTGCCAGGGGTAACGTTTTCATTGCTTGATCGCAAGAATGATCAATTAGAAGTAAAACACCGTCACGTTTACTCATTGGAATACTCGGATCCGAACTTTTTCTCAGATTCTCGTTTGCTGCGTATTGAAGGCAACAGTATGCTGTCTTGGGATATCAGCGAAAAACACAAGTTTCACTTTCGTTCTAATGTCGGCATCAACGTGGCTGAGGCTTTGAGCGATATCCCATCATCATTACGTTTCTTTGCGGGTGGTGATGGCAACCTTCGCGGTTATGGCTATGAGTCAATCTCTCCGAGAGATGAAAATGGTGATTTAACTGGTGCCCGTTACCTGTTCACCGCTGGCTTGGAATATCAATATCAGGTCTACCATCAACTATGGCTTGGTGCATTTTACGATGTAGGTGATGCCTTCAATGATAAGGTGGATTGGAAAAGTGGTACAGGGTTGAGTTTGATATGGAATTCAAAATACGTGCCCGTCAAAGTGGATTTTGCTTACGGGTTTGATGCGCCACATGGAGACCAATTTCGTATTCACTTCTCATTAGGCACGCAGTTTTAACTGCCATAAAAAAGGCTCTCATCAATGCAGATAGAGAGCCTTTTTTATGTTTTATTGCTCAGAGTTCGAACTCACCATTCAGTTGCTTGAATATCCAGTTAGGCGCTTTATGCCATCCACCATAGTTTGGATTCATAGTATGGGTTTCATTCATTGATTGCCACTGAGTTTGGCCTTGTCCATCTCGAGATACTTGCCAAAACAGTTCATCTTGTTGTCGGGTTAAGTAGTGCATGACATGTTCTGCAAAGACTTCGCTTTGGATCAACACACCAAGTTCCACATTGAGGAAATCCGATCTTGGGTCGAAGTTTGATGAGCCGATATAAGTTAGCCGATCATCGAGTATCACCGTCTTGTTGTGATAATAAGTATCCGAATGGAAGTAATGGTCATCATTTTTCGCTTGGTTTTTGTACTCCAGTATATGAACGCCCTTATCCAAAAGGTTTTGACGGTGCTCCTCGTAATAAGCCGGAATAAAGCCAGAATCATTAGAAGCAGACGAATTCGTCATTAACGTGATGTCCGCTTTTTGCTCCATCAAGGTATCAATAAAGGCAAATTTACCATCACTCGGTACCACGTAAGGCGTTGATATTACGGCTTTGTTCGCGGTAGCTAGTTGTTGCCAAACTTGGTGCTCTGCCCGCTTTCTAAAGTAGGGTTTGTTGTTTGCTAACTTGTTTAATGAGTCGAAAACGGGGGTGACTTGCGCAGTGATCAAGTCGGGACTGGTCAGTTGTTTAACCTGTTTTTCAACTTCAGCCAGAATGATGTTTTTGTCTTTCTCCCCTTTATTGACCGCTTTAGCAAACGCGGAATAGTTTGGGTTTACTTTAACGATATTTTCTATTGGTGTGACATGCTTGCTGTTCCAAAGCTGTTGGTAGTTTTGATCGAACGCTTGAATGATGCTGCCTTTAAACAACACACCCATATCAAAGAAGTTGGCTTTGCGGCTGTAACCAAAATAGTCGTTGCCAATGTTGCGTCCACCTAGAATCATCCATTGATGGTCGACGTTGAAATACTTCTCGTGTAGACGATTGTCCAAACGTTGTTGATGAGTAGAGAAGTTGACGGCGCGACCAATCCAACCTGACTTACGTGAATCAAACGGATTGAATAAACGGATTTGAATGTTGTCGTGAGCACTGAGATCAGCAAGCCATTTCTCGTTAAACACTAATAAATCATCGAGAGTGAGTCGAACTTGCACGCCTCGATCTGCTGCTTGTTTGAGTTCACTTAATAACATCAAACCAAGCGTGTCACTCTCCCAAGAAAAGTAAGTCATATCGATGCTTTGTTGAGCATTTCTTACCAGTTCAACGCGACGAGCAAAGGCTTCTGGAGCGGTAGGAATTAAGTAAACATCGGCTTGATGCGGAGTAGTTTGCCAATTGGCTTCAAAATCCGGTTCAACTTCAGGGTAAGGCTGGGCACAGCCGACCAATAGCGCGCTGAAGGTAAAGAGTAGCAGAGCGCGAAGGGCGTTAGGAAACATGAGTAAACCTTCCTAATTATGTTCAAGGAATCAGGATGAAAAAAGCCAGCGAACTGGCTTTTAGACATTCGGTAATGAGTTTTTAGTGATTGAGGATAACGTTACATGTGACTAAGAATCAGCCCGAGTTCCTCGAGACCGTTGAGGCGGCCTTGACGCAGTTTTGGATCGATGCCTGTGTGATGAGCATTGTCCCAGTCTTGCGTGGATTGAATGCCGCCATCGTTATCGATCAGCAATACTTGATCAGTCGCACTGTTGTATTGGAAGTCTTCGAATAGACGTTCGCTAAACCACATGCGAGAGAGTTCGTTCATCATTGCTTTGTCTTTATTACCTGGACGAACACTTGAACCATCGAGCTTTAATGCTTTGTTAAACACAAATGGTAATTCCGATGCATTGCAAGCGCCCACAATACAACTGATGCTGTTGAGCAAGTCACCCACGTCTAAATCGCCGTTTTCACCTGTGGTGTCATAAGTCCAAACATTGAAGCCTGGTGTGTAGTCAAAGTAGTAAAAGCTTTGCGTTGCTCCTGTTGTTTCTTCACTTGAAACCTTATGACGGTTTGGACCCGTGAAGAGTAAGTCATGCAACGCGGTTTTGAATTGCTGCATGTTTTTGGCTGCACCATCCAGTTCGTTTTCATCGTTAGGGAAAAAGTCAGCCAAAGCGAGTAACTCAGCTGTCGAATCAGAGTTCCCTAAACCAAAGAACAATTTGGTCATCGCTTCATAAGCGCTACTCGGCAGTCGCTCTAACAAGTCAGACAGGTCAAGATCAATCGACGTAGAGTCGTTAAGTAATGCCCGATATTCCGTGCGCAAGCGGCTCACATTCGTTTCCGACTCTAGCCACTCTCCCATGTATTCGACGATTAAGGTTTCGTCGCCACTTTCGATGATGTCTGACGCTTCTTGGCTCAACATTTCAAGGATAGTTGGGATCAAAAACGTCAGGCTCGGCAGCATGCCCAGCGTGTTGCTTTCTGCGCTGTTTGAGCCAATCACAGTCGGTACTATCCACTCACTCTCAATAGCTTGTTCAGTAAAGTGATGGCCTGGTACTTCTTCCACTAGCAACGCTGGTGGGCGGTGCTCAATGTACGGCGCAAAAGGCATCAACGTGGCTAAAGGGCTGTTGTCTCGTGTCGGGCTGATTAACGGAATGTTAGCCGCGGTCAGTACCCAGCTCTTGAGACGCTGAATAGGGTCAAGTATGTCACCCTGAACCTTCAAGACCTCATCAAGTGGTACTAACGTAAGCTCGTCAAGGTTTTGTTCTGGTCTCTGGCTCTTGGCTACATCGTAACTTTTGTACTCAAAACCGTAAGCGTTACTCTGCATAATCGCACGTTGAAAGTGCTCACCTGCGATTGCAGCACCACCTTTAGATTGCTGTAAAATACCCAGCGACATCGCCCCCGCGCCTTGACCCATAAGTGTCACGTTTTGTGGATTGCCGCCAAAGGCTTCTATATTTTGCTGAACCCACTCAAGCGCGTGTTTTTGATCGCCCAAGCCAAAGTTACCGCCTTCTGGGTTTTTCAAACCATCTACCCAAACACTGCCCAGTAAGCCCAAACGATAGTTAAAAGTCACAGCAATAAACGGCTTACCATCGTCGGCGCCTTGTGCAACCACCATATCACCGTGAATCAACGGCTCTGACCCCGCGCCGTATTCAAAGTCTCCGCCGTGAATGACGACGTAAACTGGTAAATCTGCATACGCTTCTGTGCCTGCTGGTCGCCAAATGTTTAGGTTCAAGCAATCTTCTGATTGTGTTTGTGTCGTTGTTTTTAACTGTGGACACGCATCACCGAACTGAGTCGCATCAATGTTGCCTTCAAGCGGCGCAACAATGCTGTGCTGAAAGCGGTCTGCTTGCGCAAATTGGATACCTTTGAACGCTTCTACTGCTGCCAGTTTTTCACCTGAACCAAGAGGCGTGATGACAAGAGACTCTTTGGCGGCTTGAATGGTCGCATCGCCAATTTCCAAGGAGATTTGCTCTGGTGGTGACGGTTGTAACGGCTGTGGATTGTAAGGAACGCTGGGTTTACTTGAATCATCACCACAGGCAGCTAAGGCAAGAGTGATAGTAATAGCTAAAGTTGAGCGATTGAGTAAAGTCATTGTTATGTCCAAAAAGTCATTTGGTGCGTGCACCGAAAGTGATGAACGGCATCGAACAAGCGACGTCCTGACGCTTTGGTATTAATCCGTGAATGGTTGGATGGTTTGTTGTATTGATGGCTCAAATGGTAGGGCATCGGTGACAGTTTCAATAATCGCCTTTGTAGGATGTCATCCTACTAACTAATGGCCTACCCATGTATGTGCTTGGTGTCTCTGTGCGCTTAGAAGCGATAACCCAAATTCAAGGTTAGTGCGGCACGTGTTTCACCTTTGTTGTAAAGCATGGTCAGGTTATAGTTCTTACCAATTTGCTTATTGAAACCAGTCAGGAATGCCCACTCGTTAAGCTCGACACCGATGTCGTAATCGAACTCGATATCACCGCTTTTGACTCGGCCATCCATACGAGAGTCCAAACCTTGGTATTCAGCACCCACGAAGAACTGAGCACGGTAGTCGACCAACTGAACCCTTAATCCACCCAGAAAATCTAGGGGTAAAGTGTGGGAGAGGAAAGTTGATTGATTTCAGTGTATTGCGCGATATTTTGAACGTTTTTGAAGGCTCAGAAACGGTGAAACCCCGATGTTGGTAGGAAGCCGTTGGTAAACTATTGATTTAGGTGTGTATTCAACTGGTTAGCGTGTAGGTTTTGGGTTGGTTTTAAATGAATTATCATGAGTTTAGCGTTCATCATTAGTGATTTGTAATCAACGCCTTACTAAAAGCACTCTACTGTATAAGTACACCCTATATCGGGATGAATATGGAATGATTGAACTAGATTTATGCTCTTGTTCATCTTCTTAGTTTTATTCATGGCCATTGGTTAAAACACAAACGGCTGCGCGAATAGAAATTTTCCTCAAGTCTCATTCATAATTCTTCTGTTCATTCATGAATAACCCCGCACTTAGACGTTAAGTTGGGGTAGGGAGATGCTATGACAGTAAGAAAAATCAGACCGAAGCAATTTATTGATGAGTTCTATCCTGATTCAGGCTTATGTCCTAGAACGGTTGTTAGCTGGATCAAGCAAGGTAAGTTATTAGGAGATAGAACGCCCACTGGGCGATTTTACGTATGTATCGACGTTGAAACGGGGAACCCAGTTGATAGGGTCAATGAACTCGTTCGATTCTTGGAGCTATGATGGTAGGGCGCAGTCGAAGTAAGGAGACGGCTCACTATCCTCCTTTCTTGATAAAGATGAGCCACAGGGGGCAACAACGTTTTCGGTTTACGACTATAGACGGTGTGAAAAAGCTTTTTCCAATTGGAACTACCGAGCAAGAGGCAATACAAGCATCTTATGTGTATAACCTGACGTATCGACCTGATTTGGTAAAGGAGTTTGCTCTGAATGATAGTTCAGGCTTTAAGGCCGCAATATCCAAGGCAAAAAGGGACAAGTTCAATAAGCCTCTGAAAGATTGGATACCATTAGTATTGTCACGAATTGAAAAAGAAGAACGTCTGTCTGATGGGGTGTATAAGAACCTGCAGCGTGACTGTAAACGTTTGGTTGATTACTTGGGGAGAGTACAGAGCAAATCACTGACTTTACCTCACATTAATGAATTTATTAACAAACACTATTCCACCATTAGTAATCGTCAGCTGAACAACAAAATCAGTAATCTGAAGAAAATATTCTCATATCTAGCGGATGAAAGTGCGATAGAAAGTAACTTTGTTTTGAATAAGAAGCAGCGTCGATTATCCAAAGAGGATTACGCTAAAGTTCGTCATGACCTAGATTTTGATCACTACCAACAGATTTATGATGCAGCGCCTTTATTTCTTAAAGTTGCAATGAGCTTAACGCTTGAAACTACTCATGCCGTTAGAGAAATCTACCGCCTCCGCTACCGCATCTATAAACCGCGTGAAGGTATATGCGGCATTCTTTGGAATTTGGAAGGGAGGGTTGAATACATAAATGGTCATGCTGTTTATGGCACGCTGTATATACATCGAGAAAAAGTTAAAAAATCGCAATCATCGACGGTGGCTATCCCAGTTACTCAGCGAATCAAAGATATCGTTGATTTATCGAAAACCTCAAGACTTCATTGCCCATACATTGTCCATCGCAAACCTAGGCAGCTTCAGCGTGGCATCTCTAAAGATAATGATCACTTATACCAAGTGCATCATCACAATATTAGCAAGGAGTTCAGTAGAGTTCGTGATACTTTGGGCTTGTACGATCATCTTGAGAAACCATTGAGACCGACATATCACGAGATTAGAGGGCTAGCGGCCAGAATGATTGAGCAACAAGGGGAGAGTGCCACACAGAGAATGGCTCATGCTGATGCAAAGACCACCAAAATTTATACAGGTAGTCAGGAGATCAAGTGGAATGAAGTACCACCGATTGAAGTTATGCCTAGATCGAAGAGCAGCTAAGAGAAGTTCGAACTTCGAATTTCTCTTAGCTGCTGAGTCCACAGAATCGCTTGATGCTCATAACTGGCTTTTGAAATCTATAACTCAGTTTTGCCCCATTTCGTTTCAGGACAACCCCCTTACGCTATAACGAATAACTCAGTATGCTATAAATAATCTAATCTCATTTTGAATGGAAAGGCGTACTATGAGCAAAAAACGGTTGTCTGCAAAAGAACTGCTGGAGGGGATGACACCCCATACTGCGCATAGTGATGATCTAGCCGAGGTAACATTGGATGAGTTGGGCCTTGAAATCTCTGAAAGTGATTACAAGACAGCGTTGAAGCGAATTGAATCACTGTTTGATGTGGCCGAACCTGGCACGCCTGAAGGTGAAGAGCTAGAAAGGCTAGCGGCAATGGTTGAAGAGTATGAGGAAAAGCACTTCCCCATTTAATAACTGCAACGCACTTCTGCCCAATTGCTTACGAACTGTATATGAACGTGGCAAATTTGGACGGAAGAATCTTAGCTTTTCTAATACCCAGATACGACAAGAGCCACTGTAGTGGCTCTATTACGCGCTACCTGCGGTCAATACTCTATGAGCGGAAGAGAACAGGGCTATTGAAAATGCGGAGGTCTTTGGTTATCGCGGCGCGGCCTGCGACTCTTTAGAGTAGACACCAATGTACTAAAAAGTCCCGCTATCATTGATATCATCTAGTCTATCCCTAAATTAAACAACAAAGCAACCTGAGCTTGAACTAGTTAACGGACTCGCGTAATCCGATAGGTCTTTATGCTGCCTTCAGCCATAGCTTTCAGGTAAGCTGCTTTGATTGCCTTCAATGCTTTCAATTTTTGCTTTTCGAGCTTTTGTAATTGGCTTCGCTGACTTCATAGCTATGCCTTTACCTATTAACCACTCGTCACAGCATACCACGCTACAAGCATTGATGCTCCAGCAAGTCACTCTGAATCGAGTTAACTCATCTTTGCCCCATTCCTTGTTATTACGCTCACTCATTCACATCATATTGATGCTACTTGCACGCAGTACAACTTATCCCAAAATAAGACAACCAAGCCGAGTTAAACCTAGGCTTGGTTGTTGTGACATTAAGTTCTAGTTCTAGGGTATAAGATAATCAAACTCATGATACCGATTAATACCGCGGCAAAAACCGAACTAAAACGCACGAGGTCATCTGAAATCGCACTGATACTTGTTGAAGTAATCCCATAGAATACTAAAACCACATAACTGGAATACATCAGTTGAATTGAGTTATAGCTAGCTTTCTTTGTAACGGCATGAATCCCCATAAATAAAGCACTGACTACAGCAACACCCACAGTTCCTACCAAATTGACTTGCAGCAAACTCATGATTAGGGGAGGAATGGCATACAGCACGCTCGCGTATGTTGTAAGCAGCCTTCTTAAACCATAATCTTTACCAATACTAGGATCAGGATTTTTAATCATTAACGCGACGATGATGGTAATAATCGTACTTTGTTCTAAGTCCAATTGTATCGTACATACCATCATGGTCATGACAATGATCGCTTTGAGCAAGGTTTGCCAATCAAGCAAATATTTCGTTGTCGAATTGACAGGTGGCATGCTTATCGCGAGTGGCTCACCTCGTGGAAATAGTAGGTAGGCCAAATAGGCGGTGAAGCCAGCGATAAAAATATTTTTTAGCAGAGCCATGGGGATTTGCTCAACGCTAATCCCTTTTTGCTGCGTAAAAACAGCAATCATTGCGGTTGAGACAATCAGCAATATAGCAAATACATCTTGCGGATTTTTCTTGGTACGCTCCATGCACCAGTAAAAAATTCCAAACAAGAACAGATAGTAAACATGTACGTAATCAATCAATAGTTCACTCATTAGTGCCTGAAACCAAGCAGTAATGAATAAAATGCCCCCCATAACAAACACCATAATTACAGGCGGTGGTTCATGAGTTGTAGTGAGAAAAACCGCACACATCGCTGGAGCGAGTAAAGGCAAATCCGTCCCATATACATATTGCCAAAACAGCAAAAGGACAGGGAATACCGCAACTCTTATAATTGGGTTAGCGGCACTATGATACATAACTGATATAACTCCATGCCCAGATCCACAAATCTTGTAGTCTCTCACCTAGGTAGCTTTCATCAGGGTAGAAACCCACCACAGCTCGACCACCGTATCTCAGATTTAGATCGGCAGGCAACGACGTGAACTCGATATTGACGGGGAAACGCTGCGCTTTTGAACTGCTTGTTGGTGACGTCATAAGGCCATTACTGGCATCTTGGGCAAGGCTACCATTACCGCTACTTCCCCAACCGATTGAAGATATTTTTCCTTCATAGACCTCTCCAGGGTTTGCATCAAAAACAATTTTGACGTTATCGCCAGGCTTTAGATGAGCCAGTGAATTCTCTCTCACCATGGCCGTCAGCCATAAGTTGTTGTTATTGATAAAGGTAAGAAGTGGTTGCCCAGCAGCAGCATAATCGCCAACAGCAACATCCATATTAGTGATAACACCATTAGCAGGTGCCGTCAGTTTGGTGTGATTGAGATTTAGTAGAGCCTGCTCTTGTCGGTTTAATACCGATTGGATTTCAGGGTTATCAATTCCTCTCGGGCCAAACTCTTGTTTCGCCTTTTCTAGTGCTGATGACGCTTGAGCCAACCCCGCTTGGGCCGTCTCTAGTTCGGCGATTATGTTATCCATTACCGCTTGACTTATCGTTCCTTTATTGGCAAGTACTCGATTACGCTCCACATTCTTCTTAGCATTATTGACCTTAACACGAGCTGCGACTTCATTTGCTTGAGCGACACTGATTGCTGCTGAATCCGCTTCATAAGACTGAGCTGCTTGTTGCAAATCAAATTTGGCGGCCTTAACGGCTAATTCAAAAGGACGCGGATCGATCGTGACGAGTTCATCTCCTGCCTTGACAATACTATTGTTAGTAATAAGTACTTGTGAAATAGGGCCAGAGACTTCTGGGCTAATGCGGATCAATTGGCCATTTACTCTAGCTTGATCTGTCATTGGCGTCATTCTGTCCGCCCATAAGGTGTAAAGCCAAAGAGCAGCAACTAAGGCAAAAATATAGTAAGTGAAAGAGCGAGCTTGGCTAATTTTTTTATCGCTATGTTCAGCACTGGTTTGGGCATTGTTATCTGACATTTTCTTTTCCTACTGTCGTTTACTGAGGTTGTTCCAGTAAATTTATCTTTTTATAAATGATACTTTTCTTAGTTCGTACTTCGACGGCAATGGTAATGATGAATGCAAATAGGCCAACCAGTGCAACAGCGCTTGAAGAAGAAACCATCACTTCGCCAGCGTATTTAGTCCAGATCACAGCTATAGCCACAAACCAGCCAAATAGCGCTGCTGCATGGGTGACTGCAATAGGAACAAGGTGAGACCAAAAACCACTCTGAAGTTGACTAATGTGTTGTGGGTGGGATTTGTTGAGCTGATGAATAAATAGCTTGGATGTGATCAACGACAAAATGATCCCTAAACCAAAAGTTAGAGATACCGCTTGTCCCCACACAGTCACTTCAGAATTAGTGATCACGTTAAGCGACATCGGTACGCTATCCATTCCTTTGAAATGGTGGCTCGCAATATAACCATTGATAACGCCGTTAATCACGCCACCAATCAATGAATCTTTCACTTTGATATCCACGTCTAGCACCTTCACTGTTGTACAATAAACTCTTACTGATTATAACGAGAATGTTCGAATAAATGCATATCAAACATGACCATTTTTGATACTGTTGTGGCTAGAGCATATTTGTGCGCCATGATAACTGTGGAAAGGGGTCAATCATGAATCTCGATAAAGCGTTGTCAAATATTAGCGAGAAGAATAACTTTATCTACTTAACGTTAGCTTTAATCATGCTGTTAATTGCCGCCGCCCTCGTTCAACTACTACAAGACAATGTGATCGAATACGTCATACAGGGGATTATGGTAGTGATTTTTATTGTTTGCTTTGTAAGTTTGCGCTTTGATCGAAAGTGGACGCATTTTTTAAGAGGTTTAGCCGTGGTTTGGATAGCTGCTATTGCCGCGAAACACCTCTTTCATATCAAAGAGATGAGCATATTTATGCTTTCTCTGACTTTTGTCTTTTTCTATGGCACTTTCCAATCTTTAGTAAGAAAAATCTTGTTTTCAGGCCAAATAGACACCAACAAACTTATTGGTTCTGTAACCCTATTCTTATTGCTTGGTTTAATGTGGGCGGTGGCTTACCTTTTGTTACTTGAGCTAGACCCTTTCGCATTTCGCGGGTTAGAAGCAATTCCTTGGGAAGATAATTTTTCTAATAGCGCTTATTTTAGCTTCGTGACCTTAACCACTCTCGGTTATGGAGATATCAATCCAGTGACTCCAATTGCGAAAACGTTAGTCTATTTAAAGTCGGTTGTTGGTGTTTTTTATATGGCAGTAGTGGTGTCTAGTTTAGTCAGTTCGAATTTAGGTAGAAACACGGCTAGATAAAAGATATCCCTTAAGTGGTCAAGTTATCACTAATGACAATTGCTATATTCGTATTGCTTCATAATATGATAAGGGACTGTTCCGAACCTTACTTTCTAATCAGTATTGCCGTTTGAGTTTTGGATTAGTAAACGTTATGTCAAAAAGAAATAGGGTTTTTTAGCTCTAAATGACTTCTGTCCAGAAACGAGTCAAAGGGCTCAGTCCTGACATTTGTGATCACCAAGTAATTTAATTCAGTAAGGCTTCAATTGTCTTACTGAAATACCACCTGTGTTCCTTCGCCACAATCACAAGAAATACTATAAGTGTTCTTCTTCTTAGTGACTTTTGCTCCACTGGAGTTGCAGAAATGGCAGCTAATACGCATTGCAGTATTAGTTTTGCACTTAGGGCAGAAAACGTAGTATCCGTACTTGCCATACTTAGGTTCTGTTTTCTTGCTCTGGCATTTCTTGCAAGCAAAGCCACTTTCAATGCTCGGCTTGGTAGTCTTCTCTTTGGATATATCACTAATCGGTGAGTCGGGAACCATCTCAATTTCTTCTATTTGTCGTTTAGTTATTTTTTGAGAACTGGCAGCGGTTGGGGTGTGTTGGTCAATGAGAAAGTTGACGATTCGATAAAGCTCATCTCGGCTAAAATTGGGGTTAGCGTTTAGAATAGTACCTGAACGATGTTGTTTGATTAGTTTTTTAACAGCGCTACCAATAGACTCTGCCTTAGTGAGTTTCTTGGATATACTTTTGGGAGCTGAGTTACGGTCTATTAAGGCATCATTCGAAGCGGCACATAGTTGATCCCAGCAACGTCCACCAAAGTACCCTTGAAGAAACGCTACCTTTTCTAGTAGTGATTTAGCGTTCTCATTTAATAGTGCTTTTAAGAGTTGGCTCTGGAGTTTAGCTTGTTCGATTGGAGACGGCATTCCCGTCCACTTCCCTCTAACAGTTCGGCTCCACTCTAATTGCTCATTGATTTTTACTTCACCTCGAATTGATTTTGATTCGATAACAATGAACCCCTTGTTGTAGATAACGATGTGGTCAATTTGTGCTGTTTCATTTTTTAACTGTACCCGCAAATCATTGATGATGAAAACATCACTCGTTTCTCCAAACTCTCTACGTAAATAGAAGGCAACATCTTGCTCAACTTTAGCCCCTGCTTTTTGTTGAGGGTTGGTATCTGGCTTTGAATCTCTGTCCTTGGTAATCATTTTATCGTCCTAATGTCTTCATCTCTAAAGATTATCAAATGCACTAGGGTTCATATTTATTTTGATGCAAATTATGCGACATAAGTACTTCTTCAAAAGAAAGTAATCGAATTAAAGACGGAATTAATCAGTCCTGTCACTCCAATTTAGGGGAGTGACAGGACGGGCAGCATACGCCTACTGGGGGCTACAAGCGAAATATCGGAATTGAAAATGAATGACGGCGAGAATTTATGACGCTGACAACGCCGCTAAATTTGTGGGTAGATTAGATTGAGACAATAATGAAAGAGAAATTAAAAGCAGCTGTCGCTGCAAAGACTACTAAACGTAGATACTTCTTTAATAACCAGCGCATTCTTATCTCAAATGCCTTACAGGCTTCTGGGAATTAGCAATTGCACATGGCTTACAGTCATTCAATTGTTCGGAATTTCTGGCCGCGCAGTAGTCCAGCTCTAGTACCGAATAACTTCATTGAAGTGATAGGCGTTCTGTCGAAATGAACGGGAGCAATAACACTAATCAAAACTCGCAATGATACCTACTACTGCACCCATGAAATAAGAACCTTGAAATGACAAAAGCACGAGCCACTAATCAAAGTGGCTCTTTTTTCCATTAAAATTAGAGGTGTTCACATGGCGACAAATTTCTATTATCAAATAAAACAACTTCTACACCGTAACTTAGATGGGTCAAAGGCGACTCAGGCAGAGCGAAAAAAAATTCTTAAGTTGGTGGATAGGCAACTTAAAGAGCTCGGCTTTAGGAAGCTTGAATTGCGAAACCTAGGCCGAAAACACATTGAGAAACTAGTAGAACACTGGAAGTCTCAGCGCCTCGCTGCTGGCACTATCAAAACTAGAATGACACATTTTCGGTGGCTAGCTGAGAAAATTGGAAAACCAGGCTTGATACCGAAAAGCAATGCTTTACTTGGCATTGAAAATCGACAATACGTAACTAACCAGAATAAGTCCTGCTACCTAGTTAAAGATAAGCTCAGCAATTTGAATGATTGTTACCTAGAGGCTAGCTTTCGCTTGCAAGCGGCATTTGGGCTACGCAGAGAGGAATGTATGAAAATACAGCTAAAGATTGCAGATAGAGGTAGCCATCTACTGTTAGTTAAAACAAAAGGCGCTAGACCGAGAAGCATTCCAATACTCACTCTAGAGCAGCGGAAATTAATAGATGAAGTGAAAAAGTGGGTGGGGGATGGGTCACTGATTCCTCCTAAGTTTAAGTACGTGACTCAAATGAAGCGGTACGAGCGAGCATGTATAAAAATGGGACTGAATAAAGCCCATGGTTTAAGGCATGCTTACACGCATGCTAGGTATCTTGAGCTGACAGGAAATATGGCCCCCGCAGCCGGTGGTGCATCCACTAGAGGGCTGACTGGCGAAGAGAAACGCATTGACTATGAAGCCAGAATGACAATATCAAGCGAATTAGGACACGCTAGAGAAGAAGTAACTGCTGTGTATCTGGGGCGATAGCCCTAACCAAGAAGGCTTTCGAAATTCGAAAGCCTTTGTTACTGCTCATTATGCTTGTGATGCGACACTTGCCATGTAACGAACCTATCTCTTATAAAACGTCTTTAATAAATTTGTGAGTTTGCACTGAGTATTTAGCTGTAAGCTAGGCTGAACTGTTGAGTCTAGGTGGGTAGTAAAGCACCATGTAAATAAGCGCTGTATGGGTTTTTATGTGCGCTGATTAATCAAATAGGTGGGGTTGGTATGAGTCTAAGTTTGGGTGATTGGGCAATTAAAAATATCAGAGAAAGTTTAATCGTTGAGCTAGAAGCGGAGATACAAATCAACTATGCCAAACAGTTTTCTCTGGTGAGAGAGGTAACTTTGATTGGTCTTGTGTTTATTGAGACAAACCGGCAGCTACCACTCGCTGTGTTTCTAGAAGAGTGGGCTTCAATTGAAACATCAATACAGACTGGTTTTGATCTCATGTATTCAACTAAGAAAGATTGCTATTTAGCCGCTTTTAATGAAATCAAAGCTGATCCAGGAGCATTTCAGGGCTTAATTGACGCAGTTACTTGTGGGCCTGCTTAACTTGTTTTTGGACATTTCTGAGTTAGCGACTTTGCTACTTTAGTAACATGCGAATAATTCTAGGTATTGGAAAATCGCTTGGTAAGGTGTCTAATTTCGTGGTGCGGCTCGATATAGAGCCATCAAACCACTTTAGTAGTCAGCCTAATGCTTAACATAGGACACAATTAGGCATGATAGTATCCATGAGTATTTGTTCGTGGGTGGCTAACTGTCTTTTACTTGAATCAACAAACAAATGAGGATTAAACCGATACCACTCCAACCAAGCAGCGGTATCGACTCACCAACCACCACCACAGCTAAAGCTGCTGCTACAACAGGCTCAAAAAGCGTAATCAAACTTGCACTGCTTGCGGTCACAAACCTTAGGCCAAATCCATAAGCAATATAACCTAAACCCATTGGAATCAAAGCCATATAGCCAACTACCAGAATATTGGTTGTTGATGCAAAAAGGTTTTCGCCAGTGACCAAAAGTGTTGGGAGCAAAATTAATGAACCAAAACCAAAAATACAGCCTAAAGCCGATTGGGATTCGACACCCTGTTCAATGAGTGTTTTAGCAACCCATGAATAGACGGCATAAAATAAACCCGCCATAAGACCCAACAAGATGCCAATCAGTCTTAAGTTACTGACTGTATCGGTTGCAGATGACTCTGAGAAAACTAACAACATGATGCCTGCAATTCCGACAGAGAAGCTTAGCAACCATTTTTTCGTGATGTTTTTACCTTTGCTAAATAGACACTCAAGTAAAACCGCAAAAAACGGTGCTGTAGCAATAGAAATCACGGTACCAATTGCGACACCAGCCAGCCTCATGGAGGAATAAAATGCTAATGGATAAGCAGCTAAAGCAATTGCACTAATCGCCAATTTCCTCTTATGATTCAGAATCTTTTTGAAATCATGTCGAAGTTGCTTGCGAGACAGTGCGACTTGAAAAAGCCCACCAACCCCCATTGAAAAGCACCTATTGCCAGAGAACTGATATCTGGAGCTAAACTAGCGACTGTGCCAGTAGTGCCCCATAAGATTGAAGCAAACAGTATCGAGAAAATGCCGAGCTGATAGGAAGTATAGCGATTGTACAACATAAATATATCTACCGAGGAACTGATAACAAGGCAGAAATATTAGGCGATTAATCACATCATGTATTTGCTAAAAGGACGCAATAGTTGCTTAAATAGACCAACTCAAGAACGAGCGAACGCTCTTGGTGACATTCCATAGTAGGTGGAAAAACGTCGACTAAAAGCTGAAAGGTCACTGTATCCTACTCGTTCAGCTATTAACTGCACAGGTAAGTCAGTATGGGTTAGCAGTGCCTTAGCCTTTTCCATACGTTGCTCAGTGATGTATTTGAACACACTCATTCCTATGTTTTCTTTAAAAAGCTTCTTGAACTGGGTTGGACTAAGATATATAGCCTTAGCAAGCGATTGAATAGTTAGAGGCTCGGCTAGCCGTTTGCTGATCATGTTCTGCACTGCACGAATTCGTGGATCGCTCGTTCGAGACAACTCTTGCTGTCCCAGCAATAAAGTAAAAATATTGACTATAGAGGCTTCAATTTGATTATCCACCTGATATTCAAGTTGCTTTTCAACAAAGTGAAGAAAGCTCAACAAAGGGGGAGAGGTTGAAAAAACGGCTAACTCCTCACTGATCAAATGTGAAGGAAGTTGACCATAATCAGCTACAATGAATCGTGCGGCTTCATCAGCAGTAAATCCATGTGCTATTCCTTTTGGGATCACCACGCATTCACCGACACTCACCTTACCCAAGAAACCATTCATATCAATATTAATATTGCCTTGAATAGGCAGTACCAGTTGATGATAGCTATCGTGAACATGGCTACTAAAGTGCTTTGTGTAAGTGCGAATACTTAAACTAGTTTTCATATCAACAACAAGTTAAAAAAACAGGCATCTTCAGCCACTTTCACTCATAACAAAAAGTAGGTCAAGCAGACGCTTCACGTAACTTACAATGGGGCAAAAGCCAGCTACCTCATGACTGGGGATAGTTATCCTCTCTCCATTGCTGCCAATCTCTTGTACCAGTAAGTTTTTGAGCTGAAACAATATGATAAACATCTATTGTGGCGCAGGCAGTTCCAACAAACAAAGAGGCTATAACTTGGGTAGTTGTAGGCTCTAGTGTTCTTTCCCAAACAAGAAGCCACATCAAAAAAAACCAATAAAACGATAATACAAACGCCTGTTTAACCCAAAATACATAAGGGTTTTCAAACACTCTTGGCATGGTGTTATGTGTGACGTACTTACTTAAAAGATAAGGATAGGGTTTAACGGAATTACGATGTACTCCCTTCGCTAATAAATGTTGACGTTCAAATTCATTTAGGTTCATCTTGTTCTCCAGTGGAGAGGACATTGTAAAGGCTAAAAATTCATCCTGGAGTTAGGATTGAAAAAGATGCGATGGAAAAGGCACCTAATAACTCGCACTAGAAACCTAGTTACACCTTTAGGAGAGAGAGCCCAAAACAATTAAGCTTCATGGCCCCCACGTCCTGTAAAAAGGTGAAGCTACAGACGGAGATCAACCTACGTCTTTGGATTAGACAAACTAGACCACTACACATATTGCATGAGGGCTGCAGTCAACATAATTAGCTAAATGATAATGGGGTACAACTGAGCTAGCTAGAGCGCTATTTGCAGCTGAGACATTTGAATTTGGCTTAAAATCAATCTAAGATTTGTTACTAGAAGAACTACTGTATAAGTCCACCTTTCGTCCACCTTTAATCCACCCAGAATGAATAGGGTTATATATTAACGGTAGGTTCTACAGGTATTTCAGTAGCTTGAATGGGAAATTGGAAGATTTTAGACCGTTAAAAACGGTGAAACCCCGATGTTGGTAGCATCGGGGTTTCGAATTTTTAGACTATCGAATGGTAAGGTCGATTATCTTATCTATGCAGAAGGCTTGGAGTTATCCAATCAATTCCTTGGTAGGGAATTAGATACGGATGAAGTCCATGTGCTCAACTTTAGGCTTGAACGCGTGACGTTGAACGTCTTGCGGCTTAACCTTAACTTCAGCGCCGTCAACCACTAGAGTGATTGCTTCGTAGAATTCAGGCTTATCCATTTGGTTGATCACGTCAGAGTGAACAAGTTCGATAGATACTGCTGGTGCTTCACCACCGTAGATTACAGCTGGGAATTTACCAGCGTGACGTAGGCGGCGGCTCGCACCTTTACCTAGTTCAGTACGTACTACTGCTTCAAATTTCATAGTTTTACTCTCAATTAGTAAACATTAAATATCACAACACAATGCGACCTTGTGATGCGCTTACATTCAACCGTAACCGAAGTTACTTTCAAACGAGCGCGGATACTATCATTCTCTTTGTTTTCGAGCAAGAGCCTACCTTGATTTTAAGGCGTTAACTTAGCGTAATTTCAGCGTTTGATTAGATATCGTTCAGTTGAAGCTTCATAAGCCTTGGTATAGAGTTTCGATATCATATTCCAATGTATTTTATCTGTGCCTCAGGCTGGTTACTGAGACCAAGTTACGGATGTGAAATATTCAATGTTAAGGCTGCTTTCAAGCCTCCCATGGCGCTTTTCGACAAGGTGACGTTTCCTCGGTAACTGTGGGCCATTTCGCTTACTATATTAAGCCCAAGACCTGTGCCTGGTGTTGTTTCATCGAGCCTCACCCCACGTTTGGTAACAAGATCAAGTTTTTCTTCAGGGATCCCAGGCCCATCATCTTCGATGATAAGAGTGACATGGTTACGATCAACGCTTTGGGAGTGAACTCTGATAATGCTACCCGCCCATTTGTACCCATTTTCAAGAAGGTTCCCGATCATTTCATCGAGATCGGCGGTTTCTACTGAAACTTCAATCTCGGAATCAAGTTCATTGATGAGTGTTATGTCTCTGTGGGCATACACTTTATCAAAGGCCATTGAAATTGCGTCAACACGCTCGCTTGGGTTTGATTTGACCGACAGAATATTCATAGAACCAGCCATTCGAGCGCGGCCTAAATGGTATTCAATATGATTTTGAATCTGATGGATCGGTTGTGAGAATTTTTCGGCATCTTTTTTGGGTAGTGTTTCAACTTCATTCTTGAGCACAGACAAAGGCGTTTTAAGCGCATGAGACAAATTACCAGCGTGATTGCGCGCCCGTTCAAGTAATTCCTGATAGTGAAACAGTAAGGCGTTCAAATCTGACACAAGTGGGGACACTTCTTTCGGATAATTGTCCCCTAAAGATTGTTGTTCACCGTTTCGAAGTAACACTAATTCTCGTTGCATCCTATTTAATGGCAATAGTGACCAACTGACTTGAATCCCGATCAACAGCAAGATACCCACAAAGAGCAATGACAAAATCAACCAGATTTCCCTTGTGATTTGTTGGACTGTTGATACTAGAGGCGCTTCATCAACACCGATGGTGATGGTTACGGGTACACTGAGATCGGGCAAATACACAGAGCGAGCAATATAGATGAGTTTTTCATTCTTTGCGCCAGTCACCGTGAGACCTAATGGCTTCTTTTTGAATGAGAGGCTTTTGTCCCAAAGGGAGCGAGAACGCAATGTCTTATCGGTTGTTTTGGCTGTCCAGTATAGACCACTATATGGCTGATAAAACCGAGGATCTGAAAGTCTGCTCAGCATCACTAAATTGCCATTGGTATCGGTTTCAATGTTGGCGGTGAGTTCATCCATAGCAAGGCTGAGTTGCTGCTTTATATCATCAGTAAGGTAGTCTTTAACGAGCTTAGGAATGCCAAGGCCTGCGGCCAAAATCATCGCGCCAAGCCAAAAAGCCGCGGCGAGAAGCAAACGGCTCTTAAGGCTGATGTTCTTAAGGTTTTTCTTGGATGGAGAGGCTAGCTTAGGCACGATACGCTCTTAATGTCATTGATGATAAAGAGGTGGTTAACCGATGTGGGCATATTAACATCATTACTCACAATTCAGTTGGTAGCCTAATCCACGCACTGTTTTTATGATCTTAGGGGCAATCTTTTTACGAATTCGTCCAATAAAGACTTCAACGGTATTTGAGTCACGGTCAAAATCTTGTTTATAAATATGCTCCACCAATTCAGTTCGTGAAATCACCTTATCTGCGTTATGCATAAAATAGGCAACGACTTTATATTCTAGGGCAGTCAGGCTGACGGCTTGTCCTTGCCAAAGCACTTTTGAACTGCGAGTGTCTAAGCTTAGGTCGCCAATTTGTTGAATAGGCGACGCATTGCCTGATGCTCGACGCAGTTGTGCACGAATGCGAGCAATTAACTCAACCATTTCAAAGGGCTTGGTTAAGTAGTCGTCAGCACCGGCGTTTAATCCTTCTACCCGCTGGCTCAAGGTGTCTCGTGCGCTTAAGATAACAACTGGCGTATTGATGTTTTCATCTCGGATGCCTTTTAAAACTGTTAAACCATCAAGTTTTGGCAGGCCAAGATCGAGAACAATGGCATCCCACGGCTCAGATGTTGCTCGGTATAATGCGTCAATGCCGTCTTGAGAAAGCTCTGGCACCCAATCTGCTGATTCAAGTGTTTCAATAATTTGTTCGCCAAGACGAGGGTCGTCTTCAACCACTAAGATTTTCATAGGTCACCACGTTGTGTTTATGTCGTTTTTATTTCTTGATCACATCTTGCAGATTGCGGCCCTTTATCTCTAACATTTCTAGAGTGGTGGCGTTGTATTCTACTTTGATTACGTTGTCATTATGAACCAACTTTAACTCGTAGATCCATTCATCGTCGTCTTCTTCTAATTCAACTTTGATGACGCGACCGTGCAGTTGTGATTCAATGGCATCGTAAAGGTCAGAAAAAGGCAGTATCAAGCCCTCTTTTACTGCTGTATACACTTCATCTTGGTCTTCATCGAACTCGATACGAGCACCTTCTTTGTACTCATCTTGAACGAGGTCATGACCATTTGTGTTGGAGTCTGACATCGCGACATTGGGTAATAAAAGCGCGCAAAACAAAGACACGCTAGCAATGGTTGTTTTACTAAGCATAACTGATCCAAAGTTGGGGCGACCTTCATTATCTTAAAACAATGAACATGAATAGAAGGTGAATTTGCCAACCTTAACGGTTTTGAAGCTCGTCATCGAATATTTTGTCTCTCATTTTCCAAAATCGGCCAGATTTACGTGCGATCACAAATTGAGGCAACCGAAATCGGTGTTGATTAGCAGCGACTTTGGTTGGAGACGCCGCGTCAAATGCGCGATGTTTGTCAGCTAAGTGCGGACGAACAAACTGATCTTTAAAGGCTTGTTTCTGTTTTTTTGTGGTGAGGGACCAAAACTCATGGACCTGGGCTTGGTTCTCGCCACGATAAGTGACTTTCAACTGAGACTTACCGTGACTGTCTTTAAAAACCGCGATATCCATTTCTAAGCACTCAAAGACCAAAGCGTCTTTTAGGTTCAAGGCTTCTTTGAGCTTTTTGTCTGGGTCGACTAATGTCGCATCACACTCATGGCATATGCGTGCTGCTATATCGTTATCGGCACCGCATTCATTGCAGTATTTGGCGCGAAAGCGATAGCCGCAGTGTTCACGTTCGCCCGTATCTTCATCGGTAAAAAAACCTTGGCAACGTCGGCCAAAGTGTTCGAGTAAGAAGCCGTTGCTGTCGAGTTTGCCCCAGAAATTATTGTTAAATCCACAGGCGGGGCAGGGAATGGTAATGATTTCGCTGTTCGAGTCAGGTTTAGGGTCGCCCACTTCTGGTTGGTAGAGGTCGTAGTTATTGCCTGCGTAATCGAGAACCAAGCACTCCGCCTTTCCAGGAGATAAACGTAACCCACGTCCAATAATTTGCTGATAAAGACTCACGGATTCTGTGGGCCTCAAGATGGCAATGAGGTCGACATGAGGGGCATCAAAACCGGTTGTTAAAACAGAAACATTGACGAGATATTTAATCTTTTGCTGCTTAAAACGCTGAATAATGTCGTCACGTTCGTGTGTCGGTGTGTCACCAATGACAATCGCTGACTCGGCTACGGGAAGCCGTTGCAAAATCTCTTGAGCATGGCGCACGGTTGCGGCAAAAACCATCACGCCTAACTTGTCTTGCGAATACTGCAAAATCTGATCAACGATTTGAGGCGTGGCCCGTTTTGCTTTGTCGATCACCATGTCCAGTTCGGCTTCTTTATAGCGCCCAGTGTTGGCCGGTTTTAGTTGAGAGAAATCGTAAGAGAGTACAGGTGCATCCATCATTCGAGCGGGAGTTAAAAAGTCTTCATCCAGTAAGTAATGAATGGGGAGTTCAAAAATGCAGTCGCGGAAGAAGCGGGGTTCTTCACTGCGTACCTGGCCTCGGGTGTGATATTGATATATCCACCCCATACCAAGTCGGTAAGGGGTGGCAGTTAACCCAAGTATTTTTATTCCTGAATTGAGCTCTTTTAGATGAGTAATCACTTTTTGATAGCTGCTGTTTTTGTCGTCGGGAACACGGTGGCATTCATCAATAACCAACAGTGAAAACTGGTTCTTAAAATCATCGAGATTACGAACCACTGACTGAACCGACGCAAACACGACTTGCTGGTCAGTCTCTTTTCTTCCTAACCCAGCAGCATAGACAGAACCTTTTAAGCCGTAGCCTTCATATTTTTCGTGATTTTGCTCGACTAGCTCTTTGACGTGAGCAAGTACCAAAACACGCCCTTTAGCGAGGCGAGCAAGTTCTGCGATCACTAGGCTTTTCCCGGCGCCAGTGGGCAGCACGATCACTGAAGGCGTCGAGTGCTTGCGAAAATAGTGAATAACCGCTTTAACTGAATCGGCTTGGTAGGGGCGAAGGGTATACATGGTAGTTATCGTTCTTTTTTATGGACCACTAGTATACAGGCTAACGGGTTAAGGCGACCACTAGCAGCTGATATAATAAGGAACATTGGCAATAAACAGCAGATAACCTAGGGCAAGCGTTCTTAGTTATCCATTTTCCATGTATACTGCGCGCGAAATTAGTGCGTTTGAGGCAGATATGCGTTTAGATAAGTTTTTGTGTGACACGCTTGGTGTAACAAGAAAAGAAGCTCACCAGATATTGCGATCAAAAAAAGTGATGGTTGACGGTGAGATGGAAAAAAGAGCAGCGTCACATGTGACGGAAGAGTCAGTCGTTGAATGGCAAGGTAACCAACTGGCGTTATCTGGGCCTCGTTACATTATGCTTTACAAGCCGGAAGGGTTTGTTTGCTCACACGAAGATGGCGCGAACCCTACGGCGTTTGAACTGATCGATGAAATAAAAATGGACGAGCTTCACTTTGCGGGTCGTTTGGATGTTGATACGACAGGATTGGTTCTGATCACCGATGATGGACAGTGGTCCCATCGAATCACCTCGCCGAAGCACAAATGCCAGAAAACTTACCGTGTTTGGCTAACGGAACCTGTTGAAGATGACTATGCAGAAAAATTCAAACAAGGTATTCAGCTGAAAAGTGAAACTGGATTAACGCTACCTGCTGAACTCGATGTGCGAGCGGAAAAGGAAGTGTTGCTAACCATCCATGAAGGTAAATATCACCAAGTGAAACGAATGTTTGCTGCTCTTGGTAACAAGGTAGAAGCGCTACATCGTGAGAAAATCGGTGATATAGAAATGGATGAAAGCCTAGAGCTCGGTGAGTATCGTTATCTTACGGAAGATGAAGTGAACTCTATCTGGAAATAACTCGGCTTTAGAAACACGTATATTTCTAAATGAGAACTAGTCTTTTTTATAAGAGTCGTTATTATTATTCGTTAATAATACGCCACGAGTTGGTTATGGTATCGGTACCATAATCAAATCGGCCACTGATTTGATAACCTAATGACAAATAATTCGATATCTTCTCCTGCCAGCTCACAACAAATAGGACTGATTCTTTTTGCGGTGCTTGGTGCTATTGGTGCTTTAACGCCACTGGCCATCGACATGTACTTACCTGCGATGCCATCCATTGCTAATGACTTGGGTGTGACGGCTGGTGAAGTTCAATTTACCTTGACTGCTTATACTGCGGGTTTTGCGATTGGTCAGTTGTTTCATGGGCCATTTGCTGACAGCTTTGGTCGTCGTCCTGTACTACTCATTGGTGTGGCTTTATTTGCTATTGCATCCATAGTGAGTGCGACCACTACGGGCATTGACGCGTTAACGTTTATTCGATGTGCACAAGGTTTTGCAGGGGCAGCGGCAGCCGTCGTTATTCAAGCGGTTGTCCGCGATATGTTCGACAGGGAGGACTTCGCTCGAGCGATGTCTTTTGTCACGCTCGTCATGACCATTGCTCCTCTTCTTGCGCCTATGATTGGCGGGCACCTCGCTATCTGGTTTGGTTGGCGCTCCATCTTTTGGGTGTTGGCTGTTTTTGCTGTTGTGGTGATTTTGCTTGTGGTTTGGAAAATTCCAGAAACCTTGCCAGTAGAAAAACGGCACCCGTTGCGCTTAGGTACGACAATTCGTAACTACTTGGGTCTATTTCGTAACCCGACCGCGATGGGGCTAATATTTTCAGGTGCATTTTCTTTTGCTGGGATGTTTGCCTTCTTAACAGGTGGCTCATTCGTTTATATTGATATTTATGGTGTTCGTCCCGATCAGTTCGGGTACCTTTTTGGCCTTAATATTGTCGCTATGATTATTATGACGAGTATTAATGGTCGGCTTGTTAAGCGGGTAGGGTCGCACGCTATGCTGCGCTTTGGATTGGTTATTCAGCTTATCGCTGGCATCGGTTTATTGGGCAGTTGGTTGCTTGATTTAGGATTATGGGGAACGGTTCCTTTTGTGGTCTTATTTATCGGCACTATTTCAACCATAGGCAGCAATACGATGGGCTTACTGCTCAGTGGTTATCCAAATATGGCGGGGACTGCATCGTCGTTGGCGGGCACGTTAAGATTCGGAACCGGGTCTATTATTGGTGCCGTTGTTGCGGCTATGCCAAGCGATGTAGTCTGGCCGATGATATTCGTAATGACAGCGTGTTCTGTGCTGTCAGTAGCATTCTATTGGACATTAGGAAGAAAGGCATAGTGTCAAATTATACAGTTGAAATTCAAAAGGTCGTCAATCTAGCCTTAGCAGAAATGCAGGCTGAACATGCCTCTGGCAAGTTGGCTGATGCGCCAATTGCCAATAATCATTTCTTGGTGCGCTGGGTGACAAAAGCTCTCAAAAGTCAGCGTTTTGAACGGTGTGTCGTGGATGATTTAATTCGTTGGCAAAAATCAGGGCGTTCAAAAGGCGATAGTGCAGGACTACCCTTTATCTTTAAACGAATTTCCGTGTTTTATGCGCAGTTTTTCCAGTCAGACGAATTGCTGAAAGAGCTTAAAGACAGTGATATTGAAACGTTTTTGGATGTAATGATTGCCGCGAATTGGGACGTTTCAACCTCAGAGCCGTTAATTGGTGGGGGTAAAGTTCAGATCTTTACGGATGGGCATAGTTCGCTAGCATTGTGCGCTAACCAGTGTGATGACTGCTTTGAGGGGGAGTTACTCACTCAACCAATGCACTGGTTTGTACGGGGTAATCATGCCGAGTTTATTGAAAAATCGGCGGCGGCAGGTTTTATGGTTCACAAGGTAACGGATTACAAATCTGTGGTTAAATACCATGGTGAATACGTGATTTTCCCACGAAATCAGGGTAATCAACTGGCTGAAATTCCATTGAATCTGAAGATAGATTAAGACGTTAAGATAGACGAAGCTTTCAGAGGTTAAACAAGATTTAATGAAAAGACGTACTCAATGAGGGCACGTCTTTTTTTTACTTGTTGCCGTGTGCATTTTTGACTATAGCTTTAACCATTCCGTTGAAGATAAAGAGGTGAGCTGGCATCATTGCAAACCAGTAGAGTAACCCTAAGAACCCTTGTGGGTGCCACCAAGCGGTGATGGTGAGCTCTCTTTTATTTCCTAAGTCTGCAATCGCGACCTCTAAGCGCCCTAGGCCCGGCCCTTTCATTCCAAACAAAAGAGAAAGAAATTGATCTTTTTCACATCGGATGACTTTCCAAGAATCAATGTAATCTCCGACCTTGAGCTCAGGCCCTTCTGGCTCGCGACGTTGCGGCACTCCTCCACCAAATAAAACATCCAGCCACTCCCGTGTACGCCATAGAGTATTGGCAAAGAAATACCCGTGTTTACGACTGCCTATTTGCTGAGCAACCTTCCACAATTGCTCCGATGATAAGTGTGTTTTAATCGTGGCACCTGCCTGTTTAGGGTAATAACCGTAACCGGGTTGCCATCGACTGAGCGCTTCCGGTTCAAATCCCCAAACATTGCTTCGAACAAATGTGCCTTCTTCTTTGATGGCGGTCTTAACGGCTTGTTTATAGGAAATAAGAGTCTGCGGGTAGTCTTTCTGAGCTTGGTTTGAATCGGAAATATAATCATGCTCTAAGCCCGCGAGTAACGCTCGGCCTATGTTACTTGGAACGGATGTGACTAAACCTAGCCAGTAGGACGCTAGCTTAGGTGTCAGCAAGGAAGTGGACCAGAGCCGAAACGGTTTATTCGCGATCTCGCAAATGGTTTTAAACTGCTCTCGATAAGAGAGGACATCTGGACCACCGATAGAAAACTGTCGATGTTCAGTCGGGGATTCTTTGGCGATTTCAATCAAATAGTGATTGAGGTTTTCAAGAGCGATTGGGTTTGCTTTTGAATCGACCCATTTAGGTGCAATCATCACGGGTAAGTTGTAAACGAAGTCCCTCATTATTTCAAAAGCTGCTGAACCTGGCCCAATGATAACCCCCGCTCTTAGCTCAGTGACCGGTACGCTGCTTTGCCTAAGAATATCGCCAGTCTGACGCCTTGCATCTAGGTGCGCGGAATTACCCGTTTGAGGTTGCAACGCGCTGAGGTAAATGACTTGCTGTACCGAGCTGTTTACCAATGCAGCTTTAAAGTTGTGCGCTAGGGAGAGCTCGTATTCTAAAAAGTCGTGCCCTGCGGCCATGCCGTGAACAAGAAAGTAGATCAGATCAAATTGAGGAATCAATTGTAGAGTTTCTTCACGATGAGCAAGGTCTAGGTAGGTAAACCTTAAATTAGCGTGAGGCGTTACTCTTGCTTTCAAGTATTCAAGATTTCGAGCTGCTGCTGTTACATTGTAACCTTTAGAAAGGAGGATCGGTAATAACTGAGAGCCTACGTATCCTGATGCGCCAAGAACCAAAACCTTTTTCATACATTCCCTTCAATCACCATGGTTAAGAATATATTACTGTATACTATAACGCGTTGATTTTCTGTTTATTGAGCGTATGAGGTTCAAGTGCCAGATTATCGCGGTCATGCCGAATACCCCTATGCCTAGTGCAAAAGCAACAAGTAAGAAAATAGTTTATTATAAAATGAGAAGTGACGCGGTTAATTGTTGCAATTGAATGCATATCTTGTGATCAGGTGTCCAAAATACTTTCTAGAAAGCTCAATTTAGTGTAGATTCTCCTTCCCAGTCATATTATTGCGAGCTATTTAATGTTAAAGCTGAACAACCTATGTAAAGGATACGTTGACGGTGGTGAATTCCACCCAGTTTTACAAGGTGCAGAACTGACATTAAATCAAGGCGATCAGGTTGCTCTTATGGGCGAAAGTGGTACAGGGAAAAGTACGTTACTTAACTTGATAGCCGGGCTTGACACCATCGATTCAGGAGAAGTTCAATATCCGAATTTCTCGATGCATGACAGTCCAGAATACCTAAGAACAGCATATCGCCGTAACAATGTTGGTCTTATTTTCCAGCAATTCAATTTACTCCCTACGCTAAATGTTGCCGATAACATTCGCTTTTGTCGTCAGCTTAAAGGGTTACCAGAAGATCATGGACTGTGGCGACAAATTTTGTCGGCGTTGGATCTTATGCCTCTCTTAGGGCGCTACCCAGAAGAAGTATCAGGTGGGCAGCAGCAGAGGGCTGCCATAGCAAGAGCCTTGTATATGGAGCCAAAGATTTTGTTGGCCGATGAGCCTACCGGTAGCTTAGATGAAAGAAACGCTGAAGCGGTGATGCGCTTGCTGACTTCCTTAACTCGCCAGTTAGATTGCACGCTTTTGTTGGTCACGCACAGCGATAAAGTGGCCGAGCACATGGATGGTCGGATTCGTCTTCAAGGAGGGCAACTCCATGTTATGGCCCGTAGTTAAAGCGTTATTCGGGCACTATCGTCGTTACCCTTTACAGATGCTCTTAGTTTTACTTGGGTTAACGTTAGGGGTTTCTTTGCTGGTTGGGGTTACTTCTATCAATCATCATGCTCGTCAGAGCTACGCTGACGGTGAGAAACTCTTTTCTAATCCATTACCCTATCGAATTCGCCCTAAGCACATTAGTAATACGGTCCCTCAGGGCTTATACATTCAGCTAAGACGAGATGGTTTTAATGAGTGTGTCCCATTCGTTCAACAAAATCTCACGACCGATGATGGCGACGAATTAGTGTTGGTAGGTTTGGATCCTATTTCCATGTTTCAAACTGAACAGGGGATGTCACTGGCACAACTCAAAAGTCTGGATCTCATGGATCCACCGTATCCAATTGTTGTGAGCCAAGGGCTAGCTGAACGTCATGACTGGAAAGATGGAGATTCAATAACGCTAGACGATCAATCGCTTCTTGGGCCCATTGTTGTCGACAAAAATAAAAGCTTGAGCGGCACTCGCATGATTGCTGATATCTCACTACTTAAAATGCTTAATCGTAGCTCCGGTATAGGCCTGATCGCTTGCGAAGAAATGCCAAAAGACAAATTAGCCAAATTAAAGAGCAGTCTTCCTAACGGTCTATCTTTATCACGTAGCTCCCATTCAGAACTTGAATCATTAACCAATGCCTTCCATATGAACCTAAGCGCGCTTGGTATGCTGTCCTTTGTCGTCGGATTGTTTATCTTTTACCAAGCCATTTCACTCTCATTCGTTCAGCGTCAGCCTCTTGTTGGCATTTTACGACAGACTGGGGTGTCAGGCTGGCAATTGGCTCAAGCGTTATCAATAGAACTCATTGGTATGATATTAATCAGCTGGCTATGTGGCAATGTGTTCGGATTGATGCTTGCAAATCAATTAATCCCAGCTGTAGCCACCAGTTTGGGTGAGCTTTACAACGCGAATGTAGGTATTGATATTGGTTGGAGCTATTACTCAAGTTTTTACAGTCTAGGCATGTGTGTACTAGGGGTGATTACTGCATGTATTTGGCCACTTGTTCGGTTGCTGCGCTCACAGCCGAATCGATTGACTTCGCGTTTATCGCTGGTCAGGTTTGCTGGAACCGAATTTACCCTCCAAGCTTTTTTAGCTTGCGCACTATGTGTTGCGGGTGTGGCTATCTACCAAGTGCCCCAAACACAAACATCAGGCTTTGCCATTATTGCGCTAATGATGATGAGTGTTGCGCTCTTTACTCCGTTTCTGATATGGAAAGTGTTTACCAGTTTTACCTACTCATTGCGTTGGGTGAAGTTACGTTGGTTTTTTGCCGATGCAGCGACCAGTATGAGTTATCGTGGTGTGGCTACTATGGGATTAATGCTCGCTATGGCTGGTAATATTGGTGTGGAGACCATGGTTGGTAGCTTCCGTGATACGACCGATAAGTGGTTAACCCAAAGGTTGGCCGCTGACCTTTATATTTACCCAAGTAATAGTTCTTCGCCTCGCGTAAGTCACTGGTTACAAAAGCAACCTGAAGTTGAAAGTGTCTGGTGGCGATGGGAAAAAGATGAACCGACAGCAAGAGGCGTACTTCAAATAGTAAGTACCGGTGCTTCTGACGCAGAACTTGACGCGTTGACCGTCAAACTTGGTATTCCAAACTATTGGTATCACCTGCACCACTCGAAAGGTGTGATGATCAGTGAGTCTATGTCGTTGAAATTAGGCATCAGACCTGGCGACTTTATCAGTCTTTCTAATCAGCTTGGGCAACGGTGGCAGGTTGTTGGTGTCTATTACGATTATGGTAACCCGTATAACCAAGCTTTGTTATCGCATCGGAATTGGCTCAATGAATATGCAGGCACCGGAGATGTCGCTCTTGGCGTTGAGCTTAAACCGGGGGTGAACCCAACCGGATTAAAGCATCGACTGGCCTCTGTGTTTCGTTTGAATTCCGACCGCGTGTTCGATAATAGTGATATTCATACTCAGGCTATGAAAGTGTTTGATAGAACGTTTGCTATCGCTGATTCTTTAGGCCATATCACATTGTTTATCGCAGTTTGCGGCATCTTCTTTGCTACCTTAGCTGGTGAGGTTTCTCGCCAGCGGCATATCGCTTTGTTGCGTTGTTTTGGCATTTCTGGAAAAGAGCTCGTGATTATAAGTGGGCTTCAACTTCTGGTGTTTTGCATGATTTCAGTGGTGATAGCAATGCCACTTGGGTTGGCCTTAGCAAGCCTTGTGGTGGATGTTGTGATTAAACAATCGTTTGGATGGACCTTGGAGTTGAGATTTGTTCCTATGGAATATGTTAAGACAATATTCTGGGTGATTGCATCGTTAATGGTGGCTGGCGCACTGCCGGTATGGCGAACGATCAAGAGCACCCCCATGAAGTCTTTACGGGATTCGCTATAAATGAAAAATACTCTCAAGACCCGTAAGTTAAGCTTTATTCGTTTGTTATCTTCTGTTGCTGTGATTCTTTTCGTATCAATCTTACTTTATTTGAATTACGATCTCTCTGACTCTAAGGTACACGATCATTCGCATCAGGCTGTTGTCCAAATGCTGCAAAAAAAAGTGTTTGAACCTGTCCTACCAGATAGAGCGGTGACTCTTCCTCACGACTTTAAATCCCACCCGGAATATCAGCATGAATGGTGGCAGTACTTTGCTAATGTTGTTGACCAGCAAGGCACTGAATATGCTATTCAGTGGAGCTTCTTTCGAATAGCTCGGGATGAGAGAAAGACTGAAGGCTGGCAAAACCCGCAGATCTATATTTCTCATGCCGTCATTTCTAATAAAACGCAAGTGTGGAAAGAGCAGAGGATTGCTCGTGGGGGAATCGGACAGTCGGGCACGAATGTGAACCCATTTAAAATATGGATTGATAATTGGGGGTGGCAGTCATTGGGCTATACGCCATTTCCTGGCGAATTAGATATTTCAACTAATGACTTCAGCATAAACCTTCAAACATTGACAGCAGGCCCTTTTGCGCTACTTGGCGAGAATGGGTATCAGCCCAAACATGATCTCCTTCCTATCGCGGCATTTAACATTAATGCGCCATTTTTGTCTGTATCTGGCGAACTGAGCCTAGATAATGGTGAGCCATTGAAAGTGAAAGGCAGTGCATGGATGAGCAAAGAGTGGGGGAGTCAGCTGATTTCGAAGCATCAGGAAGGTTGGGATTGGTTTGTCATTAACTTAACCCCGACTGAGACGTTAACCATAAGTCGTTATCGTCATCATGAACAAATGCCGTATCTCTATGGTTCTATCATCAGCAATAGTGGAAGAATAACGTTACTTGATGAAACGAGTATCTCGTTAAGCCCTTCAAAAACGACGGTATTGTCGAACGGAAAAAAAATACCTCTTGAATGGAGTATAGTGATTGCTGAGCATGGCATCGATGTATTACTCACACCGGTTAATCGCCATTTATTATTACCTTTTGTTATTCCTTACTGGGAAGGGCCAGTTGAAACATCAGGTTCTCACGAAACAAAAGGATTTATGCAACTAACGGGCTATTAATACCAAATGTAGTATAGATCTCATTTTTTAGATGATTAGACTCGCTTAATCTTTTGATTAGCGAGTTTTTTTTATTCTAGTTCTTTTGTGTAACATTGTGTTATAAATTGAATGATTAAGTGTGCCTCTGATTGTTATATCGGAAATTCCGAATTAACATATCAGAAGAAACGAAATTATATTTGCTGAGGATAAAAGCTAGTCACCATTAATTTCGTTAATTTTTTAATTATTTAAAATTCTAAGGGCAACAACAACATGACAAGTATGATTCGTGACTTCTTAAAAATGGAGTCATCTAGTGGTATTTTACTGGTCATTGCCGCAATCACTGCGATGATGATAGCTAACTCGCCTCTCAACGGCTTTTATCAGGGTTTTTTACATACTTATTTGTTGGGGATGTCTCTATCTCATTGGATCAATGATGGCTTAATGGCTATCTTTTTTCTTATTATCGGTCTTGAAGTGAAACGTGAGCTGGTTGAAGGTGCGCTGAAGTCAAAAGAAACAGCGATGTTCCCAGCAATCGCGGCAGTAGGTGGAATGTTAGCGCCTGCACTTGTTTACGTTTTATTTAATTATCAAGATCCAGAAGCCCTCGCCGGTTGGGCAATACCTGCTGCCACCGATATTGCATTCGCACTTGGGATTATGGCCCTTCTGGGTAATCGTGTTCCTATCAGCCTAAAAGTCTTTTTACTTGCGTTAGCGATCATCGATGACTTGGGCGCTGTTATTATTATTGCGCTTTTCTATACCAACGATTTGTCGGTAACTGCGTTGACAGTCGGTTTTATTTCAACTGCTGTTTTGTTTATCTTAAACTCACGTCGTGTCACGTCTTTACCTCTGTACCTAATTATCGGCTTCGTGCTTTGGTTCGCGGTACTAAAATCTGGAGTGCATGCAACGTTAGCGGGTGTTGTTGTCGGGTTCGCTATTCCATTAAAAGGGAAAACAGCCAGTGACTCGCCACTTAAAACGTTAGAACACGCCTTACACCCGTACGTCGCATTCGGTATTTTACCTTTGTTTGCGTTAGCTAACGCAGGCGTATCTTTACAGAATATCTCGGTAGAAGGTTTAACATCTATGCTTCCTTTAGGGATCGCTTTAGGCCTATTGGTGGGTAAGCCTATTGGTATTATGTCTTTCTGTTGGCTGTCGCTGAAATTGGGGATTGCAAAGCTTCCTGACGGGATTCAGATGCGACATATTTTTGCCGTGTCTATCTTGTGTGGTGTGGGCTTTACAATGTCGATATTTATATCTTCATTGGCTTTTGGCTTTGAGAAAGAAGTCATGGACACATATGCTCGCCTAGGAGTTCTACTTGGCTCTACAGCTTCTGCACTATTGGGGTATGCAATTTTAAGTATTGTTTTACCAAAGCAAAAAGCCGTGACAAATTAATTTAAAATAGTTCGCAAAGGCAGACTTTAACGTCCCTTTGCGAACTCTTCTCCTATCCAAATCTCTCGCCCAGTTACACTTAGATACAGAAAATTATCGTTTAATCTACAACGTTATTTGACAAGTCATTTCTTCCTTTTATTCATTGAGCAATAAGTAATCAGTCCGTTGTCTTTTGAATATTTACTAATCTATTTAGATGGTATTTTCGTCGTATTTGTCAGTTTTTTACGGAAATACCGAGTTATTGGTTCATAACAAGCGAGTATTCAAGCTAGTGCTATTTAAATAAACTCCTCGTTCAATAATAACGTTACTTTCTGTATTTCGTTTTTGAATATTATTGCGTTATAGATTGGTTGTGATTATGCTTTTTTTAAGGTTTCTCATGCCCTAACTCGTATACACTAATTCAAATATCGGATTTATTTTGAGTTAGCGTCTTGCTACTTGATTCTATGGTCGAAGTTTTTGGAGGCTATTTTTAATGCTTATTGCTGTCCTGTCAGGTTTTTTCCTGGCGGCATTTGTTCCTTGGTTGTTTAAGCGTTTTGGTGAGAAAACCAGCCACTTGCTCGCACTGTTGCCAGCGGCTTTGTTTGTCTATTTTCTTACTTTTATGCCGGCTGTGACAAGCGAAGGTCGACTGCTGATCAGTTATGAATGGGTACCACTATTAGGTATCAGTTTGAATTTTTGGCTAGATGGGTTGAGCCTACTGTTTGCGTTACTGATTTCGGGTATCGGCTTTTTCGTCATTATTTATACAGGCAGCTACCTAGCTCATAAAGCCGATCAGCGTAAGCTCTTAATGTATCTGATGGCATTTATGGCGGCGATGCTCGGCGTTGTGCTGTCTAGCAACCTGATGGCCATGTTTGTCTTCTGGGAACTGACCAGCATTACTTCGTATATGCTGATTGGCTATTACCATGAAAAAGAATCATCGCGTAAATCAGCGCTTCAAGGACTCATGGTGACCGTTGGTGGTGGTCTTGCGCTACTGGCGGGCATTATTATGCTTGGCCTGATTGCCGGTACTTATGAAGTCAGGGAGATTCTTGCTCAAGGCACGAGTCTTCAATCCCATCCCTTATTCCCTGCAATGATGGTGTTGGTTCTACTTGGTGCATTTACTAAGTCAGCACAATTCCCATTTCATTTTTGGTTGCCTAACGCGATGGCTGCCCCAACGCCTGTCAGTTCTTACTTACACTCCGCCACCATGGTAAAAGCGGGTGTCTATTTGATGGCTCGATTGCAACCTACGATGGCAGGTTATGAAGCATGGACTGTTGCGCTTACATTCTTTGGTGCGACGACAATGTTACTCGGAGCCACTTTGGCTGTCACTAGTACCGATTTGAAACGTATTTTGGCGTACTCAACCGTAATGGCATTAGGTACGTTAACGATGCTCATTGGTATCGGTACGGAAGCTTCATTGGTTGCAGCGGTAGTCTTTCTGTTAGGTCACGCGCTGTATAAAGGTGCGCTCTTTATGGCCGCGGGTACGATTGATCATGAAGCGGGAACAAAGGACGTACGTGAATTAGGCGGGCTTAGAAAGGCTATGCCATATACGGCCGCCTTTATGTCATTAGCCGCTTTGGCACTGGCTGGCGTTCCACCACTGTTCGGCTTCATTGGTAAAGAATTGATGCTAGAAGGCGTTTTATCTAGCCCTTGGGCTGTACTTCTCATCTTCATGACGTTGTTAACCTCTGTCTTTATTGTTGTTTGCGCAGGGTTGCTTGTGATTAAACCATTTTGGGGTGAAAAGAAAGCAACACCGAAAGAGGTACATGAAGCGCCGATGGGTATGCGTTTAGGTTTTTCTGTACTGGCAACAGTAGGGCTGATTTTTGGGTTAATGCCAAGTCTCGTGACACCGTTAGTCTCTTCTGCGGTGAGTGCGATCTCATTTGGTCAGATTGAGTCCGTTGATTTAGCACTTTGGCATGGTATCAATCTACCGCTGATGATCAGCGTTGCCGCTCTTGGTTTGGGTTATTTGCTGTTTAAGAAGTGGGACACGTTAGGCCCACGAGCATCAACATTGAAACCTATGCTTGAGTACGGACCTGAACGTGGTTACGAAATATTTATGGATAACTTAGTGACGTTTGCTAAGTGGAGTACCATGAAGCTGCAAAATGGCTACATGGCAAACTATATCCTAACGATATTTATTACGACGATTGCTCTAGTCGCGTATGCGATGTTCACTAAAGTTGGATTCCATTGGGATATTGATTTCTCTGATGTGACGCTTAAAGACGTAGGCATCTCGATTCTCATTATCGCGGTGATTACCTATGCGTGCATGACGCCTCTTCGACTTGGCGCCGTTGCCGCTATTGGTGCTCTGGGCTTTTCGATGGCGTTAATCTATGTCTTCTTTAGTGCTCCAGATCTAGCGATTACTCAAGTACTGATAGAAACATTGACGGTTATTATGCTTGTTCTCGTGCTGTTCAGATTGCCTAAATTCCAAAAACTATCAAGCAGTGACGTGCGTTGGAGAGACTGTTTTGTGGCGGTTACTTTTGGCGTGATGATGGCCGTTCTACTGTTGACGGTTACGCACTTTGCGATGCCTGATCGTATCAGTTCTTATCTTATTGAAAATAGCTACACGATTGCCAAAGGACGAAATATCGTCAACGTAATCCTAGTCGACTACCGTGCACTTGATACGTTAGGTGAACTATTCGTACTTTCCCTTGCAGCCATAGGGGTTACAGCCATGCTTCGAACTCGGGAGGAAAAGTAATGAACAATACGGGTACTTCTCTCATTCTTCAGGTAGTGGCGCGTTTCTTACTGCCAATGCTGTTGTTGTTTTCTGTGTTTTTGTTGTTACGTGGGCACAATGAGCCAGGCGGTGGTTTCATTGCTGGTTTGGTCGCTTCAGCCGCATTTGCGCTTCACTTTTTTGCTTTTGACGCGACTCAAACCCGAAAACTTATTGGTATCGATAGTAGCTACTTGATGGGTGGTGGCTTGCTGATTTCGTTATTAAGTGGGTTTACTGGTTTTCTCATGTCAGGCCGTGCTTACCTTAGTGCTGTTTGGTGGGATGTGTATGTCCCTGGTATTGGGGAATTAAAAATAAGCACACCTTTGATTTTTGATGTTGGCGTTTACCTTGTCGTTACGGGCATGGTTACAACGTTGCTCTTCTCGTTAGCACAGTTGGAGGAATAAATGACAACTCTATTTGCTATTGTCATTGGTGCTCTTTACGCCGCAGCACTCTATATGATGCTTCGACGTAGTGTGGTTAAGCTTGTGATTGGACTGATGATTTTGTCTAATGCGACCAATTTGTTGATCTTCACTGGCGGAGGCTTAATTCGTGGTGCGCCTCCTCTTATTGAAGAAGGAATGAAAATACCATCAGGGCCGATAGCCGATCCATTGCCTCAAGCGCTTATTCTAACGGCTATCGTGATCAGTTTTGGTGTGTTGGCATTTGCTGTTGTACTGATAAAGCGCGCTTATAAAGTCATAGGCGCAGACGACATGAACGAAATGAAGAGTACAGATTCACAATTATGATGATATTAATGCCAGTACTGATCCCAATGTTTGCGGCAGCGTTATCAATGTTGCTGTGGAAACATCGAACGCTACAGCGTTGGATCAGTGTAATCTCAAATTTTTCGCTGCTGGTTGCTGCGATTACGTTATTTAACAAGGTTTACACGAGTGGTATTCAGGCCACCAATCTAGGAGGCTGGGAAGCACCGTTTGGTATCACTTTAGTGGCCGATTTACTTGCAGTCGTCATGGTAACAGTGTCTTCGGTTGTGGCTTTTTGCATATCAATCTATGCATTGGCCACCATGACCAAAGAACACGAGAAGTTTGGTTTCTATCCTTTATTGCATCTAATGCTTGCGGGCGTTATAGGCTCGTTCCTGACCGGAGATATATTCAACCTGTACGTTTGGTTCGAGATAATGCTCGTGGCATCGTTTGGCTTGCTGATCTTAGGGGGTGAACGAAGCCAGATGGAGGGTGCGCTGAAATATGTAACGCTTAACCTACTGTCGTCAGCGCTGTTTCTAAGTGCGGTAGGCTTGTTGTACGCCTATGCGGGCACGTTGAATATGGCCGATTTGGGACAAAAGTTGTCAATGTCTGCCAACCCTGAGGTTGTGACGGTCATATCGCTGCTCTTCTTGGTCGCCTTTGGTATTAAAGCCGCTGCTTTTCCGTTGTTTTTCTGGCTACCAGCGTCGTATCACACGCCTCCTGTTGCGATCTCTGCGGTCTTTGCAGGTTTGCTAACCAAAGTGGGTGTTTACGCTTTATACCGAGTGTTCAGTGTTATCTTCGTGGGTGATGTGGACTTTACTCATCACACTTTATTGATGTGGATGGGTATCTTTACCATGGTCACGGGTGTGTTAGGCGCCGCCGCTCAGTTTGAAGTTCGTAGAATTCTCTCGTTTCATATTGTGAGCCAAATTGGTTACATGATTTTAGGGCTCGCGCTCTTTACGCCATTGGCGATTTTAGGAGGCGTGTTTTACTTGTTCCATCACATTATAGTCAAAACCAATCTATTCCTAATCAGTGGTGTGATGTATCGAATGCACGGTAGCTACCGATTGGAGAGGTTGGGTGGACTTTATAAGTCAGCGCCTTTCTTAGCCGTACTGTTTGCGGTTCCTGCTATGTCACTGGCTGGGATTCCTCCACTATCGGGTTTCTTTGCCAAGTTCGTCGTTATACAAGCGGGTATTGAAGCTAAAGAGTGGATCGGTGTTATCGCTTCCTTAGCGGTTGGCTTACTTACCATGTATTCAATGATTAAGATTTGGTCTGAAGCGTTTTGGAAGAAATTACCAGACGATGCTGAGATCAGACCGGCGATGTCTGATTCTGAACGTTTGTGTCTTTACTTGCCAATCATCGTGATGGCGGTCATTACCATTACTATTGGTATCAATGCGGAATGGTTTGTAAATCTAGCTTCTATGACGGCGGAACAAATACTCGACCCGCAGCAATACATTGACGCTGTATTGGGAGGTCAATCATGAAGGCATTTGGATGGAATATGCTGCTAGCATTGGCTTGGCTAGTGCTATCAGGTACTTATACCATATCTAACTTTTTTGCAGGCATGCTGCTGAGCTATGTCGTTTTGGCTTATGTATTGCGAGACCATGAACCATTTAAAGTCTATTTTGGTAAGCTGCCAAAGATGCTTAATTTTATTCTGTTCTTTATTTGGGATTTAATTAAAGCGAATGCGAGAGTGGCCTACGATGTCGTCACTCCGACGCATTTAATGAAACCAGCGGTTATTGCAGTGCCATTGGATATCGACACTGAGGGTGGTATTACGATCTTCTCTACTTTGATTACGGTAACACCTGGATCGCTGGCATTGGATGTATCAACGGATAAAAAGGTGCTTTATGTTCATCTGATGTATTTCGAAGATGAGAAACTTCATATCGCTGAGCTTAAGCGCCTTGAAGCCATGGTTATTGATTTATTAGGTTAAAATTATGCTAGATACTGTTTATAACATTTGCTTCATTATTATGACCTTGGCGTTGCTACTTTCCTCGGTCAGGTTATTGAAAGGGCCGTCTTTACCAGATCGAGTTGTCGCACTTGAATTGATGGCGTCCATCACTGTAGGGCTGGTTGTTCTCTATAGCATTGCTCATAGTGAGCCAAAGTTCATTGATGTCGCGATCGTATTGGCACTGACGTCGTTCTTAGCGGCGGTCGGTTTTTCTCGATACTTAGAACAAAGAGGAATTAGAGAAGATGATTGATATGATCGTAGCTTTTTTCGTACTAACAGGTGCTTGTCTCATGTTATTGGCCAGTATCGGTATTAATCGCATGCCTGATCTTTTAACGCGCATGCACGCAACTACGAAAGCTGGCGCCCTGGGTATTGGTTTAATTGTGGTCGCGTTCTCGATCATTTTTTGGAGTGATACAGCGGTGGTCGTGCGTGCTATGGCGGTTGTGCTTTTTGTTATTCTTACTGCTCCTATTGCGGCTCATGTACTGGCTAGAACCAGTTACTTTGTCGGCGTTCCAGTGTGGGAAGGGACGGTGAAAGATGCGATAAAAGAGCAGTACGACATGGATACTCACCAGCTATCGAGTCGCTGTGCTGAAAAGAAAAAGGCGTCTGAATAGGTTGGTATAGTTTGCCTTGTTGGTGAGATTTGTCATCATGAAATGAGGTCAAGCAATGATTGAGTTAGAAAACGGTAATGTCTGTCTTTTCTCAGTCTCAAACTTTTAAAAATGCTCCTTAGAATAGGGAGCATTTTTTTTCGCATCGCACGTGGTTGAACAAACATTAAAGGGCGAGATTAGAAAAATAGCACCAGCTTGTCTTTTTATCCCGCAGGATAGAAAGATTTATGGGTATAACAACACTAAATGGAGGGAATATAAGCAAGCAGAAAGTGAGTGAAGGAGCTTGGTTTTATTTACAAATTGGTTAGTAAAAATAGTTGCCAGCCTCTTTGAGTTTGTGATACTTTTCCGCGCAATCTCGGAGCACTTATTAATGCATTACTCTGGGGGATACTCGTAACGTACATTCGGCTGATTGTCTCGTTGCGTAGGGTAGGTATCAGCAAGCCCTTGTTGATAGACGGGATATTTTTGTTGCATTGGCAACAGATGAGAGAGAAACCCAACAGTGAAAACCTTTAATTTATACAGCCTAATCAGCTTCGTACTTCCTAAGTGCCCTGTACTTCACGTCAGTAGCATTACTGAACCCTGAATTCCAGAACTCCTAACGGACCATTCTAAATGGTCACGATCTTAATCCCGAACGTATGGATGTTTTCGGAAGGTATTGCTTTGCCTCTTTTTTATCAACCGAGTGTTTATCAACCGTGTTGAAAGAGCGCAAATCCTCTATTTTTTAGGGAATTACAATGAGTACAGTTTTTGACGTCGATAACGCGCTTATCGCAACCCCTTTTTCTACAAAAGTTCCTCATGTAGAAGGTCTTTATGATCTCACTCCAGACCAAATCCTGCTGGATCAAGCAGAACATGAGTCTGAAGTTCGTTCATACCCAAGACGTTTACCCATAGCGATAAAACAAGCCCACGGTGTGCTTGTCGAAGATACGCGTGGTCAGCTTTTTTTAGATTGCCTAGCGGGTGCAGGCACCTTGGCTCTGGGTTATAACCACCCAGAGATCAATCAAGCGCTAAAAGACCAACTTGATTTGGGCTTGCCATATCAAACTTTGGATATGACGACCCGAGCAAAAGACACCTTTATCAAGCGTGTGAAGGCATTTTTACCTAAAGAGTTCGCCCATAATTCTGCGATTCAGTTTTGTGGCCCGTCAGGGGCTGATGCTGTTGAAGCGGCGATTAAGTTGGCTAAGCAAACCACAGGTCGCAATACCATGTTTGCTTTTCGCGGCGCGTACCATGGCATGACCAATGGCACCATGGGTATGATGGGTAACTTAAGTACCAAAGCGCGTCGAACGGGTTTGATGTCTGACGTTCACTTTATGCCCTTCCCATACAACCTGCGTTGTCCATTTGGTTTGGGTGGCGAGGAAGGGGCACAAGCGAGCATTCGTTATATTGAGCGCTTACTTCATGATGATGAAGCAGGAATCATGAAACCTGCTGCTATTATTGTCGAGCCAGTTCAAGGTGAAGGCGGGGTTTTACCGGCTCCTGCATCTTGGCTTCGGGAACTTAGACGTATTTGTGACGAGCATGAGATTTTACTTATCCTTGATGAGATTCAATGTGGTGTAGGAAAAACAGGCTATCGATTTGCGTTTGAAGAAGCGGGTATCTCTCCGGATATCTTGTGTCTATCCAAAGCCATTGGTGGTGGATTACCGATGTCTATCCTTGTATTTAACAAAGAGATTGATACATGGAAAGCGGGTGAGCATACCGGTACGTTCCGCGGTAACCAGTTGGCGATGGTATCCGGTGCTAAAGCCTTAGAAATCATCGAGCGTGATAACTTGGTTGAGCATGCCAATATTGCCGGTCAATATTTGCGAATGGGTCTTGAAAGCATTCAAAAGCGGGTGAACTGCATAGCAGAAGTTCGTGGTAAGGGCTTGATGCTAGGCATGGAAATCCAAAAGGCCGATGGTTCGACGAATAAATTTGGTGAGCCTGTCGCCGATGGTGAATTGACACTTGCGATTCAACGTGCAGCACTAGAGCGTGGCCTGATGGTTGAAAAAGGCGGGCGTGATGGCTCTGTTATTCGTTTCCTTCCACCAATGATTATCTCGTTTGAACAAATCGATTTCGCACTTCGAGTCATGGAAGAAGCGATCTTGGCTGCTGGTGGCGGCAAGCGAGAGACACTCGAAGAGAACGCAAAGTGGAAACAACACTTTATTCATACCGGTGAAAATGGTGCTGATAATTATGCGACGGTGATGAATCACGCGACAAATGCGTTAAAGCAGATCTTTGAGCAGGTCGATAAGCCATACACGGGTATGGATCCCAAGCTTCTAGAAGCTCAAGTTAACGCGGTGTGTTTAGATTCTGCCAACCACAGCTTAAAAGAGGTGATTGATAGCACCAGTGAGTTAGTTGTAAAGAATTCTATTTTTACACAGCACCCTAGCTGCATTGCACACTTACATACACCACCTTTGATGCCTGCGATAGCGGCTGAAGCGATGATTGCGGCTCTGAATCAATCTATGGATTCATGGGATCAAGCCTCTTCTGCAACCTATGTTGAACAGCGTGTCGTTGATTGGCTATGTGGGAAATACGAGCTGGGTAATCAGGCTGACGGCATCATCACCAGTGGTGGTACTCAAAGTAACCAAATGGGTCTATTACTCGCTCGTGATTGGGTTGCCGATAAGCTTTCTAACCATTCCATTCAAAAGCTGGGTCTGCCTGAATACGCTCACAAACTGCGCATTATCTGCTCTGAAAAATCACACTTTACGGTACAGAAATCTGCATCGTGGATGGGACTTGGTGAGAAAGCAGTAGTGACTGTACCTGCACATGTGAACGGTACCATGGACACATCGCTTCTTGATTCGATGATCAGTGAGCTTAAGCAACAAGGTCTTATCCCATTTGCCATCGTGGGCACGGCGGGTACCACCGATCACGGTGCCATTGATGATTTAGTATCACTGGCGGATTCAGCGAAACAACATGACCTATGGCTCCATGTGGATGGCGCATATGGTGGCGCTTTGATTCTAAGCCGTCACAAAGATCGATTAGCTGGTATTGAGCGAGCGGATTCCATTAGTGTGGACTTCCACAAACTCTTCTATCAAACAATCAGCTGTGGTGCGTTATTACTTAAAGATAAGTCTCAGTTTAAGTACCTGCTTCATCATGCTGATTACTTGAACCGTGAACACGACGAACTGCCTAACTTAGTGGACAAATCCATTGCGACCACCAAACGTTTTGATGCGCTTAAAGTCTTCATGACCATGCAGAGTGTTGGCCCGCAAGCACTGGGTGATATGTATGACCATATCATCGCTCAAACGCTTGAAGTGGCAGATAAAATTCGTGCGCATGAACATTTTGAACTACTGGCCGAGCCGTCATTGTCAACAGTGCTATTCCGTGCGACTGGCACGTGTGAAGGCTCTACCGACAAGCTTAATCAAAAAGTTCGTATTGAAGCGTTAGTTCGCGGTGTGGCTGTCCTCGGTGAAACTGTGGTAGCAGGGCAATCCGCGTTGAAGTTTACGATCCTGAATCCATGCCTGACGATGGCAGATTTTGAGACATTAATAACAGATATAAACCAGTTAGTCACAGAACTCGCTGATTAATAGAACATAAGGTAAAAGAACAATGGCAATTCTACAAATTGGTGCAGGTGGTGTTGGTTGGGTAGTAGCACATAAAGCGGCGCAAAACAATGAAGTATTAGGTGATATTACCATTGCGTCGCGCACTCTTAGTAAGTGTGAAAAAATCATTGCGTCTATTAAGGGAAAAAATAACCTTAAAGATACGACCAAGAAATTAGAAGCACGCGAAGTTAACGCAGATGATGTAGACGCATTAGTTGCACTTATTAATGATGTAAAACCCGATCTAGTGATCAATGCGGGTCCTCCTTGGGTCAACATGGGCATTATGGAAGCGTGCTACCAAACAAAAGTGTCGTACTTAGATACATCGGTCGCTGTTGACCTATGCTCTGAAGGGCAGCAAGTTCCGCAAGCTTACGATTGGCAGTGGGAATACCGAGAGAAGTTTACCGAAGCAGGTATCACCGGCATCTTAGGCGCGGGTTTTGATCCAGGCGTTGTTTCTATTTTTGCTGCGTATGCGGTTAAGCACCTGTTTGATGAAATCGATACGATTGATGTGATGGACGTTAACGCAGGCGATCATGGTAAAAAGTTTGCGACTAACTTTGATCCAGAAACGAACATGCTAGAGATTCAAGGTGATTCGTTCTACTGGGAAAATGAAGAGTGGAAACAGGTACCGTGTCACTCACGTATGCTTGAGTTTGATTTCCCGAACTGTGGCTCTCACAAAGTGTATTCAATGGCCCACGATGAAGTTCGCTCTATGAAAGAGTTCATTCCAGCGAAACGCATTGAATTTTGGATGGGCTTTGGTGATGCCTATTTGAACTACTTCAACTGTATGCGTGATATCGGTCTATTGAGCCCAGATCCACTGACGCTTCACGATGGAACTGTGGTTCAGCCATTGCACGTTCTTAAAGCACTGTTACCAGATCCAACTTCTTTGGCTCCCGGTTACACGGGTTTGACGTGTATTGGTACATGGGTTCAAGGTAAGAAAGATGGCAAAGAGCGTAGTGTATTCATCTACAATAATGCCGATCATGAAGTCGCGTATGAAGATGTTGAACACCAAGCCATTTCTTACACAACCGGGGTGCCAGCCATCACTGCTGCACTCCAGTTCTTCCGCGGTAAATGGGCAGACAAAGGGGTATTTAATATGGAACAGCTTGATCCAGATCCGTTCCTAGAAACAATGCCAGAGATTGGCCTTGATTGGCATGTTCAAGAATTAACACCAGGACAGCCAGATATTAAAATCCTAAAATAGGTCTAATGGGTTATCTATTTAATATTCTAAGCCGATGCGATTGCGTCGGCTTTGTTCAATTTAAAAGCGATTGAAAAATGAGTACAAACGACTTGATGAAAAATGACTTGAAAACACCATACTTCATGATCAATGAAGAAAAATTGATGGCGAACCTAGAGAAAGCTAAGCAGCTAAAAGACCGGTCAGGTGTAAAGTTAGTACTGGCACTGAAATGCTTCTCGACATGGGGAGTGTTTGACATTATCAAACCGTACCTAGACGGTACAACCAGCTCTGGGCCTTACGAAGTTAAGTTGGGCCACGAAACCTTTGGTGGTGAAACTCATGCTTACAGTGTCGGTTACAGTGAAGAAGATGTCAGAGAAGTCGCTGATATTTGTGACAAACTGATTTTTAACTCTCAAACCCAGCTTGCGGCGCATCGTCACATTGTGGAAGGCAAAGCATCCATTGGTTTACGGTTAAACCCAGGTGTAAGTTATGCAGGTCAAGACTTAGCCAATCCAGCCCGTCAATTTTCTCGCCTCGGGGTACAAGCAGATCACCTAGACAGTAAAGTTTTTGATTCTATAGATGGTGTGATGTTCCACATGAACTGTGAGAATAAAGATGTAGATGCTTTTGTCTCTCTTCTTGATGCCATTTCAGAGCAGTTCGGGTCTCATTTGGACAAACTTGATTGGGTCAGCTTGGGTGGCGGGGTGTTCTTTACCTGGCCAGATTATGATATTGAAAAGCTGGGTTTAGCATTAAAGGCTTTTTCAGAAAAACATGACGTTCAACTCTATTTGGAGCCGGGTGAAGCAATTATCACTAAAACCACCGATTTAGTCGTGACTGTCGTGGATATCGTAGATAACGTGAAGAAAACAGCGATTGTTGATTCAGCAACAGAAGCACACCGTTTAGATACGTTGATCTACAATGAGCCAGCAACGATTCTAGAAGCGAGTGAGAAAGGTGAACATGAGTTCATTATTGGTTCTTGTTCATGCCTTGCTGGTGATCAGTTTTGTGTTGCAAACTTTGATGAGCCACTCACTATCGGGCAGCGTCTGCATATTACAGACAGCGCAGGTTACACCATGGTTAAGCTTAATTGGTTTAACGGTTTGAAAATGCCTTCTATATATTGTGAACGTTCAAATGGCGATATTCAAAAGCTGAATGAATTTGGTTACAGTGATTTCAAACGTTCATTGTCGCAGTGGTCAGTCATTCCTGTTGATAATAAATAACGCCCTAGATAGCTGGTAGATAAAAAAAGAGCAGAAAATCTGCTCTTTTTCTTTTAAGGATTCTATCCACCTCTTATAATGCTTCTAAAATAACCCGAGTATCTTCACTCAGTAATTCGAGTTCATTGGCTACATCTTCAATTTGCACTTCACTCGGTAGCCGGACGGCTAAATTCGCGGTAAAGAGGCTTGAACTTACTCCTCCACCACCGGCAACAAACACACGCTGACAATCCATATCGAGAATACTGATCCCTTGAGCATCAAGTACATGGGTTATCTCATTGACTATGCCTGCGCGATCATTGGAATCGAGACGAAATTGGAAGATGGTTTCTTCTCGATGTGGTGATGCTTCTGAATCGACTATCTGAACTAACAGATCTTGGTGCGATCTAAAAGCGGCTTTGACAGTATCGACATTAGTTTCAGGGAGCTGAACCTTAATAACGGCAGCGACTTGGTCTTCAATAAAGTTAACTTTACTGATCAACCATTTTCCACCGTTATCGTGGGTTACGGAAGCAAATTGTTTAATTGTGGCGGGAGTGGCTTTCCCGACGAAATTGACGATAAATGTCGTATTCATAATGATTCTCCTGCGCCAAGTGGGGATAACTAATTAAAATAATTGATAGTTTCAGTGTAGAAGTTAACAGCAGGAAAGATTTGATGAATGTCAATTTTTGAGGGTAAAGAGGTGACTCAGTATTGATAACGAGTTATCAGACACACAATGGAAACAAAAAAGCGCCTATAGATAGACGCTTTAAACGTTGAACAATGTGCATAGTTTTGAATGCAGAGGGCAATATTATGGTTAGAAACCTGCTGTTAGAAACTTGTTGTCAGAAACCTATAGTTAGAAACCTATTGTTAGCTCAACGCCGTAGAATTGGCGGTCATAGGAAGCCCCTGAATCCATTGCGAACGCAGCGGCATTCGAGTTTCCAAACCAAGGAGTGCTGCTATATTGAAATTCAGCACTGCCACCCCAAGCGCCACTTACCCAACCGTGAATATGACCAACGGGATTGAGGAAGAAAAGGGTAAAGCTACCTACGCCTTCCGAGCCGAATACTTCGCCGCCATTGGCAACAATATCTTGTTCGGCTTCAAACATCATCTCACCGACGACAGCGCCAAAAAATGGGGTAACAAATATATCTTGCCAAGAAGGGACTTCAGCAAACGCTTCCACGCCCATTTCCCAAAAGAAGGTAGACATAGCAGCAGAATAGACAAATGATTCAAACTCGTTAAAACCTGCGTGTCTTGCTGCGGTATAGTACACACCACCAAAATACGGGTGCATCACATAATTCAAAAAGTGCTCGTCGCGATCCCATACCGGACCTGCACTGATGTTATCTTTCCATTTTGAGCCTAATTGACTCATATCACGGTCTTCTTCATCCCATTTTGTAATGGACTCTGGTAATAGCGTCATTAAGCCCACAGTCGCCACGCTTAGACCTAAGATAGTGTAGGTTTGCCCCATAAGGTAGTCCCAGTCTTTTTCATCTTGCAGGACAAGATATTTAGGTAGACCGGGGTCTTCAACGTTAAGCTCTGGTTCTTTCAATGAGAGCATGAAGCTCTCTTCATTATGGAACAACGTAGGTTGGTAAGAGTATGTGCTGTCGTTAAGACAGAAGCTATTTTCACAATCGACCGTGTAAGAAAATTCTATATGTTGATTGACGTTAAAGTTGTTGGCGTTTGCACAAGCGGAAAACGATAACATCATTGCAGCGATGTTTTTCTTTAGCACGGTGGCTCCATTATTATGTTTATAAGATCCTAGTCACAATTATCTAATAAAGGACCGGTAATAGAAACCATAAAATGAACTATTTTAGGGAGTTATGAAGATTATTTTCGAATCATGAGAGTAAACGTTGCATAATTTTAATCAAAGTATGTGATGATAAGCATTGCAGTTCTAAATGATAGGAAATATTAATGACAAAAATCGCAATGCTTAGTACGGGGGAAGAGGTCCTCTACGGAGATATTGTTGATACCAATGCCGCTTGGTTATCACGACTTTTCTTTGCTAATGGTTTTTCTTTGTATAAGCGCTCCACCGTAGGTGACAGTTTGGTTGCGCTGAAAGAAGAAATACTCATGCTAAGTTTCAATTGTGATGTTGTCATCGTAAATGGTGGACTCGGACCGACAACTGATGACTTAAGTGCCGCTGCCGCCGCAGAGTCAGCAGATGAAGCGTTGACTTTATTCCCAGAGTGGCTGGAAACGCTCCATGCTTTTTTTAATGCTCGAGGTATCACGATGCCAGAAAGCAATGTTAAACAAGCCATGCTGCCTCAAAGTGCCACGATTATAGATAACCCGATAGGAACAGCGTGCGGTTTTAAAATGGTGATTAATGATTGCCTGTTCTACTTTACGCCAGGTGTTCCTAAAGAGTTTGAATTGATGGTGGAAACTCAGATCTTGACGGATTTAAGACTCCGTTTCCCTGAACGAGAAAGTTACAGTTGCAGTCGACTATATACACTAGGGACTTCCGAGTCAGTGTTGTCAGATAAATTAGACAAGCTGCAACTTCCACAGGGATATATGATTGGGTATCGCTCGTATTTGCCTTTTATCGAAGTGAAGTTATTTGCGCCTCAAAACGACTTGGAGACTCAAGTTCGTGTGCTGCAAATGATCTATAAGCTTATTGAATCCAACGTGGTGAGTGTTGATGAAAGCATGCTTTCCCATGTTGGTCATCTGGTTGCCGAAAAGAAACAGTCTATCTCTATTTCAGAGCAATCAACCCATGGATGGCTGTCAAATTGGCTCCATTCAGATGTTAATGCGAATCCATTTTGTGGCCACTCATGGATTATGAGTGGTTCTTTAGATGTTTCAAGCCAAGAACAGAACCCTCTGGCCGCTGCATTTGCTCTAGCAGGGGCAACACGAGAAAAGTGTTCAACTGACATTGCGTTAGTGACAGGCAAGTTAGAAGGTAATGAGTTTTCTATCGCGTTATCGACGTCCAAAGGGGAATGGGGGCAAACGCTAGAATTCAAACGTCAATATTCTATGGCTGAACGAAAAGAACTGATCTCGACGATCGCGGCAGATATGCTACGACGATATTTGTCAGGTAAACCAATGTTCATTCAGTACAGTTCAGTGACAAGCCTAAAAGAGATGTTTATTCCTTCAACTCTTATTTAATCTGCAACACGCCTTAATCAACAACTCAGGAGGCTACTTATATCAAAAGTAGCCTTTGTCAAACGTCTACCGAGTGCCGTGCCGTAATAAATTGATGAAATTACTCCTTATTACATACAGAAGAACAACTTTATTTTTTATAAACAAATGGTCTAAATGTAAGTCGATGATTTCAATATAGCGGCTTCATTGTCCTATTTTTGAGGCTATCAATGATGGTGATTACTTGTACACTATCTCCTTCGATGAAACATTCGGTCAAGGAGGTCACTGTGTTTTCTCACTCGAAAATTTTAGTCTGGTATCAAGTGGCAAGTCAAAAAGTGGTTTTAGGTGAAGCGCTTAGGACTCATGGTTACGACCTAGCATCTGATTGGCGACACGCGCCTATTGAAGACAGCAGCAAAGTGGCGCAAGGATATCGTCTCTCTTTGTTTGATGATGACGGTCGAGAAATTGCGGATAAACCGGTTTCGATGTTTACAGCCGATGCATTTTTGGAAGGTATAAAAAAGGCCAGTTTATAACTGACCTTACTCGCTGATTTTTATGAATACGCGTTATGCGCGTTTTTCTTTCATTCTGTAGCGAACATTTGATAGCTCAACGTTGCTTTTGGCTTTACAGATACAAGGTAAAATTTCATTTTTCTCTGTATAGGCCATAGCAAAACCAACAAACTCTACTTCCCCTGAATCTAATGTACAGCGGCACGCTCCACAGTGCCCATCACGGCAATTGTATTCTGGCTCAAGACCAGCCAACTCGAGCGATTCCAATAAGGTATTGGAAGAATTTGACTCAATGGTGGTGACTTTGTTGATTTTAAGTTGTGCCATTACAGTTCAAAATCCTCAAAATCATTTGCGCTGACTTCGTTGTCAATCTGTCCAACCAAGTAAGAGCTGATTTCTGCTTCCTGTGGCGCTACTTGCACGTTATCTGAAGATAACCAAGCGTTGATCCAAGGAATTGGGTTCGATGTTGCTTCTGGGTAAGCAGCACCTAGGCCAACGGCTTGCATGCGAATATTAGTGATGTACTCAACGTATTGGCAAAGAATGTCTTTGTTAAGACCAATCATAGAACCATCTTTAAATAGGTATTCAGCCCATTCTTTTTCTTGTTCTGCTGCTTCTTTGAATAGGTCAAAACATTCTTGCTTACATTCTTCAGCAATTTGCATGAATTCAAAGTCATCTTGACCATTGCGCAGCAAATTAATCATATGCTGAGTACCTGTTAGATGAAGAGCTTCATCACGAGCAATTAATTTGATGATCTTCGCATTACCTTCCATTAGCTCTCGTTCAGCAAAAGCGAATGAACATGCAAAGCTCACGTAGAAACGAATCGCTTCTAGAGCATTAACCGACATTAAGCAAACGTAAAGCTTCTTCTTCAGGTCGTGAAGTGAAATCTTAATGTCTTCGCCGTTGATGTTGTGGTTGCCTTCACCGTAGCGGTGGTAGTCAGCCGTCAGCTTGATCAAATCATCGTAGTAAAACGCGATGTCTTTCGCACGTTTCAGGATCTCTTCGTTCTCAACGATATCGTCGAATACGACGCCTGGATCATTCACGATGTTACGGATGATGTGCGTGTATGAACGAGAGTGAATCGTTTCAGAGAATGACCAAGTCTCAATCCAAGTTTCAACTTCTGGTAGTGATACCAAAGGAAGTAGGGCAACGTTAGGGCTGCGGCCTTGGATAGAATCTAGAAGCGTTTGGTACTTCAGGTTAGAGATGAAGATGTGCTTTTCATGCTCTGGAAGCTTGTTGTAATCGATACGGTCGCTAGACACGTCTACTTCTTCTGGACGCCAGAAGAAAGAAAGCTGCTTTTCGATCAACTTTTCGAAGATTTCGAATTTTTGTTGGTCGTAACGTGCAACGTTTACCGACTGACCCAAGAACATTGGTTCTTTTAGTTGGTCATTTTTTTGCTGAGAAAAAGTACTGTAAGCCATAAATGCCTCAAATCCTTTAAAGACCCGTAATAAAACGGACCCTGTTAATGCTTTAAACCCAGAGAAGATAACTCTTCTCTGGGGTCTTAATGTTTATTGCGGTTTAGATCTTACAACCGCCGCCTTCACAATCTTCTTCCGGCACTTGAACTGCATCGCCTTGGTCGTCTTTAGCACCATCACGAGTGTTATGGTAGTAAAGCGTTTTAACACCGTATTTATAGGCAGTTAGCAGATCTTGAAGCAGCTTCTTCATTGGAACTTTACCGCTATCATACTTACTAGGGTCATAGTTAGTATTTGCAGAGATAGCTTGATCAACGAATTTTTGCATGATGCCAACTAAATGTAGGTACCCATCGTTTGGACCGATATTCCACAATAACTCGTAGTTCTCTTTGAGATTAACGAAATCAGGAACAACTTGCTTCAAAATACCATCTTTAGACGCTTTTACAGAGACATACCCACGAGGTGGCTCAATGCCGTTTGTCGCGTTGGAAATCTGCGATGAGGTCTCTGATGGCATTAGTGCTGTTAATGTTGAGTTACGCAGACCGTATTCCATAATGTCAGAACGCAGTGCATCCCAGTCGTAATGCAACGGTTCATCACAAATCTTATCAATGTCAGCTTTATAAGTATCGATTGGTAGCAAACCTTTCGCGTAGTTCGTTTCATGGAACGAAGGACAACGACCTTGTTCTTTCGCGAGTTCAACCGATGCTTTCAGAAGGTAGTATTGAATCGCTTCAAAAGTACGGTGGGTTAAACCATTTGCACTACCGTCAGAGTATTTAACGCCATTCTTAGCTAAGTAGTAGGCATAGTTGATAACACCTACACCTAAAGTGCGACGGTTCATTGTTGATTTGTACGCCGCCGGTAATGGGTAGTCTTGGTAATCCAATAAGGCATCGAGAGCTCGAACAACCAGATCGGATAATTCGGCCAGATCATCTAATTCGTTGATAGCACCAAGGTTGAAAGCAGACAGAGTACAAAGAGCGATTTCGCCTTGATCATCTTCTACATTCGAAAGAGGCTTAGTCGGCAATGCAATTTCTAAACATAAGTTAGACTGACGAACCGGTGCTACTTTTGAATCAAATGGGCTATGAGTATTACAGTGATCGACATTTTGAATGTAAATACGACCAGTAGAGGCTCTTTCTTGCATAAGAAGAGAGAACAGCTCAACGGCCTTTACAGAGGTTCTCTTAACCGCTGGGTCATTTTCGTATTGAACATATAAACGCTCAAATTCATCTTGATCTTCGAAGAAAGCGTCGTATAGACCTGGAACGTCAGATGGAGAGAATAAACTGATGTTTCCACCTTGGACCAGACGAGAATACATGAGTTTATTCAGCTGGACGCCATAATCCATATGACGAACACGGTTTTCTTCCACACCACGGTTATTTTTTAGTACCAATAGTGATTGGACTTCACCATGCCAAAGAGGGTAGAAGACGGTTGCTGCGCCGCCTCGGACACCACCTTGAGAACAACATTTAACAGCGGTTTGGAAGTACTTATAAAAAGGGATACAACCAGTGTGGAAGGCTTCACCACCCCGTATTTCTGAGCCTAAAGAACGAATACGTCCTGCGTTAATACCAATACCTGCGCGTTGAGAGACATAACGAACAATAGAGCTAGCGGTCGCATTGATAGAATCTAAACTATCGCCACATTCGATAAGAACGCATGAACTAAATTGACGGGTCGGCGTACGCACACCCGCCATAATTGGCGTTGGCAGTGAAATTTTGAATGTCGATGTCGCATCATAGAAGCGCTTGATGTAGCTAAGGCGAGTTTCTCTTGGATAATTCGCAAACAAACACGCTGAGACTAGGATATACAGAAATTGCGCACTTTCGTAGATTTCACCAGAAACACGGTTTTGAACGAAGTACTTTCCTTCTAGTTGCTTAACAGCAGCGTAAGAGAAGTCTAAATCACGTTTGTGGTCGATGTAGCTGTTCAGCTCTTCAAATTCAGCTTGAGAATAATCTTCCATCAAGTGCTTATCATATTTTCCCGTTTCAACGAGACGAGAGACATGATCATAAAGCTTTGGCGGCTCATATTGGCCGTAGGCTTTTTTACGTAAATGGAAGACAGCAAGACGCGCCGCCAAATATTGGTAATCTGGCGTTTCTTCCGAAATTAAATCTGCCGCAGACTTGATGATAGTTTCATGAATGTCAGAAGTCGTAATACCGTCATAGAACTGAATGTGAGCTCTTAGTTCTACTTGTGAAACGGAGACATTGTGAAGGCCTTCTGCAGCCCATGTGATCACGCGGTGTAGCTTTTCGAGATCAATACTTTCTTTACGTCCATCACGCTTGGTGACAGTGAGTTGTTGATTCATTCTGATTTCGTTCCCTAACAAAACGGATGAAAGCTCTATTTGTATGTAACTTTACTAAAAATGGGTACTGGCTTTGTGATCAAGCTCTCTCTATATATTCTAGTTCAAAACACAACATATAGGGGTATCTGGTCATTTGGGTTACAAGATAGTGCTATGCCATGCAATTATCAAGGCAGAGATCTTGGATGACTTGTGGATAACTGACAAATTTAAAAAAAACTGTAAGTGTCCACTTACTGAGGAAGAAAGAACGTTGCTGAGTGTCTAAAGTTACCGTTTTGTAATCGGTTTAAATCTCACCACAAACAAAAATATTTTCCTTGATCTTTTCCTAAAATTCGAACCTTAAATCAGACAGTACAATTTGGAATCTAACGCACAAAAACCAAGCAACAAAAGGAAGAATGGGCAACATTAATACATGCTACCCAAGAGACAAATCAATTTGACCTAAACAGGATAATGAGTGTGGACAATGTAATTGACGTCCACATTTGGGCCCAGCTTATAGGCGTCTGTTAATGGGTTGTAATGAAGCCCCGTGATTCCTTGTTCAACCAGGCTAGTTTTATCGACCATCTTGATCAGTTCCGAAGGGCGAATGAACTTGTCGTGATCATGGGTGCCTTCTGGCACTATTTTTAACAGCTTTTCTGCCCCAACAATGGCAAAAAGATACGATTTGAAGTTTCGGTTCAACGTTGAAAAAAAGACATGACCACCAGGCTTAACAAGTGCAGCGCAAGACTGCACCACAGAAAGCGGGTCTGGTACATGCTCTAGCATTTCCATGCAAGTAACGACATCGTATTTCTGTGCATTCTCTGAGGCATGATCTTCAATGGTGCTTTGTATATAAGTGAGGGTGGTGCCTGTCTCTAGTGCATGCAGGCGAGCGACTTCTAGCGGTTCTTTACCCATATCTAGCCCAGTAACAATGGCGCCTTCTTTTGCCATGCTCTCAGCGAGAATACCGCCGCCACAACCCACATCTAAAACGACTTTTCCAAAAAGCCCGTCCGATTTCTCTAAGACATAGTTAAGACGCAGAGGATTAATTTGGTGAAGGGGTTTAAATTCGCCTTCAAAATCCCACCACCTTGATGCCATGTCTTCAAATTTTTTGATTTCGTTAGGGTCTACATTTTGCTTTGTGGTCATAATCCGTACTTCACTCATATTCCTATATACTTGCCAGCATTATAACGGGTTATCGGCACCTGACTATAGGTGAACGGTTTTTCATAATTGAGCGAGTGAAATTTAACCAATAATCAAGTGGGTATACAGCGATTGTGTAAATTCTCGGCAGTTGATTCACAACCAAGTTCACAACATGATAAAAGGAAAGGGAAAGTGATGCCGAATAGGCTAAATGTGTGTTATATTTTCCGACCTTGTACGTATCAATATACGATCAAAATATAGAGGGATAATGGCTCTATGAGCGATCTAGCTAAAGAGATCACGCCGGTAAACATAGAAGATGAACTTAGAGGTTCATACCTTGACTATGCGATGTCAGTCATCGTTGGTCGAGCGCTTCCTGATGTGCGTGATGGCCTAAAACCAGTACACCGCCGCGTTTTATTCGCGATGAATGTATTGGGTAATGATTGGAACAAATCATATAAAAAATCTGCCCGTGTGGTAGGTGATGTAATCGGTAAGTATCACCCACATGGTGATAGTGCTGTATACGAATCGATCGTTCGTATGGCGCAGCCGTTCTCACTACGCTATATGCTAGTCGATGGCCAAGGTAACTTTGGTTCGGTTGATGGCGATTCAGCGGCGGCAATGCGTTACACCGAAGTTCGTATGTCAAAAATAGCGGGCGAGCTATTGGCGGATCTTGATAAAGAGACCGTTGACTACGTCCCTAACTATGATGGAACAGAGCAAATCCCAGCGGTACTGCCTACTAAGATCCCGAACCTATTGGTTAACGGTGCTTCTGGTATCGCAGTCGGTATGGCAACCAATATTCCTCCGCATAACTTGACGGAAGTGATCGATGGCTGCTTAGCGTTCATTAATAATGAAGACATTACTATTGATGAACTCATGGACTATATCCCAGGTCCTGATTTCCCGACAGCAGCATTAATCAGTGGCCGCAAGGGCATTGTTGACGCCTATAAGACTGGTCGCGGAAAAGTCTACATGCGCTCTAAAGCGGATATAGAAGCGGATAAGAACGGTAAAGAAACGATTATCGTTACAGAAATTCCGTATCAAGTTAACAAAGCAAGATTGATTGAAAAAATCGCTGAGCTCGTTAAAGATAAGAAAGTAGAAGGTATCAGTGCATTACGTGATGAGTCTGACAAAGATGGTATGCGTATTGTTATTGAATGTAAGCGCGATGCTGTGGGTGAAGTTGTACTGAACAACCTTTACTCTCAGACACAGCTGCAAACGACCTTTGGTGTCAACATGGTTGCGCTTAACAATGGTCAACCTCAGCTATTCAACCTGAAAGATATGTTGAAATGCTTCGTTGATCACCGCCGAGAAGTGGTTACCCGTCGTACCATTTATGAGCTGAAAAAAGCTCGTGAGCGTGCGCATATTCTTGAAGCACTTTCTCTTGCTCTAGCGAACATTGATGAAATTATCGCACTGATCAAGAACGCTCCGACACCGGCAGAAGCGAAAGTTGAGCTTGTTGCCCGTGGATGGGATCTTGGTAATGTCGCGTCAATGCTAGAGCGTGCAGGCACCGATGCTGCTCGTCCTGATTGGCTTGAAGATGAGTACGGTATTCGTGATGGTCAATACTACCTTACGGAAACCCAAGCTCAAGCAATCTTGGAGTTGCGTCTTCATAGATTAACAGGTCTAGAACATGAGAAAATTCTAGATGAGTACAAAGCACTGCTCGAAGAAATCGCTGAGTTAATGCATATCCTTGCCAGCACAGAGCGCTTGATGGAAGTTATCCGTGAAGAACTTGAGCTAGTAAGAGACAACTTTGGTGATGCCCGTCGCACTGAAATTACAGCCGCTGTCCATGATATTGATATGGAAGAGCTTATTGCGCGTGAAGACGTTGTTGTCACGCTTTCTCACGAAGGATACGTTAAGTACCAAATCTTAAGCGACTACGAAGCACAGCGTCGTGGTGGTAAAGGTAAGAGTGCCACTAAGATGAAAGAAGAGGATTACATCGAGCGTCTGCTGGTTGCTAATACTCATGACAACATCTTATGCTTCTCAACTCGTGGAAAAACGTACCGCTTGAAGGTGTACCAATTACCGCAAGCGAGCCGTACTGCTCGTGGTAAGCCGATCGTCAATATCCTTCCATTGGAAGAAAACGAACGTATTACCGCAATCTTACCGGTTTCTGAGTTCAGCCCAGAGAAGTACATCTTCATGGCAACTGGCGACGGTACCGTTAAGAAAACATCATTAGATCAGTTTGCTAACGTACGTGCTAATGGCCTAATTGCTGTTAACTTACGTGACGAAGATTCATTGATTGGTGTTGATATCACCAATGGCGACAGTGACATTATGCTGTTCTCTAAAGCGGGTAAAGTGGTTCGCTTTAGTGAAGATAAAGTGCGTCCGATGGGTCGTACCGCAGCGGGTGTTCGTGGTATGAAACTGGTCGATGGCGATCAAGTTGTGTCACTTATTGTTCCTTCTAGTGACGGTGAAATCTTGACGGTCACTGAGAATGGTTATGGTAAACGTACACAATTAGCTGAATACCCAACTAAGGGTAGAGCGACTCAGGGTGTTGTTTCCATCAAAGTTTCAGACCGTAATGGCCCAGTAGTTGGTGCTATTCAGGTTGATGAAGGCGATGAAATGATGATGATCACGGATGCTGGAACCTTGGTTCGTACCCGTGTATCTGAAGTCAGCCAAGTGGGTCGTAATACTCAAGGTGTTACTCTGATTCGTACTGCAGATGATGAAAATGTAGTGGGTCTTCAACGTATTGATGAAGTTGAAGAATCTGAACTGTTGGATGATGAGCAATCTGAAGAAGCCTCTGAAGGTGCGACAGCTTCAAGTGAAGTTACGTCACCGGATGTAGAGAGCAGTACAGACTCTGATAGTGAAGTGAACGAAGAGCCTGATGACGAATAATCGTTAATCACGTTGAACAAAAGCCGAGCGATTTAGCTCGGCTTTTTTGTATCTGAGCAAGAATATCAACCGATTATAGGGTTTACATTATGAATATTTTCTGTTCAATTAGTGTTGAAACCAATTAAAGGAGTTGAATATGACATTAGACACATGGATTGTGTATCTTATTGCCGTTCTCGTACTAACGGCATCACCAGGACCGAGTGCACTTTTATGTATGACGAAAGGCGTCACTCATGGTACCAAAACGGGTCTTTACACGGCTCTTGGTAGCTTAACCGCTATTACCTCGATATTAACCTTATCTTTCGTTGGCCTAGGGGTCATCATCTCATCTTCAGAGTGGCTATTTAATATTATTAAATGGATAGGCGCGGCATATTTAGTTTACCTCGGCATTCAGTCTTTTCGCTCTCAGCAACAGGACTATCAAGCAGCAGACAATAAGCCAAGTGAAGAGGCCAATATTCGCGAACACTTTCTGAGTGGCTTCATTGTGGGAGCAAGTAACCCTAAAGCGATTCTGTTTTTTAGTGCACTTTTCCCACAATTTATTGATGCAAGCTCAAATATGCTGGTTCAGTACATCATTTTCTGCTTAACATTTGTTGTCTTGGAATTTTCATGGTTAATGCTTTACGTACGCTTGGGGAATCGCTCCTCTAGTTGGTTATTTGCAAAAGGAAGAGCCAAGCTATTTAATCGTTTGACGGGCGGTGTTTTCATTGGAGCAGGAACCTTACTGTCTTTTTCGAGCCGAAACTGAGAGTAGGGCGAGGGGAGGGTGAGAGTCAGTTGTCACGCCTTCCAAGATACAATTTGATATACATTCAGTTTTATATTTAAAGCTTGTAAAGCCTAGTACTTCACTAGGCTTTTGTATTTTTTCTATCAAAATAAGTCAATCCAGTCTCTTTTAAGTACAATTTTCACTCAACTGGTCTGAAATATAGTAGTAAAGTTACAAGGATACGTACGGATTACTGATTTTCACCATGAAATAACGTATCATTACAGATGCGAATTACGACCACTAGAAACCATCATAGGTATTAATACCTATCGCAGTAAATGACGGGTCTTCTTAGCTTGTTAAAACACTCGATAACTGCATTAGAGTTTTTGATTGTAGACTCTCTATCTACCGAAAATTCTGTCTTGCTATCTAGCTTTTTTCTACGCTATTTCTAACCACTTACTGTGATTGGTAAAAATAGGTGATTTTTACTGGTCGTGTTTTATATCGACTATGATTTTAGTTTTAAGAGAGGAATGATGACGAAAGGGATCGATAAGTACAGTATTGACAGCACGGACTATACCGTAGGCCAAGATAACGTTCAGAAATGGGGGTTTGACGTACACAACCCTGTATTTGGTATTAGCGCGGGTTTAATTGGGCTATTTTTGCTCGCAGTATTGTTTTCAGATGCTGAAACCGCCAAGACGGCACTTGACGGAGTCAAATGGAAAATTATTGGCGCTTTTGATTGGTTGTTCATTTGGTCTGGGAATATCTTTGTATTATTTTGCCTTGCTCTTGTGGTCTCGCCATTTGGCAAAATTCGCCTAGGTGGACAAGATGCCGTTGCAGATTATTCATTAATTTCCTGGTTCTCAATGCTGTTCGCAGCGGGTATGGGTATTGGCCTGATGTTTTGGAGTGTTGCAGAGCCGGTTGCTTACTTCACTGGCTGGTATGAAACACCACTTAACGTAACCCCCAATACGCCAGAAGCCGCTCGCCTAGCACTGGGTGCCACTATGTATCACTGGGGATTGCACCCATGGGCGATATACAGTGTTGTTGCATTATCGCTAGCCTTCTTTACCTACAATAAAGGACTTCCACTGTCTATCCGTTCTATTTTTTACCCTATTTTAGGGGATAGAGCATGGGGTTGGCCTGGTCATATCGTAGACATACTTGCGGTATTAGCAACATTGTTTGGTCTTGCTACATCACTCGGTTTGGGTGCTCAGCAAGCTGCGAGTGGTATCCAACATGTATTTGGTATAGAGGCAGGCTTAACCACACAAATCATCGTTATTACCATTGTGACCTTATTAGCGGTTGTGTCAGTGATACGTGGTATCGATGGCGGTGTTAAAGTCATTAGTAATATCAACATGATTATTGCTGTTGCGCTCTTAGCACTCGTTTGCTTAGTGGGCTACGCGGTAACATTGGGTTCTATTCCAACAACGCTCTTTTCTTACATTGAAAATATCATTCCATTGAGTAACCCTCACGGTCGCGCCGATGAAGCATGGTTCCAAGGCTGGACGGTGTTCTACTGGGCGTGGTGGGTATCGTGGTCACCATTTGTAGGGATGTTTATCGCGCGTGTTTCTCGAGGTCGCACGGTTAGACAATTCATCACTGCAGTACTGCTTATCCCTACCGCATTTACCATACTTTGGATGTCTACATTCGGTGGAATGGCGATTGATCAAGTTAAGAATGGCGTAGGTGAACTCGGCGTAAATGGCTTGACAGATGTGTCTCTGGCGATGTTCCAGATGTTCGATTTACTGCCGCTAGGCTCTTTGCTTTCTATTGTGGCCGTTGTTCTGGTTCTTGTATTCTTTATTACGTCTTCAGACTCCGGTTCATTGGTTATCGACAGTATTACTTCAGGCGGAAAAATAGACGCACCGGTACTACAACGTGTCTTTTGGGCCTTTATGGAAGGGGCAATTGCAGTCGCATTACTCTGGATCGGTGGTACTCAAGCGATTGAAGCGCTTCAAGCCGGAGCCATTTCAACCGCATTACCATTTGTATTTATATTGCTTCTGATGTGTGTAAGTCTATTAATGGGTATGCGCACAGAAAAGCGTTAATCGACAAGCATTAAGATCATCGCGCACACTTAAAAACTCTAGCCATGCAGCTAGAGTTTTTTTATCTGAACATGTTGCGAGAGAATGGTTAACTGAATACGAGAGTATTCTTAATTGGAATCGCAGGGTAAAGCTTAGATCCAAAAATCTCGTACAGGCTGATTAGGATCGTAGTGGTATGAAATTTGTGCTTGTAGCAGCTCGGCTGTAGCGATGGCATCAGTAAGGGCATGATGCGGAGTGTAAGTGGGCAAGTGGTAACGAATACGACTTTGCCCCAGCCTGACAGATTGTGGTTTTTTCCCTTTGAGTCTGTTCCAGAACCCTCCGGCCCATTGCGCTTGGATGCGACTTTCTATTTGCATGGTATCGACAACTGGGAACTCAATTCCCTCCTCAAACCGAGTACGTAGCGCTCGATCTAAAAACTCTCGTTCAATACGATGATAATGAACAACCAGAATACGGCCAGAAAGGCACTCTAAGATTTCTTCAATAACCTCGGTTAAATCTGGTGCGTCGATGATGTCACTGTGGGTTATTCCATGGATCACCACAGATTCTTCGCTCAACTGTTTTCTTGGTCTGACGGTCCAGTGTCGGGCTCTATTCAGATAGATTCGATTGAGAGTGAACGGAACGACTCCCACGGTAATGATATCGTCTTTTTTTGGATCTAACCCGGTGGTTTCAAAATCAACGGCTAGAAATTCGATTTCACCAATGGGCGTGGTCGCATCAGGAATAGACTGTTGATAAAAATGAGTCAGGACAGGGTGCTTTGCCATAGCAAGATGCTTCTTAAATTTTAAAGCCCAATCTACGGCTGGTTTGCGTATAAAACTATTCATACCAGGGTCCTATTTGAAACTGCTGCTAGCTTGGTAACGGAATTTCAAAAAGTTTTGTGCGTTACTCAAAATCTGAAAGGCGTCTTTTAAATTACGGCGCTCAAAATCGGACAAGTTTTCTGGCTCGATATTGTTATCGGGTTCAATTTCATTTTCTACGTCAATGGCTTGGTGACGAATACGTACCATGGAAATGAATTCCATTGCATCCCTAAGATCCTGTGCACGACCTTTAGGGAGAATACCCGCATCAATAATATCGTCCAATCGCTCAAAAGAGTTGGTTGAACGTGAACCCACTGCCAGGGCATGAACGCGAATGAGATCGGCAAGTGGCGCCGTACCTCGGCGTTTCAAGTTAATGGAGTTGTTATGGCGTCCATCTTTTTCCATAACGAAATCTTTAAAAAAGCCAAGTGGTGGCGTTCGGTTGAGTGCATTTCGAGCAAGACACGCGAGAAAGCGATTGTTCTTCTTTGCGCGCCGAACGATAAAGCTGTTCAGTTGTTCTGCCCATTTCAAGCGCCCATAAACACCATCAAGATCGAAAAATATCGAGGAATTAAGCAACGCCTTTGGGTTGGGGTCATCAATCCAATCAGAGAAGCACTCTTCCCATTCTCGTCTTGTCATTCGCCAGTCGGGGTTGGTTGCCATAATATCGCCAGTGCACAGAGTGTAGCCACACATAGCAAGGCCATCACAAACAAAACGAGCGAACTTCTCAAAGTAAGCGTTGTGCTTTTCTGGGATGTAGCTGTCATCAAGGATAATGGCGTTATCTTGATCAGTGACGATAAGCTGCTCGTCTCGGCCCATTGAACCGAGTGCTAAAAAGCAATATTGAACCGGTGCAGGGCCTAGCTCTTGCTCAGCAAGCTCAATGATGCGCTGTTTGAAACTACGACCGATAACAGACATTGCTGTCCCGACCATATGAGAATTGGCATCTTCGTTGACCAGGCGCACAAAGCTATCTTTCACTTGCTCAGAAATTTGGACGAGCTCTTCGATGGTTTGCTGCTGGAAAATACTGCTGACGAGAAGAAGAGAGTTTTGAGACTCATACCGAACGATATCGGTAGCTTCGATTATCCCAATGGGTTGGCGATCTTTTAGTACGGGTAGATGGTGAACATTGTATCGCAGCATGGTCAGCATGGCTTCATAGACGTAGGCGTTGTGATCAAGAGAGATTACTTCCGTGGTCATTACGCTTGCAACGTCACCATTTGCGTCTAATCCCTCAGCGATCACTCGAGTACAGAGGTCTCTATCGGTAATGATTCCCAGAACGGGGCTGTCATCGCTATCATCATTATCGAGCTTGTTTTGATCGATAATAAGTAGCGAAGAGACATTTTCTTCAGCCATTTTAATGGCCGCTTGCTGAATGGTTTCGGTTCCGGCAATAAAAAGTACGTCTCGCGTGAGTAGAGTCCGCACCTTACAGGTCGTTAAGTCATTATCATCTTCGGTACTGGAAACGGTTTGCCTAAGACGGGCGTTATCTTCTACTTCCACAAAATCAGCGAATGAATCGTGGTTGTCATACAATTCTTGGAAAATCGCCTCCGGGAGACAATAGAGTAGAGTGTCTTCAATAGCCTTGGCAGGAAAGCGTACTTTATTATTGGTTAATAATCCCATTTGACCGAAAACAGCGCCCTCATCGATGCGATTATAGAGTTCCCCTTTACGACGATAGACTTCAACGATACCGCTACGCACGATATACAAGTCATTGATGTTATCGCCAAAGTGAATGATGGGAGTATCTTTACGAAAGTAGGAAATTTCGACATGTTTGGTGACGTGTTCCAGCACTTCTGGAGGGAGATCATCAAATGGAGGGCGTTGAGAAAGAAAGTTTTGAATTTCGAGAAGTTCAGCTTCCATTATTGAATCCGTTGAGTCATTTTCCCGATAGTATACCATTTTGTATCGGTGTGTATGTGATTGGCACAATCAGTAGGCTATCAACTAGGATTTGTAGAAAAACGCCAGCAAGTAATAATGGCTGGCGTTTTTTGTAGAGGCTTTAATCATTGATGAGCTGCTCGTGCTTTTGATGCTTAGCTTTTAGCACAGGGTAGTGTCTCAGTAACCTCATCAATAAATGGCCTAATCTATAAGGCCGTAATCGCTGCGCAGCACATCGATAATTTCTTGCTTAGGGTTTTGGCTGAGATGCACAGGTTTACCCGTAATCTTTTCTGCAATGCTGATATAAGTTCTAGAGATATCCATGAGAGCTTCATTCGGCAATGCGTTATCACGAGCCAATGCTTCTCTTTCTGGCATGCGTTCTTTGTTAAGAAGAATATCAGGATCTGGAAAGTGACCTAAAAGGAATTGGCGGAAACCTTCTTTCGAATTTTCGACGATATTGCCTGCTTGATATTCTTTGGTATCCCAAATACGAGAAGAATCCGGCGTGCCTACTTCATCCATATAGATAAGCTTTTCATTACCCGCTGAATCGGTGACATAGCCAAACTCAAATTTAGTATCGACAAACGTCTGATCAACATCGGCCAACGCTTTACTGATAACCGAAAAGCCATCTTTAAGCAGGGATTCGTATCGAGCTATATCGTCTGAGGTGGAGAAGTTGAAAGCAGCAAAGTTATCTTCGATGTTCTTGCGAGAAATATTGACATCATCCGCCTCAGGGACTCTCGGAATACCCTTAAGGATTCCTTTTGTTGAAGGAGTAATAAGAAGCTCAGGTAGAACTTTATCTTTTTCTAAGCCTTCAGGAAGCTCAATACCACAGAATTCACGTTCACCTTTCTCGTAAGCACGCCACATTGAGCCCGTGATGTAATTTCTACAGATGGCTTCAATCATGACGGGTTTTGCTTTTTGCACAATCCAAACAAACGGATGCGGGATATCCAATATATGACTGTCTGCGAGATTATTCTTCTTAAACAAATCAAACCAATGGTTAGATATTGCGTTAAGAGCGGCCCCTTTTCCTGGTACACCTTTAAGACCACCTTCAGCATGCCAAATACAATCAAAGGCAGATATACGGTCACTGATAACCATGATAGCTAACGGTGCATCAGGAGCGACATCGTACCCTTTTTCTTGAATTAGACGCTGGCTATCTTCATCGGTCAGCCAGTAAACAGAACGAACTTTGCCACTGTGGACAGGCTTGTTAGTGCGAATGGGTAAATCGTCATTGACGGCTAAAACTTGATCAGCAAGGCTCATTAGACATTCCTATTTTTTAAACGTCAGATTGAGAAGGAACCCAAGACTACAAACAGTAGGACTTAGGCTGTGAATATGCCCCGCATCATACCAGAACTTTTTATCATCGACACTTAAAAAGCAAACGTTTGCTTAAAATCTATCGTATATCGATACAGCGAGAAAAAATAAAAAAGCGCCTCGAAAATGAGGCGCTAAAAGAGTGCGAAAATTCGTTGAACTTACTAGTGATACTTTTGGCCTCTGCCTTCAACGAAAAATACTTCACAGTCATGGAGCGACGCTAACGATTTGAGTAAGGCTTGGTTAACGTGATCAATATTATTTGAAGCGACAACAGCACTGGCGTTGCCAGACTTAATGGCTTTTGTCACTGTTTCTAGTTCTGTCATCGATTGAGATGCTTTCATATGAATAATTTTATTGCAGCTGATTTTCGATGAAGAAAACTGTTCAAAATCAGGACGGGGGCATTCTGACGTAAATAGAATCCATTGCTGGCTGCTTGATAAACCGGATAACCGACCCATGATTGAATCGTCGATCGTCATCGGAGCTGTTGGCTGAGCAAGAGTGTTGTACTTCGAGTGCTGATTAGGTTGTATTTGCAACATATCCCTGTCCTTTTATACATGCTGTATGTCTATACAGTAGTTTTATTTTGAGTAAGGATCAAGTACAAATTGCTTCAATTATGAACAAAATGTGATTTAGATTGGGTGCTGAGATTGTTTTGTAAGCGGTAGAGGTCGGTTTTAAAGGGCAGAAATTAAAAAAGTCACGTTAAGTGACTTTTTAGTGCAAGCTATTGGTTGGTAGTGAAAGAGTGAGTATAAAAGAAGAAGGGGCAGTCTAATATTGTGCGCAGTGCTGCTCTTGGTGCTGACGTTCCGCAATGTTGAATTCGCGTACATCCAATGAAGCAAGGTCATAACAGTCTTCACATGAATTGTTAGACTTTCCATCAATATAATTAAGTTTGGTAAGAGCGCTTGGTTTTTTACACCAGTCACAAGTACCTTCTGAGCTGAACATTATTTTCTCCTTCTAAAGTGAAGTTCACTTTCAATTTTCTTCGGATATTATGACATATAAAAGGAGGCGAGGTTAATTGTTTGTTACATGCTTGAGAGGGGGATCGCTTGCGTGACGTGCTTTTTCTTGTGTTTCCTCAAAATGCGACACTCAAATGTAACATTCCATTAACCTGATGGGGCGTTACTTAATGTGTGCCAGGATAATTTTAAGCGCATTATTTAATCGCTTCATTTCATCATCCGTTCCGCTCAAGTCTGGATGATAGAGTTTGGACAGTTGCTTGTAACGAACTTTGATCGTTTTTTGATCGGGTAGTTTTGTCGAAGTGAATCCAAACATCGCGCATGCAGTGTACAGTTTCTGGTCGTTGGCATTTTTAGGTGATGCTTGTTGTAATTTTTTAACGTGTCTGTAAATCGTCTCGATCTGTTTTTTTTGCTGCTTGATGATCAGTGCTTGAGCTTGGTTTGATTCAATCAGCCGCCGCTTTTGGTCATTCTCTGCTTTAGTTGCGTGATCTGATTTAACTCGGCGACGTCTTTTATATAAGAAGGTGATGAGGGAAGCAGCAACGATGATTAAAATGATCAGAACGTAAGTTGGGTTGGTTTGATGGTTTATCGTTGGCATCTGATCTGAGGTGTGGTTTACATCCGTTTGCTGAGGCTCGAAGGCGATATCGAGTTGGTCGAGAGAAGAAACTTGTTGAGCTTTCCGTTGGTTGAATTTAGCTTCTAAGACTCTGCTGTATCCTTCAACTGCGAGCTCACTATTGGGTTGTGCCAGCAAATACCAAATCTCGGCCATATCGAGGTTTTCTACTTGGTCTGTTGTTTGTTCATAAATGGTCGCGAGTGCTAGCTGAGCATCGACATTACCTGTCGTAGAAAGCTTAGTAAGCCAAAATATTGCCTGGGTTAAATTTTGCTCGGTTCCAATACCTTTAAGGTAGTACGTAGCTAATGAAAAATGCGCTTGCGTATGGTTATTGGAGGCAGCTTGTTGGTACCAGTATAAAGCTTGTTCAAGATCTGTTTCAGAGGTGGAATTGGCATACAGGTTTGCGAGTTGAAATTGAGCCGAGGCATCATTTGATTCCGCTCTCGGCGTAAGATCAGCTATCGGGTCGCCAAAACAAAGGCTCGGTAACAATAATAAAGAGAGAAGCCACTTCAAGATAAGCACATTCCGTTGTGATTTAATAAGGTTGGCCCTAAAAACAAACATAGCCATCATTGCTGAGTATAAGATTAGATGGCTTTATCTGCCGAACAATACCACTAATTATCAAGCACAGGCGGAAAGAAACTGACACTGGGTGTGATTTATTTCAATTGTTTTGGCGCCTGTGCACCATCAATCGGTCGATTAACCGAGACCTTACGGCCTTTCTTAAGCCCTACCTCATAGTCTGCAGTGAGGTTCTTCATCGCTTCTTTTAGCTGTTGTTTGAAGGTTTCTCTATCAATATTTTCGAATTCTTTGTCTATGTAGTTATTGATTTTATTATTGGATTCATCATCTGGAGTGATGGTCGGTAACTTCTCTAACGCGCCTTCAACCCAACCGGAAACGAATGAATTAACTCGACGAGTCACTTCAAGTGATGAAGTGCCGCTGCCCGAAAAACTATTTCTGAACTGTCCGGTATGTTCGTTCATTTCTCGATAAATAATGTCAAACGCAAATGCGGCAAAGATGGCACGATCAGCTTCGCCAATAAATTCCGCACGTTTAAGGCCTTTATGGTTTAGCAACACAGCCTCAACGCCAAACTTGGTGTTGATACCTCTAATAACGCGCAATAATGTCGAACTAATATTTGCAGGTAATAAGTGCGATGATTGTGTTTTACCCATTTTAATGAACTCAATATCGTCTTTATCAAGACCATACTTGAGCATCAAACTGTGCGCCATTTTGATGGCATTGGCGGCTTCGTTAACGTTGGCTGAGTTACCCAGTTCCAAGCACTTAGCTATTTTCTTTAGAGCTTTCTGTTTATTCATCGATATTTTAAGGCAGATGCGATTTTTGCAAAGTCTGACATAATACCTTTTTATAGCTATAAACTGAATCGCTGTGATAAAAATACCCGTTAGATTAAAAGAATCCGGCGATTTGAGGGTAAAAGAAGGGGGAAGAAAAACCAGAATAGATGCATGGAATCGATAGGACGTATTTAAACCGATTCAACTGATTCAACGTTCAAATAAAAACTCCCTCTATTCAGCCTAGTCAAAAAGAGGGAGTAGGTAAGGTTTTGATAACGGTTACTTGGTTACTGCCAGTTAATCATAATCAGAACGGTTAGATGCCTAGCTCATCGAGCAAATCATTGGCCATAGAGTCTTCAACTGGGCTTACCTTCTCCTTTTTTGCAGCCATGTTGTTCTGAGTGGCTTCTAGAATTGAATCTGGGCATTCATCTTCGGCAACTTCGAACTCTTCCAATTGAATAAATTCCGTTTTATCCATAGCGAGTTCCAGGTAGAAGATATTGTTGTTAGCGGTAGAAAACGTGACTCGTCTCGCTTGAGGTCGGTCAAGGTTTGTATCTACTGACAAGTTCACTTGCTTGTTCAATGCCAACATTTTTGGCTGATTTTGAGTGATGTTGGTTTGTAGTTCTTTGCGAATTTTATTCGTGAAGTCACCAACCAATTGGTTCATAAGCTCCCCAAGTACATCACCCACTTCGTCTGAAGTGTGCAATACCGCAAGCTCTTCTGCTGGCATGCCCATGTTACGCATATAGTTTGTATAGATTTCAAGCGCAGCCTTAGCGGTAAAGTTAATAACAACCAATCCCGAGAAACCACCATCGAACAGAACAAAACACCCAAAGTCAGGTTTTAAGCTTGTCTTATTAATTTTTTGAACCATCGCTGAGTAGGAAATCTTGGAATCAGTCGCAGAGGTGAGTACCCCAGACACTGACTGGCACAATTTTAGAAGGATATCCTCAGTGGTTACCGTTTTGTTTTTTTTCATTATTTAATCACTCTAAGTCAAAGCTATTTGCTGAATGCGTTGTTCATTTTTAAGCTTACGTTTTAAAAAAGAAAGCATTAGTTGTATTTTTTGGTTGAGAATCTGTTTTGATCACGTTTTCAAATGTTGTAAAGTGACCAGATTCTAAAAAATTAATAAATACAATTACCCATAGCTGATTGGATCAGCGCTTTAGGGGGCAGGAAGCACATGTTACCAAGACTGCAATTTCAATCTGATGTCGACCCAGTCGTACACAGTTACTTACAAGAACTTCATCAGGCTGGCTTTAGTGGAGACATAGAGTCTCAATACGCCAGTCGTTTGGCGGTAGCCACTGATAACAGCGTATACCAACAACTCCCTCAAGCGGTTGTACACCCTAGAACAACGAATGATGTTGCTCTTATAGGTAAGGTTAGTTCAAAACCCGAATATAAGCGCATTACATTTTCTCCACGTGGTGGCGGCACAGGGACCAATGGTCAGTCTTTGACCAAAGGCATTGTGGTGGATTTATCTCGCCACATGAATTCTGTGTTAGAGATCAATGAAAAAGAGGGTTGGGTTCGCGTTCAGACTGGGATCATAAAAGATCAGTTGAATGATGCCGTGCGCCCATTTGGCTATTTCTTTTCTCCAGAGCTGTCCACCAGCAATCGCGCCACGCTCGGTGGAATGGTCAATACCGATGCATCGGGGCAAGGATCACTGAAATACGGTAAAACCTCCGATCATGTCCTGTCGCTTCAAGCGGTCTTTGCAGACGGAAGTATATTGGAATCAGATTTGTCTTTGGGTCAACCACAAGCGCAGACACAAGCTGCGATGGCTCTCGATATTACCGAGAAAGTCTGTCGCGATAACCGTGAAAAAATTCTTGATAAGTTTCCGCCGCTCAATCGATTCCTAACGGGCTATGACTTAAAAAACGCCATTGATGAGAGCGAGCAATTTGATTTCACTCGCGTGTTGTGTGGCTCTGAAGGCTCCCTTGCTTTTATCACGGAAGCTAAATTAAACCTCACGCCTATTCCAAAAGCGCGCACCTTAGTCAACGTTAAGTATTCCAGTTTTGATGCGGCATTACGCAATGCCCCGTTTATGGTAGAGGCCGATGCGCTGTCGGTTGAAACGATTGACTCAAAGGTGCTTAACCTAGCAAAACAAGACATTGTTTGGCACAGCGTGAGTGATTTATTGAGAGAAGTGCCAAATCAAGAAATGCTGGGCATTAATATGATTGAGTTCGCAGGCGATGATGAACAAAAGGTTGCCGCTCAAGTTAAAGCATTAAGTGACAAGATTGAAGTTATGATCACCAACGGTGAAGCGGGAATTATTGGCTTTCAAACGTGCAGTGATTTATCGAGCATCGGCAAAATTTACAATATGCGCAAAAAAGCCGTGGGTCTTCTTGGCGGAGCTAAAGGCAAGGCCAAACCGGTCGCTTTTGCTGAAGACACTTGCGTACCCCCAGAAAATTTAGCGGATTTTATTGCTGAATTCCGCCAACTTCTCGATGACAAGCAGCTCAATTACGGGATGTTTGGGCATGTGGATGCGGGTGTATTGCATGTTCGACCGGCTTTAGATCTTTGCGATCCGGAACAAGAACAATTAATGCACCAAATATCGGACCAAGTGGTTCAGTTGGTGGCTAAGTATGGCGGTTTGATGTGGGGTGAGCATGGTAAAGGCTATCGCTCTGAATATGGGCCTGAGTTTTTTGGTGAGGTGCTTTTCCAAGAGCTTCGCCGTGTCAAGAGAGCCTGCGATCCACATAATAAAATGAACCCAGGTAAGGTATGTACACCGTTAGACAGTGATGCAGAGCTCGTTAAGGTATCAGATACCAAACGTGGCTATTATGACCGTCAAATCGATATTGAAGTGAGAGACAGCTTCAAGCAAGCGATGGAGTGTAACGGCAACGGATTGTGCTTCAATTACGATACAGCGTCTCCTATGTGTCCTTCTATGAAAGTCACATCAGATAGGCGTCATTCTCCTAAAGGGCGAGCGGGCCTTGTACGAGAATGGCTTCGTCAGTTAAGTGAGCAGGGTATCGATATCCTTGATATTGAACAAAAAACCTTGTCGGGTCGTTTAAGCATTAAATCGCTACTCGATCGAGTGAGAAACAGAATTAACAAGCGTCATGAATACGATTTCTCGCACGAAGTTTACGAAGCGATGAATGGGTGTTTAGCCTGTAAAGCCTGTGCAAGCCAGTGTCCAATAAAGGTTGACGTACCAAGCTTCCGTTCAAGGTTTCTTAATCTCTATCACACTCGTTATCAGCGCCCAGCCAAAGATTACCTGGTCGCAAATATTGAAACCATGTTGCCACTGATGGCGAAAACGCCCAAGGTCGTTAACGCCGCTATTCGTCAGCCTTGGGTTCAAAGCCTGACAGAAAAAAGTGTGGGGTATGTCGATACACCGTTGATGTCGGTGCCAACGTTAGCCTCGCAACTGGATAAATCTCATAAGTTTGATTTGCAACGACTCGCAGCGTTATCTAAGCAAGAGAAAAGCAACCATGTACTGATTGTTCAAGATCCGTTTACGAGCTTTTATGACGCTGAAGTCGTCGCTGATTTTATTGCGCTGGTTTCTAAACTGGGTAAAACACCTATTTTATTGCCATTCAAACCCAATGGAAAAGCGCAGCACATCAAAGGGTTCTTGCAGCAATTTGCTTCGAGTGCAAAAAATACCGCTACTTTCCTTTCCATGGTTGCTGATTTGAATATCCCAATGGTTGGGGTTGATCCTGCACTGGTGCTTTGTTACCGAGACGAATATGCTGAGGCATTGGGTAACGACCGAGGAGAATTTGAGGTACTAACAGTACATGAATGGTTGCAACCTCGTTTAGCCGAAATAGACCTAAATCTGGTTAAAGCCAATCAATCAGAGACTAGAGAGCCTTGGTACCTATTGGCGCATTGTACTGAAAAAACTAAGATGCCTAATGCAGAAAAAGAGTGGGGCGAAATTTTCACTCACTTTGGTGCGACATTAAACACGGTTCCAGTAGGTTGCTGTGGTATGGCTGGAACGTTTGGGCATGAAAAAGACAAGCTAGAGATGTCAAAAGACATTTATGCATTAAGTTGGAAACCAAGGCTTCAAGATCTGCCGTCAGAACGTTGTCTAGTGACGGGCTACTCGTGCCGAAGCCAGGTCAAACGTTTCGAGCAGGTGAAAGTGAAACACCCATTACAAGCACTGCTAGATGTTATTGATCGTTGATATAGTTTAGATACGCCAGTATATAGATACAAGGTGTGTAGCTAGAAAAGTGTGCAGATAGAAAAGTGTACTGCTTGAAACGTATACCAATGAAACGTGTATCGAAAAATAGCCCAGACGATGATTCTGGGCTATTTTTTTATCTACAGCTCATAAACGGTATAAAGTTTGTCATAGAGGCCGTCTAATATTAAAAAGAGGATCGAAATGGATAGATTGGAGCTCAAAATCCCGCCGGTAGCGGTGTTTGTGATCGTTATTCTTCTGATGAACTTTGCAGCTAAGAATCTGATGTTCGCGCACATTATTTTCCCTTTCACCTGGCTGGTGTTTTTAGTATGTTTTATCGCTTCGGGTATCGTTGGGCTACTGGGCATTCGAGAATTTCGCCGAGTAAAGACAACGGTGAACCCAGTGAAGCCCGAAACCGCTTCTTTGGTTGTGGATAGCGGTATCTTTGCTTTTACGCGTAACCCCATGTATTTAGGGCTCTTTATTCTTTTATTTGGAGTGGGGTATTGGTTGCAAAATGGACTTAGCCTTTCCCTTAGTTTTTTCTTTATCGTGTATATGAACCGTTTCCAGATACAACCAGAAGAGAAAGCATTAGAGCGACTGTTTGGTGCTGAGTACGTAGATTATAAACAGAGCGTTAGACGCTGGATTTGATGGGATGAAAGCGTAAAATCAAAAACACCCGCTTACTGAGCGGGTGTTTCATATTGATCTGTATTTCTAATTCTCTGAGAGGAATAACTGAATTCATTGAATAAGAGAATGAGATAAGACAATGAGGCGAAAAGGTTAAGCCGCTGTAGCAAACTTCTCTAAAAACATGTCTTTACGCTCATTAAAACGGTTAACCAGGTCATCAACGGAATCTTGATCGTAAGGTTTTAGTCCACTGGCTAGCATGCGTTTTACGCCTTTGCCTACAACGATACCATCTTCTTTAAAGGCAAAGTTTAGTGTTACCACGCCACGCTTTCCATCGACATCAAACGTCGCACCGGTAAATTCTACTTCAGGGTGTGTCAAATCGAGTCGTTCAAATTCCACTTCCATGCTTTCATAGATGACCAACGGACGCTGGCAGTTAATCATCATCTGTTGCTCTTCCATCAGTGGGACCATGATGTGAGGGAAGTTCATGCCAGAGAATTGAACGTAGTTTGTAACGACGTGCTCGATGAACGCGGCATCGTGGCTCACATCGCCTTCGCGGTTCATGTGAAGGTATTCTTTGCCTTTTTCGTCAACGAGAGCGCTTTCTTTCTCACATTTGTTTTCAATACTCAGTGCTATACCGTCGTTAACCATACCAGAGAAGTCAAAGCGCATCTTTTTGCTGATGCCTTCTTTTTGAAGCAAGACTGCAAAAAGTAGGTCGCCAGGAACACAAAAGCGTTTGTTATCTTCATCATGAAGAGGGTTAAAATCCCCCGCGACTTTTTTGGCAAAGTGGCTTGCCTGTTCGCGAGTGAACGTGAATTGATGGTCTTGTACTGAAACAAAAGAAGTTAGAAACATAATCTACATTGGGTAGTGAAAACTGGGGAAGATTATACAGGGAAACGCATTTTTAATGGTCCATCCAGTACGTAGTGTTGAATAAACGAACACTTAAGTGAAACAACAAAATAAAAGGCCCACCAATGAATGATGGGCCCCTGAACTATCAATGCTAAAAACGGTCAATACTGATTGCTGTCACTACTTAGTAGCTGTTAAACAGTTGGCCTGGCATTAAGTGGTTATGAATGGCGAGTTTTAGCAATGCATTAGCTTGCTCAATATCTGGAGCGAAGTAACGATCTTTGTCATAAAATGCCACTTTTTCGCGCAGCATTGCTTTTGCTTCTTCAACCCGTGGCGAGGACTTTAACGGAGCACGGAAATCCAACCCTTGCGCCGCTGACAAGTATTCAACCGCCAATATTCCGCGGGTGTTTTCAGCCATATATCTAAGCCTTCTGGCCGCAAATGTCGCCATCGATACATGGTCTTCCTGGTTTGCTGAGGTCGGTAAACTGTCAACAGACGCTGGATGAGCGAGGGATTTATTTTCACTTGCTAGTGCTGCCGCGGTAACTTGAGCAATCATAAACCCTGAATTTACCCCACCATTATCGACTAAGAAAGGAGGCAGTTTGCTGAGTGCACTGTCAATCAGCAGCGCCATTCTTCTTTCTGATAAGCTACCAATCTCTGCGATGGCAAGCGCAAGATTATCTGCGGCCATTGCAACCGGTTCTGCATGGAAGTTTCCGCCTGAAATAATGTCGCCATCTTCAGCGAATACAAGGGGATTATCCGATACCGAGTTTGCTTCAATTTCCAATATGGATGCAGCATTTCTCATCTGTTGTAGACAAGCCCCCATGACTTGAGGCTGGCAACGCAAAGAATAAGGGTCTTGCACTTTTTCACAACCGGTATGGGAATCACCTAACTCACTGTTAACATCAAGTATATGACGATACGCTTCTGCCGCGTCCATTTGACCTCTATGGCCTCGCACACGATGAATACGTGGGTCAAAGGGGCGTCTGCTTCCTAAAGCGGCTTCGACAGTCATGGCTCCGCATACGGTTGCTGAAGCAAACAGATCTTCTGCCACAAACAAACCTTCGAGAGCGAATGCGGTAGAAGCCTGTGTGCCGTTTAAAAGAGCGAGACCTTCTTTAGGCGCTAGGGTAATCGGTGTGATACCTGCAATGGCTAAGGCTTCAAGACCGGAAATAATTTTACCATTGTGCCTTGCTTCACCTTCACCGAGCAATATTGTGCTCATGTGCGCTAAAGGAGCCAAGTCGCCCGATGCGCCGACAGAGCCTTTTTGAGGAACACAAGGGTAGACTTGAGCGTTGACCAGCTTAATCAACGCATTAATCACCGATAAACGTATTCCAGAATAGCCGCGGGCGAGGCTGTTAATTTTCAGAACCATCATCAAACGTACGGTTTCATCAGACATCAGTTTCCCGATGCCCGCCGCATGCGACAGTACGATGCTTCGCTGCAATGTTTCTAAATCTTCAGGGGCAATACGCGTGTTGGCGAGTAGACCAAAACCGGTGTTAATGCCATACACGGTTCTATCTTCGGCGATAACCTGTTCCACAACGCGAGTGCTTGCTTCAATGTCTGGAATCGCATCTGGGTTAAGCGCCAGGTTAATGGGCGTTCGACTGACTTGACGCAGTTCTTTTAAGCTAATGTGTCCAGGCTTTAGCAATAGATTTAACATCTTCATTGATCCTTTAATACTTCTCTATTGAATCGTTACTCACCGATTGTTTTTAAAAACTCGTTCTTTTATAAATACGTGCATCTACAAAGCAAGTCCTCTTAAAAACAAAAAGTTCCACAAAACAGCGAGTAACGATAGAAAGTGGCAGAAACCAGTTCGCTTATTTAAGCTTGCTCAGTTCTTCGTTTAACATTGGAAGGTCTAACCCTTGCTCCGCTGCGCATTGTTTTGCAATGTCGTATCCCGCATCAGCATGACGCATGACTCCAGTCGCAGGGTCGTTATGCAGAACTCGCGCTATACGTTCTGAGGCATCATCACTGCCATCGCAACATATGACCATGCCAGAATGCTGAGAGAACCCCATTCCAACACCACCACCATGGTGAAGCGATACCCAAGTTGCACCACCAGCGGTGTTAAGCAGAGCATTCATCAGTGGCCAATCTGAAACCGCATCCGATCCGTCCATCATGCCTTCTGTTTCTCGGTTAGGGCTGGCTACTGAGCCTGAATCTAGATGATCACGGCCAATAACAACGGGCGCTTTAAGCTCACCATTTTTAACCATTTCATTAAAGGCTTGACCTAAACGTTCACGGTCTTTTAGGCCAACCCAACAGATACGTGCGGGTAACCCTTGGAACTGAATACGTTCGCGCGCCATATCAAGCCAGTTATGAAGCTGAGGGTTATCTGGAATAAGCTCTTTGACTTTTTGATCGGTTTTGTAGATGTCTTCAGGATCTCCAGACAAGGCAGCCCAGCGGAAAGGCCCAATGCCTTCACAAAACAAAGGTCGAATATAAGCAGGAACAAAACCCGGAAAATCAAAGGCATTGTTTACGCCTTCTTCGAGTGCCATCTGTCGAATGTTGTTGCCGTAATCCACCGTCGCAGCGCCTCGTTTTTGTAAATCGAGCATGGCGGTGACTTGAATGGCCATGGATTGTTTTGCTGCTTTGATCACTTTCGCTTCATCGTCTTTTCGAACCGATGCCGCTTTGTCCATGCTCCAACCTTGAGGCAGATAACCATTAAGAGGATCGTGAGCTGAAGTTTGGTCGGTAACGACATCTGGGGTGATGTTACGTTCAACGCATTCAGTGAACACGTCTGCGGCATTCCCAAGTAAACCAACAGAAATAGGCGTGTCAGATTCTTGAATCATTGCCATTGCTTCATCGAGGCTCGTGGCTTTTTTATCGACATAGCCGGTGCGAAGTCGGTAATCAATTCGTGATTCATCACATTCGACAGCAATCATGGAATAACCCGCCATGGTGCCAGCAAGAGGTTGCGCGCCACCCATGCCGCCAAGACCACCGGTTAGAATCCACTTACCTTTCGCATTGCCATTAAAGTGCTGTTTTGCCATCGCGACAAACGTTTCGTAAGTCCCTTGCACAATGCCCTGAGAGCCAATATAGATCCAGCTACCCGCCGTCATTTGCCCGTACATCATTAAACCCTGTTTATCGAGTTCATTGAAGTGTTCCCAATTCGCCCAATGGGGCACAAGATTCGAGTTTGCAATTAAGACACGAGGTGCATTTTTGTGGGTTGGAAAAACCCCAACAGGTTTACCGGACTGAACCAATAAGGTCTGGTCATCTTCAAGTCGTTCAAGCACTTCAACGATTTTGTCGTAGCATTCCCAGTTGCGAGCGGCTCTGCCGATGCCGCCATAAACCACCAAAGCATGGGGGTGCTCAGCGACATCGGGATCAAGGTTATTCATTAACATACGAAGCGGTGCTTCGGTTAACCACGATTTTGCACGAAGTTGCGTACCATGTGGTGAGCGAATGGTTCGAGATGTGTCGAGACGCTTATCTACACTCTGGTGTTCCGTCATGTTGAGGCTCCTTTTGTTATACGTTATAGGGTTTGTTCTATTATTCTTATTTGCACTAATTGTTTATGTGAACTGGCTATGTGAACTGGCTATGTGAACTGGTTACACAAATGAGTGACGAGAAAAGAGTGATCACGTGAAACTCGTTCATCACTCACTGTTTATGCGCACTTTCGTTATCGTTAATGCTGGTCACCTTATCGGCCATCGCATTCGCCATATCCCAGCAAAGTCTTGCGGCTAACCTCGCGGTTTGGCTATCAACGTCGTAAGTCGGGTTGTATTCGGCTATATCAGCGATCATCAGCTTGTTGTGGCAATTAAGAATACGCTCCAACAATAACGAGATGGACTCATAGCTGACTCCGCGAGCGGCGGGGGCACTGACTCCAGGTGCGGTTGATGCTGGAAACACATCCAAATCAATCGTCAAATACAGGTAGTCGCACTGGTCGATAAAATGTTGAAGTTGGGGAAGGTGAGTATCATGTTTCATTGGAGATAACTGATGGTCTTCCACATACCAAACCCCAAGTTCATCGGCGGTGTTGAAGAGTGCCGC
>NZ_AJYQ02000110.1:39394-64637 GCF_000287055.2 Vibrio genomosp. F10 str. ZF-129 | reverse complement strand
GCTCTAAGCTCTAAGCTCTAAGCTCTAAGCAAATGGTTAAAGCCATGGCTTTGAAAACATAACACTAAAAACAAAGCATTAGAACCAACGTAATACAACCAAAGTTATACAACCAAAGCGTTGAAACTATAAAGCCACTGCCTTATTTATTAACAAGGCAGTGGCTTTTTTCTATTGGATTGGAAAACGGCCTGTTTAAACACCCACTCTACAAACTCGGTGAAAACAGGCAGTAAAAGAAGTGAACTAGGTGCTCACTAATGCCCTATGTCATGAACGCTTCGACATCAAGAACCCTCTTACACAATGAACTTGTTAAGAATGGCATCTTGCTCTCGAACATTTTCTGTTTGCACCAGCATGGCATCATTGGCACTTGATGCCGAGTCTGAAACTTGAACAGAAAGGTCTTTAATCTTAACGGTATTGTTGTTAATTTCTTCAGCCACTAAGCTCTGTTCTTCCGCAGCAGAAGCGATCTGAATGTTCATGTCACTGATTTGCTGTATCGCCTCACGAATTCTATCTAGGGCGCCATTCGCTTCCTGAGCACGTGCGACGGCATTAACAGCGGTCTCTTTACTCTGATTCATGGCATTCGATACCGAACTGGCCCCCGCTTGGAGCTGTTCAATCATATTACGAATCTCTGTGGTGGATTCCTGAGTTCGTTGAGCGAGCGTTCTTACCTCGTCGGCCACGACCGCAAAACCACGACCAGATTCACCAGCACGTGCCGCCTCAATCGCAGCATTGAGGGCCAGTAAGTTGGTTTGATCAGCAATGTCGTTAATGACTTTTAGTATCGTCTCTATGTTGTCTGTGGCGGATTCGAGTACTTGCACTTCTGAAACCGCTTCATCAATTCGGGTTGAAAGCTCGTCGATGGCGCTTGTCGTATCGTTGACCACGGCGGTGCCATCAACGGTTGCATCATCAGCCACTTGAGCAGCTGAAGCTGCCCCTTGAGCATTAGAAGCAACATCGGAAGACGTGGTTGCCATTTCATGCATCGCGGTCGCCAGTTGTTCTAATTCATGCAGCTGTTCTTGCATTGCATTCGCTGATTGTTGCAAACCATTGGATGTCATTTCTGAACCGCGCAGTATTTCAACGCCAATCGCTTTAGACTGACTAATCAGTTGCTGTAAGGTACCGGTAAAAGTATTAAAGCCTTCGGCCAGTTGAGAGAATTCTTGGTCAGTATTGGTATCTAAACGTTGTGTTAAATCCCCTTCACCAGAAGCCACACCTTGAATCGCGGTATTGAGTACATCCAAAGGTTTCATCAAAGCTTTAATCAAGATGAGTAACAAGGCAATACTGATCAATAGTGCCACAAGGGTATAAACAATCGAACTATTGCGCAGGTCGTCAATAGAGGCGTAAGCAATGCTTTCATCAAGCACCACGCCAACAAACCAGTCTTCCCCGGGCACAGCTGCAAAATCAAGCGTATACGCAGTCTCATCAAGCATAACTTGCTGAGGCTCCTCTAGAATACTGACATTTGGCATGTATCCAGACATGGGTGTGCCATTTTTCTTCGCATCCGGGTGCGCGATGGTCGTACCGTCACCGGCGACAATAAAAACGTAACCCGCGCTGAAAAGTCTAACTTGGTTAACCAGTTCAGCAAGACGAGCCAGTGATACGTCATAAAAGATCGCTCCAATGAAACGACCGTTATCGTTCACAGGTGTCGCAATAGACACCAGAATTTCGTTAGTGGCTGAATCTGCATAAGGTGCGGTAATAATAAGTCGATTAGCGTTCTTGGCATCTTTATACCAAGGCCTTGCTCTAGGATCCCAGGTCGGTCCTGGGTTCCAGTTGGGGTCGTTATTGATGTTTGAACCGTCACTCTCAAAACCTAACCCGGCGAGCAAAAACGTATCTTTTACAATGGGTCGTGTAATGACATTCTCGATTCTCTCTGGAGAGAGGTCCGATTCAATCATACTGGTTGCGTAGGCCGCGATGGCTTTACGACCATTGATCTCCGCTGCCACCGTGTTTCTCACCCCATCGACAATCTCAGTAACACTGGCTTCCACCTGTTGTTTGAGTTCCTCTTGCATCGTGAAGTATTGCTTTGCAGTAAGAGCTGAAACGGTCACCAGAAGCAGCAAAGAGGACGCCGCAACAATTTTGTGGCTAAATTTCATAACTATTCCTTAGTTAATTTTTTATTGTTATTAATAATTTTATAGTTAGTAACCCGCCGTTTATCCAGTTGAAAGGCGTAATTAATTGAATAAATAACATTTAGCTGCTGCTTAACGAGCAAAAACCAAAAAACGCCATGAAATTAAACGGGTAAGGCAGCAGAAATACACACAGATGAATGGAAAGCCATTAGGCCAACCAGAGTTTCCTGACTCGATTTTCGGCAAGCATGTGTTTGAAAGTAATATGCTTGAAAGTAATGTGCTTGAAAGTAATATATTCAAACTAAGCCACGAAGTCATGCGATCAGTCTGAGGGTGGCGAATAGAACACCTTCATCTTTTGTCTTAATGTTTTTGACGAAGAGAAACCGTCAGCGAACATGTTTCTCCACTCCGTAAAGGTCACCGTCCATGGATTAAAGCTCTTGATGGGTTTGGATATCCCGTAGCGAACGGGGTCTCGCTCTGGTTCAAACGAACCAAATAACTTGTCCCATACAATGAGCACACCGGCGTAGTTTTTATCGATGTATTGAGCGTTCACGCCATGATGAACACGGTGATGGGATGGCGTATTAAACACATACTCTAAAAAGCCTAAAGTACGTACCCACTGCGTATGAACAAAGAACTGCAAACCAAGGTTAAGCAATACCACAAAGATTACCCAGCTAGGCTCAAAACCGATCACCACTAACGGTAGCCAAAACAACCACATGCCGGCGAAAGGGTACATTAAGCTCTGGCGAAACGCGGTGCTAAAGTTCATCCGCTCCGAGCTGTGATGAACAACATGTGCCGCCCACATCCAGCGTATACGGTGGCTTGCTCGGTGAAACCAGTAATAGAAAAAATCTTGTAGAACCACGAGTAATATGAAACTGGCTAGGTTCATATCAATATCAAACATTTTCCAGCCAAATAACCAAATATAAAGATTCGCTATCAAGAGGCCCGTCAGTAAATCACTCAGCTGATGCATCCCAGCGAGTGTAAAATTACACAGCACTTCTTTGAGGTGATAGGAGGAGTTCTCAGGTAATCGACCCCGTTTTTGGCCTAAATAGTACTCAGCCAGCATGCATAATAGAAATACCGGAGCTAAAACGAGCAGTAGCCATTCAGGGTGATCAATGAGTTTAGAAATGTCCATATTCATCCTTACCAGCGAGCAAAATGGTCTTCAGTTAAACCAAGGCAATCGACGAGTTGATAAGCGTTGCCTGACGAATCTTTTATCGTCCCATTGAAGTGACCGATAAACTGACGAAAGTTGCTTTTTAGTAGCCATAGATTGAGTTTTTCACTGCGTTTATTGAGTGGAGTGAACGTTAAGTTAACTTGCCCATCTTGCGAGTCAATTCGCCAAGGCTTTTCTTGGTGACTACGATCGAATTCAAAATGAACAGGCCCAAGGAAATGACGCACGCCATCAACCCACACCGCATTTTCACAGCTGCCTGTTTCATTAACACCTGCGGCTAAATTGAGCCCCAACTTAACTGGACCCAACCTGGTATTGATACTTGCCCAACGCCAACTGGTCTCTCTTCTCATGTAACCGGCCGAAAAGTCGTAGCTAGCGAGTGCCGAATCCAAGCCGATATCCTCTCCACCGATTCTAAGCTGCCCACTCACAGCGAGCGCATTGTGTTTTTGAGTGTAAGTCCAGCCGGAATACCCTGTTGGCGTGCACATCGACAACGGTAAGCTATTTAACTGAGGCGTAAAAAAGAGGTCTGCGTGAATCGTGTTGTTGTTGATCACGACTCGCCACTGTTGCTGTTGAATATCGAACTTAATCGGTTCGCCATGCAATGTTGTGATGCCATTGCTCGGAGAATTTGTCACCGTAGAGGCGATGCCGAGAGGTTTGATCCAGCTGACTTCTGATAATTGGTCTTTTTTAAGGTCATAAAGATAACAGAAGGCGCTTGTCGCATAGCGAATATCCGCAATGGCCAAACCGATGACATAATTTTCTGTCACAATGCTCGTAAATTGAAATTGCTTATAATGAAAATACTTGGCCCACTTCCCTGCTTTCTTATCCATTTCTGTGATGTAGCGAAAGTGCTCAACCCCAAGTCTTAAAGGAGCGCCATCAAACTGTCCAAATATGGGCTGTCCGTCTTCTCTAATAAGCGACTCTGGCGCAGGGATAGTATTGAACATAGGCTCACACTTAACAATTTAATAACATAACTCTAGTTTGCATCGTTATGGCTTTTATTTGGAGGGTTATTAACTTACTTTTCAACAGTGAGTTCACAATTAGAGTAAAAACTTTGAATTGATGAGGTATCAGCGCAAGCGAAGAAATGCACCTCACCGTTTGTGATCACCGTTATTAATGATGACTCGGTGGTTTTTTTCAGCAATAATCAGCTTTATGGCTCGATTGTTAGAACACTCTATTCCCTATGCTCAATCCCAAACTGATAGCCCTTCTGCCCGACTTAGCTTCGTTCATCTTAGTGGTGAATGAAGGCAGTTTTACGGCCGCCGCTAAAGTGCTCAATGTGACCCCTTCTGCGTTAAGCAAGTTGATCACACGTTTGGAAAGTGCTTTGAATGTAAAATTGTTTGAGCGAACAACTCGCAAATTGATCATCACTCAAGCGGGACAAAAGATTTATGATCAAGCCGTTATTATGGTAAATGCCGCGCAGCAAGCCGTGGAAGTGTCGACCGAAGATCATAATGAACCATCAGGCACGTTAACCGTGGCTGCGCCTGAAGCGTTTTTGAATTCAGTATTACAGCCTTATGTCGTGCCCTTTCTGAAACAACACCCATATATCCAACTCAAGTTACGCGCGGCTGATGGTGAAATCGACCTTTTTAAACAGGGTATTGATGTCGCATTCAAGCTCACTGATAAGCCTGATGAAAAACTGGTGTTGAAAGAAATCGGCCAAACTAATTTAGTCTTGTGTGCGAGTCCCGATTATATCGCGAGCCGAGGGCTTCCTTCACACCCGACTGAACTTGTTGAGCATGATTGTTTATATCTTGCGGAAACGGAACAAGATAATATTTGGGATTTCTTAAAAGATGATGAATTTCATACGGTGACAATATCTGGCCGATACGCGGTCAATCACTCTCAGATGCGTTTAAATGGCGTAAAGAGTGGGCTTGGGATCGGTATTTTTCATGACTTTGTTGTCAAGGATGCACTTCAAGAACAGCAGGTTGTTCCCGTGTTACCAAACTGGACGATAAAGAGCAGCTACCACGGTGCAATCGCAATGCAGTATGCACAAACCAAATACATGCCAACAAGATTACGTGTGTTTATTGATTTCGCTATGGCCAACTTAACCCATAAACTTTTTGATGATACTGCGGTTTCAGATGGTACTGCTCGGTTTAATGATAATGCGGGTAACGCGTAAATAAAAAGTCGCTCACACAAGGAGCGACTTTTTTTAATACGGCTATTACTTATTAGCCCCAATACGTTGAATGCATTAATTAACCAAATATTTTTGACCAGATACTAGGGTTGCGTTTTCGGTGGTACTCTACTCGTAAGTCATCTACTTCACGTAGCTCTTTTTTGGCTTGGTCTAAATCACCCTTAGCGAGATAGGTTTCTACAGTATCAATCGCGACGGTTAATTTATTAAACCCTTCATTGTACAGTTCGCTCTTTTCTTGCGGGTGGTCTGCATTAATGGCCTGCTCAACTAACTCGGAAAGGTTAGTCACTGCCACTTGCATCACTTCAACACTTTCAGCTTGATCAGCTTCTCGAAACTCAAAGCCCATTTTCTTCATCGTTTCAGTCATATTAAATTCATTGGCGACTGCGCTCAATGAAACGACATTCAGTGCCAGAAATAAGCCAAGAGACATCAGTAATTGGTTTTTCATCATTTTTAATTTTCAGTCGGAGAATGCACAGAATTGTAATCGATATTGTATAAAAATCAGAGTGGAAAAGTGTTTCAATTTACCTGGCAACCAAAACGTATTGAACACTTTCCCTGATATTGTACTTAAATTCATCCCTAACAACGTGCTGAGTTAAAAGAGTTACAGCGTGCTGAACTAAAGATGGTTGAACTCTTTAATTGCAGGACGGCCTCGCAACTCTAGGAAGTCTAAGAACTGGCGAGGTGTACGGGTGATCACCTGAGCAGGATCCATCTGGACAGTATCAAGTAACTCGCTCACTAAATTCAAATTACCGACATCTAAACAAAAATGCGCATCACTGCCTGTCGTTACATAAGCACCATAGTGTTTCGCTAACCGAGCAATTTCCTGACAACGTTCGATACTGCCAACCCGACTGTTCCCCGTTAGGGATGTGTTGTTGATTTCAATCGCGACATTGTACTTTGCAGCGCTTTGAATCACTTCATCAAAATCAAAGTCAAAATTTGGATTGCCTAAATGACCAAGAGCATCCACTCTTCCGTTCTTAATCACATTGAGTAATGTGGTGGTATGAGTTTGACTGTCTACAGGGTTAAAGACGGGCTCATGAAAGCTCGCCAGTACCCAATCTAGGTTTTGATCAACGGAGTGCGGGATATCAATCTCACCCTGCGGGTTGATGATGTTCACTTCACACCCTCTGAGTACACCGACCCCTTCCAGAAACCTGGGAAGAACACGTTGATTAGAGAAAAACCAGTAATGAGGAGCACCGGGCATCGATTCTGCGTGATCGGTTGTACAAAAAAGAGACAATCCGTTTTCTTTGGCAGATTTCGCATTTTCAATCAAAGTACTGTAAGCATGGCCACTTGCGTAGGTATGCGTATGAGTATCGACACAAAGTTTCATGATTTGCTCTTAGACGGTGGTTTCATTTAATTAGCAGTTTACCAACATACCGAAAAATAGTCTTGCTCAGTGCTGTATCTGATTCAAGTACTGTACTTACTTGAGTGTTATGTTTGTTTGAGTACTACGTTTGCTGATTACAATGTGTGCTTCAGTACGTTCTTCTTGAATACTATTTCTTCTTAACTTTTAAGACTGCTCACAGAGTGCCTTAATCTTCGGCAGGGCCTTTTCCCATCCATTATTGAACATGGAAACGAAATCGGGATGGGTTGTGACCCTAACCTGTATCACAACCGAATCTTCCAAAGGGGCGATGTGAAAAGCTTCCGAAGAACCAATCCATTTATCTGCGACATCGCTGTCGATATCTTGCTGGTGCTCTGGAAAGAAAATCGCGACATGGTGGTATTCAATCGCTTCATTCAACGATATTTTGTCAATTCTGGCCCTTGTTCCTCCAAGATTAGGGTCAAAAAAGAGCATATCTTCGCCTTCACGCCATATCCCCTCAAACTGAGAGTGGGGAGAAAATGCCGTCGCCCATCGCTGATAGTTATCCTGCTCCGTCAGCATTTTCCAAACTGTTTTTGCATCTGTTCTAATTTCAATAGCATAGTTAAGCGTTAACATAATCAGTGTCCCATTAAAAATCCCTATTAACACTTATAGAAGAGGTTTCTGTCATTTTGATTAAAAACCCATCGATTACGCGATATTAGACTTATTAAGTGACCGTTTTTAGAACAGACTCACAGAAGCTTGGGCAATGACATTCACCAGTGAGTAGAAATTTTATCGACCAGAGCTTGGCAATCTAAATTGACCCAAACATGAAAATATTCAATGCTCAGCGAGCTCGTTGAAAATTGAAGTCGTTGTATATCGACATTGTTTTCTTCAGCAATAAACTCGCCACTATACTTATCTGCAAAAACATAATCGACCCGATTTTTTATGAGCTGATCAAAGCCTTGCTGTAATGAGTTCACTTCTTGTACTTCGATTTTATTGCTCCGAAATAAAGCATTGAGACCTTGTTTCGAGTATGAACTTAATAAAGCGACAGAAACTCCTTCTAAATCTGAAAGCTGTTCCCATGTAAATTCTGACTCTTGTCTTAAACGATAAAACCCTAGCGGTATCTCCTCGTCAGATAACACCCACTTACGAACATTCGAGCTGTTTGGATCTTGCGGAGGGTAAAAGCTCAAGCACCAATTACCCACCAACAATCGTTTACCAATTCTATTGGGGGGCAAAATAACAGCGGATAAACGCATATCAGACATCGCAATGTGCTGTCGTAGCTTTTGTACGGCAAGACCGCCATCGGCTTTGTACTCAGTCGTGTAAGGAGGAAACTCTATCCCCAACACTTCGACTGACGATGTTGAATGACTTGGGGAAGCAAACATTAGTGCCGCCCCAAGCATAAGCCACTTTTTCAATACTCGCTTCCTATCCATGACAATGATGGTTAGATCATGCCGTTTAATCTAGACGATCAGTATAGCAAATCCCTCATCCTAGTTATGATACACAACCATATCTCATCCTATCTACGCCACCGTTACCTCCACTCTCAACTTAATGGCCGCTAAATTCATACTTTTATCTACACCGTCTAAACTTTAAAAGTGGTGGATGTGCACACCGATATAAGACCTTATATTTTTTTGACATTAAATTAGAAGGTGATCGATATGACGACGAACAAGTATTTTGTATTAGACCGAAAAAACTCTGTGGGCAGCAAAGCGACTGAACGATCTCATCAATCAGAGCAGGAGCAGCACCGCCAGAAATTGGTCAAAGACGCCCAGAAAAGAGGCGGATTCTGAATCTGGAATATTTAGCCGCTGGCTTTTAAACCGCTAATTTTGGGTCTCTATTGTTGAGATAATAACGTGTCGAGACAACACAGCAGGTTGATCGAAAAACGAATGTTCAAAATCAGGCTAAAGTGTTCAGGAATAAACAATAATAAAGAGCACGTTCAGTAACGGCTCTTTAAGAGAAGAGGAAGAGTTTGTGTCTTGAGTTCGATTTATTTGAGTCTGATTTCAGCACTTCGCAGTTTCAGTTCTCCTGTAAATGTCACTTGAGTCCCGGCTTGTTCCTTATTGATGAGCGCCATGAGGCGCTGAACCGCGACTCTTGCCATCTGACTTATCGGAAAGTGAACTGCGGATACCTTAGGATATAAAGCCTCGCATAAGTCGACACTGTCAAAGCTCATTAAAGAAACCTGCGCCGGAATTTGAATAGAATGTTCGTGCAAATATTGAACGGCACCACCGGTCATTTCTTCACTACACGAGTAAATAGCCGTGAGGTCAGGATGTCTTTTTAATAGTGCCTCTGCCGCTAAATAACCGCTTGCTCGACTGTAGTCCCCTTCGGCGATAAGTGACTCACTGGTCGATAATCCTGCGATGCGCATTGTATCGACGTACCCCTCTTTTCTTTGGGTGCTATTAAATCGAGAGTGAGGACCTGAAATACAACCAATCCGCTCATGTCCAAGATCAATGAGCCTCTTTACCGCTAAAGCGCTGGCCTCGTGATGATTGAAAGTCACACATCGTTCTTCCAAACCTTTGACTTCTCGGTCTAGTAACACAAACGGCGTCGATTCCTTCGCGAGTTCTCTTAGCTCGTCATCCGTTAAATGGCGGCTGTGTAACACGTAACCATCACAGCGTAAGTCATGGAAACGACGAATCGCTTCTCGTTCACCTTCTGCGGTGTGGTGACCTTGTGCGGTAATCAAAAACTTGTTGTGTGAATCCAGTTCTGCTTGTACCTGATTCATCATCTCTCCAAAGAAGCCACCGGTGTAATAGGTCACCAGTAAGCCCATCATGTTCGAAGAGGATGTTGCCAATGAACGCGCTATTGCACTGGGTCTGTAGTTCAGTTCCGCCATTGCACGTTCAACTTTCATTTTTGTTTCTTCGCGAAACTTGCCTTCCCCATTAATAATTCGCGATACCGTGGAACGATTGACGCCCGCCAGCTCTGCTACATCTTTAATTCTAGCCATAATTGCGTTGAGTTCTCATAGGTTTAAAAAGCATAAAGTGACAGCCAGTCATGCGAAAAGTGATCTAGGGGGATCGCCACTGGCTGCCTTAATCATACACAGTCTTTATGATGCATAAAATCTAACTCAGAATAATCCGTGATTTTTATACCACGGGTAAGCAACCTCTCTTTTAAGCGAGGATCGGTTAGGATGGTTAATTCCTTGTGTCTAGGCTCTCGGTAACTGCTGACTTGCTCTAATGCATCATCAACAATCGCTGGGTGACACATCACTTCTACTAAATCATAGGTCCCTTTCAAGCTTAATAGGTGAACAATGAGTGTGTCGAGATCGACCTGATTTCCATAAAATTTATCGGTAAAAAGGTAGCGACAACCGTCTATGTCGATACCCGCACCTCCAAAACTACGAACAGGAACGCCATAAAGCTTGGCAATTTTCTCCACAACAGGGCCAATTTGAGGATGGCTATGCGCATGGTGGTGGCTATCAATGTGGCTCAATGAAAGCCCCATTGATAGAAAGTATTCCACCTGTGCTACCACTTCATCATGCACGGCACTTGTCTCGAAATCTTGTTTATCCCAAAACGTGTCCAAACCAGGAAAGTGGCCTCCCTCGCCATAAAGGCAAGTATGATTGGTTAATGGGGCGCCCATTGTAAATCTTAGGTGTAACCCCACTTTTAAGTTCGGGTATTCTCGCGATAAAGTCAGTGCATGCTCCTCCGATGCAACACCAACCATCATGGTTGTTGAATTAACGACACCATTTCGATGAGATTCCACAATGCCGTGGTTGACGCCTTCCGTCAGCCCAAAATCATCAGCATTAAATATAACTTTCATATTCCCCCCCCCGAGAAAAACGACATTCACTTACCCCAGTGTATTTTTCTTAGCCAGTTTATTTGTTTTGACCAGATGGCTCTTACTTAAACTGAGGAAGATAATCTGAATTTTCCTTTAAGATATCATTCAAAAGCGCTTTGGCTCTAGTAATATCAGGTACTAACGGATTCGCTGCTAACGCCATTAACGCTTGATTTTTATCACCATGAACGGCTGCTTCGATCGCCAGTTGCTCGTACGCTTTAACTTGGTGTAGTAAGCCACTAATTTTAGGAGAAAGATTGCCCACCGCTAAAGGTTTCGCTCCCCAACTTCCAACGACAGCACTACACTCAATGACAGCATCATGCGGTAACGTACTGATTGCTCCATTGTTCAATACATTGACAACGTGAATACCGTTTTTGTTATTGTAAATGGCATCGACAAGGTTGAGTGAAGCGTCCGAATAATAAGCCCCCCCCCGCTCTTCAAGCTGCTTGGGTTTCTCAGCCAAGCTTTCATCTTGATAAAGCTCAAACAACGCTTTTTCCGTGGCCATCACCTGCTCTGCACGAGTGCCTTGCTCTTTAGAGCTCTGTTTCTCTTCTGCTAGCATGGCATCGGTTTGATAGAAGTAACGATGGTAAGGGCAAGGTATCGCGCCAAGTGCCTCAAGAAAATCAGGGTCCCAAGGTTCTTCGAAGATGTTCGTCATACTAAAGTTTGCGCCATCACCCACTTTTTGCAAAACAGTTGCAGTGATGTCTTCGCCTTTAAGCCATGCTTTATTTACCCAAACAAGATGGTTCAAACCTGCAAACTCCAATTGCAATTCGCTAGGCTCACATTCCATCATTTCTGCAATCATCATCTGCATTGAAACAGGGACATTACATAAACCAATACTTTTGACTTTACTGTATTTGGCAATGGCTTCCGTTACCAACCCTGCTGGATTGGTAAAATTGAGCATCCATGCATTGGGTGCTAACTCTTCGATGTCTTTACAAATATCCAGAATGACAGGAATGGTACGCAGCGCTTTAGCGAATCCGCCTGGGCCCGTTGTTTCTTGCCCAATCACATCATACTTTAATGGAATGCGTTCATCACTGGCTCTGGCGTTTAGGCCACCAACTCGGAACTGAGTCATAACGAAATCAGCCCCTTTGATCGCTTCTCTACGGTCAAATCCAGCTTTTATTACAATGTCGGCGTTAACCTTTGCCACCATTCTTTTTGATAAAGATTCAATGATTTCTAGCTTCTCTTTACCTGCTTCAATATCAACAAAATGGATTTCTTTTACAGGCAAAAATTCCAGCCTTTTCAATACACCTTCAACCAACTCGGGCGTATAGCTACTGCCGCCACCGATGATTGCAAGTTTTAATGATCCCTTAGCCATGATTGTTCCTTACTTAGCGATTAATTTATGCAATGCGACCATTTCTGTCGCCATTTCTTGGGCCAGAATGGTGGTCATCAGATGATCTTGAGCGTGAACCATCACCAACGTCATCGCAACTTTGCCTTCCCCTTGATCCTGTTCAATCAACTGGGTTTGCGTTAAGTGCGCTCTGTTCAAACACTCTTTGGCTTGAAGCAATGTTTTTTCTGCTCCTTCAAAGTCATTCTCTCTTGATAAACGCAGCGCTTCATAGCAGAGGCTTCTTGCCTCGCCTGCGTTACAGATAATTTCCATTACTACTAATTCTTGATCCACGATTCTCTCCCAAATGTAAAAGTTGGCTACCGTCATGCCTAAGTCATCCGGTAGCCCAATATTGTTTATGCCGTTGCCGCTTTACCGACTTTCGGTGACGAGGTTTTACTTTCAGTCGCGGCCTCTTTTTCTTGCTCTAAGAGCTGTTTTTCAAACATTTTGAAAAATGGCAGGTAAAGGAACAAGTCAAGGATCAGCAGCCCGATAACAAGAAGAACAGGAGCGAATGTCCAACCAGACCCCCACGACGCACCGATAAGCGCTGGCGTTGTCCATGGTGTTGTCGCCACACCCATACCCACAAATCCAACATGCACTGCGAAGTACGCTATCGTTGCGTTGATAATTGGAGCGAAAACAAATGGAATGAATAGGATAGGATTCATAACAATCGGGCTACCAAAGATGACCGGTTCGTTGATCTGAAAGAAACCAGGAACAGCACTCATGCGACCGATACTTTTGAGGTGAGCAGAACGGCTGAATGACATCAGTATGACGAGGGCTAGAGTTGCACCTGAGCCACCAATGAAAATATAGAAATCCCAGAAAGGTTGAGTGAAGATGTTTTGTACTGGCTGATCGTTAACAAAGGCATCAATGTTCGCGCCAATATTGGTTAAGAAAATCGGAGACAATAGGCCAACAACAATCGCGGCACCATGAATTCCAGCAAACCATAGCAGTTGACAGACCAGCAAAGCACCGATGATTGCAGGAAGCGTATTAGATGCACTGATGAGAGGCTTAAACATGGCCATCACCGCATCGGGAATCAGCATGTCGAACTCTGCTTGGACAAACAGACTGAGTGGGTAAAGAGTGACGAAGATGGCTAATACGGGTAACAAGACTTCAAATGAACGAGCAATCGCTGGTGGAACCTGCTCTGGCATGCGTATGGTAATATTGTGCTTCTTCATAAAGCGGTAAAGCTCTACTGAGAAAAATGCACACATTACCGCAGTAAAAATACCCGTTCCGCCCATATGAGACATTGACAATGCCCCATCGGTTGCAGGAGAAGCAACCAGTAAAAAACTCATTAGTGACAACACTGCACTGGTGATGCCATCCATTTTGTAAGCTTTCGCCAAACTGTATGCCACGCCTAGAGACACAAATATTGTCATGATGCCCATCGACATATTGAACGGCATCATAATGACATCAAAGTTTTGTGTTGCAAAATCAAGCCAGACTCGGCCAAAAGCATTTTGTGTATCTTCACCAAAAGGAGGAAAGGCAAAGATTAAAATAAAACTGCCGACAATAATAAATGGCATTGCCACAATAAACCCATCTCGCATTGCTCTGACATGAGGCTGATTTCCAACCTTAGCGGCTAATGGCGCGATACGTTTTTCAACGAACCCTATTATCGCATCATAAAGCTTCATAGTATAAATCCTTATATATTTTGAACGAAAGAACCCGCACTATATTTTTTAATATAGTGTTAACTATTATGTTTTTAATTAGTGAGTCTATTTAGTCAATTAAACTTAAAGCTTGATCTAGGACTTCATCCCCCTTCATCATCCCGTAATCTTGTGGCGATATCGCGGCGATATTCTTCCCGTGCTCGGCGGCGATTTTGCTCAGCTCTTCCAACTGGAATCTCACTTGTGGGCCGAGTAAGCAAACATCATAATCTGCGATTACCTCATTGAAGGCGTTGACCGCTAGCGCTTCTATTTCGCACTCTATCCCTCTTTTAGCAGCGGCTTGTTCCATTTTTCTAACCAACATACTCGTTGACATACCTGCACTACAGCACAATAAAATCTTTTTCATTTCTTACTCCATTTTGATCACTTGTCAGTATGGCGAAACTGTATCAAAAAAAAACAACACACAAAAGCACAACCGGTTGCGTTAATGCAACCGGTTGTTCTATTCGTGAACAATCTCTCATATTTGTCGCTTAAAAATACACTGCATTATAGAAAAAAGCGGAGGAACCTTATTTGGACTATTCTGAATTAACTCTAGATAGGACGTTTATAAATATTCGTTTTCGATTATTTTTTAGCCGAGTAAGTAATAAAAAATGGAGATTAATATAATGGTTTAATTATCATTATATTAATCCGAGTATTTTCAGTTTTCGATAAATAGTATTTCTACTGACTCCTAATAACCTCGAAGTTTTACTCACATTGCCTTGTGTTGCTTGAAATGTTTCAAGCAACGTATGATCAAGCGTCGTCTTGAGGTCTTTCGCAGGAACCGCAAGCTTTTCAGTATTGTGCTTTACGTATCGCAGCAAATGTTCAGGTAAATGCTCTTCTGATAGCACATTCTCATCGCTTGCAAGCAACGTCGATACTTTCAATACGTTATCAAGCTCCCTGATATTTCCTGTCCAATGATGGTTAAGTAAAAGTCCCATCAGTTGTTCACAAATCGTTTGTGATCTTGGCGCATACTTACGATGAATCAACTCGATCAATGCACGCTTATCCTGCCGGTCGCGCAATGCTGGTAAGCTCAAGGTAAGTCCATTCAAACGATAATAGAGATCTTGCCGAAAATCACCCTGCTCTACCAAGGTTTCAACATCTTTGTGTGTCGCCGCAATGACCTGAATATCAACGTCATGGCTCTGAGTGGAACCAATAGGGACCACCACTTTCTCTTGCAGTACGTGTAACAAACGGCATTGTGCTTCTAGGGGCATGTCAGCTATTTCATCCAAAAATAGGATGCCTTTATCCGCTTGTCGAACTTTACCTACAAACCCTTTATTGTTAGCCCCTGTAAAAGCGCCTGCTACATGGCCAAAAAGCTCAGATTCAATGAGGTCTTTAGGTAATGCACCGCAATTTACTGTGACGAGTGGTCCGCGTTTTCGAGCACTTTGCTTATGCAGCAATTTTACGAACTCACTCTTTCCGACGCCTGTTTCTCCTAAAATCAGCAAGCTGATCCCTTTATCAACAATCTTGCTTGCTTGTTGCCATGCATGCTCTATTTGGCTATCTCCATGATGCAATTCACACGAGGCAGAGACAGTTCGTACATGGCGCTTTGGCGTTTCTAAATGCTGTTTTTCAAAAACTAATCCCGAAGAACAAGACGATGAATCCAGTATCTCGCCCAATGAATGGCCCACCACTGAAGGCTGGGCAAGAAGCTGTAATGCTACACCATTGCTCGCCAGCACTTGCCCCTCATCATCGGCAATCAAAATACCTTGCCAACCACTATGAAGTAACGACTGTTCGCACGCGAGATCAATTCGAATTGCTCCTTGGGGGATATGGTTCAACAAGTGATTTTCAACCCGTTGAATCATATTCTGAAGCAAAACCTGAGTGGAAATGTCATGCTGCTGCTGTTCGCTAGTGATGTCGAGAACACCGATCATATTTCCGAGGTGATCAAATAGCGGGCTCGCTGAGCAGCTAATAAACTGATGCTGTTTAATAAAATGTTGATTACCAATCACTGAAATCGGCTTCGCTTCAATAATCGCTGTGCCGATCGCATTCGTTCCTTTCAGTCTTTCAAGCCAGCACGCCCCACTTCCCAATGCAATGCTGGTGAGCTTTTCCTTAAAACGGGGCTGACCCCAACTAGAAAGAATAACGCCTTCCGGATCGGTTAAGATTAATCGGCTATCGGACCTGGCGAACATTTGGTTAAACAGAGGTAAAGCAAGTTGCTCCACCGCTTCGATTACGGTTTTTGTTTTGCGTCTTCGTTCACTGAGCAGCCGAGACGATAGGCGAATGTCTTCAGGTAATCGTCGCTGTTTTAAACCCGCATCGCTGCTTCGGTTCCATGAAGAGCTCAACCACTCTGGTTTTTCATTCGTTTGAAGTTGCATGTTAAAAACCCTTCATCAGTACTTAATCAACATATCCATATTCTGCTCTACGTAAGTGTTCCATTTTGTCACAGTTGACACGTACCAATATGGAACACTTGAACACACTCCAACTCGCCTCGTTGATGACATTCGCAATACAGACATTTATATAACGTTTTTGCAATCATAGTTTTACATATCATTAACAACAATATTTTATTTGTTGGCGTGTGATTTGCGTTTACTTGATGGCACAAAAAGAAAAGTACCCACATGTTTTAAACACAATCCATGAACATTCAACAGAAAATGAAGGAACGAATTATGATTTATGCGCAGCCTGGTGACCAAGGGTCTATCGTTAATTTTCACTCACACTATAACAACTACATTGGTGGAGAGTGGGTCGCGCCTGTGGAAGGACAGTACTTTGATAACAGCTCTCCAGTAAATGGGGAAAACTTCTGTAAAGTAGCCCGTTCTGGGGAAGCGGATATCAACTTAGCTCTCGATGCGGCGCATGCCGTTCGCCAAAGTTGGGCAACCACGAGTGTTACAGAGCGGTCCAATATCCTGCTAAAAATAGCAGACAGAATCGAAGAACATTTAGAGGAATTGGCGGTTGCAGAAACATGGGAAAATGGAAAGCCAGTACGTGAAACCCTTGCCGCAGATTTGCCTCTTATTGTTGATCACTTCCGCTATTTTGCAGGGTGTATTCGCGCTCAAGAAGGGAGTGCAGCAGAACTTGATACCCACACAGCAAGCTATCACTTTCCAGAGCCGATTGGCGTTGTTGGTCAGATAATACCTTGGAATTTCCCAATGCTTATGGCCGCTTGGAAGCTTGCACCAGCGCTCGCTGCGGGCTGTTGTGTGGTGTTAAAGCCCGCAGAACAAACCCCTGTCTCCATTCTGGTTTTGATGGAAAAAATTGGCGACTTAGTGCCTGCTGGTGTCATCAATATTGTTAATGGATTTGGTAGTGAAGCGGGTCAAGCATTAGCAACAAGTAACCGAGTCGCCAAACTTGCATTTACTGGTTCAACAGAAGTAGGGAACCACATATTAAAATGCGCTGCAGAAAGTCTTATCCCTTCAACGGTTGAGTTGGGTGGGAAATCACCAAACCTTTACTTTGCCGATATTTTTAACCATGAAGACAGCTATTTAGACAAATGTATTGAAGGTATGTTACTCGCGTTCTTCAACCAAGGTGAAGTCTGTACCTGTCCATCTCGTGTGCTTATTCACGAATCAATCTATGACAAATTCATCGCGAAGGTGATTGAACGTGCAAAATCGATTAAACAAGGGAACCCTTTAGATACCGACACTCAAGTTGGCGCGCAGGCCTCTAAAGAGCAGTTTGACAAGATTCTGAGTTACCTTGAAATTGGCAAGCAAGAAGGAGCAGAAGTCCTGGTTGGCGGAAAAGTGGCTCAGCAGCAGGATAACCTCGGGAACGGTTATTATATTCAACCAACGATGCTCAAAGGTCATAACAAAATGCGAGTGTTCCAAGAAGAGATTTTTGGCCCCGTCATTGCGATTACGACCTTTAAAGATGAAGCTGAAGCCCTAGAGGTTGCCAACGATACGGAATATGGCTTAGGTGCTGGTGTATGGACACGAGACGCGAATTTAGCTTATCGAATGGGTCGCAATATAGAAGCAGGCCGTATCTGGGTGAATTGTTATCATGCGTATCCTGCTCACGCTGCGTTTGGTGGCTACAAGAAATCGGGGATTGGTCGTGAAACTCACAAAATGATGCTCGACCATTACCAAAACACCAAAAACTTATTGATCAGCTACGATGTCAATCCTTTGGGGTTCTTCTAAGCCAACCTTAATAAGCATGTAAATCATCAAGTCGACGGCATAGAGATTCGATTATGCCAATGAAAAAAATCCCCCGTTATCTCTAACGGGGGATTTTTATAATCTATTTAACGATTTTATGTTTCGCTACTCAATTATGATTCGCTGCTTGGAGTGCGACGACCATGGCCACGTTCGCCACGGAAATTGCCACGATTGTCACCACCACGGTTGCGATCGAAACGACGTTCGCCGTCACGTCCGCCTTCGCGGTTTGCATCACGAGCACCATCACGGTTGCCACGGTAACCACCGCCATTACCACCATTACCAGCGCCAGCAGGACGACCTGCACCACCGTCACGACGACCGCGATGACCTTCGCCACCACGTCCACCTTCACGGTTGCCACGGTAACCACCGCCATCACGACGACCAGCACCACCATCACGGCGACCGCCACGTGACTCACGGAAATCATCAAAGTCACAGACCACTGCGCCCACTTCTTTTTGACGAATGCGAAGTTTAGCAAGTTTGCCTGTTGTCTCTGCGTTCATTGTTTTCGGTAGCTGAACGTAAGTTTCGCCTTGCGCTAGTTTGATAGCACCGATAGAACCTTTAATCAGGCCAAGTTCGTTTGCTAGTGCGCCAACGATATCTTTAACTTGAACACCTTGGTCACGACCAACTTGAAGCTGGTAGGTATCCCAATCTTGAGTGTTGAAGCTACGACCGCCTTCACGACCACCTTCACGAGGATTGTCACGACGTTCTTTACGACGAGCTTTATCACGCTCAACGGCTGCGATCATTGGGTCAGCACCAACGTAGAATAATGGACGCTTACCTTGTTGACGCTTAAGTAAGATTGCCGCCAGTGTTGCAGCATCAATCTCTAGAGTCTCTTGAAGCTTCTCTACTAACTCTGCAAATTTCTCTACGGCTTTATGTTCTTTCTCTACTGCTAGCTCAGCACCCAGCTTAACAAGGCGAGCTTCTGCCACTTTATCACGCTCAGGAAGTTGAATTTCTTCCATTGATGACTTAGTAACACGTTCGATAGTACGTAGCATGCGGATTTGGTTAGGGCGAACCAATAGAATCGCTTTACCTTTACGTCCTGCACGACCTGTACGACCGATACGGTGAATGTATGATTCAACATCAAATGGGATGTCGTAGTTGAATACGTGTGTAATACGAGGTACATCAAGACCACGTGCAACCACGTCTGTTGCAACTAGGATATCGATAACGCCTTGCTTGATGTTGTCGACGGTACGCTCACGTTGAGATTGTGGAATGTCACCGTGAAGTGCTGCTGCTTTAAAGCCGCGAGCCAACAACCAATCGGCTAGACGCTCAGTGTCTTGACGAGTACGAACGAAAACAATAGAGGCATCTGTTTCTTCAGTTTCTAGAAGACGAGACATCGCTTCGTCTTTCTCGATACCTTTAACAACCCAGTACTGCTGTTCTACTTTATCAACGGTGTGGTTTTTACCAGCAACGTCAACATGCTCAGGGTTGCGTAGAAAACGTTGTACAATGTTTTTAAGCATTGGAGGCATAGTCGCAGAGAACAATACGCGTTGCGCAGTTTCTGGTGATTTTTCCATGATCCAAGTTACATCATCAACGAAACCCATGTTCAGCATTTCATCTGCTTCATCAAGAACGAAAGTTTTCACTTCGTCTAGGTGCAGGCGGTCACGGTTGATAAGATCTTGAACACGGCCAGGCGTACCAACAACAATGTGTGCGCCAGATTTTAGAGCACGCATTTGATCAACGATAGAAGCACCACCGTAGATTTCTAATACTTTTAGGCCACGAATATTTTTACCTAGGTTCTTCACTTCTGCCGCGACTTGAATAGCAAGTTCACGCGTTGGCGCTAGAACAATCGCTTGAGGCTTACGCTGGTCAAGGTCTAGTTTGCTTAGAAGAGGAAGAGAAAACGCGGCAGTTTTACCTGTACCCGTTTGCGCTTTACCTAGTAGGTCGCGACCTTCGATAAGGTGAGGAATCGCTGCTGCTTGAATAGGCGTTGGTGAAACAAAGCCCATTGCGTCTAAAGCAGAAAGGATATCTTGGCTCAGGGCTAATTCACTGAATTTAATTTGAACTTCTTGGTCTTTTACTTGGTCTTGCATGTGGATCCCACTATATTAATTAACAAAAGGTCCCACGAGCTCTACCAATTCCAAATCCAATCCAGTTTTGAGCTGATTCCATTCAGATGCAGATAAGCTTTAAAATGCATCAAGCCGCTAGGGACGACAACTTAAGGGACGCGGATTATTCCCTAAAACCATAAAAAAATCCAGAAAAAATTGAAATACATCACAATTTTCTCTCATCTTAGGTCGATATGGTCACAGAAGCGTCACTATCTTAAGTTAGCGCTCTTAAATTGAGCAGTTTAAATCCACCCTTGCCCACATGATAGCGACGCTTTGTTATGGAAAAACTCCCTTTCAATGATTATAGTGTCCTCAATCAAACTCTTAAGAAGTGAAAAAATGCTCCAAGATAACCCCCTACTCGCTCAATTGAAGCAGCAGATGCAAGAGAGTCTTCCTAAAAAAGAAGGCACAATCAAAGCAACAGATAAAGGTTATGGCTTTTTAGAAGTGGATAACAAGACGCGCTTTTTTATTCCACCACCGTACATGAAGAAATGCTTACATGGTGACAAAGTGGTCGCGATTATCCGTACGGAAAAAGAGAAAGAAGTCGCTGAGCCTCAAGAGCTAGTAGAGCAAGGGTTAACTCGGTTTATTGGTCGAGTAAAGCTTCATAAGGGTAAGCTGAATGTAACGCCTGATCACCCTCAGCTAAAAAAGCAATCTTTTAAAGCAAAAGCTCAGAAAGGGCTGAATCCAGAGCTGCTTGCGGAAGGAGATTGGGTTGTTGCTCACCTGATTCGTCATCCTTTGGCTGGAGAGAACGGATTTTTCGTCGAAATCTCTGAAAAGATTACAGACGCTGACGACAAAATTGCACCTTGGTGGGTTACGCTGGCTCAAAATGATTTACCTAACAGTGAACCCGAAGGTATTGCAGAGTGGGCATTAAAAGACGATGTGGATCTTGAACGTGTTGATATGACTCACATCCCTTTCGTTACCATTGATGGTGCATCAACCAAAGATATGGACGATGCACTGTATGCGAAAAAGAACGATAACGGTGATTTTGAATTAACCATCGCCATTGCTGATCCTACCGCTTATATCACGCCAGATGATCAAATGGATAAAGTCGCACGTGAGCGTGGCTTCACCATTTATATGCCTGGCCGCAATATTCCGATGCTGCCTCGTGATCTTGCTGATGAACTTTGCTCATTAATCGAAAACGAAGAACGTCCTGCCCTTTGTTGCCGAGTTACCGTCGGCAAAGATGGCGTCATTGGCGACGACATTGCGTTCTTTGCCGCGAATATTAAATCCCATGCGCGTTTGGTCTACGACCACGTATCTGACTGGCTTGATACTGGCAGCAGTGACGCTTGGACGCCCTCTGATGAAATAGCGTCTGTGGTTCGTGATTTATTTGAGTTTTCTCAATCACGCGCAACTTGGCGAGCAACTCATGCTGTCGTCTTCCCTGACCGACCTGACTACCGCTTTGAGTTGAGCGAAGACAATGATGTCGTCGCGATTCACGCCGACTTGCGTCGTAGTGCTAACCGACTGGTGGAAGAGGCGATGATTACCGCCAATATTTGTGCAGGCATTACGCTGAAAAACAGCTTCAACACGGGTGTATTTAATACCCACGCAGGGTTTAAACCAGAAAAAATTGCCGATGTGATTAAGTTGGTCAATCCAGAGGGTGATTTGCCTTTTAATGCAGAAAGCGTAGAAACGCTAGAAGGGTTTGCCGCACTGCGTCGCTGGTTGGCTGATCAAGACACTAGCTATTTGGATAATCGTATCCGTAAGTCTCAAGCATACAGTGAAATGGGGAATCAGCCTCTTCCTCATTACGCAATGGGCCTCGACATCTACGCAACTTGGACATCTCCTATTCGTAAGTATGGCGATATGATTAACCACCGCATGTTGAAAGCACACATTCTAGGTAAAACACCAGTACAAACTCCCGATGACACCGTTGGTGAAGAAATGGCGCTGCACCGTAAACATCATAAGATGGCTGAACGCAATGTCGCAGACTGGCTATATGCGAGAACATTGATTGACGAGCCCGCGAAGAAAACGGTTTATACCGGTGAAATTTTTGATATTAACCGTGCAGGTATGCGCGTTCGCCTACTAGAGAATGGCGCTGCCGCTTTCATTCCCGGCTCGCTGATTGTGAGCGACAAAGAACGTATTGACTCTAATTCTGAAAACGGAACGCTATCGATCGATAAAAATATCGAGTACCGACTCGGGGATACCTTTGAGTTAGTGTTGGCTGAAGTGAATTTGGAAAATCGAAACATTGTTGCGAAACCAACCCAAGATTTCCCCACTGAAGCCGTTGCCTCTGCGGAGAAAACCGAAGAATAATCAAAGAGGTGACCGACTACCTCTTGTTCATCAAAACAAGGTGCTCCTGTGAGCGCCTTTTTTATTCCCAAATATACGATTTAGGGTCTTTTTCTACTTCTCGAATAAGTGCCGTCAAGTCTGAGCTTTTAAACAAATAAGGGTAAGGGATCCATTGCTCTCCTTCCTCACTGGGGATCGTGAGTTCCCATTGTGCCAGGTCACCATTCCACAAAATTCTAGCGACACAACTCGTGTAATCACAATGGCTTGAATCCAACAAATAGTGCTGCTTAATGAACTGGACACCATTCATCATAGGCTCATACCCTGATTTCCCCAGTTCAACAGGCAAGCTTCGATTTCTATTTTGACAAACAGCCTGAGCACGAACTTCAACTTGTTTTTGTAATAAATTAATTAAGCTCATTCAACCTCCCTATGCTGTTCCTTTTATTTTAGTCTACAGCCATGGTAGCCATAAGTTAAATTTTCATCTTGGCTGGCTTTCACAAAACTGTCATCAATGACACATAAGATACGTAAAATTTCAATATTGCCACGGAGTCTACTACCATGTTTCGAATTGCTTTAGCCGCGCTTCTTTCTATCACCTTTCTACCCAACATTACGCATGCCAATGAGGTCAACATTTCGGGTTCAACCTCAGTCGCAAGGATCATGGATGTGCTGGCTGAAGAGTTTAACCGAACCAACCCTGATTCATTTATTGCTGTGCAAGGCGTAGGGTCGACGGCGGGGCTGACATTACTCGACAAAGGAGCGATTGAGATTGGGATGAGCTCTCGCTATTTGACTGAAGGCGAGCAAAATGAAGGTTTAACCGTACTGCCGATTGCATTTGATGGATTAGCGGTCGTTGTCAATAACGCAAATAGCATCGAAAATATCACTCGTGAGCAACTTTACGATATCTACAAAGGTAATGTAACCAACTGGAAATCACTTGGTGGTACTGACCAAGAGATTGCTGTGGTTACCCGTGAGGCGTCTTCTGGAACTCGATACAGTTTCGAAAGCCTACTGGGGCTAACTAAAATAGTGAATAAACGTTTAGTGTCTGATATCAGCAGTAACAATCTTGTGGTCAATAGTAACAGCATGGTCAAAACCATCGTTAATCACAACAAGCAAGCGATCGGTTTTATTTCAGTAGGCTCGGTGGATAAATCGGTCAAAGCACTCCAATTTGAGGGTTCACGACCAACCAGTAACAACATTGCTTTAGGGAAGTATGCTTTGTCACGACCATTTCTTGTGGTCTATCACCAAGAAACCGTTAGCGATCAAGGTCGAGGTTTTCTGAATTACATTAAAACCGAAGCGGCCAAAAGCTTGATTAAAGAATACGGTTACACACCAGTAAAGTGATTGAATTTAAAGTACCTTTAGCACGTTAACGCATCGACAGAAAATAGAAGTATCAATAGAAAATCGAAGTATGAATAGCAAAAAGGAGAGCTTTAAGCTCTCCTTTTCTAATTGGGTATCGTTAGATTAAAAATGCACCTGAATCACAGAGATCACCACACAACCTGGTCTGCGAATGCCTTCTATCTCTACTTTGATCTCTCGCTCAATCTCTAACCCTTTTTTGATCGGCGTGACTTTAGCCAGTCGGCTGATTGCGCGGACATTATTACCCGACTTCACTGGGTATGGAAAACGAACTTGATTGAGGCCCAAATTAACAACCAGTTTAGCGGTTGGGAAAAGCGTGTTCTTTTCATCGACGCTATCGGTTAGCTTCGGCAATAATGCTAAGGTCAAAAATCCGTGTGCGATTGTCGTTTTGAATGGCGACTCTTCCTGGGCACGTTGAGGATCGGTATGAATCCATTGCATGTCCTCGGTAATTTGTCCAAATTGGTTGATCCTTTCTTGATCAACAAACAGCCAATCGCCAATGTGAATCACTTCGCCCACCTTTTGCTGTAGGCTCTCGTAGACTCGTTTCGCTTCTGGTGTTAATACAACAGGTTCAGCAATTGGCGCATCTTCATTAATTGCAGGTTGTTGGAAGTCTTTCATCCATGACAAAATTTGGCTGTTATTTGTCTTATTCAGCAGTTCCTCCCAGTACATACGCACTGTAGGGGACATCCACTGCAAAATTTCTGCATGGTGCTTAGAAATAGACTCACCACGATGCTTAAAAAGATTCGCGACTTTCATAAAAACCTCAAAGATTCACTAAGATGCACATTAACTCCTTTATTTTGAACCACTTCACACTTATGTGCAATTACTTTTGGGCGTACATCTGTATTCTCATGGGATTAAAATGCATAAAAATCAAACCATTAAAAATAAAACAATATTTTATTAGACCCTATAAAACTCACTCAATACACAACGCTATGCATTATTATTGAGTGAGCTTCATCACCATAACCGATTTCGACAATCGATGATTAGTTGACCAATCAAACCATAAGTAGCAATTTGTACTTTACAACATTCATGCCAATACCTATGATAGGCGCCG
>NZ_AJYQ02000110.1:0-39384 GCF_000287055.2 Vibrio genomosp. F10 str. ZF-129 | reverse complement strand
TAGGACATCGCCAGGCTTTAATTTCGTTTTCACTTTTTAAAAGCGAAGACAAAAGAGGTACCGTTATTTGCTCACGCAAATAACAAACATCATCAGTGTACTAATCTGACGATGAAGATTTACGGAGAGATGGCTGAGTGGTCGAAAGCACCGGTCTTGAAAACCGGCAAGGGTTTGTAGCCCTTCTAGGGTTCAAATCCCTATCTCTCCGCCACATTTAGAAAAAGCCCACTGAGAAATCAGTGGGCTTTTTTGCGTCTATTACTTCCCAATAAAGATACGCCAGCTCAATTAAGACTCGCCTAATTTTGCACAAATTGATAACAAAAGTGTGCAACAATGAATTTCGTGATCAAATGTTGAATACAGAAAACGATCATGACCTACATTGTATTGAGTCACTCACAGACAGGATAAGATAATGACTAAAGAATATACTCCACCAAAGGTTTGGCAAGAAGATACGAAAGGCGGCGGCACTTGGGCTAGCATCAACAGACCCGTATCCGGAGCGACTCATGAACAAGCTCTACCTGTCGGTCAGCACCCCTATCAGTTGTATTCTATGGGAACACCCAACGGTCAGAAGGTCACTATTTTACTTGAGGAGTTATTAGCGCTTGGGCGTACTGAAGCAGAGTATGACGCCCACTTGATCTCCATCGGTGATGGGAACCAATTCTCAAGTGGCTTTGTGGAAGTCAACCCAAACTCGAAAATCCCAGCATTGGTTGATCGCTCGCAAGCATCCCCAGTCAATGTTTTTGAATCCGGTTCAATCCTTCTTTACTTAGCAGAAAAATTTGAACACTTTATTCCGAAGGATGTCACCTCTCGCACCAATGTATTGAACTGGTTATTCTGGCTACAAGGATCTGCGCCATACCTAGGTGGCGGTTTTGGTCACTTTTATGCGTATGCACCAGAAAAGTTTGAGTATCCGATTAATCGATTCTCCATGGAAATAAAACGCCAGCTCGACTTATTGGACAAGCAATTAGCTGATCATTCTTACATTGCAGGGGAAGAGTACAGCATCGCCGACATCGCAATCTGGCCTTGGTACGGTAATCTTGTTCTTGGCAATATCTACGATGCGGCTGAGTTCCTTGATGTATCAAGCTACAAAAACCTTCAACGCTGGGCAACGTACATTGAGCAAAGACCTGCCGTTCAACGAGGACGTATCGTTAACCGAACATGGGGTGAACCATGGGAAGCGGTTGCAGAACGCCATAGCGCGGCGGATATTGACCAAGCACTTGCTTTGAAGCCACAAGCATAAGGTATTTAAATTATAGAGTAACCACATCGTTATTTAACCTATGGGCCGTAGTTTCGCACCGTCTTATAAATTGGCGGTGCACAATACTCTATTATTTTGCTGGTTGAATTGTTTGCGTTGGCTTGGTGAATGATTCAAAAGCCTCGAACACCAAATGAGAATTACCTTGGTTTGTCACAATGAACCTGCGACAATCGAGCCCGTTCTTTCAATACCAAACGGTTTATTATGAAACTTTTAGTTCGCAACCTCGCTCGCACAACAACAGAACATGAAATTCGAGTATTATTTTCTGCTCATGGTGATGTAGGTGAATGCACTCTTGTATTAGATCAGGAAACTGGTCAGTCTAAAGGGTTCGCTTTTGTTGAAATGCCAAATGAAGCAGAAGCTAAGGCCGCCATTACTGGCCTTAATCTAGCTGACGTTGCTAAAAGTAAGATTCGTGTAAAAAGAGCCAACAACTAAACTGGCCCTTTCTATACTGAAAAGCCCGCCTAATAGTCTTAGACGGGCTTTTTATTTTCTATGCTCACTCAAATCAGAGCATGAGTAAAACTTACTAGCTTCTTGGCTTTAAATCGAGAACGTGAAGCAATCTTTCCGGTGTACCTTCCCAGACCATTGGGCGACCTTTCGGATTATCCGCATTCCACCAGCCTGTAAATCGTTTGGTATTGTATTGGTAGAAGTTTGGCCCAGACAAGACTGGCACGGTAATCTGATTTTTTGCAATCAACGCTTGAATTTGATGAGCGATCTCTTTTTGTTCAACGCTATCGGCTGTTTGGTAAAAACCATCGAGTAGCTCATCTAGCTGATCACTTTTCCAATGGTGCATTGCAAATCTTGGCATCCCAGTCGACGCTTGCAACCTAGAATGATAAGCACTGTCCCAGTATCGGTGCGGTGTAGCACCATGGAAGTAGTTGGTATAAGCCACATCGTATTCTGCGTTAGCCATCGCCTGATTATAAAGTGAGAAATCCGGAGATCGTGCTTTCACTTTGATCCCAACTTCCATCAATTGCTCAACCGATAACATCACCGTATTATTGAAATCTGTCCAACCCTGTGGTGACTGTATTTCCAACTCAAAAGAAGCACCGGAAGGGCTCTCTACATAGCCGTCTCCATCTCGATCCGTATAACCAGAGTCTTTCAATAGCTTGCGAGCACTTTCAGGAGAATAGGTCATAAATGGTTGATATTTTTTGTGGGTTTTTTCATCTGACCACGCCTCAAACGCATAACCTAAACCAGAAGCGAAATCATTCACGACACCATTTCCGTAGTTAGCTACATCAATCAGGACCTGTCGGTTCAAAGACATTGAGAAGGCACGACGAAAGTTTACATCATTCATCACTTCATGCTTAACCGGATCTTTAGACTTGTAATTAAACATGAAAGCTTGTGTCCCCGCAGGTGGGTACCAGTAGCCATGATCAGTCGACGCTTTCAAGAAGGTTTGGTCGATATCTGGCACGAATGACCCTGCCCAATCGATTCTGGAGTTCATTAACTCCCCTAAAACTTGGTCATTGTGGTTCATCTGAGGGACTCTCAAGCAGTCCACATCCAAATTTTCGCTATCCCAGTAGTTCGGGTTTTCACATTGAAGAAACAGCGTGGAAGTGAATTGAGGGAACTCGGTAAACGGGCCTGTTCCAACAGGATATCGATTGAGGAATGTCAGGGGATCTTTCTCTTTAGACCATTGGTGCTCAGGAACGACCGGAACTTGCACAAGTTCATATGGAATATTGGTGTTCACTTCATTTAAAAAGAATCGAACCTGATGATCGTTAACCTTCTCGATTGACTTAATATTGCTGCTGACTCCACGGTCATCAAATGCCGGATGTTGCTTGATCAACTCAAAGGTGTAGATGACATCATCTGCATTGAACGATTCACCATCAGACCAAAGCACACCTTTTCTTAAATCAAACGTGACACTGAGTAGATCGCTGCTTAATGCATAACCCGTTGCTAACCTGAATTCAGGGATATTTCCTTTCAATTCGTTGAAAACCACCAAAGGCTCAAAAATAAAGTCTCTTGCTGTATGCATACGAGAAACAGAAAACGGATTAAAATTTCGAATCAGTGACGCGTTGTGATTGGGAATAATGGTTAACTGGTTCTTGTCGGAAATATCAGTAGCATTTGTCATGGGTGAAAGTGCTAATGAAGTCGCTAATGTGCTCAACAAAAATGTTTTATTCATAAGTGGATCCTAGTGAGTAATTTCAAGCAACGTAACCAGAAACCTTTCCCTATTCAACCACACTCACCTGACGTAATACGACAAAATACCACCTATTAACAATAGTGTTATTAATTTGACATCAAGCTACTGATTTAAAACCAAATTTAAACACCATTAGTGAGAATTCAATCGAAACAAATGGCCAATAACTCGTAATATTACTACACACATACATATATGTAATAATTTGTTACTTGTTCTATTTTGCGAGTCAATCGAGATCAGAGAATTACTGGGCCTATTCCATCTTTATACACACCTTTATTTTTATCTCAAATAATCACCAAATGACACGCCAAAAATCCGGATAATCTTGAAATATAAAGTCGGTATTTTTTCGTAAAAGATAAATAATTACCGCGCCTGGACTTAGCTGCTGTGAGATTAATATGGCGGGTTTCCCCAAACTTGTTTGAAAATATGTTAAATTTATAACATCACGTTATGTGATTCGTCATTTGAGAACCCACGGTTGTCTCATTTCGACAACCCAAAAAAAGAGAAAGGAACCTCTATGAATATGAAACTGGCAGCGCTGTTGTTATTGGCTACAACGTCAACGGCTGCAAACGCCAACGAATGCGGTTCAGTCACTATCGCTGACATGAACTGGTCTTCCGCAAGCCTTATCGCAAACATTGATAAATTCATTCTAGAGCATGGTTATGATTGTGATGCCGAGCTCATCCCTGGCGATACAATGCCAACGGGTACGTCAATGATTGAAAAAGGCCAGCCTGATATTGCTCCTGAGTTTTGGAGTAATGCGATGAAAGAAGCGTTAGACAAAGGTGTAGCAGAAAAACGTTTACGTTACGCCGGAAAATCTTTAGTGAACGGTGGTGAAGAAGGCTTTTGGGTACCGCAATATTTAGTCGATAAACACCCAGAAATGGCCACTATTGAAGGCGTTATCAAGCACGCAAAAATGTTCGAGCACCCAGAAAGTAAAGATGTGTCTGCGTTCTACAGCTGCCCAGCTGGTTGGAACTGTCAAATCAGTGCGGGTAATTTATTTAAAGCATTGAAACTTGAAGACGCAGGCTTTGAAATTGTAGACCCAGGTTCAAGTGCTGGCCTTTCTGGTGCGATTGCAAAAGCGTATGCGCGTGAAGAAGCTTGGTTTGGTTACTACTGGGCACCGACGGCGGTACTCGGCAAATACAACATGGTGAAAGTTGATTTTGGCAGCGGCGTTGACCTGGAAGAGTTCGTCGGCTGTACGACTAAAGAAGAGTGTGAATCACCCAAGCCGACCATGTACCCACCTTCTCCAGTACACACAATGACAACCGAAGCCTTCGCGTCAAAAGCACCGGAAGCATACGCTTATTTAGGTAATCGTGGTTTTACCAACGAAAAAATGAATGAGTTGTTAGCATGGATGGAAGACAACCAGGCTGACGGGGAAGAAGGCATGTATCACTTCCTTTCCGAATCACCTGAAATCTGGCACCCATGGGTTTCTGCCGAGATTGCGAAGAAAGTAGAAAACGCACTCTAGTATTTTTGGGGCCCTATGTTTGAAACTGTAAATCTGAAACGACCGTTTTTAAGGCGTAGTTTTTAATGCGTAGTTTATGAGACATAGCTTATGAGGCATCGTTTTTAAGTGATGTCTTGGCTCTAATATAAAAGTTAGATGTTCACACGTTAACAAGTACTGCAACGTAAAAAGCGTACTACTTGTTGTAACGACGTAGGACACGTCGTGTTAAGTTGAAAACCGAGGCAAACTCATGAGTTTGCCTCGGAATTAAAAGGAAAAAACAATGGCTGACAGTAATTGGCTGAACAGTTTCCCAGAAATGGACCGTTCAGATCTACGACTCATCCGCAAAACATTAGATGGCGCCTATCGCGATTTTTCTCGTGAATACGGCGACATGATTGAATCATTTTTTGACCCACTGCTCACTTTTCTCGTCTGGTTTGAAAAGCTCCTATTATCCACCCCTTGGTTTATTGTTTTAGTGCTCACCACTGGGCTAGTGTATGCCGCTAGTCGCTCGTGGAAATTGGCACTTGGTGGGCTTATCTCTTTCATACTGATTGGCTACTTTGGTATGTGGGAAGATACAATGCGAACGCTCAGTATCATTACCGTTTGTACCTTGCTCGCGATCTGTTTAGGCATTCCGATAGGGATTGCCATGGCGCGTTCCAATCGCGTTCAATCAGTTGTTACTCCCATGCTGGATGTTATGCAGACCATGCCAGCGTTCGTCTACCTTATTCCTGTAGTGATGCTTTTAGGCATTGGCAAAATCCCTGGATTAATTGCGGTTGTTATCTACGCTATCCCACCGGTGATTCGATTAACCAATTTGGGTATTCGACTGGTCGATAAAGAAGTACTGGAAGCTGCGACAGCATTTGGAGCAAGCAGCAAACAACGCTTATTTGGTGTACAGCTTCCGCTGGCGATGCCAACCATCATGGCAGGCATCAACCAGACCATCATGATGGCACTTTCCATGGTCGTTATCGCATCGATGATAGGTGTAAAAGGGCTAGGCCAGCCTGTTCTTAAGTCCATTACCAATCAATATTTTACCCTCGGGCTTCTCAACGGTTTTGCCATTGTGGCTCTTGCTATCCTATTTGACCGAGCTTCTCAAGCGTATGCCAAACGTACACAAGCACACCTTGGAGATCTAAAACATGACTAAACCACTCATTGAAATCCGTGGCTTATACAAAATTTTTGGACCGAAACCTCAAAGTGTTGTTGAACGTGTTAAAGCGGGCATGAGTAAAGATCAAATACTCGAAGAGACAGGACATACCGTAGGTTTAAAAGACATCAATCTCAGCATTAACAAAGGCGAAATATTCGTCATTATGGGCCTATCGGGTTCCGGTAAATCAACTCTTATCCGTCACTTTAACCGATTGATCGACCCTACCCTTGGTCAAATCGATGTCGAAGGTACGGATGTCATGACGCTTCGTCAGAAAGAACTTGAACAGTTTCGCCGCCAAAAGATGTCGATGGTCTTCCAACGCTTTGGTTTAATGCCACATCGTAAAGTCATTGATAATGTTGCTTATGGGCTTGAGATCCAAGGCGTGCCTAAACAGCAACGTTTAGAGAAAGCGAATGAGTGGATAGAAACCGTTGGCTTGAAAGGGTACAACGAGCAGTATCCGTCTCAGCTTTCTGGCGGTCAACAACAGCGCGTAGGCCTGGCTAGAGCACTCTCGACCGATGCGGAAATCCTATTGATGGACGAAGCGTTTTCGGCATTAGACCCGCTAATACGCAGTGAAATGCAAGATCAACTGATTGAGCTTCAGCAAAAACTGCACAAGACCATCATTTTCATTACTCACGATCTTGATGAAGCTTTACGACTGGGTGACCGTATTGCCATTTTGAAAGATGGCGAACTGGTTCAACAAGGTACGCCAGACGAAATTTTACTTTACCCTGCTGATGAATACGTTGAAGCATTTGTTAAAGATGTAAACCGCGCTCGAGCACTGACAGTGGAAACGGTTATGCAGCCACCAGCGTACCGTATTACCGCTGAAACCATTGAAGAAGCATTATCGCTGATGAAAAAGAGTAAACATGACTATGCATACCACGTCACAGAAGATGGGTATCAAGGCGTGCTGACTCAAGAAGGTTTGCAAGAAGCTTCAGATGATGCTTCTGTCAGTGAATTTAGTGATGACATCTACGAGGAAGTCCCTTCCGTTTCCCCAGATGCCGCCATTGAAACGGTTCTTCCTGAAACTATGGGCTGTGATTATTCACTCCCTGTTGTCGATGAAGATGGAAATCTCAAAGGTGAGCTAGAGCGAAGTGCCGTCGCTGAGATATTTGTTGATAGCTCTGCAGAAACGGAAGAAAAAGTAACGGAAAACACGAAAGCGACGGCTTAAGCTTAAGTTTTCCTATACTCCGCTTTTTTATGGACAGTTTTCTATCAGAACTTTCTGGTCACTGAGCCTTAAACATAAAAAGCACTATTGAACGATTCAATGGTGCTTTTTAAGTATCAGGCTATGTTTGAGTATCAAGCAAATGTTTAAGTATCAAGCAAATGTTTAAGTGTCAGGCTATGTGAGTATAACGCGACAGGAGTACAAGACTGAGTATCCCCTTTAAGTTAGCCGTCTAAGGCATTATTTATAGAAGGTTTCACCGCTGTTTACATCCAAATAGATCTTGTCAGCTTGTTTCATCCCACCACAATACACAAAGTAAACGTCACGCTCACTGTATCGAATTGACCGAACCCAACCACCAAGCTCTTCAAAATCGCCGGGCGTACAGGTTTCATCTTTTAACAGTGCATCCGTAGTGGTTAAAAACATCACCTCATGGGTATTAAAGTCATCCGAACTGTCTATGTAGGCGGTTAAAGTCTCTTGCCTTTCCTCTTTGGTAATCACAGGCGCCTCTTCCACTAACCCTTCCATTGGGATCCACTCTGCGATTTCTTCACCACCGTCTTCATAGACGTAGTAAACCGAGATACGTCCCCACCCATCACGCTGTTCTAAGATTTTAACGAAAGCGCCACGATACAAAAGACGCTCAATAAACGCTTCGCGATCCGGGCGTTCCCTTACGCCAAGCGTGGGGGTATTCACATAATAGTCAGTAATCACTTCTTGAATGACCTGCGGCGGTTCCTCTACTACCTCATCAGAAGGCGCTTCTTCTGCGACTGGCGGCACGTCACCGCTCTCTTGCATCGGTAACCAATAAAATAGGTAAAACCCCGCGCCAGCACCCGCTAAGCCAAGAACAAGCAAAAGGATCATTATTACTTTTTTCATTAATTAACCAAACCTACATTCAATATTGAGTGTCCATCATTCATCTTAGAGCCAGCGTCTTGAATATTGAAACCGTGCCCTTGAGACTGTCGCTTTAGAAGTGTCACCTTGAAGTCCATCACCTTAGTATAGAACTGTCGTTTTGTGTTTGTTGCTTTGGCACTGTCGTCTTTGAACTCTCACCTTGAAACGGCCTCCTTGCAGCAGTGACCATCCAACGACCAATAAACTTCCTATAATGTTTAAAGGCGCTATCACAGTATGAATTCTATGCGACGACATTGGGTATCAACCATTATAACGGCGACTTTGCTGATCTCTTTACCACTAAAGGTCAAAAGCCAGCACTGCACTGAGGAAGAGTGGAACCAAGCTCTCACTGAGCAGCACAATCTTGACCAATGGTATAACCTAAGGGCACTCACTTTAATCGTATTTTAGGGCAGTACCAGCAGCACATTTTCCTGCATAGAGAGTTCACTCTAGCCGAACTTATTTTGTTATGGCGGCCAGACGCCACTGAATTTCGTACTTTGATGGAGCAGCAAATCACTTCTTCACGTCACTATATAGAAATACTTAACGAAGAGAAAACGTTACTGAATAACACCCTACCGCAGATCAAATCACTGCGCCAAATGTGGCGTAAAATGGGCATTCACTGCCAAGAAATAGACTTAGATGTCAATGCCCTTTCTAGTCATCAATACCACAATACGAATAGCACCTTACTCGATGATACCAATACATTGTTAGAAAAGTTAAACACACTACAAGCACTTTACTCTGCTGAGGTCAGGGCTCTGTTAAGTGCAAAAGAGCTTGCTAAAGACTAACCTAAGTCCAGCTCATCACATTTTGCTGCACAAACAAAATCGTTATTATGTAAACCGCGTATAGAGTGGCTCCACCAGGTCACGGTCACTTTTCCCCACTCCAACAAAATAGCAGGGTGATGCCCCTCGGTTTCCGCGAGTTCAGAGATTCGATTCGCAAATGCCCAAGCCTGTTTATAGTTCTTAAACTTATAAGATTTATCAAGTTGTGGAATGCACTCTTCGTGTTTTAGTTCCCAACCCACCAGCTGGCCCAATAATTGTTGCTGTTCTTGTTCCGTGAGTGAAATAGAATCAATGCTGCACGCTTCACATTTCATGTTACTTAACGATTTCCGATTACTTAACATCGCAGGTTTCCTTAGGTTCAAATAAAGCAGGGTAAAGCTCTAAGCCGATTGCATTATCGACATCTTGGATGATGTTCCGTTGACTTAAATGGTAGAGCTGTTTTAGATCGTTTAATACAAAATAGATCGGTTGCATAATGTCAATCCGATAAGGCGTTCGCAATACTCGGCTCACATCGAATGGCTGGCGAATCGCAACACCAGCATCTAGTGCGTATAACGTTTCTCCAGGAGAAGACAGTATTCCACCACCATAAATTTTGTTAACGCCATGCTCCTCAACCAAACCAAATTCAACCGTAAACCAATACAAGCGCGCTAAGTACACACGCTGTTGATGACTAGCATTTTTCCCCAGTTGCCCATAGCAATGAGTAAAGTGGGCAAAGTCAGGGTTGGTTAACATGGCGCAGTGACCAAACACTTCATGGAAAAAATCAGGCTCTTGCAGGTAATCAAACTCTTCCCGTGAGCGTAGAAATGTCGCCACCGGAAACTTCTTATCCGCCAGTAATTCAAAGAATCGGTCAAAACTAATCAGAGCGGCAACCGGAGCAAGACTCCACCCAGTCTCTCTGAATAAAACATCACTAATTTCATAAAGTTGAGGGACTCTGTCTGTGGGCAAATTTAGCATAGCGAGCCCATCGATATAGGACTGACAAGCTCGGTCTTCGACCAAAGGCCGCTGACGAGCATAAAGCGCTTCCCATATCTGGTTTTCTGCTGAACTCCATTCAACACAACCCCGACTGTCCACTTGTTTCGAATGATACTGAGTCATCACACATACCTGATTGCTTCCCTAGGTTTATCCTATTTCCTAACGCAAATGCATGCCAACAGTCGGTCACAAATCAACCACCAAATTCGCGTAACATTTTATTTACAACTTGGTTTTTTACTATAATATTCAAAATCCTGCTATCAACCTTATTTGACTAATAGCCGATCGCAACCAACACTTAAAGAGTCAATTTCTGATGTGGAAAACTGAGAACAATATGTCAAACCATGATCCTATTTGGGTGCCAAGTACCCAAAGAATTGAAGAGTCTAATCTCCATCAATTCATTCAGCATATCAACATGCAAGGTGAAGCTATTGAAGACTATTCGTCATTGCATCAGTGGTCCATCACCGAGACTAAGCAGTTTTGGCTTGAAATATGGCAATATTGCGATGTTATAGGCTACCGCGGTGATTGCATATTTGGAGAAGGTATCGCCAAATGGGGCTCTTTCTTTCCCAATAGAGATACCATTTGGTTCCCTCAGGCTCAGCTCAATTATGCTGAGAATCTCCTTTCCTTCGCTTTCCAGAAGCCCAGTGAAATTGCTATCTGGTTTAAAAATGAACAAGGAAAGAATACACAAATGACCTGGCAGGAGTTGTGTGATCAAGTGTCAATCGTTCAGCAATGGCTTAAACAAAACGGAGTGGAAAAGGGAGATGTCGTCGCTGGCTACTTGCCATATATACCTGAAGCCGTCATCGCCATGCTCGCGACAACAAGCCTTGGCGCGATTTGGACATCGACTTCTCCCGATTTTGGAAGCGATAGCGTCATCGAACGTTTTGGGCAGGTAAAACCGAAAGTTCTTTTTTGCTGCAATGGTTATCAATTCAACGGAAAATCATTTTCGCTGCATGATAAAAACGCGACGATTGCCCAAGCGCTACCGAGTATCGAAAGCATTTGTGAAATTGACTATGTTCGTGTCATGAATGATGACTACGATTACCCACAACAGTATTCCGATTGGGAATCGATCCTCGCCAATTACCTGCCTAAAGGGCTTCGTTATCAGCGTGTCGGATTTAATGACCCCCTGTTTATCTTGTACTCTTCTGGCACTACGGGAAAACCAAAGTGCATTGTGCATTCGGTTGGGGGAACGGTACTCAACCATCAAAAAGAGCACCAGCTTCACTGTGATATACAACCTCTGGATCGGGTGTTCTATTTTACGACTTGTGGCTGGATGATGTGGAACTGGCACGTCTCAGCACTGGCAAGTGGCGCAACTCTGGTGATTTATGATGGCAGCCCAATGTTCCCTTCAGAAGACAGCCTGTGGAAGCTGGCTGAAGAAACACAGCTGTCGTTCTTCGGCACATCGGCTAAATACCTACAAGCGCTGGAAAAAAGCTCACTGATCCCAAGAGAAAAATACGACCTTACCGCACTAAAAACCGTGTGTTCCACCGGATCGGTACTGTACCCAGAGCAGTTCGATTTTGTCTACGACGGTATAAAATCCGATCTGCATTTAGCGTCCATCTCTGGTGGCACGGATATTTGCGGGTGCTTTGTTCTTGGAAGCCCAATTTCACCTGTTTTCAGAGGGGAATGCCAAGTGAAAGGGCTCGGGCTTGATGTCGCGGTATTCAATCAACATGGTCACTCGGTCGTTGAGCAAAGAGGCGAACTGGTTTGCTGTAATAGTTTCCCGAACCAACCGATTGGGTTTTGGCAGGATAACGGCAGTCGGTATCACAATGCTTATTGGGCGGTTTATGACAATACTTGGCATCACGGTGATGATGTTTGCCTGAGTGTCCATCAAGGAATGACCTTCTATGGCCGCAGTGATGCCACCCTTAACCCTGGAGGGGTGCGGATTGGAACGGCGGAAATCTATCAGCAAGTGAATCAATTGGAATACATCCAAGATTCTATCGCGGTAGGTAAAACCGTCGACGAAGATGAACGAATTATTTTATTTGTACAGATGGTCAATTCAACGCCGCTTACCGAGGCGTTATGTGACGAAATTAGACAGCGACTTAAAGAAAAATGCTCTCCTCGTCATGTTCCTTGGAAAATATTCGCCATCACTGATACGCCAAGAACAAAGTCTGGAAAGTTAGTGGAACTGGCCGTTAAACAGAGAATTAATGGAAAAGAAGTGAACAATATAGAAGCTATTGCCAACCCAAGTAGTCTTGATGACATCGCACAGCTCGTCAATTTCTAACAACGTGTTTCGCTTTACAATGTCATCTTTGTTAGCCGGTTCATCATTGAATTGGCTATTTTTTCTGCCCAACACCCATAACGACAGACTGTACTCCGTGCTCAGTTTGTATGTCGAACGCTTTAGAGACTGTGACACTGTCAAACCCAACGCTGGTTAGTACTTGCTCTACTTTGGTTTGGGTTAGACCAAAATCTTCATCTTGTTCTGTCAGCCAATCCCAGTGAACAAAGATGCCTTCACTGTCTAAAATCGAATAAATAACATCGGCTGTTTCAGAAAAGCTTGGTAAAAAACCACACACCGATGAAGCGACAACAACATCGAACTGATTACGAAACGCAGGGTGCTGCGCGACAAGACCTCGGGTAAGCTCATCAACGACAGGCTCGACGTTAGCGAGCTCTTTCATATCCAGTTGTTCAATCATCGCTTCGGAGGAGTCTAGAGCAACGATATCTTTGGCAATGGATGACATTTTATGACTAAGAAGGCCTGTCCCACATCCAAAATCAAGGACATGCTTGCCTTTAAGGTTCGTCAATTGAGTTAACTGTTCAAATACGTGAGAGGCAAACTCAGAAGTCGCTTGTTCATCTTCCCAAGTTTTCGCGTATTTGTCCCATTCGTTCGCCATCATGATCTCCCTGTATCATCTTTCATTTGGCAATAGGCTCAAGAGTAAACCAAAATGACGTACGAAGGTATCTCTTAGACAGACAATTTCACAATATTTGTATATGATTTATGGACTCGATCCCGATTGTACAGCAAATGAACTTATCTCAAATTGAAGCTTTTTGTCGTGTCGCCGATGTTGGTTCTGTTTCAGAAGCGGCGAGACAACTTGAATGCAACCGCACAAAACTCAGTATGTCCATTAAAGCGCTCGAAAAAGAGCTGGCAACTGAGCTCTTTATTCGCAGCGGTAACCACGTCACCCTTTCTGAAGCTGGCAAAGCGATCTACAAAGATTGTGAAAATTTAATTGTGACGGCTTCCCGAATTAAGCAAACCTGCGTTCAAGCCTCTGGAGAATTCAATGCGGAAGTGTGGATAGCACGTGACGATTCTTTGCCCGATGATTTATGGCAAGATCTTGCGCACTCCATGAATAAGCAGTTCCCCGCCACGTCGATTAATATTGTCTTGGCATCAAGTGGTGATTTATCCAACCTGGTCGAAACTCGACAAGTAGATTTCGCGTTTGGTGTCGATTATGAACGAGCAGATGACCCTCGCATTACCTACCAGCCTCTTGGCAAGATACGAATGATGTCGGTATGTAAGCGAGATCACGCTCTAAGTAAGATGAGTCGGGTTTCAGATGATGTACTAAGAGATTCAATGCAAGCTGTCATGGTTTATCTGAACGAAAAAGACAACCCTGAACTTCAACCGTTTTCTCTCCGATACATTGGTTTCTCTAGTTTTGATTTCATGCTCGCGACGATTTTAACAGAGAACGCATGGGGAGTGCTTCCTGAGCCTCTGATTCGCCACCACTTACGCCAACAAGAATTAGCCGTGATTAAGCACACTTATGGTCTGACACAAGAAGATTATTGTATGTTCGCCGCCGCAGGGATGACCGAGCACCCTGGTATGGTGTGGCTCGCTGACAAGCTCAGTGACTACTTATTTGACTTTTAAGTATTCAGTGACGATTTACGGCGGTAGTTTCTTATTTATCACTCACTTTCTGATGATAAATCAGCCACCGACAATATAATTGACGCAAGGTTGTTGTCATAACCATATGAATAATAATAACATTATCATCATTTCAGGTTAACCCACCTTTTAGAGTGTTTTTAAACATTGCTATAATTTTACCCTAAGCCAAGAATAAAGAGGTGTTTATAACGAGTAATAATGTATGTGCGCCCAAACAAACCAGAACGAAAAACGAGTTCTTAGCTTCTCAGCCCTTTTAGCACTTGGATTTGCTATTGGGGGGCTAACACTTGGTTGGTTTGTCGGCTCTTTAGTCATCATGTTCGATGGTGTTTATTCCCTCGTCAGTTTGCTGTTAACTTTATTGTCACTAGTCGCTTCTCGCTATATTCAGACCCCTTCTGAAGGCACTTTTCCTCTTGGTAAAGCCATCATTGAACCTCTTGTTATATCAATTAAAGCCATCACCATTCTTGTCATCGTCGGCTATTCACTCTACTCAGCAGGCGTGTCCATGTTCAATGGAGGACGAGAAGTGGATGTCTCTGTTGCCACTGCATTTGGTGTCGTTAACGTGATTGGTTGTGGCTATGCCTGGTGGTATATCGCCAACAAAAGCAAACGCTTTTCTTCTGGGCTAATAGAAGCAGAATCGAAACAGTGGCAAATGGATACCTTATTGAGTGTTGCGGTGACATTAGGCTTTGTTGCTGCATGGTTGATCACACTGACTCAGTTATCTCCTTACGCCGTGTACGCCGACCCTATGATGATGCTATTGATGTCGTTTTATTTCATTAAAGTGCCCGTTGATATGTTAAAAGGCGCGATGAAAGAACTTCTTACCATGGCACCGAATAAAGAACTTTGTACAACCGTGGATAACGATGTTACCGCTGTCGATAATGAAATGAAGCAAGACTTAGGTATTGAGCTGACAGCAGTAACCAAAGTTGGCAATGAACTTCGTGTAAGCGTTGATATTCATTCAAACAGCGAACAAATCAAAACGTGTGAACTGGAAAAAACTCGAAAAGCGTTAACCAAACGTTTGTCTAAATTGCCCCTGGATCTTCAACTTACCATGAATCTCGCCAGTTAAATTCAAAGGGCAAAACCTGTATCGGTTAGCGCGAAGTCGATGAGTCCCACGGCTAACGGCTAACGGCAATGAGAATACAACGCTGATAATGGCGTTATTGATCTCGCGTAAACCACCAACAGATCAAAGAGCCGCCCGTCACCATCGCAACGCCTTGCCAAAAGGTTGAAGTTAAACTGACACTTAATATATAAGATGAAATCAATGTGGCCAGAACGGGGGTAAAGTAAGACAGTGAAGCGAGTAACACCATGTTGCCTTTGATGATCGCAATATTCCACAATGCATACCCACCTCCCATCACCACACCAGTAAGAAGCAGATATAATGTAGGTGCAACATCAAAACTCATACCTTGCTCATCACTGATAGAGTATTTAATCCATAACGTCACTGCGGTCAAAATGAAGAAAACAACAATGGCATTTTGTCCATTGGCTAACCGTTTTGTCACATTGCAATAAATCGCCCAAATAAACGCACCAACAAACGCCATACTGTACGTTGCTGGATTGGTTGCGACATTCGAAACTAGCTGAGCGACCGTTAACTCTCCGTCACCAATCACCGCCCAAACGACACCAAACAACGCAATAAAAATTCCAGGATACACCAAACGATGAGTCGGTTTTTTGCTGACAACCACCGCGAGTAAGACGGTCAAAGCAGGCCAAAGGTAATTGATGACGGCCATTTCAAGTGCTTGGTGGCGATCGTTGGCCATGCCTAACGCTAACGCTAAACAGATTTCATAACTGACAAACAGAATCGAGCCGACAAATAAGTAACGCCGGGAAAACTGCCCTATTTTGGGCAGACCCATCGTGAGTATTAAAAATGCCGATGCGATCGTATAAATAAGCGCAGCGCCACCAATAGGACCAAAATGCTCCGTGACGGTTCGAGCCAATCCAATCAAAGCGCTCCACAGCAATATTGCAGCAACACCAGACAATGTATATTTATGATTCATTGAGTATTTTCACCTCAAATTGTACTTTTCTAATGCGAGCACCATACCATGTTTACCTGATGTTCAAAGTAAATTAACAAAACGGTTTAAGCCAAGTGATGTTTCATTAAGAATAATTAATGAATACAAAACGCTACGTTAATCCTGTTTCACTTAATCTACTCAAGTTAACCACAATAAAGAGGATGTTAAGGTGAACATACTAGGATATTTACAAAAAGTCGGTAAAGCACTCATGGTGCCTATTGCCGTCCTGCCGGCCGGGGGCTTAATGCTCGGTTTAGGCTACGCAATAGACCCTACAGGTTGGGGGGCCAACAGCGCATTGGCCACCATATTGGTTTATGGTGGTAAGGGCATTATGGACAATCAGGCCTGGCTGTTTGCAGTCGGTGTGGCATACGGTTTAGCTAAAGATAATAATGGCGCCGCGGCCCTATCGGGGTTGCTGGGCCTACTTATCATTGAAATGATTGTCGGTAACATTAACGTTATTTCCCAAATCACTGGCGTCCCTGTAGACCAAATGAGCAAAGCTCAGGTTATTGCCTCTGGCGCAGCCGTCAGCGCATTCACCGGAATCATGATCGGTATTATTGCCGCGACACTTTACAATCGTTTTCACACCATTCAGTTACCTGCTGTTTTAGGCTTTTTTGGTGGGCGACGTTTTGTCCCTATCGTCACCTCACTGGCCGCCATTTCGATCAGTCTGGTCATGGTTTACATTTGGCCTGTTGTTTATGGTTCACTGGTTAATTTTGGCATATCCATTTCTGAGCTTGGGGCGACTGGGGCTGGAATCTATGGTTTCTTCAACCGATTATTAATCCCTGTTGGGCTACACCACGCCCTCAACCAAGTGTTTATCTTTGATCTTGTCGGAATTAACGATATCTCGAAATTCTGGTCGGGCACTGGAGAACTAGGCATAACTGGCATATACCAAGGTGGCTTCTTCCCTGTGATGGGCTATGGATTGCCTGCGGCTTGTTTGGCCATGTATCACTGTGCAAAACCTGAAAACAAAAAGAAAATAGGCGGTATTCTTGGCGCTTCTGCGTTCACTGCGATTCTCACTGGCGTCACTGAACCCATTGAATTTGCGTTTATGTTTGTCGCTCCTGTTCTTTTTGTTATTCATGCTTTGCTGACAGCATTATCACTTTATATCGCTGCAAGCATGCAATGGATAGCAGGGTTTACCTTTAGCGGTGGTCTTATCGACTTTGTGCTTTCATTTAATCTTCCACTCGCTGTCAAACCATACATGTTGATTCTGCAAGGATTGTGTTTCGCAACCCTCTATTACTTTGTATTCCGATTCGCAATTTTGAAGTTTGACCTTAAAACTCCAGGCCGAGAGGATGCTGAAGTCGCGGCGGTTGAGTCTGTTTCTTCTGATATCAAGGCTTCGCAGTATCTAGATGCCTTGGGGGGACACGCCAACATAAGCAGTATTGATTCGTGTATCACCCGCCTGCGATTGACATTAAACGATATTTCGATCGCAGACGAAAAAACACTCAAAGCCATTGGGGCACTTGGTGTCGTTAAAATTGGAGGCAATAACCTGCAAGTGATCGTGGGTACAGAAGCAGAGCAGATCGCTCATGCCATGAAGTTAATACCTGCCAGCGATCCTGCATCACAATCACCCATAAAAGCATAACATTCAACGCTTAACCCCAATAAGAGCCAGATTCATGCTCTGGCTTTTATTGGGTCATCTAATGATCAACATAGATTCTCGCCCGTAACCCTGGGTTGTTATCCCGAAATATCAATTTTGCGTGATGCCGCTTCACGACCGCATCAACCAGTGACAAACCTAACCCGTTACCTTGCTCACTTCTACTCTTGTCGGCACGGTACATGGGCCGACAAACGTTCAGTTTATCTTCATCGGAGATTCCAATCCCTGAATCAACGATAACCACACCAAATTGGTCAATGACTACCGATACCTCACCATTGGTTGGCGTATACTTCACCGAGTTCTCTATGAGATTGAACACAGCACGAAACAGTAAAGAACGATCCCCCATGATTGAGCAATGTTGATCCTCACGAAAACACAAAGTCAGCTGTTTTTGATCCGCGACTGGGGAGATGAATTCCAACGCATCCTGTGCGATCTTCCCGAGATCGACAAGCTCCGTTTGTATAGAAAGTTGACCACTATTCAACTTAGCTATTTCTAACATACTGTTGAATGAAGAAAGAATCAGTTCAAGTTCGTCGTGGCAAATTGCCAACTGGTCTTGGTGAACGTCACTGATATCCTTTTGAGACAACATATCTTCCAATCTTAACTTCAATCGAGCCATTGGCGTTCGCATATCGTGTGCCATACCAACGGTCAACGATTTAAGCGAAGCTTCATTGAGCGCCATTTGCTCAATCATAAAATTAAGATGGATAGCGATAACATCAAACTCATCATCTTGGGTTGACACCGCTATCTTCACGCCTCGCTCTCCGCATAAAACCCTATTCATCGCCTGATTGATCACCTCGATGCGTTTTTGTATTACCAACGTAAAAAATAGCGCCGCGACAAGCATCACCGCAATGGGAAGAATGATACCGGAAAGCACAATAGGAATCAGCGACTGCCGAAACGCCTCTACCGTTTTGGGGTCAACGCCAATCTCAATTTGGTGGCTTTCGCCAATGGGCACAAACGTCTTGTGGTTGTTAAGAAGTGAAATCACTGGGTAATAATTACCGGTGTATACTTGGTCGGCTTGTTCTTGTAAATGAAAATAAAATGGCGTATTTGTCGTCTGTTTCGTTTGCAAAAGCCGTTCTACCTCTCTTTTACCCTGTGCTGCGACAAACCGAAATTCCATAATTTCATCGTTGAGCTGCTTGGTCAGCTGCTGACGATGAAATTCGTCTGAGTCTATATAAACCTGCCGGAGCACAACCATATTGACGACGGCGATAAAAAGGAATAACCCAACTAACGTTTTGAATATCGATGATCGCGTTAACGTATAATCATCGGCGAAGGACATAACCCGCCCCTCTTACCGTATGCAAAAGATCGTGACATTCTGCCCCTTCAAGTTTTCGCCTGAGGTTTGCCATATGAACATCTATTACATTCGTCTTAGGATCAAAGTGGTAACTCCAGATACTCTCAAACAGACGCATTCTGGAAACGACTTGTTCACTATGCTCAACAAAATATTGCAGTAGCTGAAACTCTTTTGGCTGCAAGGTCAGCTCCTGACCATGACAGGTAACTCTATGCGCCTTAAGATCAACCTTAATACAATCGTAACTGAGTATGTTTTCTACTGGGGTTTGCCTTTGAGTTCGGTGAATAATAATATCGACTCTAGCAATCAACTCCGCTAACGCAAACGGCTTGATCAAATAATCATCACTGCCCGCTTGAAGCCCAACAACACGGTCTTCCACACTGTCCATTGCACTTAAGATTAATACTGGCAACTCTTTTTGTGTTGCTTTAATTGCAGAAAGCACTTTCATCCCATCTAAATAGGGCAACATCCTATCCAGTATGACCAATTGGTATTCACTGCTTAGGGCCATCATTAACCCTTGTCGGCCATCTTCAGCTTCATCAACGGCATATCCATGTTCCATCAGCCCTTTTGCAATGAATTCTCTGGTGGTTACGTCGTCTTCAATAATGAGTACCTTCACTACATTTCCTCATCTTTTATCTCATTGATGTGTGAGTGAGTATCCTATTCATTTAACGCTAGATATAAAAATGGCTCGCGTGACTAATGCGAGCCATAACGGTTTAGGGGGTAAACCGCGTGGTTGTCCGAAAGGACAGAATAATTATGACAAACCTAGAATAAAGATTGGGTTGTTAAAACATTAACAATAATTAACCTAACGATGCCTTCAGGTTCCACAAACTGGTTTGTGTACTTAGTATTGTTTGGAATTACTAAATATTGCGTGGGGCTGCAAAGTAATGTTGAACTTACGTCGAACCCCAATTAAAAAAGGCATGAACATTAAAGTGAACCACCCCAATGCACCACCGCTAGAGTCACTTGACGTGGTCGTAGCAGTAGCCCTTGAACTCGGCACAAAATTTCGAACCACCGTTCGAATACCACTGGTTGTTGTGATTTGATATTTGGGCTGTTCTTGTCCATTAATTACAGAGTTGATCCAGTTTCTGTAGTCATATACTTCAGTAAAAGCAGCGGTGTAGTTTTCGTTTGGATCACCACAGGTATCAGGGCCAAAACTGGTGATACCAATTTGCACATAACCACCGCCATTATCCCAATATAGTGGACCGCCGGAATCCCCTTTGCAGGTCGAATTTTTAAGACCGTTGTTTAATGCGCCGGTAAAGCAAATTTGACTATCAGACAGACCGCCACTGCACATTGAACTATTGACTTGAGTTAAGGTGGTTTCAAGAAGCCGATTCCCCCCGTTAACATTGGTAGAGATCTGCCCATGTCCTATCGCAATAGCGCTACCTGAATACGAACCATTGGTGCTCGAGTTTAATAGTGAAGAATAGTCACTCACATTCAACGCGGTTTCTAACTTTAAAACGGCGATGTCGTTGGCCCACAAATCACTCTCGAAGTTAGAATAATTGTCTGGGAAGTAATATTTCTCGACACGCGCTTTTTCTACCGAACCCAATAGATAATCTGACTCATCTTGAAGACCGTATGCAACGTAAAAATTCAATATTCCATCCATATCTTCATAGAAGCAATGTGCGGCAGTCAAGACGTATTGAGAGTTGATGATCGTTGCACCGCAATAGTTGCCATAAGACGATCCATTGTCATAAAAGAGACTGGCAAAGCTTGGATAGTTCGATATATCCGCGTTATTGCCATTTACAATATACGTACTGAGGCCTGAGGCGAGTGCCTGTCCATTTAGCAAAGCAAAGCTCAACACTAAGCTGCCTATTCGAATCGTATTTTTGTCCACTAAGCAATCCTTCTTAACTGAACATGGATTTTTGGAATAGAATACCTAAGTACTACTGATAAAGACAATCACTCTGTTTAAAGAAAAGGGCTAAGAATAAAAAAACCCTCGAAATGAGGGTTTCTATTCAATTCTTATTGTTCAGTATAGGCTATCCGCGGAAATAGCGTTGGGGAACAAACGGCATTTTCTCGACGGTCATTGGCAGCTTCTTGCCTCGCACTTCGGCAAACAACTCAGTGCCCACGGCCATAAGGTCAGCTTTCACATAGGCCATCGATACCGGCTTACCCGCATTCGGGCCAGCTGTACCACTTGTGACAACTCCTACTTTGTTGTCATCTGCATCGAAAAGCTCCGTGCCTTCACGAACTGGGGCTTTTGTTTGGCCAATCAAACCCACACGTTTGCGTGTCACCTCTTTCGTTTGGATCTGGTTTAAGATAATGTCAGCTCCAGGGAAACCACCGGCACGCTCTCCGTCGGTACGACGAACTTTTTGAATGCCCCACAGCAGACTGGCTTCCACAGGTGTTGTTGTTTCATCAAGATCGTGACCATATAGGCAAAGACCACACTCCAAGCGCAATGAATCGCGAGCGCCTAAACCGATCCATTCGACTTCTTCAAACTCGGTTAACTTACGGGCTAACGCTTCTGCATGTTCAGAAGGTACCGAAATTTCATACCCATCTTCGCCAGTGTAACCACTGCGGCTGATTATGCATTCAACGCCATCAAGATCGAGAGTTCTCACATCCATAAATACCATATCGGCAACCGCAGGCTGAATCTGCGAGAGTACCGTGACCGCTTTCGGGCCTTGCAAAGCCAACAACGCACGGTCGTCGATAATTTCGAGTTCCACACCATCAGGCAAATGCGCTTGAAGATGGGTAATGTCTTGCTCTTTACACGCTGCATTCACTACAACAAAGAGATGGTCGCCTAGGTTGGCCACCATAAGGTCATCCATAATGCCACCTTGCTCATTGGTGAAAAATGCGTAGCGCTGGTTACCTTGTGGCAGATCAATGATGTCAACCGGAACCAATGACTCTAAGAACGCTGCCGCACCGTCACCATGCAGGCGCAACTGCCCCATGTGCGACACATCAAAAAGACCCGCTGCGTCACGAGTGTGAAGGTGCTCTTTTTTAACACCAAGTGGGTACTGCACTGGCATGTCGTACCCAGCAAACGGGACCATTTTTGCGCCTACTTCAACGTGTAAAGCGTGTAATGGGGTCTTCAACAGTTCTTGATTCAATGATTCTTGAGACATTTTCTTCTCCGTTAGGCCAGATACAGACTATCGCTTGAGTATACTAATACCTTATCGATGCATTGCATTTGGCGGCTAATAATGTGGCAATGAATGTAGCACTCGATTGCAGCAGTCTATTCCATGTAGCGAACTAGCATGCAACGAACTAGCATGTAGCGGTCTAAATGTAGTGTTCTATAGCTGCAATACGTAATAGCATCACGTTAGTGAACTTTCCGACTGGGAAATCTTGTTTCTTATAATAAACAAGCACAATGACTTTTCCAGCTTTAACCCGTTTCCTACCCTTCAAAGTGTGACATTTAACATACTAATTACAATTACACCGCCCAAGAAAAAGCGACTATTCGATTCTATTGAAATCAAATAGCCGCCTATTTACCAAAATATCTCAAAAAGAAAACGGTTGCTTTCACTATAGGAAATTTAAACGGGTCATAAAAATCATTTCAAATGACCTTGTTTACTTCACTTTACTTCGCGGTAACCCATAAAATATGTGCGTCTTCTTCGCTGGTCGAGATCAACATGTGGCCCATATTTGCATCATAATAAACACTGTCGCCTTCGCTCATCGACACCGGTTCATAGAATTCTGAATAGAATAAAACGTCACCAGAAAGAATCAGTAGAAACTCTTCCCCATCGTGTCTGACCCAATCGCCATACTCTTCAAAATTACGTGCGTGAACGCGGCTTTTAAACGGCATCATTTTTTTATTGGATAATTGCGTCGCAAGGAGTTCATGCTCGTAAGTCGGCGTTGGGTGTGGTTTCCCTTCCCCTGAACGCGAGATATCTCGACGACCTGTTGCCACCTTTTTTCTAGGCGGCTCAAAGAGTTGCGGCATATCTATCTGCAATCCACTGGCCAATTTCTGCATAGCTTGAAACGTTGGCGATATTTGCTCATTTTCTATTTTGCTTAATGTTGAGCGAGCAAGCCCCGTTCTTTGACTTGCTTCTTCTAAGGTAATCCCAAGCTTGCCACGAATGTCTTTAATCCGTTCGCCAAGCTTTAAAGGCTCAATATTTTGATCCACTGATTCTTTCGCCAAAGTTAAAGATGGGTACTCATCATAGATGTCTTCAGACATGCTTGTCCCTCTATTATTTTATGCTTCTTATCTGTAGTTAACATTGTTGCATGAACCGACTTATCGATTAAAGAGTCGACCGTGAAATAAAGCGTGCTCTCGGTAACATAAATGGAAACTAGGTTTCCTATAGGAAATTTTTGATTGATTGTTTTTATGACTGGAGTTATGTTATCGGCTTGTTAGATGAAGAGATGCCGTTTTTGGTTTAGTTCCAGTTCCAGGATTCGCTTAAGGATTGGATATTGAGTTAAGCCAACTTTGCCCATTTTAGGGATATATTCGCGCTGTAATACGCTCTAATGCTGCTGCTCTATATGCAGGTTAAACAGTCGATCGTTTTGCAGTTACAAACGAAAGCCTTAGTAAGCAACAACAATAACGCAAGCTTACTAATAAATTGGAAGATACTCTGCCATGAAGAACGCTTACTCAAATCACAGCCTCGATAGTTTTTTCACCACTAACCTTGGCGCAACCGACGATGCCGTATTTGCCGGTATCCAAGCGGAAAATACTCGCCAGAACGAACAAATCGAGTTGATCGCCTCAGAAAACATTGTTTCTAAAGCCGTCATGCAAGCACAAGGTACCTGTTTAACCAATAAATATGCCGAGGGTTACCCTGGTCGCCGTTACTACGGTGGCTGTGAACACGTTGACACGGTTGAATCCATCGCGATTGAACGCGCAAAGAAACTCTTTAATTGTGGCTATGTAAATGTTCAGCCTCACTCTGGGGCTCAAGCGAATGGCGCCGTTAAGCTCGCACTTCTTCAACCGGGCGATACCATTTTGGGCATGTCTTTAGATGCAGGTGGCCACTTAACTCACGGTGCTCGACCTGCAATGTCAGGAAAATGGTTCAACGCGGTTCAATACGGCGTCGATCGTGACACACTCGAAATCGATTACGATGCGGTTTTAGAACTGGCGAAAGAGCACAAGCCAAAAATGATCATTGCCGGTGGCTCAGCGATACCTCGCACCATAAACTTTGCTAAGTTCCGTGAAATCGCCGATGAAGTTGATGCCATTCTAATGGTCGATATGGCCCACATTGCTGGCCTAATTGCTACAGGCGCACACCCTAGCCCTATCCCACACGCACACGTGGTGACAACAACGACACACAAAACATTACGTGGCCCTCGCGGCGGAATGATTCTGACCAACGATGAAGCGATCAACAAAAAGATCAATTCAGCGGTATTTCCGGGGCTTCAAGGCGGCCCACTGATGCACGTTATTGCAGCAAAGGCCGTTGCATTCGGTGAGGCATTAGGCCCTGAATTTAATACGTATATCGACTCTGTGATAAGCAACGCCAAAGTACTGGCAGAAGTGCTTCAATCGCGTGGCTGTGACATTGTGACGGGGGGGACTGATACCCATCTAATGCTGGTTGACCTTCGCCCTAAAGGTTTGAAAGGAAACAAAGCAGAAGAAGCGCTAGAGCGTGCCGGGATCACATGTAACAAAAATGGAATTCCATTTGACTCAGAAAAACCTATGATTACATCGGGCATCCGTTTGGGTACACCAGCGGGAACGAGCCGCGGTTTTGCCAGTGAAGAATTTAAGCAGATCGGTGAGTGGATTGGTGACGTACTCGATGGCCTTGTAGAAAGCCCAGAAGGTAATCCTGACGTTGAGCAACGCGTTCGCAAGCAGGTGAAAACACTGTGCGCTCGTTTTCCGCTATACCAGTAAGAATTAAACAACTTTTAAAAACTAACAGTTATTTTTGGAGATGAAGCAATGGATAACACACTGAAGTTTGCAGATAGCCACGAGTGGGTTAAAGACAACGGTGACGGCACAGTAACGATCGGTATTTCAGAGCATGCACAAGAGATGCTTGGTGATGTCGTGTTTGTTGACCTGCCAGAAGCTGATGATGAAATTGAAGCGGGTGAAAGCTTTTCTTTGGTTGAGTCGGTAAAAGCAGCCTCTGATATTTATGCGCCAGTGACGGGTGTGATCGTTGAAATTAACGAAGAGCTCGAAGACAGCCCTGAGTTAATTAACGAAGAGTCGTACGAAGGTGGTTGGATTGTAAAAGTGAAACTTTCTGACCCTTCAGAGCTTGATAATCTAAAAGACGCGGAAGAATACCTGAACTCTATTGATGATGAGTAATTAGGGAAGGACATGAAAGCTGCTCATTTGTTACCCCAACAAGAGCAGCTTTTTTTAAAGATGAATATTGATAACCTTGGCACCCACAGTTAGCCATATTTATCTGATTGATAAGGTAAAGGAACAATGACTGAATTAACTCAAAGCCCGTTACTTGCAGATCTGGGCACTCAAAATGAATTCGTTGCACGCCACAACGGGCCTAACAAAGCAGATCAACAAAAAATGCTCGAAGCGATTAACGCTGCTAGCTTAGACTCTCTGATTGATGAAACAGTCCCGTCACAGATTCGCATTGAAAAGCCAATGACACTGGCTGCGCCAAAGAGTGAAACGGATATGCTGGTCGCGATGAAAGCGTTCGCCAACCAGAACCAAGTTAAGCGTACCTTTATCGGCCAAGGTTATTACAACACCTTCACCCCAAATGTCATTTTACGCAATGTGTTAGAAAATCCAGGTTGGTACACAGCGTACACACCTTATCAGCCTGAAATCTCTCAAGGCCGATTAGAGTCTCTACTGAATTTCCAGCAAATGGTGATGGATTTGACGGCAATGGATATTGCCAACGCATCACTGCTTGATGAAGCCACTGCCGCTGGCGAAGCCATGACGCTTTGTAAACGAGCAGGCAAAAGTAAAAGTAAAGTCTTTTTCGTCGCAGACGATGTACACCCTCAGACGCTAGAAGTGGTTAAAACTCGCGCTGAATACATCGGCTTTGACGTGTTGGTTGGCGAACTAGAATCACTGCCTCAACATGACGTATTTGGTGCCTTGCTTCAGTACCCTAGCACCACAGGTCAAGTACGAGATCTAACCGATATTATCGCCGCCGCGCAAGCCAACAAAACATTGGTTACCGTTGTCACTGACCTACTCGCTTCCACCTTATTAAAACCTGCTGGTGAGATGGGCGCTGATGTTGTCATCGGATCATCACAACGCTTTGGTGTTCCTATGGGTTATGGCGGCCCTCACGCAGCATTCATGGCAACGCGTGACAAACACAAACGTACCATGCCGGGTCGTATCATTGGTGTCTCCATTGATTCACATGGCAATCAAGCACTGCGTATGGCAATGCAGACTCGTGAGCAACACATCCGCCGCGAAAAAGCGACGTCCAACATCTGTACCGCTCAAGCTCTGCTGGCTAACATGGCTTCGTTCTACGCGGTGTATCATGGCGCAGAAGGCCTTCGCACGATTGCTCGTCGCACCCACCACATGACGGCTATTTTAGCGGCAGGCCTTACAAAATCGGGCTTTGAGCTTACTCACAACAGTTTCTTTGACACCATCACATTAAACACGGGTGATAAAACCGACGAGCTTTATGCAAAAGCTCAAGCAGCCGATATCAACTTGCGTAAACTTCCAAGCCAGATCGGTATCAGCCTCGATGAAACAACGACAACGGGTGATGTAGCGGCACTGTTTGCCATCTTCAATGTCAATGAAGACCTAAATGCTCTATCGAATGACATCGCCGACAATGAGTTTGCAGCTATTCCAGAAAACTGTCGTCGTGAATCCACTTACCTGACTCACCCTGTTTTCAACACGCATCACAGCGAAACGCAAATGATGCGCTACCTAAAACAGCTAGAGAACAAAGATTTCTCATTGACCCACGGTATGATCCCACTGGGAAGCTGTACCATGAAGCTCAATGCAGTAGCAGAAATGATTCCGGTGACTTGGCCTGAGTTTGGCGAGCTACACCCATTTGCACCATTAGAACAAGCGGCGGGTTACACGGCTTTAGCTCAAGATCTCAAAGAAAAACTCTGTGAAATCACCGGCTATGATGATTTTTCACTTCAACCTAACTCTGGTGCTTCTGGTGAATACGCAGGCTTGATCGCGATTCAACGCTACCATGCCAGCCGAGGTGAAGGTCACCGTAACGTGTGTCTCATTCCGACTTCTGCGCACGGAACCAACCCTGCAACCGCTTCCATGGTTTCAATGAAAGTGGTTCTGGTAACCTGTGATGATGATGGCAACATCGACATGGCAGACTTAGCGGCTAAGATTGAGAAGCACCACGATAACCTTTCAAGCATCATGATCACTTACCCTTCAACACACGGTGTTTACGAAGAGCAAGTAAAAGAAGTGTGTGAAATGGTTCACGCCGCAGGCGGACAAGTCTACCTAGATGGCGCAAACATGAATGCACAAGTTGGTTTAACGTCTCCTGGTTTCATTGGCTCTGATGTATCACACCTGAACTTGCATAAAACATTCTGTATTCCACACGGTGGCGGTGGCCCTGGCATGGGACCAATCGGTGTTAAATCGCACCTGGCACCATTCCTTCCAGGTCACATTGAAAATGGCTCTCAAGGAACCGATTATGCGGTTTCTGCTGCTGATTTAGGCAGTGCATCGATTTTGCCTATTTCTTGGGCTTACATTGCAATGATGGGTGAACCGGGCCTAACCGAAGCGACCAAAGTTGCCATTCTGAACGCGAACTACGTGATGGAAATGCTTCGTCCTCACTACCCAGTTCTTTACCGTGGTACCAATGGCCGCGTAGCGCACGAATGTATTATTGATATTCGTCCGCTAAAAGAAGAAACCGGCATCAGTGAAGAAGATATCGCGAAACGCTTGATGGATTACGGCTTCCATGCCCCTACGATGTCGTTCCCTGTAGCGGGTACATTGATGATAGAGCCAACTGAATCTGAAGATTTAGAAGAGCTCGATCGTTTCTGTGAAGCAATGATTGCGATTCGCCACGAAATGACCGCGGTGAAAGAAGGCGCTTGGCCACTGGATAACAACCCACTTGTGAATGCACCACACACACAAGTCGATCTATCGAGTGAAGATTGGGATCGCCCATACTCACGTGAACTTGCGTGTTTCCCATCAAAGGCAACGAAGCAATCTAAATACTGGCCGACGGTAAACCGCGTTGACAACGTTCATGGGGATCGTAACCTGATCTGTTCATGCCCAAGTATCGAGAGCTACCAGTAAGCGCGAGTTATTATTTAAGTAAGTATCTTCTGATAGCAAAATCAAAAGGCGAACCCGAAATGGTTCGCTTTTTTGTTGGGTGAATGAGATATAACGATATGTGATTAAAACCCAAATGGCGTTAACTTTGATAAATGCATGTGGAATGAGATACTCTATTTTGACGCCAATACAAACATGTGAATCTTGATGAAATACGAATCTTTTAACGACATTTATGACCGAGCCTGCCAACGAAAAGGCGGAGAGGAAGCGCTAGAGTCTCTGCTGGAAGAGCCGTTAAGCCGAGCGCAATTAGCCTCTATTTCTGATGATCGTTTCTTAGCGCAATTTACCCGATCCATCTTTCAGTCTGGATTTGTATGGCGAGTGATTCACAATAAGTGGCCATCATTTGAGGAAGTATTTTGGGAGTTCAATATCGAAAAGCTCTTACTGATGCCAAACGACATGCTAGAGCGTAAAAGCCAAGACAAGCGAATTGTACGTAATTCCACCAAAGTAAAAACGGTTATCGCGAATGCACAAATGATCCGAAATGTTCAATTAGAACATGGCAGCTTTGCCAGATTCATTGCGAACTGGCCTGAGGACGATATTGTAGGACTCTGGCTCTATCTAAAAAAACACGGTCAGCGCCTAGGCGGAAACACGGGCCCTTACGCACTTCGCCAGCTCGGTAAAGACACCTTTATTTTAAGCCGAGATATAGAAAGCTACCTGAGAGCACAAAATATCATCGAAGGCGGGCTTTACAGCAAGCGCAGTTTAGACGCGATTCAACTCGCCTTCAATCATTGGCAAAGCGAGTCTGGCCGCAGTTTAGGCGAACTCTCCCGTTTGATTGCATTTGGTGTTGGAGAGAATACCGTTCAAGCTTAATTTTTTCATGCCAAGTACTGTGATCTAAAGGAACTCATGTGATGTCTGAATCAAACCCATTAAGAAAATATTAAAAGGACACACACCACAAAGATAACATTGCCGATTCATCATTCAACCTACGCACTCTACCTTGAACCGATCAGTGTTTTAGTTGATAAAGCGCAGGTGCACGATGTCGCGGTTGATGCCATCGCAGAAGGCAGTTGGATAAGCTACCGCTAATTCGACGTCGTATGTGGGCCAGATTGTGGCCCTTTCAATAAAGTGTAAGAAGTGACATGCCTAACCCATTCTCAATTCTTATTATCTATTGCAGATAAAGCTGACCCACCTCAAAGCGAACATAACTCAACAAGAATGATAATCATGGATGTATTCTACTGGTGCATCATTGCTGTCTTATCGATGTGCACAAATAATCTTAAGAAGAGTGAATTATGAACAACTTAGTTGAGCGTTTTCTCCGTTATGTGAGCTTTGAAACTCAATCTAACTCTGGTGTAAGCCAGTGCCCCAGTACGAATGGGCAAAGGGTACTTGCCGAGCAATTAGAGCGTGAACTTGTCGAGTTAGGTTTGGTTGACGTTAAGCTTGATAACCACGGCTACCTAATGGCGCGTTTACCCTCTAATGTTCGCCATGATGTCCCTGCTATTGGTCTAATTGCTCATATGGACACCGCGCCAGACGCGTCAGGGAAAGATGTAAAACCTCAAATCATTAAAAACTATCAAGGTGGCGATATTGCACTGGGTTCAAGCAATGAAGTGTTGTCGCCAGAACAATACCCTGATCTTAATACGTTGCATGGGCAAACACTTATCACTACCGATGGTACAACGTTGCTGGGCGCAGATAACAAAGCTGGCATTGCCGAGATCATTTCCGCAGTGGCTTATCTCATTGCCAACCCAAGTATTAAACACGGCGATATTTGTATTGGGTTTACTCCAGACGAAGAAATCGGTCGTGGTGCCAACTTATTTAATGTTGAAAAGTTTGGGGCAAAATGGGCGTATACCATTGATGGTGGCCCTGTAGGAGAATTAGAGTTTGAAAACTTTAATGCTACGTCGGCAGATGTAATTTGCCATGGTATTAATGTTCATCCTGGTACGGCAAAAAATAAAATGGTTAATTCAATGAACATTGCCGCTCAATTTCAATTAAAAATGCCGCCAAATGAAACACCAGAGTGCACTGAACATTATAACGGTTTTTATCACCTGACATCGATGGAAGCTTCGGTTGCGAAAACAGAACTTGGTTACATCATCAGAGACTTTGATCGTGACGGACTTGAGAAGCGTAAAGCCTTCATGCAGCATCAGGTTGATGAACTAAATCAGTCATTAGCGAAGGGGAGTGTTGAACTTATCCTTACTGACAGCTATTTCAACATGCGTGAAATGGTAGAGCCACATCAACATATTATTGAACTCGCGAAAGACGCCATGATTGCGTGTGGAATCGAGCCAGATATTAAACCAATTCGTGGGGGTACCGACGGCGCTCGTTTATCGTTTATGGGGTTACCTTGCCCAAACATCTTTACAGGTGGCTATAACTTCCATGGTATCCACGAGTTCATTTCTGTTGAAGGAATGGAAAAAGCCGTGCGCGTGATTGTGAAACTAGCGGAAAGAACATCAGAAAAATATCAATAGGCCTTGGTATCCATTGAAGAAATACACATAGAAGTACTAAAAAACCAGACCACTTCATCAAAAAGGCAAAAGGCAAGGGCGACCCTGATATTTCGTTCTGATTAGTAAACCAGCACAAAACACATAATATGATAAGATAAAAATGATATTTGGAATCAAAGGGTAAATGGGTATGTATATCGGTGAACTAGCAAAGAAATCTGGGGTAAGTATCAAAGCGATCCGACATTATGAAAGTATAGGCTTGGTTAAAACCCCAATCAGGCAAGGCCAGTATCGTATTTACGACACCAGCTACCTAGATGTTTTATCAATGATTAAACTAGCTAAGCAGCTTGGCTTTACCCTCGCGGAATTAAAAGAGATAGCGCAAGCCAAAACTCAACAAGGGCTGGTTCCGATGGATTTATTGGTGACCAAAATTAACAGTAAACGCGTCAACCTATTAGCGCAGCAAGAACAACTACAAGTAAAGCTACAAGGTTTAACTCAGCTTGAGCAAAATGTCGCGCACTACAACGCTTGTTTGTTAGAAAACTTATAAGAATGATCTATCCAAAAACCATGAGTCACTTCTGGTAAGCGGAGATTCCCTCGCCAGCACCATTTAGTGAAGCATAAGGAAACTCTGCCAACCAATGAACCTAACTTGGCACTAATTAAACAATAAGTGCTGCTGAAATCAACATTAAATATTCCTCATTGCCTGATGATATATCTTTAGCACCATGGTGCGAGGCAAAATCCGGTTAAGAAAGATGTAGAATTTGTTTTCACACAAAGGGATTTCACGAAGTTTACCGCTGAACATAGCTTTTAACCCCAACGTGGCAACTTGCTCTGGTGAAGTGCGGTTTTTACCAGCAAAGGTTCCTTTTCCTGACTTCGAGCTATCTTGGCCATCAAAGGTAAAAAAGGCGGTATCGGTGCGTCCTGGTGATAGGCAGGTGACAGTGACGTTTTGATCTTTCATTTCAACCGCTAGAGACTCCGTAATACTAGCTACGTAAGCTTTACTAGCGGCGTAGGCGGCCATGTAAGGCTGCGGCTGATAGGCTGCTGTAGAGGCGACATTCATAATATAACCTTGGCCTTGCCGTACCATGCTCTCGGCAAAGAACCGGCTTAGTTTGGTAACCGCAACCATATTTAAATGGAGCATGGCATCAACTTCTATTTCACTTAAGCTAAGATGTTGTCCATACAAACCAAAGCCAGCATTGTTAATGGCGACGTCGATTCTATCTGGATATTGGCTTAACTCAGTCAATAAGTGTTTTAGGCCTGTGCTTGTAGACAAATCGGCACTGATGGTTAGCGTGGCGCCATTTAAATTTGCTTGTAATTGATTAAGCCTGTTTTGATCACGACCATGTAAAATTAAGTTGTAGCCTTGCTCGTGCAATTGTCTTGCAAGTGCCAAACCAATGCCTGAAGTCGCGCCGCTGATAAATGCTGTTTTCATCTGTTTTCCCTTATGCTTTGTTGGTGTTCTTTCAATCTAAAGCCTCCCCTATAGGGGAGAGTCAAGGGACTTTTTTGCAAAAATAATTAACAAGGCCATCAATTAGTTTTTCAGATTCTTACAACACACACGCTAACAGTTGATCTTCCAGCGAATCATTCATTTGAACAGAGATCATCTCTATCCGACTTTCCAGGCAATCATCCAATTCGACTTCCGTCAGGTCATCACCGGTTAGGTTATAAGCAAAAACGCCTAAGTCGGTAATAAACACCGCTTTCATTCGCTCAACTCTTAATCCTACAAGTAAAGATGCCAGTTTTTGTCGGCTGAATACCTTACTGGGTGAGAATCGCCAGCCGATACTTTGAAACCCTTCTCCCTGGTTTTTGGCTTTGATAAAACCAGACTCCGGAATGGGTGTATCTGACACCAAGGGCCTAGCATGGCTATGGCTATGTTGATGCTCATGTTTATGCTGATTATCATGTAGATGCGAACGGAATGAGCCAAACACCGTCTCCCCGACAAATTCTTCCCACGCGATTTCCCCATGCTGAGAAAAAAGCACGTGAGTACTGGGTTGACCATGTTGCTTCACGTAATCGATCAATCTTTTCTTATCGCTATCTTGGTAAAGATCCACCTTATTACCGACGACAGTGTCAGCGATGGATATTTGCTGATTGAAGGTATCGTGGCGGGTATAGCGTGAATCCGACAATTTTCGAGCATCGACGAGAGTCAGGGTTTTCTGAAGTGACAGTACTTCTCGGTAATGTGTAGATAGCAACACTTGAAGCACCTCTTTAGGGTGGCCAAGCCCCGTCGGTTCAATTAATAAACGATCGGGTTTCGCTTCAGACAATAACTGAGCTAACGCTATTTGCATGGGTAACCCAGCAGCGCAACACATACACCCTCCGGGCACTTCACGGATAAAGACCTTTTTCTCTTCATTATACTGGCCCTGGATGATGCTGCCATCCACACCAATCTCGCCAAATTCATTCACAAGCACGGCCCAACGTTCATCAGCCGGTTTGTGACGCATTAAATTTAAAATGGCTGAAGTCTTACCAACGCCCAAAAAACCCGTGATAATGTTCGTTGGTACCGACCGAATTGGACTCTGATTAGAACTCATTGATTATTCTCCTACCATCAACGTTTGTTGGGGTTATGACACGTGTACCCGCTATTGAAATGCCAACAGCTGATTGGGTAAATACACGGTCAGTCCGAGCTAACTTTACTTTAATGGTACGTTATAACATAACAATAAATTAGTTCAAGAAGACTAGATTGCCGGTTATTGTTTTGATGCTTGTGCTGATGATTATGTTAATGAATACGGCCCCAACAATGAGGCCGGAAAGTCATTAAACTTCTCTATACTTGTGCAGAATATGTTGAGGGATGTGGCAATAGTCATTCGGTCTCAAGGTCAACCGATCTTGATGCTCCTCATCACTTTTCACATAGTGAGATAATGGAAGCACCTCGATTACTATTTGCGCTGAATTTTCTTGGGTATTGATGTATCTCCGCGCGATGTCCAGATGTTCTTTGTGCCTACTGTAAACCCCTGTTCGATACTTTTTTCCTACATCTTGCCCTTGCTTATTCACGCTAAAAGGGTCGATGATTTCAAAAAAGTAAGCCATTAAGCGTGTGACTGAAACAATCGACGGATCAAACTCAGTTTTCACACACTCTGCATACCCGTCATAATCACCTAGGGTTGTATTGCTGCTACCATTTGCTCTGCCAGCTTCGGTAGAAATTACACCGGGTAAATGTCTCATAAATTCTTGAACACCCCACAGGCAACCACCAGCAAACACGATTTCTTCCATTTGTTCTCATTCTTTTATTTCTAATTTACAGCTAGAATTCGCTATTCTTGAACTCGATATGCTCAAAAACAATGAAGCTCAACGGTACCATGAGTCATTAAATTAAGCCCGTACTGCTCTCGTCTGCCACTGATTTAACCAGAAACAGAAGAGACCCAATGAGACACCCCAAAAAGCACTTCCTATTCCAAAAAATTCAATCCCTGAAGCCGTAAATAGAAACGTCAATAATGCGGCTTCTCTGGTATCACTATCTGCCATCGCAGTCGTTAAGCTATTCATCAATGCAGGCATAACGGCGAGACCCGCAATGGTCATCACCACAGCAGCCGGCACCGCACTAAATAGAGACACAAACGCCATGCCAAGCACGCCCGCGAGCAAGTAAAACACTCCCATGGAAATGGCAGCCATATAACGTGTTTTCGGATTTTCATCTGCATTAGGGCCCATACAAATGGCCCCTGTAATCGCAGCTAGATTAAAAGCAAAGCCACCAAAAGGCGCCAGTACCAACCCTGTGAATCCAGTCGCGGCAATGACTTTTGAAGATTCAACTTGATATCCATTTGCTTTTAGAACGGCAAAACCAGGGAGGTTCTGCGACGCCATGGTTACGATAAAAAGTGGAATGCCAACGCTGATTAATGCGGACAAGTCAAAGTCAGGTATGATAAAAACAGGATGAGTTAACGAAAGCGTCACTTCATCGACGTCCAGTTTGTCCATTCCCAAGCACATCACCAACGCAACACAAAAAATGATGGGGATTAATAAATTCTTTAACTGCGTTTTTGCCAAGATAAACAGCGCTAACATCACGAGAACGATCTGTATCTCTTCCAGAAGGGATGAAAAAATTCCTAATCCGAACTGCAGCAGCACACCCGCTAACATCGCTGCTGCTATTGAGGTGGGTATTTGCTTTAACAGTTTTTCAAATACACCCGCCACGCCAATCAGGGTAATCAACAGAGAGCTAAAAAGAAACGCCGCCACTGCCTGATTCATGGTTAACCCGTCTAAAGAAGTGATGAGTAACGCAGCGCCCGGTGTAGACCATGCCGTAACGATAGGTTTCTTGTAACGAGAAGACAGTATGATGGTTGATGCTCCCATACCAATGCCTAATGCCCAAAACCAGGATGCAACTTGAGACTCACTTGCGCCTGCACTCATCGCAGCTTGAAAGATAATGGCGCCAGCGCTTGCATAGCCAATGAATACCGCGAGAAACCCTGTACTGATGTGAGAAAACTTTAGCTTGGTCATGTTAATTGCCCTCAATGTGCGTTATAACGTCCATACAATAAGCTAACATTTGTGCGCTATAACGCACAAGGTATTTATTTGGGTAATATGCAAACAGAAATCAAAGTCAGCGATAATTTGAAGCGCCTACGCAAAGAAAAAGGCTGGAGCCTAGATAAAGCCGCGAAGGCCACCGGTGTCAGTAAAGCCATGCTGGGTCAAATTGAGCGTGGTGAATCGAGCCCAACAGTGGCGAAGTTATGGCAAATTGCGTCAGGGTTTGACGTCTCATTTTCCAACTTCATTAGTGTTAGTCATGAAAATGAACTCACTAGCTTGTTCCGAGACTCCAATGAACTGAGGCGTGAAGACTATAACCCTGGCTTTTTGGTTAGCTTGCTGTTCCCCTTTGAACAAGCATTAGGTTTTGAAGTCTTTGAACTCACTCTTGCTACTGGTTATCAGCACGAATCAGAGGCTCATAACTCGGGAGTGACGGAACATATTATGTGTATCTCCGGAGAAATGTCCGTGCTCTTTGATGGGAATTGGCATCGTCTGAAACCAGGTCAAGCGGTCCGATTTAACGCAAATCAACCTCATGGGTACAAAAACATTGGCGAACAATCTGTGGTGTTTCATAACATTATTCATTATGCCAACAGCAAACAATAACACCGGTGCCAGTTTTACTTGACCACTTCAGCGACTATGATTGTTGGCATAAACAAAAATAGGAACCACTATGATACCGCTCAGCACATCCATCGTGTCAGGGGTCGCCATTTCCAAAGTGAATGGCCAACCAAAAATTCTTCTAATGAAACGCGTCAAAGGTGGGTATTGGTGCCATGTAGCAGGCTCCATTGAAGGAAGTGAAAATGGGTGTCAGGCCATCATAAGAGAATTTAAAGAAGAGACTCAAATCGAGGTCAGAACGTTATATAACGCCCATTTTATCGACAAGTTTTATGAGCCTCACGTCAATGTGTTCCAGATGATCCCTGTTTTTGCCATTTATTGCCCGGATGACCAACCTGTAACATTGAACGAAGAGCACACCGAATACCAATGGTGTTCCCTGGAAGAGGCGATTGAGATAACGCCATTTCCTGGTCAACACGCTGTCTACCGCCATGTGTGGTCATACTTTATCGATAACGAGCCAGACCCACTGCTCAAGATACCCGTCATCGATAGCATCGCGTAAACGCCTCTCTTTTTTCACTTCATTGAGTAATATTTGAGTTAAGCTTTAAAGGTACCTTGTAAACCATTGATAGGGGCCTTTCAGACAACAAGTGGCTTACGTTGCTTATGAATATCTCGGCAAAATGTCGCTATTTTCGTCTAATTAGCACCTTATGATTACATCTCGCTACGAACTAATGTATAACGACGCTATGAAAATACCTAAGAGAATACAGCCTTTAGTCGACGACGGTTTAGTTGACGAGGTTCAGAGCCAATTAATGAGTGGCAAAGAAGCCTCGGTGTACATTGTGCGCTGCGGTGAAGAGATCCGTTGTGCCAAAGTGTATAAGGAAGCGACTCAACGTAGCTTTAAAAAAGCCGTGGCTTATCGAGAAGGACGTAAAGTCCGAAACAGCCGCCGCGCTCGCGCTATGGAAAAAGGCTCCGGTTTTGGCCGCGATCAGCAAGAAAAAGTATGGCAAAGCGCCGAAGTCGATGCTTTGTTTAAGCTCGCTGCTGCTGGTGTAAGAGTGCCTGAACCCTACGGATGTTACGATGGGGTATTGCTCATGGAGCTGGTCACCGACGATGACGGTTACGTAGCGCCTCGGCTGAATGATGTGATCATGCCTGCCGAACAAGCCATTGAAGACCACGCCGTGATGATGACTTACGTGGTGAAAATGCTTTGTGCGGGTCTCATTCACGGCGACCTCTCCGAGTTCAATGTACTGGTTGATGAGTATGGCCCAGTGATCATTGATTTACCTCAAGCCGTTGATGCGGCAGCGAATAACAATGCTGAATGGATGCTCACTCGCGATGTCAATAATATTCGTGATTACTACGGTCAATTTGCACCAGAGCTTCTCGCTACTGAATACGCGAAAGAAATCTGGGCTATCTTTGAGAAAGGCGACCTCAAACCAGACACTGAGCTAACGGGAACGTTCGTTGAACAGGATATCGAGGCTGATCTTGCGGCTATCATGAAAGAAATTGATGATGCGAGAAGTGAAGAACGCTTTAGACGAGAGCGAATCAAAGAAGCAAAAGAAGGTATTGATGAAAGTAAGTTTAACTGGTCTGAATAGGCTTTAGGTTTAGCTTTTAGACCATCAAGCACAGCCAACGACTGTAGAAAATAACCACAAATAAACAAAGTACCTTTCTAACGTGCCAGTATTCTGCAACTGGCACTCTCTGCCAACCACACAATAATAACAAAATGAAACAAGCCATCATGGGTTACCACAAAGACGAAAATGACGACTGGGTTGCTCAATTAGAATGCGGGCATTTCCAGCATGTCAGACACAACCCTCCCTTTGTCTGCCGACCGTGGGTTGTCTCTATAGAAGGTAGACAGTCAATGCTGGGTTACCTGCTAGTGTGCAAAAAATGCGATACAGGAGCCCCTCAAGATTTTTTGCTTTTAGAGTAACCAAAGTAAATATCTTGCCGATTCTCTAGCCACAATTCGTGTTTTGCCATCACCTTGGCAAACATAGCACTTTGCAAATACCCATTAAGCCAATCGCGAAGTTTAGGATATGGACTCTGCAAGTACCACTGCCTTTCAATTCGAGCAAATTTTCGAATAAAGGGCATCACGGCAATATCCAACAAACTTTCTCGATCGGAAAACAGGTAGGTATGCTGCGTCAGTCTATCTTCCAACGCCTGTAATACCACTTCACAGCGACGGCGACACTCTCCTAGATTATCTTCATGGTAACGCTTAGCACAGCTATACGCCTCTAACGCAGGAACAAACTCATGCTCAAAACGGCTGATTAACGCATGCATGCGAGTCAATGCTGTCTCTTGCTTGTAGTCAAGAAGATCATCGGGATCATTTTCGGCCAAAGCCCATAGCATCACTTCCAAACTCTCTTCTAGAATAATACGGTCGCTAACAACCAAAATTGGCACACTCCCTTTTGGAGAAGCAACCAGCATTTCTTTGGGCTTATTATTGAGTTTAACAGCCCTAATCAGCACTGTTTTCTGAGATTTAAACAATGCGATACGTGCCCGCATCGCATATGGACAGTGCTGCAAAGAATAGAGTATCGGGGCTTGATCAAGTGAATTGCTTTTACTGCCTTGAATTAATTGACGACTCATGATTTCACTTCGCCTTTCCATTTCGATTTAGTTATAACTGTTGCGTCTAATATAATGTGCTAAATATATCGATGAAACGCTATCTGAACAAATGGAATTAGATCACACTATTGAGGCAATGGCTAGAGCGTGTTGGGCATTGATACTGCGTTAGAGGCTTCTCAAGTA
>NZ_AJYQ02000109.1 GCF_000287055.2 Vibrio genomosp. F10 str. ZF-129 | reverse complement strand
CGCCTGTGAAATGACTGGCTCATCGGCAACCGCACCCCAGCTTGGTGTGAACAAGGTTCCCCAACGCGCCATATCTTCCAATGTGGTAGACACAAGCCCTACCGCGATTGCCATTCCATCTGGAGTTTGGTTAATCAACATTGGTTGGCGAGCGTTTACTTTAGACCAAACTCTGTCTTCAAACACTTTTGCCCAAGTTGTACCTTCGATGTTCTCTATCATTTGAGTCAATACGATGGTGTTCATTGAAGCGTAACGGAACTGTTGGCCCGCCTCTTCACCTTCAATTTTCTTGGTATCAAGTGCCACATCGACCCAGCTTTCTTGCTCTCCTGTTGCATAGCGTGGAGAACCAAATGCCGAAGCAAAGAAGCGCACTACCGCAGAATCTGGGTTCATGATCGACGCGCCAGTTTCTTCGTTATCGAGACCTGTTGCGTGGTTTAATGTATTGAGTACCGATACGTTGTCCCATACCGAACCTTTCAATTCTGGAACATAGTCTGTGATCATTTTGTTATGGTCGATTTTGCCTTCTTCAGCCAGCATTGCCACAACAGTACCGACTGTCGTTTTTGCCGCTGATGCCCAGATATGGCGATCCGTTGGTTTCATTCCTGGGTAAGCTTCGTACACAATCTTACCTTCATGAATCAGCATAAAGCCTTGGGTACGGAACTGCGGGTCGACAAGGTAATCTTCCATTGTCATTTCACCCTTGCTTTCTGTTTGAACTTTTAACTTAGCCAGCTCTGGGTGAATATCTTTAACTAACGGCTTGTAATTTTCACTTGGTGAAGCAACCGCTGTAGGCATGAATTCGCTCATGTGCATGTTGTAATAAAAGGAGTGATCGCCACCCATTTGCCAATGAAAGTTATTAAAACCAGCACGAGCTGCGTCGACAAATTCATTGGAAAATGGTTGTTTTGCTGCCTCTACCGGTAAAGTGACCTGCGCGCCTTCTGCGCTAAGCGCCGCTTCGACTGGGTTTTGAGTGTCATCTGCAATAGCAGTGCTTGCCAAAACAGCGGTAGAAAGCGCGAGTGCAATAGAAGTAAGTTTCATAATGTTATCTCCTGTGTTTGTGTGGTGTAAATATAACCAACAGGAACGAACAAAAATAGGTCACTTTACGCCAATTATAATACCCCGTTATCAATACCCAATTATCAATGCCCATTTATTTAGAGCTCGCTACTTCAATACCTTGATACCAATACACAGACAGTGACACAAATACAGTGGTATGCGGCTCAATTGAATGAACAGAAAATTTCGCTGAAACGTTAAAAGCCATTGAACATGAATGTTTCTCATATTGAATGTGAAATAAAACCACTGTTGTTAATTTCGCTAGCCACGTATAAAAGACCTTCTCCTCTTAATTCTGTAGGGATGACTCTCTATTTTTTATTTAGATGATTGCTGATCAAAATAATGATTGGGAACAGAATGACGGGGAAAATAATAAAAAAAACCTTAAAGGGTAAGAAAGACATTCAGCGTTTATCTAAGGAAATAGGATACGAAATCACAATGCATAACGACTTTAAATTTACGATTCAGAGCATTTGTCTCGATGAAAATTATCATCCATCAGACAACACGCGCATCACAACGAATTTTGCTAATTTGGCTAGGGGCAACAGCCGCAAAGAGAACCTTCGCAATGCCTTACAGATGATTAACAATAGTTTCAATGCATTAGCACACTGGGACAACCCAAAAGGTGACCGCTATTGTGTTGAACTTGACATCATTTCTGTTGATATCAACATGGATGCTAGCGGTCAGGCCTTCCCTTCAATCGAAGTTCTAAAAACAAATATTGTTGACCATGAAACCAATGAGCGTATTGAAGGTATTGTGGGGAATAATTTTTCTTCTTATGTTCGAGATTATGATTTTAGTGTGCTTCTATTGGAACATAATAAAGATCAACCGAATTTCAGTATTCCTGATAATTTTGGCATATTGCACGGTCAATTATTTAAGTATTTTGTCAATTCAGATACTTTCAAACAGCACTTTAAAAAGCCCCCGGTTATATGCCTCAGCGTCTCTGACAACAAAATATATCATCAAACTGAAAATCAGCACCCAGTATTAGGCGTTGAATACCAACCCAATGAGTCGTCGTTGACTGAGCAGTACTTCCAAAAAATGGGCTTACAGGTTCGCTATTTTATGCCGCCAAATAGCGTCGCGCCTTTAGCTTTCTATTTTTTTGGCGATTTGCTCAATGATTATACCAATCTTGAACTGATCAGCACCATCAGCACGATGGGGACATTCCAAAAAATATACCGACCTGAAATTTACAATGCCAATGCTGCCGCAGGAAAATGCTATCAACCAAATTTGAAGAATCTGGACCACTCGGTGACTCAAATAGTGTATGACCGAGAAGAACGCAGCCAGCTCGCTATTGAACAGGGTAAGTTTGCCGAGGCGCATTTCATCAAACCATTCCAAACTGTTCTTGAGCAATGGTCGACTCATTACGCCCTTTAATTCACACAAATAAGCGCAGCATTTATTATGAAAACATTATTACCTACTTCAACGGCGGGCAGTTTACCTAAGCCTTCCTGGCTAGCACAACCAGAGACGCTTTGGTCACCTTGGAAGTTGCAAGGCGAGGAGCTGACTGACGGCAAACACGATGCTTTGCGTGTGTCACTACAAGAACAACAACAATCGGGCATCGATATCGTTAGCGATGGCGAACAAACACGACAGCATTTTGTGACAACATTTATCGAACACCTTAGTGGCGTTGATTTTGAGAAACGTAAAACGGTCAAAATTCGCGATCGCTATGACGCGAGTGTGCCTACGGTCGTGGGTGCGGTATCTCGCCAGAAGCCAGTTTTTGTAGAAGATGCTAAATTTCTACGCCAGCAAACCGACCAACCGATCAAATGGGCTCTGCCTGGCCCCATGACCATGATCGACACGCTTTATGATGACCATTATAAAAGTCGCGAGAAATTAGCGTGGGAATTCGCTAAGATTCTCAATCAGGAAGCCAAAGAACTCGAGGCCGCAGGCGTTGATATTATTCAGTTTGATGAACCTGCTTTTAATGTTTTTTTCGACGAGGTCAACGACTGGGGCATTGCTTGTTTGGAAAGAGCCATCGAAGGCCTGAAATGTGAAACAGCGGTACACATTTGCTATGGCTACGGCATACAAGCGAACACCGATTGGAAAAAAACGTTGGGTTCAGAGTGGAGACAATATGAGGAAGCGTTTCCCAAACTGCAACAGTCCAATATCGATATTATCTCATTAGAATGCCACAACTCTCACGTTCCAATGGAGTTACTTGAACTCATTCGAGGTAAGAAAGTGATGGTAGGTGCGATTGATGTAGCAACCAACACGATTGAAACGCCAGAAGAAGTCGCTAATACCTTGCGAAAAGCCCTTCAGTTTGTCGATGCAGATAAACTCTACCCTTGCACCAACTGTGGCATGGCTCCTTTGCCTCGCCAGGTAGCGGCAGCCAAACTAAAAGCGTTAAGTGCAGGCGCACAAATTGTCAGAAGAGAACTCTCAGCCTAGTACTCGCCATTGATTGGCTGCTCTATGAACACAATAATAAAAGCGGCTTTCGTTTCTAATGCACTCTAAATGGTACTATTTCACAGAAACTTTCCCACAAAGAGTGCTTGATTTTACATTGAAACGGCTTCTATCTTGTTCCCATCTAAATCTCGAACAAATGCAGCGTAGTAAGCATCACCATATTCCGGTCTGAGGCCTGGTTTTCCTTCACACGTTCCGCCCAACTCGATCGCAGTAGCATAAAAACGATCCACCGATTCCTTATTGGGTGCGTTAAATGCTAAGTGCGACCCATTGCTTGACGTAGCCTTACCTTCACAGGGACATCCAACCCAAAACTCAAAACTTTCGCCATAGGCGGCGGCCACATTTTCTATATAGTGAGTACGTTTGATGGCTAACGTTGATAAAACGGCATCGTAAAACTTCACTGCTGTAACGACATCTTTAGCTCCAACAGATACGTGATTTAGAATCATGATTAAGGCCTTTTTGTTATGAGAAACCCGAATGATAACGCTTGCTTAATCACCTTTCAAATGACTGAATAAATAAGAAAATACTCATATAAAAAAGCCAACTTGATTCAAGACCGAGGATAGTATTGTTCAGCGATGCTTATATTGAGTTGGGCAGAAACCTCTCGATACATCAGATGAGCGAAGCTTTAAATGCTTTGTTGTGCGTCCTGACACGCGTGAACGCCACAATTTAAAACTGCTTAATTTTAAACGACTGCGCATAAAGCGAATAAGGCCAGATTCATTCAAACCAAATTGTAGTTCTATTGCTTCAAACGGCGTTCTATCTTCCCACGCCATTTCTATAATTCTTGACTCATTTTCTTTTGAGAATTTCATCACATGCTCTTTGTTTATGACCAGAATAGACATACGGTTACTGCCTGGTTTTAGATCAGAGAGAGTGTCATCTTGAACGCAATGCAACGAGATGGCGCCAAATGAAATGAAAGCACGGCTAAAATGCTGGTTTAGAGCTCAGGTAAAGCAAACACAATCAAAGCGTAGGCAGTCGCGAGTGCCCATAAGATAAACGTTACCGCCCAGCACTTGGCCACGGTGCCTCGAATAGACGATTTGAAATTTGGTGCTGCTCGAAATACGCAAATAGAGCTATAAATGGCAAATAGAGGTAAGCAACCTATTTTAAGCATCACAACCGTTGTTTCTGATAGAGCGATCTTGCTCGATTCCAAAAGAAACAATAATGCGTATGTACCCAAAATTTGGATTAATACCGCTTTCCACAACGCAATATCACCGTTAAACCACTTCACCAGCCGCGGACTTGCAATGGTTGTACTTGTCATAAAAATTTCCCCTTACTTATTGCTTACTCATCTCCACATACTGCCGTGAAGACTTATGTTATTGCATGCAAAGAGGCCTCTGTTACTACAGAGGCCTTTCGTGGCGAGTTAATTATGCTTGTGCAAGTTCACTTGTAGGGCGTTCTATTAAATTGGCAATAAACTGAGCTTTAGCACCCAAGATTATTTGTACACCATGAGAACCGACTTTTACTACACCCATCGCACCGAGTTGCCTAATGGCATCGGAATTAACCAGTGACATGTCTTTCACTTCCAAGCGCAAGCGAGTGATACATGAACCAATCGTCTTAAGGTTAGCGCTTCCACCAACATGACGTAGGATTTCACGAGCTAGGCTTTCATCGTCTAACGTGATTTCTGTCATATCTTGTTCGCGACCTACCGTTTGATAGTTAAACTTACGGATAACAACACGGAATACTGAGTAGTAGATAGCTGCGTTAATGGGTCCCCAAAGGAACAATTTAGCCCAGTTTGTTTCAAAACCGCTCAGGCTAGGCATTACACCGTACAGTACGTAATCGATAATACCCGCAGAGAATGTTTTACCCATTTGCAAATCAAGTGCGTAAGAGACGCTGTAAGAAACCCCCGCCATAATAGCGTTAAAGAAGTAAAGTACAGGAGCTACGAATACGAACGCAAACTCAACAGGCTCAGTAATACCCGTAACGAAAGCAGTAAGTGCAGCGGAACCTAATAGACCAGCGGCAATCTTCTTGTTTTTAGTATGCGCTTCTTGATACATCGCTAAACATGCCGCTGGGAATGCAAACATATAGATAGCAAAGTTACCAGAAATGTACGCGCCTGCATTGTCGTAACCGCCGCCTTCAAATGAATGTACGCCGTCAGCAAACATGCGCCACCAGATTGTTTGAGCGCCATTGACGATTTCGCCATTTCCGGCAGTGTATTCAAAGAACGTAAACCAGTAAGGAGCATAAAACACGTGGTGCAATCCAACAGGAATGAGCGCGCGCTCCATGAAGCCGTAGAAGAAGGTTGAAACATACATGTTACTTTGGCTTAAGCTAGTCGAGACCGCCGCAATGCCATCTTGAACTGCTGGCCAGAATAGTGGTACAGCAAGGCCTAATAAGAAAGCGCTAAAAGCAGTAACGATTGGCACAAAACGTTTACCAGCAAAGAATCCTAAAAATTCAGGTAACTGAATGTTATAAAAACGGTTATACAGATACGCAGCAAGCATACCTACTAACATGCCACCCAATGGACCAGTTTGCAGTGTTGGAATACCTAAAACCGACGCGTAACGCCCCTCGGCCACCATGTCAGGTGTAATGCCCATGGTCACGCTGATGGTTTGGTTCATTACCAACAGACCTGCAATTGCAGCTAATGCCGCCGCTCCAGAGTCTTTGGTTAAACCAACGGCAACACCAACAGCAAAAAGTAAGGCTAAGTTACCAAAAATTACGCCACCCGCGGCTTCCATCATAGATAGCCCAAGTGCATTACCTATTCCCAGCAATAGACCGGCTGCTGGCAATAGTGCGATAGGGAGCATTAATGCTTTCCCTAGCGCCTGTGCTTTGGTCATTGTACTTTGTAGAAAACTCATAATTCCACTCTCATTAAAATGTAAGGATAAAAGTCTGTCTTCCAAACCGTTTGGAAGGGTCGATAGAGAGTGTAAAAAAGTATTCAACGCTGAAGGTTACAAATTAAATGAGCTTTGTAAGTATACATTTCCAATGTAAGTGATTGATTACAAAACAGCGTTTCGCATCATTTTTTAGTTGATCTCATGTCAAGTCGGAGCGACATTGAAGGCTAAATAAGCTGTTTTCGGTAATTACTTCCAAATGCAAACTGTTCTAGCGGTAGTGATGTTGGGTATCGCAATGGCTGCATCGTTTATTATTCGTAGGATGCTAGAAGCCGCGAAAACGGCTGAAGAAACGATTGAACTAGAGCAAGCAAACCGCTAGTTATGCTCGCGTTAACCCGCGATAATACATTAAGCCCTTTAGTTTTCCTAAAGGGCTTTTTTGTTGAGGTTGTTACTAGGGCGTGTTGATCTTTCGCGGTTA
>NZ_AJYQ02000108.1 GCF_000287055.2 Vibrio genomosp. F10 str. ZF-129 | reverse complement strand
ATACCCATCAAGTTGCTGCAAAAATCAGCTTGAAAGATCAACACGCCCTAGCTATCAACAACCACTTTTTATTTCTATTAGCCTCAGTAAGAGATATCCAGATTGCTAAGCTATCCTCGCAGTGGTCTAATAGTCATAAGCTAATGACCCATCTGGTAAAACCAACATGCAACAAGAGCAACAACCTACCTTCTTCTTTTTCGATTACGAAACCTGGGGCACGAGTCCAGCGAAAGACAGACCGAGTCAGTTTGCGGGTGTGCGTACCGACGAAGATTTCAACATTATTGGCGAGCCTCTTGTTATTTATTGTCAGCCTCCTGCTGATTATTTACCTTCTCCTGAAGCGGCGTTGATTACCCGAATCACACCTCAAAAAGCCCTTGCGCAAGGTTTGCCTGAACCCGAGTTCATTACCAAGATTCATGACGAGCTTTCAAAACCAAAAACCACGAGCCTAGGTTACAACAGTATTCGTTTTGATGATGAGGTGACCCGCTATACCTGCTACCGAAACTTCATCGACCCCTACGCTTGGAGCTGGCAAAACGGTAACTCTCGTTGGGATTTGCTTGATGTGATGCGCGCCTGTCATGCTCTGCGCCCAGAAGGGGTTGAATGGCCAGAAAATGAAGAGGGTTATACCAGCTTTAAGCTCGAGCACCTTTCCGTTGCCAACGGAATTGAACACGAAAATGCACACGATGCTATGGCAGACGTAATCGCCACGATTGAAATGGCGAAAAAGCTAAAAGCCGCGCAGCCGAAACTGTTCAACTACTTCTTGAGCATGCGCCATAAACGAAAGCTGAACGAGTTAATTGATATCGTTAACATGACACCTTTAATGCATGTTTCCGGTATGTTCGGACGTGATTGCAATTATACCAGCTGGATTGTGCCTGTTGCATGGCACCCGACCAACCAAAATGCGGCAATCGTTGTGGATTTGGCAAAAGATCCTTCTCCCTTATTAGAGTTGAACACTGATGAACTTCTTACACGCTTATATACCAAACGCAGTGAACTCACAGAAGATGAGCTTCCCGTTCCTATTAAGCTCGTTCATATCAACAAGTGCCCGATTCTCGCACCAGCCAAAACCTTGACCGCAGAAAATGCTGAAGCTATCGGTATTAATAGAAAGCAATGCTTGGATAATCTGGCACGACTTCGTAGCCACCCTGAGATCAGGGAAAAACTCATCAGTGTGTACAGTGCAGACCGCGAGTATCCAGCCAGCGATGATGTCGATACGAAACTCTATGACGGTTTTTTCTCTCCCGCAGATAAATCAGCAATGGACATTATTCGCGCCACTGACCCTGCCAATTTAGCCGCTTTGGACATTCGCTTTAACGATGAGCGCATTGAACCTCTTCTTTTCCGCTATAGAGCGAGACATTACCCATTGTCTCTTGATGAACAAGAGCAAGTTAAATGGGCGAATCATTGCAGAGATTATTTTGAACAAAGGCTCGAAGGTTACATGCTGAATCTTGAAAACCTGGTCCACGAACATGAAAGTGATGAAAAGAAAATGGCCATTTTGAAAGCGGTGTATCAGTATGTTGAAAAGATAGCGTCTTAATCAGCTTTAGATAACACGCTTAGACAAACCGCATTAAAAGGAATGAATAACGGCTGGATGCACGATTTTATTGGTAAACATGTAATAAGGTAACGCACGATCAATGGCTATGAAATTGGCAAAATATTTGGTGTCCATGCTGCTCATTTTAGTGAGTTTATTGATTGGTAACACCCTCCAATCACTATTAAACACCGCCATTCCCGGCAGTATTTTTGGTATGTTAATACTATTTTCACTGCTCGCGAGTGGCCTTGTTTCTTCTGAATGGGTTAAATCGAGTGCCACGCTCCTGATTCGATACATGATTTTACTGTTTGTGCCCATTAGTGTCGGGCTCATGCTTCACTTCGACACACTGATTGAAAACGCGTTGCCTATCTTGGCCTCTACTATTGGGGCAACGTTCATTGTTCTTGTCGTACTGGGTTACTTTTTGGATCGCCTATTGAAGAAGGGGAACAAATGATGTGGCTACTGGTGACCGTCGTCGTTTTCCTATTTTCACGTTGGGTCAGTCAAAAAGTAAATAACCCATTATTTAATCCATTAGTGATCAGCATTAGCATTTTGATTCCCATATTAATTTGGTTAAAAGTGCCTTACGAACAATATTATGCAGAGAACCGATGGATAAATTATTTGTTGCAGCCCGCCGTCGTTGCGCTGGCTTATCCACTATACGAACAATTGCCACAAATACGGGCAAACTGGCGCATTATTATGTTGGCGTGCGGTGTCGGTAGCGTGCTTTCTATGTTTACCTCAACCATCATTGCCGTGTTCATGCAGACAGATCTAACCTTGATTGCCAGTTTCTTGGGGAAATCGGTTACAACGCCTATTGCTATGGAGGTTTCGAGCAGCCTTGGAGGCGAACCCGCCATGGCCGCAATTTTCGTACTGCTGGTTGGATTGTTTGGTGCGATTCTCGCTTACCCTATTTATAACCTACTAAACATCACCCACCCTATCGCTAAGGGATTGACCATGGGCACGGTTTCTCATGCGTTAGGCACCGCAACCTGTGCAGAAAAAGATCCTAAAGATGCGGCGTTCAGTTCTTTAGCCTTGGTCGTGTGTGGGGTGATCACCTCGATTCTCGCTCCATCGTTTTTCTCTTTAGCCGTGTGGTTGCTCATGTAGTCCGACTCACTGAACCTGATCCTTTACTCATGTTTGTTTACATAAAAAGGCGGGAAAACGAGAAAAATCATTCTAAAAAATGTGCCGCGTCACTCAATTGGTGTAATGTAACTCCTATTGCATTTATTAATGTGATCTATATCTCTGTTTATTATTTATCGTTCCCTAGAATGAATACCAATACAAAAAAGAGGTCGAACAATGAATACCCAAATGGAACGTGCACTGCAAGAAGCCCCTGAATCAATATCTCGCTTTTTATTACCGATTCTCCAAGATGATAGCTTTGACGCTACCTTATCTAAACAGCAATTTGAGCAACTCCTTGAAATCTCTGGTTTAGCAGACGCCGATTTGCGTGTTGCACTGTTGCCGTTTGCTGCCGCTTATTCCTACGCTCCGCTATCTCACTTTTTTGTCGGTGCTATCGTGAGAGGCCTATCTGGTCGGTTGTATTTTGGGGCGAATGTTGAGATTTCTGGCGTTCAGCTCGGTCAAACCGTCCATGCGGAGCAATCTGCCATCAGCCATGCTTGGATGAAAGGTGAAGAAGGGATTACTGATATTACAATCAACTTCAGCCCATGTGGTCACTGCCGCCAATTTATGAATGAACTCTCTACAGCAGATGAACTTGTTATTCAGCTCCCACAAAAAGACCAGAAATCGTTGCAAGAATATCTCCCTGAGTCATTTGGCCCTGCGGATCTTGGTATTGAAACCAGACTGATGTCTAAAGTCGATCATCTATTGACGACCAATGATCAGGACGTGTTGATCAACGTCGCGATGCAACGATTAAATGCCAGCCACGCACCTTACACTAAAAATCTGAGTGGCACGGCGCTTCGCCTGGCGAACGGGAAAGTCTATAGTGGTGCGTACGCTGAAAATGCAGCGTTCAACCCAAGTTTACCACCGCTTCAAGTTGCTATTATTCAATTACTGTTAGACGGTGAGTCGATCAACGATATCGCTTCAGCGGCACTGGTCGAAATGTCTGAAGGTACAATCAGTCACCTTGCTGATACTCAGGCAACGCTAGAAGCTATTAACCCAGACATTACGGTTTCTTATTTATCCGTTTAAGCTTTTGCGACAATCATTGACGACAAAACGTTGTTCATACCATTTAACAATGCTCAGCAATTGCTGAGCATTGTTTTTATCGCTATGACTCTGACGGGTGCTTTTCCGTTGCGGGACTGTGTAAAGATGGCGATCTAACGCCTATCTAAGATGTGAAAATACCACTTGCTGGTCGAGTTCACCTTGGTATTGCGTGTAATCCAACCCTTTCTCAAAAATATAGTGTGTCACTAGTGTTCGAATAGTGCTGACCAGCACATCAGAAGCCCAAGGTTTTTCAAAGTAGTGATTTATTCCAGCGACATTGATCGCCTCAATCGTATCCGACTGAGTGGCTTGGCCTGTCAGCAAGATTTTCTTTGTATGCATGAAACGTGAATCTAAAGAGACTTCCGTGAGCAGCTCGACGCCGGTTTTTCCTGGCATAACATGATCAGAAATCAACACGGCAACCATTTCACCATCCGCATCTAATTCATCCATTAGCTCCAACACTTCGTCAGCTGATTCGCAATCTTCTATATTTAGCCAATGAGTCAATGGTTCCAAATCTTGAAGTACCGCACTCAACACTTCTCGCTGATCGTCAACGCAAATTAAATTAAGCTTCTCCATGTTCACCCTCGATTGGTAACTTGATTCTAAAAATTGTTTTCTCTCTGTCGCTTTTTACTGCAATACTGCCGGAGTACCCAGCAACAATACGTTTGACTATAGAGAGCCCAAGGCCTAGGCCAAATGATAAGCCGCCTTTTTTTGTCGTAAAATTAGGTTGAAAGATCTTTCTTCGGATCGCAGGTTCTATTTCAGGGCCATTATTGGTCACCGTGACTAAAATTCTATTTTTATGCACCCGAGTATGAATATCGATGGCGGGTTCGTCACACTCTTCCATGGCATCACAGGCGTTTTTGATGATGTTAACCCAAACCTGAACAAGCTCAGTTTGAGATCCTTTGAACGGTGGAAGTTCAGCGGGCCGAATACGCACAGAGACTCTACGTAGATCGCTTTGTAACAATGCCACAGCTCGATGAATGGAATCGTTCACATCGAGTTCTTCATCTAGATCAATGTCGGTACGGCCGAGTTGTTTCACCGATTTGACAATTCCCACCGTGTGTTTTGATGCTAAGCGAAGATCATGTATATCGCGTCCCATTTGCCAATAACGAATCGCGTCTTTGGGAGACGTCAGCCAATGTTCATTCACTTCATCGGATTTCACAGCGCGAGCAAGCTCTCTTGCGATATCCTTGGGTAAATTGTACTTTTGTTCAAACAGCTTGCCCCTTTTGCGAACTTCGCTAGAGGTACTCTTTTGACCTTGCATTAAACCCACATCAAAAAACTGGCTCGCTTCCGGATGAATCTCTTCGAGTAACGTTAATAACACAGACTCTAATCGATCAGATGTACTGCTCACGACACCAATCGCATTATTAAGCTCGTGCGCTATTCCTGCGGCCAGCTGCCCTAACGTTGTCATTTGTTCTGCGGTGTGTAACTTTTGTAACGCTTGTTCTTTAGCCACCGCTTCTTCTGTCGCTCTGCGCTGACGACGGGACAATTCATTAACGATAACAGGGGTAAACTGTGCGGTTAATGGGCCATATATTTCTGGTTCAAAAGCTTGTATGGTTCTGTCTATCCATGCAAGTTGAGTATCGGATTTAGCGACAACGGTAGACGATGCAATCCACGTTTCAGAAAAGAAACTGTGTACGCCAATAAAGGCCCCTTCCGACGCTGAAAAGACCTTAGTTTGTAGATCGCCACCTTTGGTAAAATAACCCTCTAATTCACCGCTAACTACGTAATACAACCTGTCGTTATGCTCGCCCTGCTCTAGCACGACGGTGCCAGCAATCAGAGACAGTTTTCTATCGTTATCACTAAAGTAACGGCTAATGAGTTGATTGAATTTGCTGTTCGGCATCGTCCGTAGTTACCCTATATGTCCTACAGAATGTAAAATCCACACCATAACAAAGCTCAATAACACGCCAACGACACCCAGAATCACGCCCACCTTCGCCATTTGATGGGTCTGAACTTGCCCTGTCGCGTGCGCCAATGCGTTAGGTGGCGTACTGATGGGTAAAGACATGCCCAGCGAAGCAGCAAAAGTGACAACGAGAATCAAGGTTAACTCGCCACCTAGCGGTGTTAGAGATGCCATAGAAGCACCCAGCGCAGCCATGATAGGCATAAGCAAGTTGGCCGTTGCCGTATGAGACATAAAGTTGGCCATGACTAAACACAAGGTCGCCGCACCAAATAACACGACGTATGGTGAGTATTCGTCGAACGGGATACTGTGCACCATCAATCTTGCTAGGCCTGTTTTATCTAATGCAAGACCTAACGCGATACCACCAGAAACAAGCCACAGAACATCCCACGATATCTTTTTCAAGTCTTCTTTGTTGATAATGCCTGTCAGTGAGAAGATGGCAACCGGGATAAGTGCGACAGTGTATGAATTCATGCCGTGAGATGAGCCCATCAGCCATAATATGATCGTTGAGGCAAAGGTGATGTAAACGATAATCGCTTTCGGCGTTTTCAAAAACTTACCTTTGATACTTAGGTTAATGGTTTTCTGATCGGCTTTATAAATAAACCCAATTAAAAACCACGCCAACGCCATCATAATAACAACGAACGGCACACCAAACGCCATCCATTCACCGAAGGTAATCAGATTGTCACCCACCAAATATTTCAGGGCGATGGCATTGGGCGGGGTTCCAATCGGTGTCCCTATCCCGCCAATATTTGCCGCGACAGGTATGCACAATGCGAATGCCACTCTGCCAGGATCTTTAGGTCCAAAAACCGCTATAACCGGTGTCAAAATCGAGAGCATCATTGCGGTTGTCGCAGTATTCGACATAAACATCGAAAAAATGCCGGTAATGAGCATCAATCCAAGCATTACGTATTTAGGGTTTTGCCCAAATGGCTTGAGTAATACGCGCGCCAAGTTGACATCTAATCGATATTTGGTCGCTGCCATAGCAAGGAAGAATCCGCCTAAAAAGAGCATAATGATTGGGCTTGCGAACGTGGCCATGATCTCGTGATATTGAAGAAGCTCACCAAAATGCGGCTGGCCCTCTTCCAAACGAAAGAAGAAAATGCCCTTATTAGACAGCATTAACAGCTCTAAAACGATGATCACCACAGACGTCGCGTAAATCGGTATCGGCTCGAATACCCAGCACAGCGCGGCAAGTAAGAATATCGCGATGACCCGCTGTTGAATAATCGTCAAGCCCTCAAATGGAAACGCTGACAAGGGTAAACATAAAATGAACAGGGGGATAACAAGGGGAATGATGTATTTCATATACTGACGCATGGTACGGCAACTCTTCCTGAGATTAAGTAACGACACGATAATGACCCAAGGATCATTAATGGAGTAAATACTCCTTACCTTTAAGCCGTCTATTATTAAGGGGTTGTCGCTGATTTACTACGTTTTAGATCAATGAAACGTTATTTTTGTCAACGAAGCGTGTCGCGTTCGTTGTTTTTCTGTATCCATTTAGCTCTTTTTCATTCAATGATAAAACCCAAAAGCAAACGTTTGCTTTTGGGCTGATAATCAGTATGATCCCCGTCATAATTTGCTACCTGTAATTTACTATCTGTATTGATAACGAGGTTTTTATGTTTGGTACCGCGACGAGTAAAGATGCGACTCGAGTATTGCTTCTTGGATCTGGTGAATTAGGCAAGGAAGTCGCCATTGAATGCCAACGTTTGGGCTTTGAAGTGATCGCCTGTGATCGTTATAAAAATGCACCTGCAATGCAAGTGGCTCACCGTAGTCATGTTCTTGATATGCTCGATGGCGATGCGCTTCAAGCCATTATCGAACAAGAAAAGCCGGATTATGTTGTTCCTGAAATTGAAGCTATCGCAACCGACAAATTAGTTGAACTTGAAGCTCAAGGCCTCAATGTCGTCCCAACAGCGAATGCCACCAAACTCACAATGAACCGTGAAGGTATTCGTCGTCTTGCTGCTGAAGAACTAAACCTCACGACTTCGCCATATAAGTTTGCGGATACCTACGAAGAATTTAAAGCGGCGGTTGAATTTGCAGGTCTGCCATGTGTGTGCAAACCCGTCATGAGCTCATCAGGTAAAGGCCAAAGTGTCATCAAAACCTTCGAGGATATTCAAACAGCATGGGATTACGCTCAAGAAGGAGGCCGAACTGGCGCGGGCCGAGTCATTGTGGAAGGATTTATCGATTTTGACTATGAAATCACGCTTTTGACGGTTCGCGCTGTCGATGGGGTTCATTTCTGCCAACCGA
>NZ_AJYQ02000107.1 GCF_000287055.2 Vibrio genomosp. F10 str. ZF-129 | reverse complement strand
GGTAAAACCGGAACCACCAATGACTCTAAAGATGCTTGGTACAACGGCTACGGCCCTGGTATTGTTGCAACCGCGTGGGTTGGCTTTGATAACCACAACCGAAAACTGGGACAAACCACCACCAATAAAAACCTAGATAAGAACCAAATCACCGGAGGTGAGGCTGGCGCAAAAACAGCACAACCTGCGTGGGTGGACTTCATGCAAGTGGCTTTAGAGGGTGTTCCGATTCAATCGAAACAGCTACCTAACGACATTGTCCGCGTTCGAATCGATAGAGATTCCGGCCTTTTGACGAATAAGTTTGATTCAAGCTCGATGTTTGAATACTTCCTTGAGGGGACAGCGCCAACAGAATATGTTGAAGAATCGATCACCGACACGATTTATTCTAGCGCTAGCAGTGAAGAACTGTTTTAACTCGAAAACAGTAAAAAGGGTTGGCAATGCCAACCCTTTTTTATTGGCCATTTTTGATTAAGCTTGCAATATCGACTGAATGGTTCCGCCTAACTGTTCAAAACGAGCCCGCAATGGTGAGCCAGGTCGATAGACCAATACGATCTTTCTTGATGGCTGAGGCTCCATTTTTTTCACGTAGCAAACCCCATCTTTGGTTGACTCTTTAGGGACGGAAAGCTCTGGAAGCAAAGTAATTCCGCCCCCTGCTGCCACCATATTCCGCAGCGTTTCTAAGCTCGTGGCTTTGAAGCGTTTATCTTCTTTCGCCCCCGCAGCAAAGCAATAACCTAATGCTTGATCACGTAAACAGTGACCATCTCCGAGCATTAATACTGTGCGTCCATTGAGCTCGTCGACATTTAAAAACTCAAGACCGGCCCATTCATGGTCGCTCGGCACCGCTAAAGCAAGCGGCTCATTGTAAAGCTCAATCTCTTTAAACGGTGCCGTCTCAGCCACCGATGCTAAGACCAAACAATCCAACTTTCCATCTTGCAACTGACGCACTAATTCATGTGTTTGAGATTCATGTAAAAACATTTCCAGTTCTGGATACGCGGCTTTCAGCTGTGGAATAATTCTTGGCAAGATATAGGGACCGACCGTGGGAATAAAGCCAATGTTCATTGGGCCCACCATCTCCCCACTTTGCCCACTCGCCATGTCTTTAAATCGCGTCACTTCGGAGAGAATAATTTTTGCTTGTTCGACAAGCTGCAACCCAGAATCAGTAAAAAGAACTTTACGACTATTTCGTTCCAGTAGAGCGGTACCGATTTCATCTTCCAACTTACGTATTTGCCCACTCAAGGTTGGCTGACTCACAAAACAAGACTCTGCGGCTTTACGGAAGTGCTGATGCTCAGCTAATGCAACTAAATATTCTAAATCTCGAATGTTCATATAGACTCATACTCAACGTCAGTTTAAGAGGCCATACACCTCAATAGAAAACACCTATTGAAACGATAGCACCAAACGATTATTCCTATCAAAGAAAATTGTTAATAATAGCTTCAACAAAACGGAGCACAGCAAAGCGCTGACTAAGACTCACAGTAACTCATTAAACTTAAATACTAGGAAATCATTATGTTTGCATCTAAAGAAGGTCAATCAATCCCTCAAGTAACATTCCCAACTCGCCAAGGTGATGCATGGGTTAACGTAACGACAGAAGAGCTTTTCAAAGACAAGACAGTAATCGTATTCAGCCTACCAGGCGCGTTTACTCCAACCTGTTCTTCAAGCCACCTACCGCGCTACAACGAACTACACTCTGTATTCAAAGAAAACGGTGTTGATGACATTCTGTGTGTTTCTGTAAACGACACGTTCGTAATGAACGCATGGAAAGCAGACCAAGAAGCGGAAAACATCACATTCATCCCAGATGGTAACGGTGATTTCACAGACGGCATGGGTATGCTGGTTGAGAAAAACGACATCGGTTTCGGCAAACGTTCATGGCGCTACAGCATGCTGGTTAAAAACGGCGTGGTAGAAAAAATGTTCATCGAAGAAGACGTACCAGGCGACCCGTTCAATGTTTCTGATGCTGATACTATGCTTAACTACATCGCTCCTGAGCACAAAGAGCAAGAGTCAATCACAGTATTCACTAAACCAGGCTGTCCTTTCTGTACGAAAGCAAAACAGAACCTAATCGATAAAGGGTTAAACTACGAAGAAGTAGTACTAGGTAAAGATGCAACAACAGTAAGCCTACGCGCAATCTCTGGTCGCACAACTGTTCCTCAAGTTTTCATCGGTGGTAAGCACATTGGTGGTAGCGAAGAACTAGAAGCGTATCTAGCTTAATCACAACCCACTGAAGACTACCTAGTGTGTCGGGCACTAGGTAGCCTTTTTCCTAACGTCACCTCTATACCCAAGTGGCTTTTAAATCCAAGTGGCTTTATATCTAAGTCACTTTATATCTAAGCGGCTTGAATGATTCACCCAAAGCGTGCCATTAGAACACTTTGGTATAGAACGTACGAACACAACAATTTCTTTCAGCAGCCAGAATAAAAAGGCTCAGAAAATAAAAGTAGAGATATGGTTATGAAACAAGTAAACGTAGATGTAGCTGTGATTGGTGGTGGTACTGCAGGTTTAGGCGCTTATCGCGCGGCAAAAGCAAACACATCAAGTGTCGTTATGATAGAAGGCGGCCCATTTGGTACAACCTGTGCTCGCGTTGGCTGCATGCCGTCAAAACTGCTTATCGCTGCTGCTGAAAGCGTTCATCAGATTGAAAAAGCGCCAGGATTCGGTGTTTACCCTCAAGGTGAAACGGTGATCAATGGCCGCGAAGTAATGGACAGAGTAAAACGTGAACGTGACCGTTTTGTCGGATTTGTTCTTGAAGGGGTCGACGAAATCCCGGCTGAAGACAAAATCCTCGGCTACGCAAAGTTTCTCGATAACAACACATTGATTGTTGATGACCACACAACTATTACCGCTAAACGCATTGTCATCGCCACGGGATCACGCCCTGCCTACCCTGCGGTTTGGAACGAGCTTGGTGATCGCCTTGTTATCAATGACGACGTATTTGATTGGGACGATCTGCCAGAATCCGTCGCTGTATTTGGTCCTGGCGTTATTGGTTTGGAGTTAGGCCAATCCCTGCACCGTTTGGGTGTGAAGGTGAAAGTATTCGGTGTGGGCGGTCAAGTCGGGCCAATCACTGACCCTGAAGTCATGGCTTACGCGAACAAAGCATTCCAAGAGGAATTCTATCTTGATGCGGATGTTAAAGTAGAGACCATGCGTCGTGTGCTTGACGACCAAGGCAACGAGACGGACAAAGTCGAGATCATGTTCATCAACCACGATGGTGAACTTGAAACCTTCATTGTTGATTATGTATTAGCAGCAACAGGACGTCGTCCTAACGTTGATAAACTCTCTCTTGAAACGACTACGCTGGAATTAGATGAACGCGGTGTACCAACAGCCGATTACTACACGTTACAAACATCGGTAGAGAGCATCTTTATTGCGGGTGATGCAAGTAACCAAATTCCACTGCTTCATGAAGCGGCAGACCAGGCGAGGAGCGCCGGTGATAATGCGGGACGATTCCCAGATATTCGAGCAGGGTTACGCCGTTCGGTTATCTCAGCGGTATTCTCGGATCCGCAAATTGCCATGGTCGGTGAAACCTTCAAACAACTAGAACAGCGTTTAGGTAACTGTGGGTGTTTTGCAACCGGCGAGGTTTCGTTTGAGAATCAAGGTCGCTCACGTGTCATGCTGAGAAACAAAGGTATTTTACATGTGTACGGAGAGCAAGGAACAGGACGGTTCCTAGGCGCTGAAATGATGGGGCCTAATGCTGAGCACTTAGCGCACTTACTGGCTTGGGCACACCAGAACAAGATGACGGTATCGGAAATGCTCGATATGCCATTCTACCACCCAGTGATTGAAGAAGGTGTTCGTACTGCACTTCGTGACCTGAACGCCAAACTGCACCTAGGACCAGAGATGGTGAAACATTGCCTAGACTGTGGACCGGGATGTTAATGTAGGCTTAATTGAAAACAAGCTAAAAATAGGCTGAAGAGAAGATGAAAACAGGTGAAAAAGAGGCTGAACATAGGCTTTTTCCACCACTTCTTTTCAGCCTGTTTTTTCAGCCTTTCTATCGCGCCTCTTTGTAACCTTGTCTCAGGCTTCTTTTCTACCCTACTGGCTCAATTATTTTTCAGCAGCAATCACAGAGATTTCAACCAATAGCGCTTCACGCGCCATGTCACCGGTCACACAAGCGCGTGCAGGTGCGTGACCTTCAGGAACCCAAGCATCCCAAACCTCATTCATCTCTTTAAAATCTTTCATATCTTTTAAATAGATGGTCGCCGACAACATATGCTCTTTATCACTACCCGCTTCAAGTAGTAAGGTTTCTACCTTATCTAGCATGGTTTGCGTTTGCTCTTTGATGCCTTTTTCTGCATCCGCACAAACTTGGCCACATAGATAGATGGTTCCGTTATGCTTAACAATACGGCTCATACGTTGCTTAGTGTGTTGACGTTCAATCATTTTGCTCACTTTCTTGGGTTAGTTACGATATTCTATCAACGTGTATATTACCCAATAAGAAACATTCATGACATGTAAAACGTGCGATAACGCGGCCTGGTTTTGGAAAAAGATCGGGCGCTGTCAACGCTGTATGGATCAGCTCACCACGCTCTCGGTGTTGTGTGCGGTTGTTTGGTGGTTTACCTGTCGAGAGACGCCGTTCAGCATAGAATCCATTGCGCTTATCATGGCGGGGCTTGCGTTTAATGGTTTGCTGTTTTTGCATCTTTGGATGAAGTTCATCGTCATTCCCTACCAAGAGAATAAGCGCAAAAAAAACTCCAGCACTTCAGGCAAGCACTAGAGTTTTATCATTATCGTTTACGTTAGCTTTTTCGTTTACATTGCTTTTGGCATTTACATTGCTTTTACCGCTGCATCTCTGGCTTGTTAACGGGTGAGCCCAAGCGCTTCGTCTACCACATGATAGATATAATGCTGCTCAACCACACCTTGAAACAACCATGCTTGCGGTCCACGAGCAAAGATCGCCACATCTTCCCCCGAATGCGTTTCTGAGCTCAGTTTCACCAATGCCTGCTGCAAGTAATCGAGCTTTTCCACTTGCTCTGCCGTTGGGTTATCTCGCTCACCTTTCACCGCTCCCGGGCCATTTCCGTAAGCGAGTGTCGTGTAATTTTTCCCAAAATCATCTTGGTTAAGCTTACCTTTTTGCTTGGAAAGACCCAGAATTGGATTGCCGCGCTCAGCATAGCCATTTGAAATCAGTGTATGAGCATGATCCGCAGTCACAATAATCAGGGTTTCTTCAGGGTTGGTTTTTTCTAACGCAAGTCGAATCGCATTATCAAAAGCGACCGTGTCTTCCAGCGCTCTGGCGGCATTGCCATCGTGGTGAGCATGGTCTATGCGTCCAGCTTCCACCATCAAGATATAACCCGTTTTGTTGTTGCCTAATATTTGAATCGCTTTATCGGTCATCTCGGCCAGTGATGGCTCTTGGTTGTCGACCTTTCTATCCGCTTCATATTGCATATGACTGCTTTCAAACAGACCAAATGCTCGCTGTTGATCGGTCAGCTTATCAAAGCCTTGGCGATCATAAACATACTGGCCTTTCGGGTAACGATCTTGCCACTCTTCAATCAGGTTACGCCCATCTTTACGTTTGCCTTTTTTACCCTCAGGGTCCGTGTTATCTATCGGAAGAAATTCACGGCGACCACCAGCAAAAGCCACTTGAAAGCCGTCACCGTGATCAAACTCTATAAACTGTGTTGCAATGTCTTTACACCCATTCCCTTTGGCGATATTCGGCATAGCTGCATCGTTTTCCCAGTTACGGTCGGCGCTATGTGCAAACGTGACCGCTGGCGTAGCATGGGTCAGTCTCGCGGTCGACACCACGCCAAGAGACATACCTTTTTCAGCGGCTGAGTGAAACGCTGTCTTCACTTCATTTCCTTTTGCGCTGCTACAAAAACCACGTTGCACCTTATCATTAACACTGATAACACCTGCTTTGGTCTTCACCCCAGCCACCATCGCGGTTGCCGTGCCCGCTGAATCGGGTGTTTGCATATCGGTATTGTATGTTTTTGCTAATGCTGTATGAGGGAGGCTTTCCATAGCGAGTGAATATTCTTCACCTTTAAGCCCTTTGTTTTGCCCTGCATAAATACGGGCTGCGGTCATTGTGCCCACACTCATACCATCACCGATAAATAAGATGACATTTTTAGCCGGCCCTGTGATTGGCTTTAACTTTTTTGCTGCTGTAATAGCACTTTGGCCTTGGGTATACCAAGTATCACTTTGTTGAGGCAGTTCTGCCATTGAAACTGTTGATGCTATTAGACCGCTGAGCGCTAATCCTAGTTGAAATCCTTTCACTGCGTTTCTCCGATGGAATAAATGAACGAGCCCAACGGTAGCCAATTTGTATCTCAGTTTAATGAATGATTATTGACACTTTTTTGACTACTCGTGAAATAGGAAAATCCAAAAATGGCTCACAGAAGAAAGAGATAAACCGCGTAAGATAAAAATACGAGCGAAAAACCTGGGCGATAAAAAGAAAAAAGCCCCGCAGCCAATGTCGGTTGCGGGGCCTTCTTAGATATTTTCTAAGAAAAAGCAGTGGTATTAATTCAGACTGCTGCTTTTCCTTTTAGTTCCTTAAATCGAGGATCTTTTTTGATCTTTCTTCAAGAAAATGAGTTTGCGCCCTATACTCAATCACTTACATAAAAATTTAATCAAATAAAGCATAAATGAAATAGAACATCGCGCGCAATAATAGGGTTAAAACCGGTTAAGCCACGTTCACTTTGGCAATGATCTGTTCAACCAAGTTCACTTCCAACGCCACCTCATCACAAGCGTGCTGACGTGGACACTGATCACAGTCTTTAAGCACTTTCTCAGGCAGCAACGACTTGGATGTAGGAATAAAGCTGTGCTTCATAAAGAACTCTGGTGTTCTTGTCAGCACAAAGACTTTTTTAATCGCCATTTGGCGTGCTTTATCCACTAAGTGTTGAACAATCGCCGAGCCTTGTCCCTGACCTTGCCAACCAGCTTCTACGCCTAATGAGCGAATTTCGGCCAAACCAGAATCATACACATAAAGCGATGCACAGCCCGTCACTTCACCATGGTGTTCTGCCACCGCAAACGAGCCAATATCGCGCACTAACTCATTACGAGATCGCGGTAGGTTTTCTCCCATGTTGGCCCAATAAGCGACCATGCCTTCCAACGCTTCAATGTCGGTAAGACGCGCAGAACGCACTTTCACCGCCGAAGTATCGCGCTGAGCAAGACGTTGATCCGCTTGATCAACCGCATACGCCACTTGCTTAGGAGAAACGCCACCTAAGGCACTTCGTTTTTCCAAACAGGATTCGATGGTTAAAATATCGTACACATCATCTTCAATTACATCAGAGAAGGCTTTGAGCTCATCAAGTGAAAGATCTTCTAACGCGCAGCCTTTTGAAATGGCCCCCACAACCGCAACCCCAACAATATGGTGAGCTTCACGAAATGGAATGTTTTTCGCGACTAGGTAATCCGCCAGCTCAGTTGAATTGGCATAACCTTGTTGCGCGGCTTCTAATGTACGTTCTTTGTTAACTTTAATGCCTTCAAAACACAGCGCGGCCATTTCCATACAATCGTTCCAAGTATCAAGCGCATCAAACAGCCCTTCCTTGTCTTCTTGCATGTCTTTGTTGTACGCCAATGGCAGTGCTTTCACTGTCATCATCATCGCCGCAAGAGAGCCATAAACACGGCCAGTTTTACCACGAATAAGTTCAAGCGCGTCTGGGTTTTTCTTTTGTGGCATCAATGACGAGCCTGATGTCACCGTGTCGGCTAACTCGATAAAATTCGACTCGCCTGAGTTATAGAAGATCATGTCTTCTGCAAGACGAGAAAGATGAAGCATGGAGATAGACGCAATCGACATAAGCTCCATCACGTGATCACGATCAGAAACAGAATCGAGCGAGTTACGTGTTGCACGACGAAACCCAAGATTATGCGCCAGTTCTTCACGGTCCATCGGGTAGGCTGTACCGGCAAGTGCGCCAGAGCCAAGTGGACAAGTATCGAGACGCTTAATCGCATCATTCAAACGTGAATAATCACGCTCTAACATTTCAACATACGCCAAACACCAGTGAGCAAAAGTCACCGGTTGTGCACGTTGCAAGTGCGTATAACCAGGTAACACGGTAGCTTGGTGTTCTCTTGCAACTTCAACCATTTTCGCTTGCAGACGATCAAGGCCAATAAGCAGTTGTTGCCCTTGCTGGCGACACCACAATTTTAAGTCGGTTGCGACTTGATCATTACGAGAACGGCCAGTGTGTAATTTTTTACCTAAATCACCCACCTTGCCAATTAATTGCTGTTCAACCCAAGAGTGAATATCTTCTGCATCAGAGCGTAAAATCTGATTGGGATCTTCCATCACTTCAAGTTTGAGTTCATTCAGGGCCAGTTCAAGCTTTTGCTGCTCTTCTTCACTCAACACATCGACAGATTGTAACGCTTTTGACCAAGCGATAGAGCCAACAATGTCTTGCTCAGCCAATCGGTAATCAAAGCGAAGTGAATCGTTAAAGTCTTTGAACCTAGTGTCTGCTGCTTGGGTAAATCTACCGCCCCATAATGCCATTGTGTCTCTCCTAAATGCTCAGTATCTACTGCTTGTGCAACGATGTTCTCTGATTAAATTCAGCTTCTCTTTTTGTATGTTTCAAACTTACAGCAATTCAATATAAAAACAAGGTAAAAATGCATTTTTTCCACATAATTATTCACGAATGGTACATTTAAATTCGTCATGGCGATCTGACTCACTGACAAAAATCCATTACACGTCTTTCGTCATAAAGTACTTATCCAAAAGTCCCCCCCTAAATAAAAGAAAAACCCACTTGCAAAAAAAAGTGGGTTTTATTGGTTTTCATTCAGTAATGGTTGATTAATTTGATCTTTTCACTTCGTTCAGTGCTCTGATTCTGCTTGATAGAGAGTAAAGACGAATGAAGCCTTCAGCATGGCTTTGGTCGTACACTTCATCTTCACCAAACGTTGCAAACTCTTCACAATATAAGCTGTTCGCCGAACGTTTTTGAGTCACTGTTGCGTGCCCTTTGTAAAGCTTAACCACCACTTCGCCATTCACATCTTGAGCAAGCTCTTCGGTGGCTGCAAGAATCGATTTGCACAGTGGTGTGAACCAACGACCATCGTAAACAAGGTGCGAAGCTTTCACGCCCAACTCTTCACGGAACTCAAACGCCGCTTTATCTAATACAAGTTGCTCAACCGCACGTAGCGCTTCCATCATGATAGTGCCGCCCGGAGTTTCGTAACAACCACGAGACTTCATGCCCACGAGACGGTTCTCAACGATATCGATACGACCAACGCCGTGCTTTGCGCCTTTTTCATTAAGGTAAACTAGCGCGTTGTATGGCGTCATTTCTTCACCATCGACCGCAACCACTTCACCTTTTACCACTTTCAGTGTCACTGACTCTGATTGATCCGGTGCTTTTTCTGGATCAACAGTCCAATCCCAGCAATCATCGTTTGGCGCGTTCCATGTATCTTCTAACACGCCGCCTTCTGTTGATATGTGCCATGCATTGGCATCACGTGAATAGATTTTCGTTAGTGATGCGGTACATGGGATATTACGCTCGGCAAGGTAATCCAGACATTCTTCACGGCTTACAAGGTCCCACTCACGCCAAGGAGCAATAACATGCAGGTCAGGGGCAAGCGCCGCAAATGCACCTTCAAAACGTACCTGGTCGTTACCTTTACCGGTACAACCGTGACACAACGCATCCGCACCCACTTTACGTGCCACTTCAACTTGCGCTTTGGCAATTATCGGACGCGCCATTGAGGTACCTAGCAGGTATTTTCCTTCGTAGTACGCGCCTGTTTTTAGTGTCGGGTAGATGTAATCGGCCACCATCTCTTCTTTTAGATCAGCGATGTAGCATTCTGAAGCGCCTGACGCTTTTGCTTTCTCTTCAATACCTTCCAGTTCTTGTGCGCCTTGGCCCACATCAGCAACAAATGCAATCACTTCACAGTCATAGTTCTCTTTTAGCCACGGGATAATGACTGAGGTATCTAGACCGCCAGAGTATGCGACAACAACTTTTTTAACTTGAACTTTGCTCATTTTTTCTCTCCAAATTCCTTGCTCTGCGCTTGGCGGTCAGTGCTAAGGCTTCCATTTAATAGTGTTAATTTTGTTGTGCTCACGCTTGTGCGTAAGAACGTATTGGTTGTGTTCTACTTTGGTACGAAAAGTGTTCCGATACACTCTCCGGCAAATAATTTGACCAGTTTCTCTGGGTATCTCCAGGTAGCAACTTGAATAGATCGCCCTAAATCATTGGCCGCTTCCAGGGCCGCTTCTACCTTGACAATCATGCCATCAGTAATCACCTGGCCTTGAATCAGCGCCGATGCTTGTTCTTCAGTTAGACTACCGATTAGGTGTCCTTTGCCGTCTAATACACCACTCACATCAGAAAGCAGAACTAACTCAGCATCAAGAGCACCAGCAACGGCAACCGCAGCTTGGTCGGCATTCACATTCATTAATTGCCCTGCTGGTGTTAAGCCAATCGAGCTAATGATAGGAAGCGCTCCAGTATCTAGAATCGCTTGAAGTACCGCTGAATCTCCTGGTGACGCTTTACCTACTGCGCCTAATTCAGGATCCAACTCTTCAACTTGACACAATCCACCGTCCGCTAGACTTAAACCCACCGCATTAAGGCCATCTTTGATCGCTTGCCCTTGAAGCAGTTTGTTGGCAGTTCCTGCTAATGCGCCTGCAATAACAGGGATTTGTTCGTAAGGCGTCACACGTAAACCGTTTTTCTTCACCGTTTCTAAATTCAGTTTACCCATAAGGTCATCCACTAAATACCCGCCACCATGAACAATGACGATTTGTCGTCGAGCTTGCTGCTGATAAGTGTTGATAGCCGCGAATAGCTGACTCAGAGTCTCGTTACTCTCTAGCGCTGCTCCGCCTAACTTAATCACCAATGGCATGGCTTTTTTTTCTGACAAGGTATTATCGGTCATGAATGTTCCTTACTGCTCTGATTATCTCAATGGCGTATTTGTCTTTTTCTTCTTTTTACGTATTCGCCGTCTATTCCGTCTTTGTCTAACCGCCGCTTACTCTAATGCGGTTATATTCATACAACTAAATTAACGCGGTTAACTGGGAGAATCCGTAGTGGATATTCAAGCACTGCATCGCTTGGCTTGACGCCCCTTTCAGTAGGTTATCAATCGCTGATACCACGATGACGTGCTCACCTTCCACCTTCCACCCCAAATCACAAAATGGAGTGAACTCTACGTTTTGAATTCTTGGCATCTGCTCATCCAGTAAACGGACTGCTGGCTTACCGTCATACGCTTTAACAAACGCTTGTGTCACTTGTTCAGCAGTCACACCGGCGGACAACTTCATCGTGATAGTCGCGAGAATACCGCGTTTAAAATTACCTAGGTGCGGGGTAAAAATCACATCACAACCTAAGTGGCTGGTGATCTCTGGCTGATGACGGTGTGCAAACACACCGTAAGGCTGTAGGCTCACTTCGCAAAAGCTATTGACCATAGACGCTTTACGTCCTGCCCCCGTTACACCACTGGTCGCATTGATCACAGGCCATTGATTCAGATCGAGAAGCTGTGATTCAACCAAAGGCTTGATGGCCAGTTGTGACGCGGTTGGGTAACAACCTGCAACAGCCACTAGCTGAGCTTGGGTAATGGCCTCTTCGTTCCACTCAGCCAAACCATAAGCTGCGTTGTCTAACCAAGCGGCATGTTGATGCTCGAAGCCATAGTACTGCTGGTAGAAGCCTTCACCTTTTACTCGAAACGCACCGGATAAATCAAAAACCTGGCAACCGTTCTCTAAAAAAATAGGAGCAAGGTCATGGCTCACTTCATGGGCGGTGGCTAAAAAAACCACATCGCAGTCAGTCGCCGCTTTTTTAACGTTCACTAACGGCTCAACAGGCATATCAACCAAACCGGCTAGCTTACCGTGCAACTCTCCAATATTTTTACCTGCATCAACACTATTGGCTGAGACGTACAAACCTGATAGCGTGAGCTGTGGATGTTTTTGCACCATGACAGCTAATTCGGCTCCGGTATAACCGCTAGCGCCAATAATCGTGGTTTTAAGTAACTCAGCGTGTGACATCGACAACTTCCAAATTCAAGGTTAATAGTGGTTTCTTCGTTAGTAGTGACTACGTTTCAATTTCATGGCTATTCATCAGAGTGAGCCCTTGACTCAAAATGACTATTAATTTTAAAAAAATAGCTTTAATTGATTTTTTATTCACAAATAATGATTTAATATGTGTTTTACCTTCTTAAGGTATTTCTGTCAACAGTAGAAGTGAAGATAATATGCAATTACCCAGTTTTCTCGAGGTCTACGAAGGCCTAATTTCAACCTCATCCATCAGTTCAAGTGATCCTAGCTGGGATGAAGGCAACAGCATGGTGATTGAAAAACTCGCCACCTGGTTAAAAGACATCGGTTTTGACGTCACCGTTACAGAAGTTGAAAAAGGAAAGCACAATCTGATCGCTAAGAAAGGCTCAGGAGAAGGCGGTCTACTTCTTGCTGGACACAGTGATACCGTGCCATTTGATGAGGGTCGTTGGAGTTTTGATCCACACACATTAACCCAAGCGAACGATCGCTTTTACGGGCTTGGCACTACAGATATGAAGGGCTTCTTTGCGTTTATTATTGAAGCTGTGAAGAAAGTCGATTGGAGCAAGCAAACCAAGCCGCTGTATATATTAGCAACCTGTGATGAGGAAACGACCATGTTGGGCGCTCGTCACTTTACCGACAATGCACCGTTTAAACCTGATTATTGCATTATCGGTGAGCCAACCAGCTTAGTTCCGGTCAGAGGCCATAAAGGCCACGTCGCTAACGCCGTGCGGATCACGGGTAAATCGGGCCACTCTTCCGATCCCGCGTTGGGTGTCAACGCCATCGAAATCATGCATGAGGTTTTGTTTGCCCTGATGCAACTGCGCGACAAACTCATCAAAGAGTATCATCACCCGGGCTTTGCGATTCCAAGCCCGACTCTAAACCTTGGTCATATTCATGGTGGAGACAGTGCAAACCGTATCTGTGGATGCTGTGAGCTGCATTATGATGTTCGCCCTTTACCTGGCATTAGCCTCGATGGGCTGGATAACATGTTACGAGCATCACTGAAAGAAGTGGAAGCAAAATGGCCGGGCCGAATCGAAATAACACCTCTGCATGAACCGATTCCCGGTTATGAGTGCCAACATGACCATCCGTTTATTGCCGGTGTTGAAGAAATTTGCGAAACCCCGTCAGAAACCGTTAACTACTGTACTGAAGCACCTTTCCTACAACAGCTCTGCCCAACCCTAGTATTAGGCCCAGGCTCAATCGAACAGGCGCACCAACCGGATGAGTTCTTAGCCTTTGAGTTTATTGATCCCACCATCAATATTTTATCTAAAGCGATGTATAAATATTGTTTTTGAACCAAATTAACTGAAGATTGATCAGATAAAGTCTAACAGCGTGTGAGTGACCTTATAGCTAGCACGCTTTATTCGTCTATTTTTGTAATAAACTTTCAACACTTTAATTATCAATGCCCGAAGAGCATCTCTTACATCCACTTGCACAATAAATGCAAACTTATGCTGCAATATTTGACTCTTGGTAGCACTTTTCGCTAGATTGTGTACCTAACAAGGAACACCGGATGTAACTTTTTTACAAGGCAGGATGATAATGAACGAAAAATACGCTGCGCTCACAAGTAACGTAAGCATGCTAGGCCGCTTGCTTGGCAACACCATCAAGGATTCACATGGTGACGTTATTTTAGAGAAAGTTGAGACAATTCGTAAGCTTTCTAAATCAGCGAGTGCAGGCAATCAATCCGACCGCGCCACTTTAATTGAAGAAATTAAAAGTTTACCCAACGAGCAACTCACGCCTGTTGCACGCGCATTTAACCAATTTCTCAACTTGACCAATATGGCAGAGCAGTACCATACGATTTCACGCCATTGTGAAGAGCACGTATGCGAACCTGACGCGATCAGCAGTTTGTTTTCGAAGCTAAGCCAAAATGGCATCAGTAAACTCGATACGGCTCAAGCAGTCCGTGACCTCAATATTGAATTGGTGTTAACCGCTCACCCTACTGAAATCACTCGTCGCACTATGATCAATAAACTGGTCAAAACCAACGAGTGTTTATCAAAGCTTGAACTGACCGACCTTTCTCATAAAGAACGCCAGAAAACAGAACGACGTTTAGAGCAGTTGATCGCTCAAGGTTGGCACTCTGATGTGATTCGTAAGCAGCGCCCAACCCCGCTGGATGAAGCAAAATGGGGCTTTGCTGTTGTAGAGAACTCACTGTGGGAAGGCGTTCCTGAATTCTTGCGCGAGCTTGATGATCGCCTAACAAGCTACCTAGGTGAAGGCTTACCTATTGACGCTCGCCCAGTGCATTTCTCATCTTGGATGGGTGGCGATCGCGATGGTAACCCATTTGTGACGCATACAATCACTCGTGAAGTGATGCTTCTTTCTCGTTGGAAAGCCGCTGACCTTTACTTGGGTGATGTGAACGAGCTTATCTCTGAACTCTCGATGACGAAGTGTAATGATGCTGTCCGTGATTTAGCCGGTGATGACCAACATGAACCGTATCGCGCTGTATTGAAAGGTCTTCGTTCGCTTCTAAACGAAACGCTGGACATTCTCGACGCAAAAGTCAATGGCCAAAAGCTGGCTGTAAAAGCACCATTGCAGCATATTGATCAATTATGGGCACCGCTTTATGCCTGTTATCAATCACTGCATGAATGTGGCATGGGTGTGATTGCTGACGGCTCACTGCTCGATACTTTACGCCGCATTAAAGCGTTTGGTGTCCACCTTGTCCGCTTGGATATCCGCCAAGAAAGTACTCGCCATTCAGACGTGTTATCAGAACTGACTCGTTACCTGGGTATTGGTGATTACGATCAGTGGAGCGAGCAAGATAAAATTGCTTTTCTAACGAATGAGCTAAGCTCTAAACGCCCACTTCTACCACGCGACTGGGAGCCATCGGCACCGGTAAAAGAAGTTTTAGATACGTGTAAGATTGTGGCGTCTCAACCACGTGAAGCGTTTGGCGCTTATGTTATTTCAATGGCACGCACGGCTTCAGATGTACTGGCTGTTCATTTGCTTCTACAAGAATCAGGTTGTCCTTACCGCATGGACGTTTGTCCGCTGTTTGAAACACTGGACGACTTGAACAACGCAGAATCGGTCATTAAGCAATTAATGGACATCGATCTGTACCGAGGCTTTATTCAGAATCATCAAATGGTCATGATCGGTTACTCCGACTCTGCGAAAGATGCCGGTGTTATGGCTGCAGGCTGGGCACAATACAGCGCAATGGATGCTCTGGTTAAAGTATGTGACGCTGAAGGCATTGAACTAACACTGTTCCACGGCCGTGGCGGTACGGTTGGTCGTGGTGGTGCTCCTGCCCATGCGGCACTGTTGTCTCAGCCACCAAAAAGCTTGAAAGGCGGCTTACGTGTTACAGAACAAGGGGAAATGATCCGCTTTAAGCTTGGTTTACCTGAAGTGGCTGTCAACAGCTTCAATATGTACGCCAGTGCGATTTTAGAAGCGAACCTACTTCCACCTCCAGAGCCAAAACAAGATTGGCGCGATCTCATGGACGTATTGTCGGAAGTCTCTTGTGAGTCTTACCGTAATATCGTGCAAGGAGAGCCTGACTTTGTACCGTATTTCCGACAAGCAACACCAGAACTTGAACTCGGCATGTTGCCTCTCGGCTCTCGCCCTGCAAAACGCAACCCGAATGGCGGTGTTGAAAGCTTGCGTGCTATTCCATGGATCTTCTCATGGAGTCAAAACCGCCTTGTGTTACCCGCATGGTTAGGGGCAGGTGAAGCAATCCAGTACTCCGTTGATAAAGGTCACCAAGCGCTGTTAGAAGAGATGTGTCGCGAGTGGCCATTCTTCTCAACTCGTCTGGGTATGCTAGAGATGGTGTACTCAAAATGTAATATCGAGATTTCTCGCTACTATGACGAACGCCTTGCTGATCCATCGTTGTTGCCACTGGGTGATCGCCTACGTGAACAACTGCAAAAAGACATCAAAGCCGTATTGAATGTTGAGAACAACGAAAACTTGATGCAAAGCGACCCATGGGGCCAAGAGTCCATTCGTCTTCGCAGTATCTACGTTGAGCCACTCAACATGCTTCAAGCAGAATTGCTTCACCGGACTCGCCAAATGGACACACCGTCGGCGGAACTTGAAGAAGCACTGATGGTGACCATTGCAGGTATTGCGGCAGGTATGCGAAATACAGGGTAATTGATCGATTTCACTGCCTGATCTCGTGACTGTCCAAATAACGCGGCAAGTAACGGATTAGGTGACGCATTGATCAAAAAAACCAAAAAAGCAGCACTATTTTTGTGCTGCTTTTTGTTTTTATTCTCTATAAAAGTATAAAACGATTAAATTTCGCGATATAAAAACAATAAAATTATAACATATAAAGAATGATAAACTAAACGAATGGCCTTATTGAGTTATTTATCAGTTTTTGTTGTGAATACGTCCATCTATTCCACTTTATGCTTATATTTAGATATAATACCGCCCCACTGCGATAACACACATATACTAATTATCTCGCAGGATCGACATCAGTTTAAATATAACTAGGTGATAAACGGCTTATAAAGGTGACAGAACCAACACGATAAAGTTGGTGTTGTTTAAACATAGAAATAATAAGTGCTACGAAGCACAACCAATGTTTAAACATCGTTATTTTGAAGTTTATTGACCTATTTGGATTTAAGACATGTCACTACCACACGTAATCCTCACTGTACTTAGTACACGTAACGCAACTGGATACGATATCACTAAAGAGTTTTCCGCTAGCATCGGCTATTTTTGGAAAGCAAGCCATCAACAAGTGTATCGTGAACTCAATAAAATGGCTCAAAACGAGCTCGTTACCTGTGTTCTTGAACCTCAAGAAGGCAAACCTGATCGTAAAGTGTATTCCATCACAGATGCTGGCCGCAGCGCGTTAGGTGAATGGTTTGATCAACCTACAGCACACCCAACCGTACGCGATGAGTTTTCTGCTAAATTAATGGCGTGTGCCGTACAAGACTCAGGTCCGTATCGCATTCAACTTAGCGAGTTAATTAAAGAGTCTTATAGCCTGGTAGCGCACTATCAAGAGATAGAAGCGGCTTACTACGCAACGCCAGCCACTCTCGATAAATCTCAACGACTAGAACGCCTCACCTTGCGCCGTAATTTATTACTTCGTCAAGCTTGGTTAGTTTGGGCGGAAGAAGTGCTCGCTGAGCTTAATGAAATCAAATAAACAGTAATGTGCATAAATAGACCTGAACTTGGGTTTATTTAAGGCTGGTCATAGAAAGCCAAAAGGACGATACCTGGGTATCGTCCTTTTTTATTCTGCTATTGCGTATTTTGCTGCTCGGACACTTTAACGCTCAATACGCTAAATACCATCGCCACCAATAAAGCTTTGAGACTTACCATTAAACTGTTGGTCCATATCCAATGATGGTTTATCGGTTTTTGGTCGGCCGACTATTTTTGCCGGAACACCCGCCACCGTGGTATGAGCAGGAACCGCCTGTAAGACCACAGAACAAGAACCAATTTTGGCCCCTTCGCCCACTTCAATATTACCCAAAATCTTAGCACCAGCGCCGATCATGACCCCTTCGCGAATCTTAGGATGGCGATCACCACACTCTTTGCCCGTTCCGCCCAGCGTCACGTCTTGAAGTATGGAAACATCGTCTTCCACCACGGCGGTTTCACCAATCACAATACCTGTCGCATGATCCAGCATGATGCCGCGACCAATTTGCGCCGCAGGATGAATATCCACTTGGCAAGCTACAGAGATTTGATTTTGCAAGTAAGTCGCCAGAGCTATTCGGCCTTGTTTCCACAGCCAGTTTGCAACGCGATAGCCTTGCAATGCATGATAGCCTTTCAAATACAGGAGCGGCATAGAGTACATGGCAACGGCGGGATCTCGATTCACGGTCGCGCAGATATCACAGGCCGCGGAGTGACCGATGTCCGGATCCGCAGCAAAGGCTTGTTCAACCACTTCACGTACCGCCATTGCTGGCATAGATGGGGTTTTTAGTTTGTTCGCGAGGATATAGCTTAACGCCGCCGCCAAGCTATCATGATTAATAATGGTGGCATGATAAAAACTCGCCAACATTGGCTCTTGCTCAGATTGCTCCCGAGCTTCGCGAATGATCGCTTGCCATACTTTCTTTTTTTCACAATGCTTCATCAATCAATCCCTATTCCCAAAGCACCCTCAGCACCCTATTAACCAGAGCGCTGATCACAAGGTGTTTGTTACTTCCCTTCTGATTTTTTATCTCGCGCAAGCAAATCTTGCGCGGCAACACGTGTATCTTTTCCTTGATACAGCACTTGGTAGATTTGATCAACAATCGGCATCTCAACCCCCATTCGAGCTGCAAGCATCCACACTTCTTTGGTATTGCGGTAGCCTTCAACGACTTGGCCGATCTCTTCTTGGGCCTCTTCAACACCCTTACCCGAGCCTAGCGCTAGACCAAAACGTCGATTACGAGATTGGTTATCAGTACAAGTAAGCACTAAATCACCAAGCCCAGCCATTCCCATAAAGGTTTCTTTTTGAGCGCCAAGAGCTTCACCTAAACGTGTCATTTCAGCAAGACCTCGAGTAATCAATGCTGTTCGAGCGTTAGCACCAAAGCCGATACCATCAGACATACCTGCGCCAATCGCTATTACATTTTTGACTGCACCGCCCAGCTGCATTCCGGTAAAATCGCTGTTTGCGTAAACACGGAAAGTCTTACTGCAGTGAATTTTCTCTTGAAGATCCGCCACAAACTGATCATCTGGGGAAGCCACAGAAATCGCCGTTGGCATGCCCATCGCGAGTTCTTTAGCAAAAGTTGGCCCAGACAACACGGCCAATGAACGCCCTTCCCCTAGCACTTCATGAGCGACGTCTTTAAGCAGGCGACCTGTTTCAGGCTCAAGCCCTTTTGTTGCCCAGCAAATCCTTGTGTCATCGCGTAGATGCGGTTTTATGCTGCCTAATACAATGCCGAACACATGGCTAGGCACCACAACCAATAAATCTCGGCTTGCTTGAACGGCTTTCTCAACGTCCGACTCAACGATCAAGGATTCTGGGAAATCAATACCAGGAAGGAACTCATGATTAGCACGATCCGCTTCCAACCGCGCCATGTGTTCAGGCTCATGCCCCCAAATTACAACATTAGCGCCATTGCGAGCCAGAGAAATAGCCAATGAGGTACCGTAAGAGCCGGCACCGATCACCGTCATGGCGATCTCTTTTCCGTAAGCATTATTCAAATTTGAGTTAGTCATTCACTTTGCCTGATCACATTTTATAAGGATTCATTTACTGTCATTCTAAACAAAAAATGCACATCGCATCATTCTATTTAGATGCTTTGTGCATTTTCTTTAATAAGCTATCGATTCACTAGGCGTACCTTTCACCTCATCGCTGAAGTGAAAAACCGATTTACGCCTCTTTAGAAGCTTCGCCGTCTTTTGCTTGCTGCTGTAGGTAGTTCATGAACAATGCATCAAAGTTAACAGGTGCAAGGTTCAGTTGAGGGAACGTACCTTTAACCACTAGGCTAGAAATCGTTTCACGAGCGTATGGGAACAGGATGTTCGGGCAGAATGCACCTAAACAATGAGCCAGTTGACCCGCTTCCATGTTTCCAGCAGTGAAGATACCGCCTTGTTGAACTTCACATAGGAAAGCCGTTTCTTCTGCGTTCTTAACCGTCACAGTTAGACGTAGAACCACTTCATAAGTGCCTTCACCAAGCTCACGGCTTTGCGTGTCTAGGTCAAGTTTCACATCTGGTTGCCACTCTTTTTGAAACATAACTGGAGAGTTAGGCGCTTCAAAAGAAATATCTTTTAGAAAGATACGTTGGATAGCGAAATCTTGAGCTTGTTCTTGTGGTGCTGCTTCAGCCATGTGGGAATCCTTAAAATTTGGGTAATTTAATCTGTTTTCAGACTAACCGAGAGACGTCATCTTGCGCAAATAAATCCGCAGTTCCGTGGAAAGTATCACATCTCTTAACGATAAGTGCTGCCATTTTAGGCAACACATATTCAAGCTAGGCTTACTGTCGTCGCTAATGGGGCGACTTACTTTGTATTGCGCTCTATGTTTGCTGAGCACTGTTTTCCTAGGCGCTATTTTTCCGCGGACTACTTTTTGCCACGAACTAAAGGCAAGTTAGCTTCGCTCCAGCCTGACAAACCATTTTTCAGTAGCTTTACATTTTCAAAGCCTGCTTTTGCAAGTAGGTTAGCGCTTTCTACTGCGGTTTGACCTGTCTTACATACCACAATGATTGGGTTAGTTTTGTTCTTTTCAAGGCCGTTAAAGTTACCCGCTTTGATGTCAGACGGTAAAATGTGAACTGCGTCTGTAATGTGGCCTTTTTTGAACTCGTCTTTTGCGCGAACATCGACCACGATACCGTCTTCACGATTCATAAGTAATGTCACTTCAGATGCTGTGACTTCTTTATACGCTGCTGTTGCGGCTTTGACAAAGCTCATAATTAAAGCGGCAAAAAGACCGACCCATACTAAAGATAGGATCATATTTTGTTGGAAAAAATCGATGTATTCTTGCATATCCTGCGCTCTTACTGTTTAGGGCTTAAAATTCAGTCAGGAGTATAGCGAGGAAGCGCCAAAGAGGCTAGTGAGGATAAGCTTCAATTGCAACTAGACGTGAAGTCAACCAGTTCTGCACAGCCTTTTAGCAGTGGACCGAGGATATATACTTTAGAAAAATGGATGACCAAGCTCCTATCACCTATCCGCGATCCATGTCTTTATAACTTAAAAACCAGTCGTCACTAACCTAAGCCCTAGGAAATGGAAACGCAGTCACTTCATCGATGTGTTTGCATTGCAGCGCTAGCATAATAAGGCGGTCGATCCCAAGTGCGACCCCTGCACAAGCGGGAAAACCGGCCCTTAACGCGGCAACCAAATGGTGATCGATGGGTTGCTCTGGTAAGCCCATTTCTACGCGTTTTCGGTTGTCGGACTCAAATCGAGCCAATTGCTCATCGGCGTCATCCAACTCATGGAACCCATTCGCAAGCTCAATCCCTTTAAAATACACTTCAAAACGATCGGATACTCGTTTGTCTTGCGTGTTGATTCTTGCCAATGCCGCTTGTGACGCGGGGAAGCCATAAACGAAAACCGGTTCAGTTTGGCCAATCTCTTTTTCAACGCCAATACTAAACAATAGCTGTAACAGCGTATCTCGGTCTTGTTCATCGTTGGCAATATCGCTCAAGCCAAGCGTAGAGGCTGACTGTTTTAGTCTCTGCATTGAGTCTTCTAATGGGCAAATGCCCAACACATCCATAAAAGCTTGCTGGTAAGTCATGCGTGTTGCCGTATTGCAACCAAGCGTCAATTGCAGAAGATCATCCATTTCATCCATCAACTTATGGTGATCAAAGCCTACTCGATACCACTCAAGCATGGTGAATTCTGGGTTATGGTAGCGACCATTCTCTTCGTTACGAAACGCCTTGCTCATTTGGTAAATGCACCCACTTCCCGCCGCTAATAAACGCTTCATATGAAATTCTGGGCTGGTCATGAAATAGAGTTGGCAACCTTGCGCGTATTCAGGGCCAATAAAGGTCGTTTGAAAAGTATGTAGATGAATATCAGTGACCGTAGCATGGCTCATTGCTGGCGTATCCACCTCCATCACTTGTCGCTGATAAAAAAACTCGCGAATCTTAGCCAGTATAGAGGCGCGCTTTTTCAGTTGGTGAATTGATGCACTGGGTTGCCAGGTTTGTCTCGTCATAAGAAGCTCTATTTAGCAAGTAACGTTTATGGCGATATTCTACCTTTAAAAAGCGCACTCTAGAATGGTCATTGGAACACTTTGGGGGAGCGACAATCCTGTCAGTTAACTCCTTTTCGATCATTACTTCATGATATTGATCACACAAAATGGAATAACTATGCTCATGTTTGCATTTCCGACTAAAAAGGCTGACTGAATCAATTTATTCCTCATTCTGCTCTTCTAAACTGATTGTGCCGTTAAAAAGGCGGTCTGGAATTGAAGGGATAAAAATCCACTTTTTATCCCTATTTTGATTTCTGAATATAAAGACTCTAGGGCAGCGGAATAAAGCGTACCTAGTATTCAATAATATCAATTACTCACTGGAGGATAACTGTGAAAATACTCACCACAGATATCGCAGTCATTGGCGCTGGTGGCGCTGGTCTTCGTACTGCTATTGCAGCTGCGGAAGCAAACCCTGAATTAGAAGTTGCACTCATTTCGAAAGTTTACCCTATGCGCTCCCACACGGTTGCAGCAGAAGGGGGTTCAGCAGCCGTCGTCAAGGAAGAAGACAGCCTAGATAATCACTTCAACGATACTGTTGGTGGTGGTGACTGGCTATGTGAGCAGGATGTCGTTGAGTACTTTGTTAAAAACGCAACCCGTGAAATGATCCAAATGGAGCAATGGGGTTGCCCATGGAGTCGAAAAGAGAACGGTGAAATCAACGTTCGTCGTTTTGGTGGTATGAAAGTCGAGCGTACTTGGTTTGCGGCGGATAAAACCGGTTTCCACATGCTTCATACCCTATTTCAAACTTCGATGAAGTACGAGCAAATCAAACGTTTTGATGAGTACTTTGTGGTTGATCTGCTTGTTGAAGATGGCGAAGTTCAGGGCCTTATCGCTATTCATATGGCTGAAGGTGAACTCGTGACCATTAAAGCAAAATCGGTTGTACTCGCAACGGGTGGCGCTGGCCGTGTTTATCACTGTAATACTAACGGCGGCATTGTCACCGGTGACGGCATGGCAATGGCCTATCGTCATGGTGTTCCTTTGCGTGATATGGAATTTGTTCAATATCACCCTACCGGCCTTCCTGGTACTGGCATTCTGATGACCGAAGGTTGTCGTGGTGAAGGCGGTATTATCGTTAACAAGAACGGCTATCGTTATCTGCAAGATTACGGCATGGGCCCAGAAACACCCGTAGGCGAGCCGAAAAATAAATACATGGAACTCGGTCCTCGTGACAAAGTTTCTCAAGCGTTTTGGCATGAGCAGCAGAAAGGCAACACCATCAAACACCCACTCGGTGATGTGGTACACCTTGACCTTCGCCATTTAGGGGAAGAGTACCTGCAAGAGCGTCTGCCGTTTATCTGTGAGCTATCAAAAGCATACGTCAACGTTGATCCGGCTAAAGAGCCAATTCCAATTCGTCCAACGGTTCACTACACCATGGGTGGTATTGAAACGAACGGCAATTGTGAGACTCAAATAAAAGGTCTCTTTGCGGTCGGTGAATGTGCCTCTGTAGGTCTGCACGGGGCCAACCGTTTAGGTTCTAACTCTCTGGCTGAGTTTGTGGTCTTTGGCCGCGTTGCCGGTGAACATGCCGTGAAACGCGCGGAAGAATTCAAAGGCTGGAACGACGCGTCTATCGAGAAACAAGTAAAAGCGGTAGAAGATCGTATTGCGGGCATCTTAGCCCAAGAGGGCGATGAAAACTGGGCGGACATCCGAACTGAAATGGGTCACACCATGGAAGCGGGTTGCGGTATTTACCGTCAAGAAGACTTGATGCAAGCCACCATCGAGAAAATCACAGAGCTTAAAGCACGTTACAAAAAGATTGGTATTAAAGATAAAGGCAAAGTGTTCAACACGGATCTTCTTTACGCTATCGAGGTCGGTTACGGGTTAGAAGTCGCAGAAGCGATGGCTCACTCGGCTATTTTACGTAAAGAGTCTCGTGGTGCTCACCAACGTTTAGATGATGGCTGTACAGAGCGTGATGATGAGAACTTCTTGAAGCATTCACTGGCCTACTACCAAGAAGATGCCGCACCAAAAATAGATTACCGCGATGTCAAAATTACGAAATCCCAACCGAAAGCACGTCTATACGGCGAAGCTGCTGAGAAAGCAGCGGCAGAGGAAGCTGCTCAAACGAAACAGACAGAGGAGCAAGAGTAATGCCAGCGAATCGAATTCAAAAAATTAATATTCTCCGCTATGACCCAGCCACTGATGCTGAACCTCATATGCAGGCGTTTGAAGTCCCTTTTGATGACACCATGTCTGTGCTTGATGCCATTGGCTACATCAAAGACAACCTAGACAAAGACTTGTCTTACCGTTGGTCTTGCCGAATGGCGATCTGTGGTTCATGTGGCATCATGGTTAATGGCGTACCAAAGCTAGCCTGTAAATGCTTCTTACGTGACTACCCTGATGGGGTAACGATTGAGCCTTTGGCAAACTTCCCAATCGAGAAAGATCTGATTGTTGATATGAGCTCGTTTATTGAGCGTCTGGAAGCGATTAAGCCATACATTATTGGTAACGACCGTAAACCTGAAGATGGCACTAACATTCAAACCCCAGAGCAAATGGCGAAATACAAGCAATTTGCAAGCTGCATAAACTGTGGTCTTTGCTACGCGGCGTGTCCTCAGTTTGGGCTAAACCCTGAGTTCATCGGCCCTGCGGCTCTAACCCTGGCGCATCGTTACAATCTTGATAGCCGTGACAATGGTAAGAGTGAGCGTATGGCACTGATTAACGGTGACAATGGCGCTTGGGGCTGTACGTTTGTGGGCTACTGCTCTGATGTTTGTCCTAAGAATGTTGATCCAGCTGCTGCGGTAAACCAAGGTAAAATTGAATCGTCGATGGACTTCGTGATTGCGATGTTGAAGCCCGATGGTTCAGTGAATAAGAAGGAGGCATAAGGATGAGTAGTAATCGTAAACCTTACGTTCGTGAAATGAAACGCACCTGGTGGAGCAATAATCCCTTTTATCGCTTCTACATGCTGCGCGAAGCAACGGTACTGCCGCTGATCCTATTCACTCTGTTTTTGACCGTCGGATTGGCCTCTTTAGTCAAAGGGGCTGATGCATGGCAAGGTTGGCTCGAATTTATGGCCAATCCTGTGATCATCGCCATCAATATTGTGGCGTTGGCTGGCAGCTTACTTCATGCCCATACTTTCTTTGGCATGATGCCGCAAGTCATGCCTATTCGTTTGAAAGGCAAAACGGTTGATAAGAAAGTGATTATTTTAACGCAATGGGCTGCTGTGGCGTTTATCTCCCTCGTTGTTCTCGTTGTTGTGTAAGGAGCATATTGTGATAACAAACAACTATAAAGTAGACAGATCACCAAAACGCTCTGATGAGCCTATCTGGTGGGGGCTATTTGGCGCAGGTGGCACATGGTTTGCCATGATCACTCCGGTTACCGTACTTGTTCTCGGTATCCTTGCACCTCTTGGTATTATTGACGCTGAAGCATTGAGCTACGAGCGTGTTAGTCGCTTTGCCACCAGCATTATTGGTGCCTTGTTTATCATCGGCACACTGGCTTTCCCTATGTGGCACGCTATGCACCGCCTTCATCATGGTATGCATGATCTCAAAATACACGCAGGCGTTGCGGGCAAAGTCGGTTGTTACGCCTTTGCCGGTTTGATCACTGCTCTGTCGGTTATCTTTATTGCGATGATTTAAAGTAAGCCAATCGCAGTGAGTAATAAACAGTTAGTACCATCAGCAAGTAACCATCATTAAGTAATAAAAAGGGTTGGCATAATGCCAACCCTTTTTTCTGTTCATTGTCTTTTTATTTAAACAACGTGATTAAAGAATGAAGCGGCTCAAATCTTCGTTTTCAACCAACTCACCCAGGCAGTTCTTCACGTACTCAGCATCAATGGTTAAACTTGTTCCGGCTTTGTCTGTGGCTTCAAATGAAATCTCATCCATTAAGCGTTCCATCACCGTGTGCAGGCGACGAGCACCAATATTCTCCGTGGTTTCATTCACATGCCATGCAGCTTCAGCGATCTGAGTAATACCATCTTCTGTAAAGTCGATATCCACTTCTTCCGTTTTCATCAATGCAATATATTGCTCAGTCAATGAAGCTTTCGGTTCGGTCAAAATACGCTTGAAATCGTTGCTTGATAACGCTTCAAGTTCTACTCGAATTGGCAAGCGACCTTGCAACTCAGGAATAAGATCAGAGGGCTTCGATACTTGGAATGCACCAGACGTCACAAACAAAATATGGTCGGTTTTCACCATGCCGTGCTTAGTCGATACCGTACTGCCTTCAATAAGTGGCAGTAAGTCACGCTGAACACCTTCACGAGAAACATCAGGGCCGGAGCTTTCACCACGCTTACAGATTTTGTCGATTTCATCGATAAACACAATGCCATTGTTTTCGACATTAAAGATTGAGCTCTCTTTTAACTCTTCCGGATTCACAAGCTTGGCCGCTTCTTCTTCCGTCAGTGCTTTAAAGGCATCTTTAATTTTCATCTTGCGCTTTTTCTTGGTATCTCCCGCCAAGTTTTGAAACATACCTTGAAGCTGATTGGTCATCTCTTCCATACCAGGAGGCGCCATGATTTCAACGCCCATCTGTGGCGCGGCAACATCGACTTCGATCTCTTTATCATCTAGCTTGCCTTCACGTAATTTCTTACGGAAGATTTGGCGGGTATTCGATGAGCTATCGTCTGATTTCTCATTTTCACCCCAAGCATCACGGGCTGGCGGTAATAGTGCGTCTAAGATACGTTCTTCAGCTTGTTCTTCAGCTCGGTATTTTACTTTCTCCATCGCTTGCTGATGGGTCATCTTTATCGCCACATCCGTCAGGTCACGAATGATGGTTTCTACTTCCTTACCAACATAGCCCACTTCCGTAAACTTAGTCGCTTCAACTTTAATGAAAGGCGCGTTAGCCAGTTTAGCAAGACGACGAGCAATTTCAGTTTTACCCACACCCGTTGGACCAATCATCAAAATGTTTTTCGGCGTGACTTCAGCACGCAAGCCCTCTTCAAGTTGCATTCGACGCCAACGATTACGCAGGGCTATTGCCACTGAACGTTTTGCTTGGTCTTGGCCAATGATGTGGCGGTTAAGTTCGTGAACAATTTCACGAGGGGTCATATCAGACATAATTATTTCCTTAAAACAGTGTCACTGGCTATTTTTATTTTTCACCAACTAAAATGGGCTTTGACATAGACGAATAGTTGAGTCTATTTAACCAGTTCTGCTGGGATTTCTAGTTCTTCAATAGTGTGATGATGGTTAGTAAAGACGCAAATATCACCCGCAATTTGCAATGACTTTTGTGCAATCTCTAGCGCGTCTAATTCTGTATTTTCAAGTAACGCAATCGCAGCGGCTTGTGCAAAATTGCCACCAGAGCCAATGGCGATCAAATCGTTTTCTGGCTGAACTACATCACCGTTTCCGGTAATGATTAGCGATGCGGTCTCATCGGCTACCGCTAACAGAGCTTCTAGCTTTCTTAATGCGCGATCACTGCGCCAGTCTTTTGCCAGTTCAACTGCAGCTTTAGTGAGATGCCCTTGATGCATTTGCAGTTTACTTTCAAATCGCTCAAACAGCGTGAACGCATCGGCTGTGCTACCAGCAAAACCAGCCAGAACCTTGTTGTTATAAAGGCGACGTACTTTTTTCGCGTTACCTTTCATGACGGTATTGCCTAGCGATACTTGTCCATCTCCCGCGATGACAACTTTATTATTTCGACGTACTGATACAATGGTAGTCACGAGTAGGGCCTCTTATTCTAGATTAGGGAGTTAAACACTGATATGAGGTCAAAACGGGAAATTTCAAGAGCAAAAGGACGCGACTCTTTGACGAAAATACATACCAAGACACCGTTATGACTGAGGTGAGTGATAAATCATGAAAAGTGACTAACTGGAATCATTTTTGTGAATAGCTTCTATGGCTGATTTCTATAAATAGCTAAAAATAAAAAAGGCTATTCCTTTGAATAACCTTCTTGATAAAAGTGGGCTAAGACATTCAATGTCTACTGTGATTCTTTCCAAATCGCACATGGCTCTATTTTGGCGCGTTGCAATTTATGCCTATCTCGCTCGGCATCACGCTTTAACGTATACGGCCCTAAAACAACACGATACCAACTGCTGCCTTCTTTTTTCCTGACTTCACTTTGAATGCCTTGAAAGGCGATGTTGGCTTTTCGTTCTTCTGCTTGTTGAGAGAGCTTAAACGCGCCACACTGCATAATGTAAGGAATATCAGAGATAACCTGCTCTTTCGCCTGAACCTCTACCTCTCGGTTTGGCAAAGACTCAACGTAGTCCCATTTTTCTTCTGGGGGCTTGGGCAATACGGTCGCAGGTTTGGGTTTTGGCTTCGCAACGGGCTTCGCAGCAGGTGTCGGTGGCTCAGGATCGTTACTTAACGTATACAGCCCGTAACCAAAAGCACCCAATAAAATAAGAGCAATGAGCCCACTTCGCCAAGGTTTTCGCCTTGGTGAACTCTTATTCGACGCCTTTTTACTAGGCGATTTTTTGGTTCCTCGCCCGCGCTTTACATAATCTTTATTTGCCACGATGGTCTATCAACATTGAAAAGTCAGTAGGTATGTTAATTCAGATTTGGTGGGGATAATAGGGTAGAAATGGAAGCAGCGCACCAAAATGCGCTGCCAGTCAGGGGATTTAGCCAAAGAATCACACCAGTCTTGGTGGCGCAGCGCTTTCCCTAACCACCAAATGCGTTTCTAAAAGACGCGATCCTGCTCGTACATCGTGCCCTCTCAATAACTCAAGCATCATGAGCATCGCTTGACGACCGATTTCATAACGAGGCTGAGAGATCGTCGTTAATGGTGGATCACAATACTCTGAGAATTGAATATCATCAAAGCCAACCACGGATAGATCTTGCGGAACACGTAATCCCAGTTTTTTTGCTTCTTGAATCGCGCCAATTGCCATGACATCGCTGTGACAGAAAATCGCCGTTGGTGGCTCAGGAAGTGATAATAAAGCTCTTACTGCTTTTGCACCCGCTTCAAAAGTAAAGTCACCATACGTAGTGTAAGTCGGGTTCATGCTCAAGCCACCGCGTCTCAATGCCTGTTGGTAACCTTGCTGACGGAACTGGCAAAGCACCGCATGTTGAGGCCCTGAGATTTGAGCAACACGTTTATGACCCATTTGTGTCAAATAGTTTACCGCTTCAAATGCCGATGTCAGGTTATCGATATGCACCGTAGGTAATTCAAGTTCTGGAGCAAATTCGCAAGCCATCACCATTGGCGGTAGATTTTTTTGCTCAGCTTTGCTCACATCAAAAGGAAGATCGCTGCCAAGTAGCAACATACCATCCGCTTGCTTAGTGAAAACGAGGTTAACAAAAGAGGCTTCGCGCTTTTTTTGCTGTGAGCTGTCACCCAGTAAAACAAGGTAACCATGCTCCATTGCTGCATCTTCAATACCACGAATAATTTCAGAGAAATAAGGATCGCAAATATCAGGGACGATAGTGACAATGGTTTTAGATTCATTTCGACGCAGGTTTCGCGCCAACGAGTTTGGTGAATAGCCAGCTTCCAATACAGCATCTTCAACACGCTTACGTGTGGTCGACGATACTTTCTCTGGGTTCATCAGAGCTCTGGACACGGTTGCCGTTGAGACTCCCGCAAGCTGGGCAACATCCTTCATTGTCGCCATATTTTTAACCCTCTCTTCCTTTAGTTACAGCCACGCTGCATTGCGTATTGTTAAAGTTAATCTGGCGAACTGTCGTCCACTCTTGTTTTTCTATGTTCTGATAGTTTATTCATTTCTAAACATAAAGTTACGGTGAGATTAACACATTTTGCACGACTAGCGTGAAGTGGCTCACAAATCCCTTGTTTGTACTTTATCCAGATTCGCTCACAGCCCTTCGATTTAACTGAGATCTTGCGGTTCGATATCAATCGACCAACGGACTTTTTTCGCAATAGGTAACAGGTTTATCGCAGGTTTGGCGCTCATCAGAAGCTTCTGCATTAACGAACGCGCTTCCGTTTGTAATAACAATTGCCATCGATACTTCCCCGCTCTTTTAGCCAGTGGTGCTGGCACCGGGCCAAGAACCATGCAGTATTCATCGAATAGAGGATGCGCTTCAAGTGTATGACGAACTTGACGAAGAAAGTCTTCGACAAGCTGATTATCATTCGCTTCCGCTCTAAATAGGGTTAAATAACTGTAGGGAGGAAGTTGCGCCAACTTGCGCTCTTGAAGCGCAGTTTTCGCGAAGTGCCCATAGCTTTGATGGAGTAAAGCTTGCAGTAATGCGTGCTCGGGGTGATGGCTTTGTAAGATCACTTCACCGGGCTTACTTGCTCTTCCAGCACGCCCGGCAACCTGAATGAATAACTGAGCCAGCCGTTCCGATGCTCGAAAATCGCTGCTGTATAAAGATCCATCCACATCCAATAGCGCCACTAAGGTCACATCCGGAAAGTGATGCCCTTTGGCCAGCATCTGCGTGCCAATTAAGATTTGATACTCACCACGACGAATGGATTCCAATGCGCTCTCTAAACTGCCTTTTCGGCGTGTGCTGTCTCGATCGATTCGTACGGTTTTGAATTCGGGAAACAATTCCAGGAGTTGGCTTTCTAACTGCTCGGTCCCGACACCAACGGTCACTAAGTTGGTTGAACCACAGCCATGGCATTGATGAATCACCGCTTGCTGAGATCCGCAATGGTGGCAACGCACCTCTCGGCTATGTTGATGGAAGGTGTAATACGCATCACAGCGTTGACACTCTGCTATCCAACCACACTCATGGCACATTAAAGCCGGAGAAAATCCACGACGATTGAGAAACAACATCACCTGATTGCCCGCGTTCAAGTGGCGTCTCATTTGAGCGATCAATGGCGCTGACAATCCACCTTCGAGATACAACCCTTTAATATCTAACACGCTGTGCGTGGCAGGCTTAGCGACACCGGCTCTTTGGGTGAGCGTTAAGTGGTGGTACTTGCCAGTTTGGGCATTGTTCAATGTTTCAAATGCAGGAGTCGCAGAACCCAGTATGATGGGTATTTGTTCTTTATTAGCTCGCATCACCGCAACATCACGAGCATGGTATCTTAACGAGTCTTGCTGCTTATAAGATCCATCGTGCTCTTCATCCACAATGATGATGCCGAGATCAGCAAAGGGGGTGAGCAGCGCAGAACGAGTGCCAATAATGATGCCCGCGATATTATCACGCGCGGATAACCAAGCATTGAGTCGCTCAGTGTCATTGAGTCCAGAGTGCATCACAGCCACTGGCACATTAAATCGCTTTTTAAAACGATTAATGGTTTGTGGCGTCAGCCCGATTTCAGGCACCAACACGAGTGCCTGGCGCTTTTGCTCTAGGACAGGCTTGATCATGTTCAGATAAACCTCAGTTTTACCCGAACCCGTCACGCCTTCCAGTAAATAACAGCCAAACCCCGGATTACTGTTCACCGTTGCAATCGCTATCGCCTGCTCTTCGTTGAGTTTTGGCTTATCAACGTTCGCTTCTACGTCACGCGGCCATGGCTTCTGTTTGGGTTTGATCTCGTGGCTCTCTATCCATCCTTTATCTTGCAATGTTTTTAAAACACTGCTGGTAATATCTTGGTCAATAAAGGACTGATGAGACAGCGGCCCATGCTCAAGCATCTTCATTACCGTCGCTTGCTTAACGGCTCGACCAAATCCCTGCATCAACTGATCGTTACCTGCTGGAGTTAACTGCCATTCTACTTGGGCAGTAAAGTCGGCCGGTTTGCCTTTCTTGAGGGCGCTAGGCAAGGCGTTGGCGAAGGTCTCACCAAGAGGGTATTGATAGAACTGACTGCACCAATGAAGTAAACCATACAGTTTTTCTGGCCAGACCGGTTCTGAATCCAACACTTTGTAAATCGGTTTGAGCTTCGATATTTCAAACTCAGATTCACTGACCATCGCGGTCACGATCCCAATCTGACTTCGAGGGCCAAAAGGCACACTGACTCGCCCACCAATCACCGGAAACAGATGATTTGGAATGAGATAATCAAATTGCTTATCCAGTGGAACAGGCAGAGCAACTCGAGCGATGGATGGGCGCATAGTGATTGGCAACTTTTAACGGCAACAAGAAAACACAGTCTAAATGATCGCTTAGTAAAGAGGGAAGCTAAAAAAGTGGCTAAATAGTTAGCAAACCTGTTGATCCTCACGCAAGTATTCATTACTATACTGCGCCTTAGTGATAGGGCTTTCTGATAGGGTATTGGTCATCACGACCCGCCAAGAAGAGAGTGTTATCCATACTGTTTTATTAACTACGTGTGGTGTCCGGCATAGAATCGGATAGCGACACGGCCTAAATTGAGGTTATCCCATGAAAGCTGGAATCCACCCAGAATACAAAGCAGCGACAGCAACTTGTTCTTGCGGCAACTCGTTTGAGTTCAACTCAACGCTAACTAAAGAAACTATCCACCTAGACGTATGTGACAAATGTCACCCGTTCTACACTGGTAAGCAACGTATCGTTGATACTGGTGGCCGTGTTGATAAATTCAACAAGCGTTTCGGTGCTCTTTCAAGCAAGTAATAGCTCGCGCTATACCGAATTAAGAAAAAGGACGCTCAGGCGTCCTTTTTTGTTTCTGTTGTTCTAACCTCATCGCCTCTCCCCCTCTTTCTATCTTTTCCTTTATTGTCTTCCTATTTTATTCCTATCATCCTCTTTATCTTAAATAAACTCAGTGAGACCAGATCTGGTCTTATCAGTAGTCCATTCATGACTATTAATGATATGACTCGCATTCTGACCTAGGCAGGTTGACTTACATACTCTAGAATGGTATTCCCCTTTGGCCACACTTTCAATGAGTACCTAACCCTATGTCCGATGACAACCGTCAAGAAAACACTGCTGAGTTATCTGCACAAGAAGCCTTCCGTCAACAAGCTCTTGATTACCATCAATTCCCGAACCCAGGTAAGATTGCCGTTGCACTAACAACGCCCGCTAATTCAGCGGAAGATCTGGCACTGGCTTATAGCCCTGGTGTTGCTGAACCTGTTCGTGAAATCGCGCAGAACGTAGACAATGTTTACAAGTACACCGCGAAAGGAAACATGGTCGCAGTCATTTCTAACGGTACCGCAATTTTGGGTTTAGGTAACTTAGGGCCAATCGCCTCAAAACCGGTTATGGAAGGCAAAGCGCTGTTGTTCAAACGCTTTGCTGGCTTAGATTCTATTGATATCGAAGTGAAACACCGCACCATCGACGAGTTTGTCGATACCGTTGCTAACATTGCCGATACCTTTGGTGGCATCAATTTAGAAGACATTAAAGCACCGGATTGTTTTGAAATTGAACGTCGCCTGATTGAACGTTGTGATGTGCCTGTTTTCCACGATGACCAACACGGTACCGCCATTGTTACCGCAGCAGGCATGCTTAATGCAATTGAACTGCAAGGCAAAAAGTTGGAAGAGGCTACCATTGTTTGTCTGGGTGCAGGCGCAGCAGCGGTGGCGTGTATGGAACTGTTGATCAAGTGTGGTGCCATGCGCGAAAAGATCTACATGCTTGACCGTAAAGGTGTGATTCACACTCGTCGTGATGACTTAAACGAATACAAGCAGCTGTTTGCCAACAATACCGATAAGCGTACCCTTGAAGATGTGATTGAAGGTGCTGATTTATTCTTAGGCGTATCAGGGCCAAACTTGCTGCCACCTGAAGCGCTAAAACTGATGGCTGATAAGCCGATCGTTTTCGCCTGTTCAAACCCAGATCCAGAAATCAAACCTGAACTTGCTCATGAGGTTCGTAATGACCTTATTATGGGCACTGGTCGCAGTGATTATCCAAACCAGGTCAATAATGTTCTGTGTTTCCCGTTCATCTTCCGTGGTGCTCTTGATGTGCGTGCAAGCGAAATCAATGATCCAATGAAATTAGCCGCGGTGAAAGCTATCCGAGAACTGGCTAAAGAGCCCGTGCCTGCCGAGGTATTAAAAGCTGCGGGTGTTGATAGCCTTGAATTCGGGTCAAGCTACATCATTCCAAAACCGATGGATCCACGTTTGTTGCCTCGCGTAGCAAAAGCGGTGGCCGTTGCTGCAGTTGAATCTGGAGTAGCTCGAATCGACATGCCAGAAAACTACATGGCGTCGTAATCGACTCTCCTAGTAAAATAACTAAAGATATTCCAAGCATTAAAAAACCGCAGTCTTTTTATAAAGTCACTGCGGTTTTTTTGTTTCTGTGCAATTTTTAATTTTGGTACAACAAGCGATGGCTTTACTGTGCCAGTGAGACTATTAACGTAACACTTAGCTAATAAAGTCATACTTAGCTAACAAAGTAATACTTAACTGAGCCTTTTATTATTCTTGATCGTAGGCTTCAAATTCAATCCCCATTGCCGTCATCAGTGCTTTCACTTCTGCCGGAATATCATCTGGGCGATCTTTTCGTAAATCTTCATCCGTCGGTAACGGTTGGCCAGTATAAGCATGAAGAAAAGCTTCACACAGTAATTCACTGTTGGTCGCATGGCGCAGGTTATTTATCTGACGACGCGTACGTTCATCGGTTAATACCTTCAGTACTTTTAGCGGAATCGATACTGTGATTTTCTTTACTTGTTCGCTTTTTTTGCCGTGTTCCGCGTATGGACTAATGTATTCACCATTCCAGTCTGCCATTGCGCACCTTCGTTATTATCATATGGTAGTTAAGTTGAGGGGCAATTTTAGCCGGATTTAAGTCTATAAGCAAAGACATATAGACGTCTAGAAGTGTTGACGTCTTCATTTTTGATAAGTAAAGTGTCAAAAATGAGGAAGGGAATAACTGATAGCAACCTGAAATTATCCATATACCTAGGTCTATCCATATAACCAGGTATAGCCGTATTTCCCTTACGAGTCATTATAGCAGCGTCAAAAAGCATAGCCATACACAAAGGAAGGATTTATGAGCACCCGCAAGCCAGCAACAATCGCAGTTCGTACGGGAATCGAGTCAGATTCGCAACATCACGCTGTGGTGCCACCTATTTATCTCTCAACCAATTACGGCTTCCCTGCATTTGGCGAAGTGCCTAAGTACGATTACACACGTTCTGGAAACCCAAATCGCGGGTTGCTTGAAACCGCCTTGTTTGAGCTAGAGTCAGGCAAAGGCGCTGTGGTCACAAACTGTGGAACGTCTGCACTTAACCTTTGGGTATCGGCATTTTTGGGGCCAGATGATCTTATCGTTGCCCCACACGATTGCTATGGTGGCACTTACCGACTGTTTAATACACGAAGCCTTAAAGGTGACTTCAAGGTGGAATTTGTTGATCAATCGGATACCAAAGCCTTTGACGCGGCCATTGCTAAAAAACCAAAACTGATTCTGATTGAAACCCCATCAAATCCTTTAGTGCGTGTAGTCGACATTGAGAAAACATGCCAAAAAGCCAAACAAGTCGGGGCATTGGTCGCGGTCGACAATACCTTTTTAACCCCTGTGTTCCAAAAGCCTTTAGATCTTGGCGCTGACTTCGTTATCCACTCAACCACCAAATACATCAATGGTCACTCCGATGTGATTGGTGGCGTTGTGATCACCAAAACCGAAGAGCATGCAGAAGAACTCGGATGGTGGGGCAACTGCATTGGCGCAACGGGTACCCCTTTTGATAGCTACATGACGTTACGCGGCATTCGCACATTGGGCGCGCGCATGCGTGTGCACGAAGAAAGCTCACAAACCATTTTAGCCGAGCTTCAACGTCAACCTTTAGTGAAAACTATTTATCACCCGAGCCTTGAAAGCCATCCAGGCCATGAGATTGCAAAAAAACAACAGTTAGGCTTCGGCTCTATGTTGAGCTTTGAGTTTGGCGGAACCTTCGAACAATTAAAGTTCTTTGTTGAACAACTCGACCTGTTTTCACTGGCAGAGTCACTTGGCGGTGTTGAAAGTTTGATTTGTCACCCAGCTTCCATGACCCACAGAGCAATGGGTGAAGCAGCACTTTCTGAAGCCGGCATTTCTCAGCAACTTCTTCGCCTCTCGGTTGGTCTAGAAGATGCGGAGGATCTGATCGATGACCTTAAACAAGCCTTTCAAAAAGCCGCCGCCTTTACTGGCGATGCAACGGATTCTCAAAATACCCCCCCTTCAGAGAAAGAGGCGTAATTCATGACCATTTCACGTCAACTGCACAAATTTGGTGGAAGCAGCCTCGCGGATCCTGAATGTTACCGTCGCGTCGTCAATATACTCAAAGAGTATTCAGGCTCTGAAGATTTGGTGGTCGTGTCGGCCGCAGGCAAAACCACCAACCGATTAATCGCGTTTGTGGACGCACTCTCCAAAGATGGTCGACTCGCACACGAAGAATTACAAGCGCTTAGGCAGTTTCAAGTTGACCTGATTAACGCCCTTGTTACTGGTGATGTACAGCAAAGCTTGATGGCTCAACTCAGCGATGAATTTAGCACGCTTGGTGAGCTTACGGCTCCATTTACAGAAGCAGAACGTGCGGCCATTTTAGGCCATGGTGAGGTCTGGTCTGCAAGATTGCTGGCCGCTTTGCTTTCACAAAATGACCTGAATGCTATTTCTCAAGACGCTCGTGCTTTCTTGCGTGCGGAAGCGGGTACTCAGCCAGAAGTCGATCGAGCCAGCTCGTATACACTGATTAAAGAAGTGTTGGCTCAGCATACACACCATCGCATCATCATCACTGGGTTTATGGCGCAAGATAGCCAAGGCCATACCGTACTGCTTGGCCGTAATGGTTCGGACTATTCAGCAACGGTTATTGGCGCATTAGCCGAAGCCACCCAGGTGACCATCTGGAGCGATGTGGCTGGTGTATACAGTGCCGACCCACGCATTGTTAGCGACGCTTGCCTACTGCCACTGCTTCGTTTAGATGAAGCCAGTGAACTTGCTCGGCTTGCTGCACCGGTACTGCACAGTCGCACTCTGCAACCTGTCGCTCAAAGCACTATGGACCTTCATTTGCGTTGCAGCTATCAAGCCGAATCCGGGTCAACACGCATTGAACGTGTACTGGCTTCTGGTCGTGGTGCCAAAATCATCACCTCACTTGACGAAGTATTGCTGATTCAGCTTTCCTTTGCTCACAGCCATGATTTTGAACGCTTAGAAAACGACGTACTGCAAAGCCTAAAACGCGCCCAGCTTGAACCGCTGGCCTATGAAGCTCAACCCGATCAATACAAACTGCGTCTTGCTTACACCGCCGAAATTGCTAGCGGTGCCCTAAGCCACCTACAAGATGCCGCGATAGAAGCTGAAATTAAGCTCAAAGAAGGGTATTCCCTTGTGGCTGCTGTCGGTGCTGGCGTCGCTAAGAACCCAAATCACTGTTACGGCTTTTACCAACAACTGAAAGCTTCACCAGTCGAGTTCATCTCTGAATCCCAATCTGGGTTAAGTCTTGTGGCCGTGACACGTAAAACGCCGATAACGTCGTTGGTCAATGCGATTCATACTCAACTGTTCCAGGCACAAAAACGGGTCGCTATTGCGTTATGTGGCAAGGGTAATATTGGCAGTAGTTGGCTTGAGTTGTTCTCTAGCCAAAAAAATGAGTTAGAAAAACGCCGTGGAATGAGCTTCAATCTCGTTGCCGTCATCGACAGCCAAACGTATTGGTTTGACGAGCAAGGAATCGATGCTAGCGGCGTTGAGAAGCGCTTTAACGATGAATCGGTCACTCACAATGGCAAAGAATGGATTGAGCGACTAGGCTCGATTCAGGGCTACGACGATGTGATCGTTCTGGATGTCACCGCTAGCCAAGTGCTGGCCAATCAATACCTCGACATTGCTGCACACGGTATGCACCTTATCTCGGCAAACAAGGTGGCAGGATCCGCATCCAGTCACTATTACCATCAAGTTCAAGATGCATTCAGTAAAATCAATCGCCATTGGTTATACAATGCCACCGTGGGGGCGGGCTTACCGATCAATCACACGGTTCGCGATCTCCGTGAAAGTGGTGATGACATCATGGCATTATCGGGCATTTTCTCTGGCACTCTGTCGTGGTTATTCCAGCAGTTTGATGGCACTGTACCTTTCAGCGAATTAGTAGATTTAGCTTGGCAACAAGGGCTAACAGAGCCCGATCCGCGTTCTGATCTTGATGGGTCAGACGTTATGCGCAAGTTGGTTATCCTAGCCCGTGAATCCGGCCTTGATATTGAACCTGAAAACGTCAAAGTGGAATCGTTAGTGCCTCAAGAGCTGGCCGACCTTCCGCTGGATGACTTTCTGGATAAGAGCGCCCTACTGAGTGAGATTCTGGCCGAGCGATTGGAAAAAGCTCAGCGTGAAGACAAAGTGCTGCGCTACATTGCTCGACTCGAGAAGAACGGCAAAGCAACCGTTGGTATTGAAGCGCTCAATAAAGAGCACGCTCTCGCGAATCTGCTGCCTTGCGACAATATTTTTGCGATTGAGAGTAAGTGGTATAAAGACAATCCATTGGTGATTCGTGGCCCTGGCGCAGGGCGAGAAGTCACGGCGGGAGCGATTCAATCGGATCTGAACCTATTGTCGAGCCTACTGTAACCTGGACTGTTTCATGCCAATAATTGGGTTAGAGATTATCTAGCCCATTTTTTTCCTCTTTTCTTGCATCATCCTACTCATCGACTTAATCGTTGCTTGACTACCTACTTACATAACTCATTCAATAGCGACTTCATCTCTACTTGAGATTGGCTCATTATCAACATGAAAAAAATTCATAGTTACACTGTTGACATTAAATCGCTTTCATTACATTCTGTGGACATATAGACGTCTAAACGTCGATTTTAAAGTTTGGTGATTACATTGATCACAGGGAGAGTAAGATGGGATACACACACGCAGGTCACATAGACGCATTAAACCAAAATGTTGCTGAGCTTTCAGACAACATTAATGTGTCATTCGAGTTCTTTCCACCGAGCAGTGAAAAGATGGAAGAAACACTGTGGAACTCTGTTCACCGTCTGAAAACTCTACAGCCAAAGTTTGTTTCTGTTACTTATGGCGCAAACTCTGGCGAGCGAGACCGTACTCACTCCATCATCAAAGACATTAAAGACCAAACCGGTTTGATTGCTGCGCCTCACCTAACGTGTATTGACGCTTCTCGTGATGAGTTAATCCAAATCGCGGACGATTACTGGAATAACGGCATTCAAAGCATTGTGGCACTTCGTGGCGACATTCCACCAGGTGGCGGTGCGCCAGACATGTACGCATCAGATCTTGTGACGCTTCTTAAAGAACGCCATGACTTTGATATCTCTGTGGCTGCGTTTCCTGAAGTTCACCCTGAAGCGAAAAGTGCGCAATCTGATCTTCTTAATCTAAAACGCAAAGTGGATGCGGGCGCAAATCGTGCCATCACTCAATTCTTCTTCGATGTCGAAAGTTACCTGCGTTTTCGTGACCGCTGTGTCGCTGCTGGGATTGATGTAGAAATTGTGCCAGGTATTTTACCCGTGTCGAATTTTAAACAAGCGTCTCGTTTTGCCGCGATGAACAACGTAAAAGTACCAGGCTGGATGGCAAAGCAGTTTGAAGGTCTCGACGACGACCCAACCACACGCCAGCTCGTCGGTGCTAGCCAAGCGATCGATATGGTGAGAATTTTAAGCCGTGAAGGTGTGAAAGATTTCCACTTCTACACGCTAAATCGTGCTGAAATGACGTACGCACTTTGTCATACGCTAGGTGTTCGCCCACAAGGGTAATAGAACTCGCCTGCGGTCATAAAAACAAAAACGCCAACGAATGATCGCTGGCGTTTTTATTATGAATTCAAACAAGATTAATCGCGCTTTAAAGCAAACGAATCCGGCTTCAAAGAAAGCTCATTAAGCTTCAAACAATTATTTACAGGGTCTAAGCGAGCGCTTACTCAACTTCATCCATTTTACCCAATAGGCCACGGATACGCTCTTGCCATGCCGCTTGTTCTTGTTGCATCTGCTCTGTTTTTTGCTCTAGAGCTTCACGGTTTGCTTTTAACTCATTCGCTTCGTTTTCTAGCAGTTGCTTTTCTTCTTTTAGCTCTTCTACTTCCATTTGTAGCAGTGAAATTGTATCTACCGCTGTTTGAATCTTTGCTTCCAATTGCTCTAATACTTCAAAAGACATTTTAGCCTACCTTTCTATTTGCTTAAGTCGTTACTTGCTTAAGTGAATGTGTGCTTAAACGGGTGTGTGCTTAAGTCGTTGTTTGGTGAGTGTTGCTCTTGCCCCCATTCTACTCAGCAGCGAGCCGATAAACACGCGCTATATTCGATAATTTATATCATTCGCTCAAAAAACACACGCATATTGACAAACACCTGACCAAGCCAAGGTTCACGCTTCAATTTCTTTGAAAATATCATGCGCTAAATGGCCATTAGACAAAAAAGCAAACGTTTCCTTTTTGATGTGCTAAAATCTCGCCGAATTTTTCCTTTTCCCTCTCATATTTGGAGTCATCATGAAACGCGACTTAGCAATGGCATTTTCACGAGTTACCGAAGGTGCTGCATTAGCAGGTTACAAATGGCTTGGCCGTGGCGATAAAATTGCTGCTGACGGTGCTGCGGTTGAAGTTATGCGCAGCCTACTCAATAAAACCGACATTAGCGGCGAGATCGTGATCGGTGAAGGCGAAATTGATGATGCGCCGATGCTTTTCATTGGTGAAAATGTAGGTAAAGGCGGTGATGCGGTTGATATCGCGGTAGACCCTATCGAAGGGACTCGCATGACCGCTATGGGGCAGTCAAATGCATTGGCTGTACTAGCCGCTGGCGAGAAAGGTAGCTTCTTAAAAGCGCCTGACATGTACATGGAAAAACTCGTGGTTGGCCCTGGTGCGAAAGGCTGCATTGACCTTGATAAACCGCTTACAGAAAACCTTGAGAATATTGCGAAAGCACTCGGTAAAACATTAGATACATTGGTTGTCACCACACTTGCTAAGCCTCGTCATGACAAAGTGATCGCAGAGATGCAGGCCATGGGCGTGCGCGTTTTCGCTGTGCCAGATGGTGATGTCGCAGCTTCTATTTTAACCTGTATGCCTGACAGCGAAGTCGATGTTATGTACTGCATCGGCGGTGCGCCTGAAGGTGTGGTGTCAGCTGCGGTTATTCGCGCACTGGACGGCGACATGCACGGTAAATTGATTCCTCGTCATGAAGTAAAAGGCGATACCGAAGAAAACCGTAAATTTGGTGAAGACGAACTGAAACGTTGTGCTGAAATGGGTGTGGAAACCAACGTGGTGTTAAAAATGGAAGATATGGCGCGCAGCGACGATGTGGTTTTTGCCGCAACGGGCATCACTAAAGGTGACCTTCTAGAAGGCATTACCCGTAAAGGCAATATCGCGACAACGGAAACCTTAGTCATCCGTGGCCGCTGCCGTACCATCCGTCGTATTAAATCAATTCACTACCTAGAGCGTAAAGATCCAGAAGTACGCGACCATATTTTATAGTCGCAGTAAGCACTAACTTGCTCTAATGGCGATTGTAGATAAAAAGAAAGGCTTCCTCGTGAAGCCTTTTTTGAACATCACTGTTAGTGATCTTTAAGCAGAGTGAGTAATCACTACCCTATGCCCTTCTTCATCAGGCACAAAATCCATAAAATTCTGAACCGCTTCTAATGCATCTTCTTGATAGTGGGTCACATAAAGAAGTTGACTCAAATTGGCTTTAGCAATTCGGTTTAAAGCAAAATAAACCAGTTTTCGATTGATAAAATCGAGCCCCTGATACGGCTCATCAAGAATCAACAATTCAGGTTGTTTGATCAGGGCGCGGCCGATCAACAATAACCGCTGCTGGCCATAGTCGAGACTGCGAAAACTGGTCTTAGCAAATTCACGCATTTCCAAGACATCTAACCACTGATGAGCCGCTTCAATTTGCTTTTTACTCGGTTGATCGTAAAGCCCGATAGAATCATAGAAACCCGACAACAACACATCCAACGCTTGGCACCCTACTCGATATTGCAGATGCAATGCGGATGAAACAATGCCTATCTGGCGTTTTATATCCCAGATACTCTCACCACTGCCGCGCTTCATGCCCAATACATGAATATCATTGCAATAGCATTGAGGATGATCACCGAGAATCAGACCTAGCAAGGTGCTTTTTCCACAACCATTGGGACCGCGTATTTGCCAATGCTCCCCAGAGTGCATCTGCCAAGTGACGTCTTTGAAGATAACGCCATCTAGGTATTCCACTTTGACATTATTCATGGACACCAGCGGTTCACTCGTTTTTTCATTGGGTATTTTTTCAACCATCATCCCCAGTAACACGTCACTTTTTTGCTTTGATAGTGCTTGAATTTGTTGCCGAACCGGGTGGGAAGACCACTCTTTTTCGGTCATGGTTTGTGTTAAACGTTGATGATCAAACAGAGCGACATGGGTAATACACTTCGGTAATTCATCCTCCCGAGAGGTAATGATCACTAACTGCATTTGGCTGGAACACTGATTGAGTAATTCTGTCAGAGCGGCGCGGTGTTCGGTGTCTAACCCGGTGTATGGCTCATCGATAATCAACAATTGTGGATTCTGAACCAACGCTCTGGCGAGCATGACTCGGCGCGTTTCTCCCGTTGAAAGCTGTCTAAATTGTCGCTGGCGTAATCGCATCAAATCGGTTTTTTCCAACATCGTTTCAAGCTGTTTGGCCTCACAACCCACATCGATAAGCAACTGCTCAACGGACGTTCCATAATCTAAACTGTCTTGAAAGTCTGTTTCGTCTTTGGCAATTTCATCTTCGAGCAATTGCTGCTGCATTTCCAATGAGACGCATGAAATACGCTGCGGGAGGTTCTTAATCTCGCCACTGTCTGGAACTAAATCACCACTAAGGATCTTTGCCACCAACGAAGCACTGTGACTGTGGGCAGCGAATATACCCCAATGCTGGTTTGATGTGAGCGCCCAATCATCAATACTTAACGAAGCGGCATCGCTATGGTAGCGAAGCTTTTCAATGTGCATAACGTATCCCTGTTTTTATGATTGTTATTTTTTATTGTTGTGATCATGTCAGCCACTCTCATTGTCAGGCGATGGCCTTTCAGTACTTTCTTTTTCCCTCCCCCATATAGTGCAAAATATCATCACTATTATCCAGTCACACGCCAGCACCCATGTCGAATTACTGTATTAAATAAGCATCAACTCATTTTTCAGGCACAAAAAAACCGAGACTAAAAGCCTCGGTTCTCTATCTGATATTTGTTTAATTATCTTTAAGCTGTAACGTTTTAGAGCAAGAAGAAAGCACGGAGTTTACGCGAGTAAATGAGTACTTTCGACGCCGCTATCAAGCTTTACAGCAACAAGATAAACACAAATTACATCATGCCAGGCATTCCACCCATACCGCCCATGCCACCCATATCAGGCATAGCTGGACCAGAATCTTGTGGCTTATCAGTGATCATCGCTTCCGTTGTGATCATAAGACCTGCAACCGATGCTGCGAACTGAAGTGCAGAACGAGTCACTTTTGTAGGATCTAGGATACCCATTTCGATCATATCGCCGTACTCACCCGTCGCCGCGTTGTAACCGTAGTTACCTTCGCCAGCACGTACATTATTCGCAACCACTGACTCTTCATCACCTGCGTTAGTCGTGATTTGACGAATAGGTGCTTCCATTGCGCGAAGTGCCACTCGGATACCGACGTTTTGCTCTTCGTTGTCACCTTCAAGGCCAGCCACTTTAGATGCTGCGCGGATAAGTGCAACACCACCACCTGCAACCACACCTTCTTCAACTGCTGCGCGAGTTGCGTGAAGGGCATCTTCTACGCGGTCTTTTTTCTCTTTCATTTCCACTTCAGTTGCTGCGCCAACCTTGATAACCGCTACGCCGCCAGCCAGTTTAGCCACACGCTCTTGAAGTTTTTCTTTGTCGTAGTCTGAGGTTGCTTCTTCGATTTGTTGACGAACTTGAGCAACACGACCTTGAATCATCGCTTCTTCACCCGCACCATCGATGATGGTTGAGTTTTCTTTAGTGATGGTTACGCGCTTCGCTTGACCTAGGTCTTCTAGTGTTACTTTTTCAAGGTCTAGACCGATCTCTTCAGAGATTACCGTACCGCCCGTTAGGATAGCGATATCTTGCAGCATTGACTTACGACGGTCACCGAAACCAGGTGCTTTCACTGCTGCCACTTTCACGATGCCACGCATGTTGTTCACAACAAGCGTTGCCAGTGCTTCGCCTTCTACATCTTCAGCGATGATCAGAAGTGGACGAGACGCTTTAGCCACAGCTTCTAGAGTCGGAAGAAGTTCACGAATGTTCGACACTTTCTTGTCGATAAGAAGAATGAATGGGCTTTCTAGATCAACAGAACCTGCTTCTTGGTTGTTGATGAAGTAAGGAGATAGGTACCCGCGGTCGAACTGCATCCCTTCGACTACGTCTAGCTCGTCTTGTAGAGCCTGACCTTCTTCAACCGTGATTACACCATCACGGCCCACTTTATCCATGGCTTCAGCAATTAGGTTACCGACCGTTGAGTCAGAGTTTGCAGAGATAGTCCCCACTTGTGCGATCGCTTTAGTATCTGCACATGGAACAGACAGCGCTTTTAGCTCTTCTACTGCTGCGATAACTGCTTTGTCGATACCGCGTTTAAGATCCATTGGGTTCATGCCAGCTGCAACGGCTTTTAGGCCTTCAGAGATGATCGCTTGAGCCAGTACTGTTGCTGTTGTTGTTCCGTCACCTGCAGCATCATTCGCTTGAGAGGCGACTTCTTTCACCATTTGTGCGCCCATGTTTTGGAATTTATCTTCCAATTCAATTTCACGGGCTACAGAAACACCATCTTTAGTGATCGTTGGAGCACCAAATGATTTATCTAGAACAACGTTACGGCCTTTAGGACCTAGCGTTACTTTTACAGCGTCAGCCAGAACGTTTACACCTTCTAGCATCTTGATACGTGCGTCATTACCAAATTTTACGTCTTTAGCAGCCATCTTTATTTCCTTTAAATTTTTGATTCGATTTTTACTCGAAAGTAAATATTGAAGAGAAAAGTCAATTACTCAACGAGTGCTTATGCTTCGACAATCGCCATGATGTCATTTTCAGACATGATCAAAACTTCTTTGCCATCGATTTTCTCAGTCTTAGTACCGTAGCCTTCTGCAAAAATTACGGTATCGCCAACTTTTACATCCAATGCTTGGACAGTACCGTTTTCTAGGATGCGGCCTTTACCCACAGCAACAACGATACCGCGAGTTGATTTTTCAGCCGCTGAACCTGTTAGTACGATACCACCCGCTGACTTTGATTCAGCTTCTTGGCGTTCTACGATAACTCTGTCGTGTAATGGACGAATGTTCATCGGTCGTCTCTCCTAAAAATTTCCATGAGGTTTGAGAAATGCTGACACCTAATGTTTTCAAAGGTGTTGCAGCGGTTGAAAGAGATGTGGGGGCATTCCCAATAATCCCAAGGGGGGAAGGACATTTTTTTGTGACCAAACCTGCAAAACAACCTGATTACTGTGTTGGGGGGTAGATTCATAGGATCAATCTAAATAGTAAATTCTTTGCTTTATTAAATCGTTACGACATAATTAAACAAAGCGAATGAGGAAAACATGAAAAGTAGCGAAAAAATACTGCAAGCGATCAAGAAAAACGGTGAGATCACCGCAAAGCAGTTAGCCCTTGATTTGGCTATGACCACAATGGGCGCTCGCCAGCACTTACAGTTGTTAGAAGACGATGGGTTGTTGAGCTACCAAGACCTCAAAGTCAAAGTTGGCAGACCAACGAGACATTGGTCACTGACCAACAAAGGCCATGCGCATTTTGCTGATAGCCATGGAGAACTGTCGGTTCAAATGATCGATTCTGTTGAGCGTGTTTTTGGTCTTGAAGGCTTAGAGAAAATAGCTCAAGACAGAGAAAATCAGACCCTAGTGTCTTATCAAAAGCTCATTAATACTTCTCAGTCACTGGAACAAAAACTGGCGATTATTGTTGAGCAGCGCAGTAATGAAGGTTACATGGCTGAATTTGAAAAACTCGATGATGGCTACTTGCTTATTGAAAATCATTGTCCAATCTGTAAAGCGGCGACACGAAATACGGTACTTTGTCGCTCTGAATTAAACGTGTTTCAAGCGCTACTTGGTAAGGATCACCAGGTTCAACGCATTGAACACATTGTGCAAGGTCAGCGACGCTGCGCTTATCACATCAGTGAAGGCTAACTCTGTAAAGACTCCTCCAATAGAGGCGAGCTCAGTGAAGGCCTACGCAATGAAATCCAACTCTGCGAAAACTGGCTCTGCCACCGCAAACTCTGATGCTCTACCCCTTACTTCTTATTTCTGGCCTCTTACCTCTTGCCTTTCTATTCACGCATAGCATTAAGCGGGGACGGAATGAACCGTGGTCATATTGCGACCGTTTTCTTTGGATTTGTATAACGCGGTATCGGCGGCTTCAATCCAACCGGTGGCTGAATCAATAGCACTGCGGTTAAACTCACACACCCCGAGGCTAATGGTGTAATTAATAGTCCCTTGTGGCGAACCGATTTGGCTTTCTTCAATTCTCTTACGTAGCCGTTCTGCAAAATACAACGCTTGTTCATGACAGGTATTAGGCAGCAAGACGGCAAATTCTTCTCCCCCATAGCGTCCAACAAAATCACTGCCTCTTGAGGTTTTCTGTGCAAGTTGAGCGGTATGACGAATCACTTCATCACCAATGCTGTGCCCGTAGTTATCATTCACCCGCTTAAAGAAATCGATATCAAACATGATGAGAGTCGACACACGATCATCGTCGATTTTGAGGCGATTGTATTCTTCGATTAACGAATCTTCCCAACACGCTCGATTGAGTAGGCCCGTTAACCCATCAATGCGGCTCTTATGTTCGAGCTTGCGATTGGATTCATGCAAAAGCATTTTGCTTTGCGCGGTATCGGAAACGTCACTGATCATCACGCATAGGTGAGAAACCTGACCGGATAAAGAGCTCAATGGTGTGATGACCATATTCTGATGCATCTGCTCTAACCCACGAGAAGCAGGTGAAAAATTATTAAATTCGAAGATATAGGCGCGATCTTCCCAGGAAGAAAAACCTTGTGTCCCCAAAGAGATGGTGGCGTTGAACTTAGCTTCCATCCAGGCTTCTGGAAGATCTTTACACACACTGAACAGCGGCTTTTGTAAAATTTTGGCTGACGATATTCCGCTGTACGACTGCATGAAACGATTCCAAGCCACGACTTTAAATTCAAGATCAAGAACAAAAATCCCGACATCCATCGTGTCGATAACTTGGGTATACCAATGCAGCTCTTCAACCACATTTAAATTGGTTTCATGGCTCATATGGACTCCATAATACAGTTAATCACCTTTTCTGAGGACTGATCAAACATAAACAGCACCTCACATTCAAACGCTTGATCATCTCGATAAATAAATTCAAGTGCTAAGGTATCATCGCCAATACAACTCGGTTTTGCATATACGCGTGTATCCACCACCACCGGTTGACGTAATGAAACACTGACGTCCATTTGTTCACAGAGAGAAGTCATAAATGAAGACACAAATAGGTTAGCCACATTCAGCACGACTTCATTGTAAGAGTTATCATCACTGGTGAACCCCAAGCGCTCGCCGATGTGCCCAATCCCATCACCATGAAGGCATATCAACGCCTCACCATGCATCCCACTTCCCACAAAACGCTGAGTAACCGCCGCGACTTCATCTCGATACAAAGCATCACGCAGCATCATATCCAGTTCCGCTTTTTCAATTTTACTGACGGTTGGTACAGGCAGATGAATAAATTCACCCAGCACTTTGGCTAAGGTGGCAGCACCTTGCCCAAGCGCTATATTGGCGATCTCTTTAAATTTCACCTGCGGGGAGATGTCGTCAACTCTGGGCCCGTTACTTTTGAACACCAAACCTAAACGAGTAAACACCTCTGCCGCATAGCTACTGGAAAACGGTTTTTGAATAAAGAGATACGCGCCTAAATCCATACATCGACTTACTGCCTGGGGTTGAACATCCCCCGAGACAACGACAACTTTGGTGGAAATATGCTTGGGAATGGCTTTTAGTACCTGGTAGCCATCCATTTCGGGCATGGTAAGATCTAGAAATAGCACATCAATAGCGTATTGGTGCAAAAGCTCTAATGCTTGGCGTCCATGTTGAGCGAACAGCAAATTTTGATTCGGTAATAACTCGATACTTCGCGCCAGCATTTTTCGGGCGAGCGCGGAATCATCGCAGATAAGAATATTCATGCTTAATAGTTATGTCGAGGTTATGAAGATCACTGAGCCACGAAGGTAAGTTTCCAGCAACCATTTTGGAATGAAGTTCACTCCACCAGCACCAATTAGGTAATTAGCCAGACATGAATACAGCATGTTAATTAGGGGGTAAAGATATCCTTAACAAAATTAGAGCCTTGCTCATGTTTATTTCTATTTTACTGCTTGAATTCATCGAAATAATCAATATCTAAATGCATATCAATTCTATTAATGGAACAAAAATCACCGTCTCACAAATGAGAATAAAGACGTTAGTTCAAACTTTAATCTATTTGATTGGTTACGCTTAAGGTAGTGTTGATAAATCCATCAACGCTGTGATAGAGGAAACAGACATGAATGCCTCACCTTTAAATCAGACTCTGCCACCTTTTGATGAGTTGGTCGACTTAGCCAAACACAACCCAGATGCGTTTGTGCAATTTAAAAAAGAGATGTGTGAAGAGATGATTCTTTCCGCTTCCAGCGAAATGCAAGATCGCCTTTGGGCTCAGCAGAGTCACATTGATCGAGTGGTTGATCGTTGCAAAAATCCGACTCACGCTAATGTTTTGTTAATGAAAGAGCTATCACAGCAGATGCATCGCTTTCAAAATGTCTTGGATGGCAATGTGCCAAAACAAGAAAACAGCGCTCAGATTATTCCGTTCAGACCAAAAGAAGAGCAGTGGCGCTAAATCCACGCCACTAATATTTTACGGTGTTTCATTATTGCGTAATGAAATTTCACCACCAATGAAGCGCTCAACGCCCTGATCGGTTTCAAGCAGCACAGCCCCTTGGGCGTCGATACCTTTCGATATACCTTCAATTTCACGTGAGCCCATAACCAGCTTCACCTTACGACCTAAATAGTTGTCTAAGCGGTTCCAGCGTTCAACGAACCCTGTCATTCCATACAACTCATAATCGTTTAATGTACTTTGCAAGGTATTGACTAAAGTCACCGCCAAATCATTTCGATCAAAAGTTTGAGGATGAGGTTGAGCATCACACACTTCAGATAAGCTGACCCACGGCTGAGTGATCTTTTGGGTGACGTTCTGATTTATGTTTTGGCTGTCATTCGCCATATTCAGGTTGATACCCATGCCAATCACAAGATTAGCCGCTGCGCCTGCTTGACCAGACATCTCAACCAAAATACCCGCCAGTTTTTTGTCCTCAAAGTAGAGATCGTTCGGCCATTTGAGTTTGACGCCATCAATGCCGATTTTTTCCAGTGCTTCAACAATAGCAACACCAACAACCAGGCTCAGCCCCATTGCCGCAGCCATGCCCGCATCTAATCGCCAATAAATAGAGAGATAGAGATTACTGCCAAATGGCGAGACCCATTCTCGGCCACGACGACCACGCCCTTTGGCTTGATATTCAGCGATACATACCGATCCTGATTCCAATTGATCCACTCGGTCAAGTAAGTACTGATTGGTTGAATCGATAATCGGAACCAACTCTAAAGGCGTTGTCACTTGAGACTTAAGTAACGCTTCATCGAGTAACTGCATCGGTTTCGACAGCTGGTAGCCTTTCCCTTGCACACTAAAGACATCGACACCCCACGCTTGAATGCCTTTAATATGCTTACTGATTGCCGCTCGTGAAATGCCCAATTGCTCTCCAAGCTCTTGGCCCGAATGAAAGCCGCCTTGAGACAAAGTCTGCAATATCGCCAATTTTACTCGATGCTCTTTCATTCCTGCCTCTCCAGTAAACCTTTACGCTGTAAAATTGCTTTTAAGTTCGTTTCGCCAGTCGCATCCATAAAACGCACTTCATGTTCTAGTTCAATATTGTATCGCTCAAAGACAGCCTGACGCACTTTCGCCGCGAGTAGCACCACATGATCAGCGGTTGCATTATTGGCATTCACTATCACCAAAGCCTGATTTGGATGCACTTGAGCGCCACCAAGCATCATCCCTTTTAAACCACATTGATCGATCAACCAACCGGCTGCGACTTTCATCGCTGGATTGCCTTTTTCATCAATTGCAGGGTATGCGACTATCTGTGGAAAGCGTTCCTGTAGAGATTCAAAATGCGATTGAGTCACAATAGGGTTTTTGAAAAAACTGCCTGCATTTCCAACGTTTTCTGGATTGGGCAGTTTTTCCAATCGAACCTGACTGACACGTTCAAAGATTTGCTTGGCGGTCACCGTGGCTTTATCAAAGCCCTTTAGTGGGCCATAGCCGATATTAGGCTGCCAGTTTTTCGCCAACTTGAGACCAATAGCAACAACAACTGCTTTCTTATAAAGCTGATGTTTAAAAATAGAATCACGATAACCAAAAGCGCACTCTTCGGCAGTGAGGCGCTTTATTTGATGGTTTTCCAGGCACAATATATCCACATATTCACAGACGTCTTGAAACTCGATGCCGTACGCTCCGATATTTTGGATGGGCGCAGAGCCTGAACAGCCAGGGATCAGCGCTAGGTTTTCTAATCCATTGTAACCTTGAGCAACACACCACTGAACCAACGATGGCCAATCTTCCCCACCATTAACATGCAAATGATACGCAGAGTCTGATTCGCTCACTTCGATGCCCATCAACCGGCTGACCACCACTACTCCTTTATAATGCTCGGTAAACAACATATTGCTGCCTTTACCCAACATCAACTTCGGTAAGGCATGCCACTCGGCTGATTGATAGACATCCATAAGCTGCTGCTGCGTACTCACTTCAACGAGGTGATCGCAATATTGCTCAATGGCAAAAGTATGGTAAGAGCCAAGATTGGCGTTAGATAGAGATTGCATGGGCTTCATCGAGTAACTTAAACTGCCCCTATTCTACATGACAACGATACGATTAGATAAGAGGAAGGTCATAATGAGTGAGCTGACAATCGCGGTTCTCCCGACAATAAAAGTCCCCCTGGTCAATAAGCTCTATAAGGTTCACTACCCTTCAGGCAAAGCCAAAAAAGATGAACACATTATTACCGCCTCAAACCGCAGCTCTATTATTGCGATGGTTCGATTTCGCACGATAGAGCAATACCGCCTGCTCACTGGGATGCTTGTGATTCCAGAGCAGCGCGAACAAGGTGTCGGCCATGCTTTACTTAACTATTGCCAAGACAATGAGCTGACCAGTAATGACTTCTGTTTTGCCTACGACCACTTAGAGAGCTTTTACCGCGCTCATCAATTTGAAATTGTTGCCCTTGATGAGATGCCCAATTGCCTTAAAAATCTTTACCAACGGTATGTGAATAGTGGCCGAAGTCTCATTCCTATGCAGTTTCAGGTTGATAATTAAGCAACTATGCGCCTTTACTGGTCAACGATAGATTAAGTTTGGTAATATTCGTCTCTTGCAGTTTTTTTGCATTTTTCACACGGTTTATGATGCTCTATATTTAAGAGGGCATACCTCAACTTGTTAACGATTAAGGTGATACATCCAACATGATGGTCAATAGGAATCCATTCAATCGACTGCCAACCCTTGCACTAGAGCCTGAGAATTTTAGCGTTCTGTATTCAGCGCAAGCGTTTAGAACTCGCGTAGTAAAAGCGATTCAAGAGGCAAGTAAACGGATTTACCTTGTTGCTCTTTATTTAGAAGATGATGAAGCCGGTCGTGAGATCTTAACTGAGCTGTATAAAGCCAAACAGAAAAACCCCGATCTAGAAATCAATGTGTGTGTCGATTGGCACCGAGCACAGCGTGGGTTAATTGGCGCTGCCCCTTCAGAAACTAACGCGGCCATGTACCAATCTTTTGCTGATCAATATGAGCACAAGATTCCGGTGTATGGCGTTCCTGTTCGTGGCCGAGAAGTGTTTGGGGTTTTGCACTTAAAAGGGTTTATTATTGATGATGAAGTGATTTATAGCGGCGCAAGCTTAAACAACATCTACCTGCATTATCAAGATCGTTACCGATTTGACCGCTACCATGTATTGAAGCAACCGGCACTGGCTGACAGCATGGTGCGCTTTATAAGAGAATCTCTCATTGATCACCCTGCGGTGAACAATCTTGCTTGTGAAGATAAGCCCACCACCAAAGAGATTAAAACGGATATTCGCCAATTCCGCGCGTTGCTGGCTCAATCAAGTTATGAATTTGAATCAGAGCCCGTGAGTAACGAACAAATCGCGATAACGCCATTAGTTGGGGTAGGCAAGCGCCGAAATAAACTCAATAACAGTATTAATCAACTGATCGCGCAAGCTAAAGATGAGCTTTTCATCTGCACGCCGTATTTCAATTTCCCACCTAGCGTTGCTAAGGAAGTGAAAAAAGCGATAAAACGCGGTGTAAAAGTGACGATTGTGGTGGGTGACAAAACCGCGAATGATTTCTACATTTCACCAGAAGAGACGTTTAAAACCATTGGTGGGCTGCCTTACCTGTATGAAATGAACTTGCGTCGATTTGCTAAAGCTAATGAGGCGCATATTGCGAGCCGACAACTTTCTATCCACTTATGGAAACACGACAACAACAGCTTCCACCTTAAAGGGATTTGGGTCGATAAGCGTTACATGCTGCTTACAGGTAACAACCTCAACCCTAGAGCATGGAAACTCGATCTTGAAAATGCTCTTCTTATTCAAGACAACTACAACCACCTCACTGAGGGATTTGAGTTGGAAGTTGAAAACATCTTAAAGTACACCGAGATGATTTGTGCCTATCGCCAACTTGAAAAGATAGAGCACTACCCAGATCCTGTTCAAAAACTGATTCGTAAAATTATGCGCGTTAAGGCTGACCGAGTTCTGAAGCAGATATTGTAGCAAGAGTAGATCAACTTAGTTCCTTATATCAATGTGAGGAACTTAAAAAAAATAAAACACTTTTACTCAAAAATAAACCATATACTAGACCTCTATCTGTTCTAAAGAAAAGAAGCAAAAAAGCATGACTAAGCAAGGCTGCAAGCTATCTCATCTTATCGTTCTTTTTCTTTTACTAATAATACAAGTTATTGGCACTTATACAGTCTATAGGACTATTCCTAGCACTGTCATTTCAAGTCTGTGTATTGTCACTAGTATTTTCTTAGTCGTTATTATAATACTTCCGATTCCAACACCAGCGATACTTCAAACACAGACCAACAGGATTATACCATTGATATTTTCTTGCTATGGCATCGCTTTTTTCATGATAATGCTGTTACGCCTTGAATACTCAAGACCAATATTACTTAGCGGCATAATGCTGACCACCATATGGTTTATCCTCTTCTATTACTGGGCGGAGTCTCGAGTAAAGCTAGATATATTTTCTTTGGGAAAAATAAAGAACTTAGATCTGAGTAACTTCAAAAGCATAACGGTAACACCGATATCAAAAACACATTCCATTAAAGAATTATCAGCGGGTATTTTAGTGGATCTCCACTCTAACTTAACACCTGAGGAAGAGCGGCTACTTGCTGACTTTTCGCTAGCTAACATTCCTGTTTACCATTCTGGTTTGTTAAGTGAACGAATCACACACAAAGTGTCTGAGTTACATCTATCCGAAAACACACTAGGTACGTTACAACCTGATTACGTCTATCTCTACCTGAAAATACTCTTAGACAAACTGACTGTGATTATTCTTAGCCCTTTCATCATCATAACCTTAACCATTGCATTAATGCTAAAAATCACAACCAACGAATCTGTCTTTTTCCGCCAAAAAAGAATTGGATTTCACAATCAAATATTCACTATCTATAAATTCCGAACGATGACATCCTATAGTGAAAAACAAGAAAATAGGTTTGCTACCGAGGAAACACAGCGCATTACTAAATTTGGGGTATTATTGAGAAAGTCCCGTCTTGATGAAATTCCACAGTTTTGGAATGTGATAAAAGGAGATATGTCTCTAATCGGACCAAGGCCCGAGCAAGCAGCATTTGTGGATTTATTTTGCCAAGAAATTCCATTCTATAACTATAGACATGTCGTGAAACCAGGGATGTCAGGCTTGGCACAAGTTTCACTGGGATATACTGATGATGTCATTGGTACCAAAGAAAAAGTGGCGTACGATTTATACTATATAAAGCATTTAAGTTGGGCACTGGACTTTGAAATTTTTCTTAAGACAGTTAAAGTCATGTTTACAGGAAAAGGAGCAATTTAGTGAGACATAAAGGGCGTATTCATTTACTTATCGACAATGCTGTCAGACTGGATTTTTTTTCCAAAGTATCTGCTAATGAGAAAATAGCCCCTTCGATCTTATATCACGCGAATCTAGCCACCTGGTTAATAGCGAAGTTTAAAAAAATTCCAGGTCAACAGATTCTTTTAAGAAGAACATATAATGGCAGAAGTTCGAAAAAACCATCGATCGAAGAAGTAAAGCAACATAAACGTGTTAGCTATAGTTTGAATAAAAATAACATCCCAAAAATACAAGCAGAAGATAAGCTTTGGGTTTTTTCAGGGTTCCAATTCACGGCTCTCGAATTGATCCCTCTTTACTCGTCTGTCAGGTACTTTGAAATAGCTAACTTTCCAAACAAGTATCAATCCAGCGATAAAGGTGTGAATGCAGATGCTGATCACCATATGAAAGTTAAAGCAATGATCAACAATAATGACAAAATGGCTGATGATATCCTGAAGCTAAAAGAGCTACTTCTTAAGTATCGTCCTTCCCATGTTGATGCATCCATTTCCAGTAAAGCTCTAGAACAGCTCATCAACCTTATAGGATTTTACGCCTTTAGCACAATCGCACCTCATAGTTCCCCCATAGATCAAATCAAAATAGCAAGAGATATACGCCAAACCCGAAAACTGATAGCCTCATATCAATCATGCCCTACGCCTGACGTATTCAATCTGTTTATCGGTCAAGTAGCTCAAGATTCACAAACCCTGTTTCAGTCGACAGTCAATTCTATAGAAGCCATTGCACTTGCTCATAAGGCATCTTCGGATAAAAAAATTCCATTAGTAGTCAGGCTTCACCCTGGAGAAAAAAAACCATCAGTAATCAAAGAACAAATTGAATACTGTAAAGAAAATAACATTATTATTAGCAATAAAGGCGCATTGCTTGAGAGTGTCAGTATGTGTAACGAGGTTTTCACGATTAATTCAACCGGTGGCTTGCAATCACTACTATTCAATAAACCCGTGACCACCTACGGCCAATGCTTCTATCGGGATTGGAATGACAACGATGTCGTTACTTATTATAAATATGTACTGAAAAACATATAAGCCTTGGAAACACATTACTATGCAGAAAATAAAAACCTCTAAGAAATCTGGAGATAACGCCATTCTTAACTTTAAAGATGTGGATATCTAGACATTAGAAGAAATTCTATCCCTGATATTTGTAAAAATAAACGTGTCTTAGTCATTGGCTGTGTTGACATGATTGAAATGCTCCCGCTAAAAGAATACATAATCCAAGGAAAACATCAATTCCATAATATAACAAAAAAGGCAAGTTATGTTGTCGGAATAGATATCAATAGAGCAGGAATAAAACAGTTAAAAGAACTTAGCTATAATGTTGAATATTGTGATGTTTTTTCTGATAACCATCAGTATCTAGAAGACGAATATGACTATGTTGTTTTATCTCATGTTTTGGAACACATTGTCGATCTGACTGGTTTTTTAGAGCAAGTAGTTAACAAAGTGAAGACTAAAGAGTTCATTTTTGCCGTTCCTAATGCTTACAATATCAAACACGCCCTACCTACCCTACTTCTACAGAGAGAAAGAGTTAGCAATGATCACTACTATACGTTTACACCGATCACTTTCATTAAACTCATTGAAGCTCTAGAGTTTGAGGCAATTGCACTCTATTTTGATCAAGATCGAACCATAAGAAACGGAAATAGGCATGTTATTTTAGGGCGAGTTTGGTCATATATAAAAAGTAAGGTCTTTACTAAAAGTGGGGATATTATATTAATTGCTAGATCAAATTAGTTTATATGAAAGAAATAATGTAACTATTGAATATATCATCTTCCCCCCAACAAGTGCAATTACAGAAGCCCATACACCATATATAGGTGTAAAGATAACTAAAGTAGAAAAAGTGATTATTGCAGATACTAGTGAAGACACATTAATCATATCCATTCGATTTAAAGCAATTAAATAGCTTTGTGCCCACCCCATAAAGGCCACAGGAATTAGCATCAGAGAGGCCACAACTAATAAATAATGATCATTCACATAGTACTCTCCAAATAAAACCATGATATTTTGGCTAAAGAATACATATAGTATTACGCTACACACCGTTGCCCCCCCCGGAAGTATACTACCCCAATATCGCAACATATTAATTGCATTTTCATTATTATTAGAAATTGATGAAGAAAACCTAGGAAGTAGTAACATACGAGCACCAGTGACAATAAAAAATAGCACATTGATCAAGCGCATGACGATACCCATCACTGCAATATCGGAGTCTTCTAGCCACAGTGAACTTAATGGTAATGCAAGTTGAGTTACCAACAGCCCAATGAGCGCAGCAATTAAATAAGGAAAGGTGCGCTGTAAAGCTTGAATCACTCCGTAAAAAGAAAACCTACCAAATCGAAGATGCCCAGCCAGTACAAGGTAAGTCGATATAACTAAAGCGCTTATCGTCATGCTCATTAGAAATAACTGTATAGGTGGTTTGGTCACTTCATATAGGAGAATGATAAAAATAATCGGCTGAAAAACGAACTGGAAAAAAATCGCGATAGGAGCCTTATTATTTGCTTGAAGAATAGCCATCAATAGAAAAACGATTGCAATTATATATATATCAATGACATTTAAGTTTTGAGTAATGTCAAAAACATTCAGAAGTAATAACTGATAAAGGCTATAAGTGAGAAGAGAGCCCAAAAAAGTAAGGCAAAAAGCTAACGATATATGTTCCTTTATTTTATTTAAGCTTTTAGTGGCAGAAATATTTCTGACAAGGAGCTTCTCCGACCCTAACGTTGATAGTTGAGCAACGAGGATGACGACGCTCAATGAGATAAAATATTGCCCAACCTCTTCAGCATAAAAGCGGCGAGCCAGGACAAGATTAACAAGCAAGCTAACGGCTGCGCCCACAACTCTTAAAACACCAAGCTGTGCGCTTTGATTGATAAAATGACGCTTACTAGATTCAATGCTCACTGAACGCGATAACCAGAGCCTTTTCCAAGTACCGTTTTCAATATTAATGCAAAGTAAAGCTTCAATGACATTGACCGAATCATCTCTTCATCCCATTCTGCTAATTTTTCGGGTGTCGACATATCCACATCATTAACTTGCGCTAAACCAGTGATGCCTGGGCGCACAGTAAATACCCCTCGCTTGTTCCGCTGACCAATTAGATCTTCTTGATTAAACAGGCATGGTCTCGGGCCGACTAAGCTCATCTCTCCTTTAACAACATTAATGAGCTGTGGTAGTTCGTCTAACTTAGTTTTGCGTAGAAATGCGCCTAACTTAGTCACAGAGCTTGCTCCTACCAAGTGAGTAGCAACCGACTTTGTATCGACAGGCATTGTTCTGAATTTAACTACGGTAAATGACTTTTTGTTACGACCGACTAGTGTGTAAAAAAAGACGGGGGACCCCGTATCAAAGTAACCAAGGGGACAAATAACAAGAAATACTGACCATAGAAACAGCAAGCCAAAGAAAGCAAAAAAGAAGTCGAACAAGTGGATCAAAATATGTGTCCTATCAAATTCAGATTACAAACATGGGGCTCTATAAGCATCACTAATCAATAAAAGATACCTGAAAGAATATATGGGTAAGAAAGCCATAAGCTATCTAAAACGCATCAATGAGACTTCAGGTGTACTTTTACTGTTCTTTTGATTCCTTGCCTGAAAGTCACAGGAAGTTTCTCTCCCAGAATGTCTTTCGTCAAGCCAATCTCAACTTGGAGGCTGCCACATACGCTTTGTGCACTTGTTTTTTTCAAGACTCAATCCCCCCAATTGTATCCAAGACCTCGTAATGGGTAAAGGCCTAGATGCTTTAACCATAGCTAGAGCAACTGTTCGCATCAATTGAGTTGTCGAGGCATCTGATCATCAGAAGCCAAGAAAGTATGTCCAAGAGAAAAACTCTACAAAGAGCTTTTAATTGGGGAGAAGGTAGCGGTTATTAAAAGGTAATGATAGCCAGAGAACAAATACTTAGCTCAAAGGAGATATAACCTCTTTGGACACAAGCACCTTCATCTAAAGCAAATAGTCAAACCAAATATGCTACTGACACCTTATTAAGTTACACCTTTGCGCAGCCCCATTCAGGAAAATGCTTACGTATATAAGCATTTAGATCCTTCTCAGATTGAGAGTACACACGACTTTCTTCTGCTTTCTCACCTGATACCGAGAAAATCATACCTGCACCTACAGTCACGTTGTTGTGGCGGTCAATTACAATGAATGAACCTGTTTGTGGTAGTGTTTGGTAAGTATCCACCGCGATCTTATCGGTCAATGTAATCTCAGACAGTGCAATCTCGTTAAGCTCAAGTGTCTCACTCTCTTCAGCGTGCTGTTCAAGAGTATTGACATCGATCTTATGAGGGATGCCCGTCACTTTACCTAAGCACGATTTGGTCGCAAATTTAAATATGTACTCTTTGTGCGTACGCATTGGGTTCTCACCCATCCATACTACATTAGCATTGACTTTATTGGTAACTTTAGGCTCATGACCGTTGTGCACCAGCATATCACCACGTGACACATCAATTTCATCTTCAAGAGTAAGTGTAATAGCTTGGCCGGGCCGTGCGGTATCCAGATCATCATCAAAGGTGTAAATGGATTTTACACGTGAGCTCTTGCCTGACGGTAGTACCGTCACTTCATCACCAACTTGAACGAGGCCTGAAGCTAACGTACCACAGAAACCGCGAAAATTAAGGTTGGGGCGATTCACGTATTGCACCGGGAAGCGCATGTGTTCAAGGTCTTTATCTTGGTCAATCTTGACGGTTTCAAGCAGCTTCATCAGCGTTGCACCTGGATACCAATCCATCGCTTCGCTTGGTGTCACCACGTTATCACCGTTCAGTGCAGAAATAGGCACAAAACGTATATCATCGATGTTGAAGTTCTTCGCCATTTCGCGGTAATCGGCTTTAATCTTCTTATACACATCTTGACTGTATTCCATCAAGTCCATCTTGTTCATGGCTACAATGATGTGTTTAATACCCAGCAAACTGCAGATGTAACTATGGCGACGAGTTTGCGTTTGAATGCCGTAACGAGCATCCACCATGACAATCGCTAAATCACAGGTAGAAGCACCTGTCACCATGTTACGTGTGTACTGCTCGTGCCCTGGAGTATCAGCGATGATGAACTTACGTTTATCCGTTGAGAAGTAACGGTATGCTACATCGATAGTGATGCCCTGCTCTCGCTCTGATTGCAGACCATCAACTAAAAGAGCCAAATCGAAATCGCCATCGGTGGTGTTGAACTTCTGAGAGTCTTTCTCAATCGCCGCCATTTGATCTTCGTAAATCAATTTTGAATCGTAAAGCAAACGACCAATCAATGTAGATTTACCATCATCAACGTTACCACAAGTCAAAAAACGTAATAAATCTTTGTTTTCATGGACTTTAAGATACGCTTCGATGTCCGTTACGATTAGCTCTGAGCTGTGAGACATTTCGTTCTCCTAATCTTCTTTTTCAGGCTTCAATGCCCTGTATAATTGGGTTGTCTACTCGAATGCTTTGCACTCTAGAGTATGGGAGCTTTAGCGCCACATTGCAGAAAATAGCTGTGTACCTTCCACAATTACATTTCATTTAATGAGCGTAATACGCTGACAACGTGTTGATGAACTTCTGCTTGTCATCTAACGTTAACGCGTTAATGCCTGCAGCTGCTTTACGACCGCCACCGGTTGGAAACGATGAGCAGATGTCATCCGCACCCACACGGTTGTTCAATGGTGCACGCACGCTCACCATGTAATCTTGCTTGCTCGCGTTTAGCGTTAATACTGCATGCGCTAAATCAGGACTTTGATTTGCAAGCTCGTTGCCAAACACACCACTAATGCGCCTTGCCCAGGCTTCACACGGTAATTCAAACACTTTACATTGCGTGTCCGAGTGAGCTGGTTTGATGTTCAGCACTTGGTTACGGTCTAGCTCATAGCCTTTTTTCAGTGCGTGGTAAGGCGAGCTCTCATCATCGAATAGCGATAACGGGTCAACGTAGGCTGTCAATTGCTGGTAGAGCTTAGCTGGTTCAATGTGCAAGTCATTCAGCGTTGCGCCATAACCGTTATAGTTAATCAAAGTGCCCAGCTCTTTTAAGAACTCAGTTTCTGATTCGGTTAAGCTAATCTCTTGTGCTAGCTTATTGGCTGAAGCAAACAGGTTGTCACCAAAGGCAGCAGCGACTGCCCACTTAGCATATTTGCCGCCAAGACGCTCATTAATCAACAAACTGGTGCAAGTTTCCGCATCTAGGTTAATTAAGGCATATAGATTATCTGACTTCGGGATATCGCCACTTCGGTGATGGTCGCAATAGAACACCTTCACATTGTTTTGTAAAAGTGCTTCAAGTTCTGGCAGGTTTTTCTCCATCGAGATATCCAGCGCCGTCACAGACTCAGCGGTAACGATATCGACTTGCTTTAGCAATTTAATATCGCGCTTCACACCTGTAAGCAATATGGAAGCTTTTGGCTCAGCGAATCGCAGTTGCAGCAAGGCAATGATGCCATCGGCATCGCCGTTAAATACGTCGTAATGCATTAGGCATGCACTCCTAGTTGCAGGTAGCCTTTCTTCTCAAGTTCAGCTACGACAAAATCCGCGCAAGCTTCAATAGATAGCTCTGCAGTATGCAGATGGATTTCAGAATTCACCGGGGCTTGGTATTCTGAGTCGATGCCTGTGAAGTGTTTAAGCTCACCTGCACGTGCTTTCTTGTAGAGCCCTTTAGGATCGCGGGCTTCACACACCTCTAGCGGGGTATCGACAAACACTTCAAGAAATTCGCCTTCAGTTACGAATTCACGCACTTGTTGGCGATCAGAAATAAACGGCGAGATAAACGCAGTTAACACAATATTGCCCGCATCAACAAACAGCTTAGCTACCTCACCGATGCGGCGGATATTTTCAATGCGGTCTGTATCAGAGAAACCTAAATCTTTGTTAAGGCCATGGCGCACATTATCGCCATCAAGCAGATAACTGTGCTTGCCCATTTTCAGCAGTTTACTTTCAACGGCATTGGCGACGGTCGATTTACCGGAACCACTTAAACCTGTAAACCAAAGTATGACGGGCTTTTGCCCTTTTTGAACCACACGATCTTGATGAGTCACCGTTGAGTTATGCCACACGACATCATCACTCACCGAGTCATTGTTTTTATGTTGGTATGGAGTCGTCATAACAGTTTAGAAATACCCTTCGCGTTTCTTCTTCTCCATTGAGCCAGAAGAATCATGATCAATGGCACGGCCTTGGCGTTCAGACGTTGTGGTTAGTAGCATCTCTTGGATAATTTCTGGCAGCGTTGCGGCTTCAGACTCTACCGCACCCGTCAACGGGTAACAGCCAAGCGTACGGAAGCGAACCATCTTTTCTTCAATCACCTCACCTTCTTTGAGCTCCATACGCTCATCGTCTTTCATTATGAGCATGCCGTCACGCTTAATCACTGGACGCTTGGCTGCTAGATACAACCCTGGAATTTCGATGTTCTCTAGGTAAATGTACTGCCAGATATCCAGTTCAGTCCAGTTTGATAGAGGGAACACACGAATGCTCTCGCCTTTATTTACTTTGCCGTTATACACATTCCATAGCTCAGGACGTTGGTTTTTGGGGTCCCAGCGGTGATGCTCATCGCGGAAGGAATATACACGCTCTTTTGCACGAGACTTTTCTTCATCACGGCGTGCGCCTCCAAATGCAGCATCAAAGCCATGCTTGTCAAGAGCTTGCTTCAAGCCTTGGGTTTTCATGATGTCAGTATGTACAGAGCTGCCATGGACAAATGGGCTGATGTCCATCTCTACCCCTTCAGGGTTTTGATGCACTATCAACTTCATACCCACTTTTTCTGCCATATAGTCACGAAACTGAATCATTTCTTTGAACTTCCACGTGGTATCTACGTGCATTAACGGGAACGGAGGCGTCGCTGGCGCAAATGCTTTTTGCGCTAGGTGGAGCATCACCGAAGAATCTTTACCGACAGAATATAGCATTACCGGGTTATCAAACTCAGCGGCAACCTCACGCATGATATGAATAGACTCAGCTTCTAATTGCTTTAGATGAGTCATACGCTCTGAAGAAATATTCATTTCAAAGAAGTCCTTAAATTACAATCCAATAAAGGTAGGTATTGCGATTAACACAATCAAGCCATAAAGCAGGCACATCGGTACGCCTACTTTCACAAAATCTTGCAGCTTATACTGCCCCGCATTAAATACCATCAAGTTAGTTTGGTAACCATACGGACTAATAAAACTGGCGCTGGCGCCAAACGCTACTGCGAGTATATATGCTTGAGGGTTTGCTGATAAACTCGAAGCCAATTCAACTCCAATAGGAAGTACGAGAGCTGCAGCCGCATTGTTAGTAACTAACTCTGTCATCATCCATGCCAATACATAAACAACAATCAAGCCAGTCAGTGGAGTAAACAAATAGTCATATGAATGAACCATTGTTTCTAAGCCATCCAATGCGCCGCTGTTGGACAGCGCTTGAGATAGTAATAATGCAGAGGAGATAATCAACCAAATGTTCTTAGGTATGCGCTGCAATACTTCACTAGCACTTAGACAGCCTGAAAGCAGCAACAAACCCAGCAAAAGAAGCATCACTTTAAATAGCGAAACCGCACCAACGGCAGCTAACAATATAGCCCCGAGAAAGCCACCAATGGCGAGTTTCTCCTTCCAACCATCTAGATGGTGTTCGGTTTCTACTTCACTTAATAAAAAGAAATTTTTAGTAATGTTGTTTCGAGAGGAATAATCTTCTCCCACCGCTAGCACTAAATAATCACCAACTTGCAACTCCACATCACCCAACTTGCCAGATAACGCCTCACCATCGCGCTTAATAGCGACAACCGCCGCATCAAACAATGCTCGAAAACCGGTATGCTTAAGTGTTTTGCCAATTAAGTGACTCTCAGGGCGAATCACCACCTCAGAAAGGTTATCTAAGGGTAAACCAATATCACTGGCAAACAAAGACAACCCATCGAACTGAGTTAAAGTGGTGACCTTTTTAACATCACCGCTAAACAACAAACGATCATCGGGCAGAATTACTTCTTGTGGTGTCACAGGAGATATCAGGCGTCCATTACGTAAGATTTCCACCAAGAATAATGACTCTAAGTGCCGAAGACCATTTTGTTCTACAGACTTTCCTATTAAATCTGAATCTGAAGCAACTGTAGTATCGATAATATAATCACGAATCTGAACTTGGTTTTTATCATACTCTGGCAATAATGGGCTTAATGCAAACAAAAGCATTCCACAGCTAAGCACCAAACATAAGCCCACCGCGGTAAAGTCGAAAAACTTCAAGCTGGGCAAACCAGAGTCAATAACCAAACTGTTCACTATTAGGTTCGTGGACGTTCCAACTAAGGTTAAGGTCCCACCCAATATGGCTGCATAAGAAAGAGGAATGAGCAGTTTACTGGCTTTGTGATACGGGTTGTTGCGGATCGGTGCTAACATAGTTGAAACTACTGCTGTATTGTTCAATATCGCTGAAGAAAAAGTAGTTAAACTAAACAACCTGAGTAACGTTGAGTGGTAATTAGTCCCAATCACATAGTTGGTAATCACTCGCAGGAGTTTTGTTTTTTCTATTGCCACAGAACAAACCATTAGCAGCATCAAAGTGAGCAAGCCTTTATTTGAAAAACTTAGGATAACCTGCTCTGTCGTAACCAGAGAGCTAGTAAAAAGCACTAACAACAATACACCAAACACTCTATCAGACTGAGATTGAAAGCGTATCAAGCCGCAAATTGTTGCAACGAACAAGCCAAGTACCTGAACAGCAGGATTCATTAACCAATCAAGCAAAACCAATGCTCCAAATAAACGAACTAAGGTATGAGAATACAAACACCAAAGAGAACAGCCTATCATGGTGACGTTATAGACTTAAGTATAGTTACACCATAAAACAGGGAAATACAGGTGTCAGTTCATGACTCTCGTCAACACTAAAATTAACTAATGAACACTGACTTCGCTACGCAAAGTGGTGGTTATAAATTCAATAACCTACGATCTAATCAACTACACTCACTACACGTTATAGCCCTCTGACTAAGCCTAGTTACAATACAAGACTGATTCTAAAAAACGTCAAAGATAGATAAGAAAGCAAGAGGCAAATTAAACGCGGTCGCCCGAGCCTTTACCTAACACGGTTTGAATAATGTACTGGAAATACAATTTGGTATTCAGCGTGTTAATCATGCGTTGATCCCACTCCGCTAGTTTTTTCGGTGTCGACATATCGATATCGTTGATTTGAGCTAACCCGGTTACACCAGGTCTTACCGCGAGTACGCCTCTTGATTCTCTTTCATCGATCAGTAGTTGTTGGTTAAACAAGCATGGTCTTGGGCCAACTAAACTCATTTCACCTTTAAGCACGTTGTACAATTGAGGGAGTTCATCCAGTTTCGTCTTACGTAGAAATCCACCTAATTTGGTGACAGAGCTAGCGCCAACTAAATGAGTCGCAACAGATTTTGTTTCCACTGGCATGGTGCGGAATTTAACTAAAGTGAATGGTTTTTTGTTGCGCCCTACTCGGATTTGAAAAAAGACCGGCGACCCGGTATCAAAGTAGCCAAGGATACAAATAACGAGAAATACTGGCCATAGGAACAACAGGCCAAAGAAAGCAAAAACAAAATCTAACAAACGAATCAAAATATGTGTCCTATCAAATTCAGATTGAAAACGTGGGGGCGCTATAAGCACCACTAATCAATAAAGGATACCTGAAGACTTTATGGATAAGAAATCCATAAACTACCGAAAACGCATCACTGCGACTTCAAGTAAGCTTCTACTGTTCTTTTAATCCCTTGTTCAAAACTTACAGGAGGTTTCCATCCCAAGACCTCTTTAGTCAAACCTATATCAACCTGGAGGTTGCCACAGACTCTTTGAGCTATATGCTTCTTTTTTAAAGAAGACGATCCAGCTTGTATCCAAGACATTGGGATTGGAATTAATCGCGGTGATTTCTCCATAGCGCGAGCAATGGTTTGCATCAATTGAGTTGTAGATACATCCTGATCATCAGAAGCTAAGAAAGTATGCCCGGGAGCCAAAGGATGTTCACAACCCGTCAGTATCAAATCGGACAGATTATCCAAATAAACTAGGCTTCTCTGGTTCTTTATAGCACCAAAAGGTAACGGAATGCCTTTATAAATCAAACGTATCATGGATAAGAAATTCGCTTTTACACCAGGCCCATAAACTAATGGTGGCCTAATGATAACTACTTCTAGCCCTGTCTCTTTTGAAAGCTTAACCAACTCAACTTCGGCTTCATACTTGCTCAAGCCATAAAGGTCTTTTGGAGTATTCTTTAAATTCGGTTCAAAAGGTAAGTTGGGCTCACTAAATTCTCCGTTAACTTTAATCGAGCTGACAAATACAAACCTTTTAACGCCCGCTTCTGCAGCTTGCTTTGCTAAGTTCAATGTACCCAGCGTATTAATACCTCGATAGGCTAATAATGCATCTTGCTCACTCTCTTTCATCTGATGCACTCGAGCAGCACAATGAACAATACAATCCACACCTTCGAATGCACCAGACCAATCGGTAGATGCTTCAATGGAAGCGACAACAAGGCTATTAGTTACTGCTTCTATTTGCTTACGCACAACCGGAATGACTGCCCAGCTGCGCTCTCTAGCCAACTCAACCACTCTAGAACCTACAAAACCAGTGCTACCTGTGACCAAAATTTTCATAATGCAAAACGCCTAAATATTGAGCAAATAACAAACAAAATTAACAGTAAAGGTACCGAGTGGTACATAACTATCAATTACAACTAGCTTACCGCACTCAACAACATTAAAATACTATCCAAAAACTATAACTACCAAACTTAAGACGCTCAATTGCTCGCTAAGGAACACAATGATCAGACCAATACATATATTGCTTAATGCCAAACGCAAGAACAAGCGTATCATCAGTATTGGTTATGATATTTTCGCTATCGTAATTTCACTCTATTTAGCCATTGCCTTAAGGCTTGGAAATGCATTTTTTTCAGTCGAAATAGAAGAGCTAATAACTCTTTTCATTACTGTTGCGATCACAATTTATAGCTTCGTTAGATTAGGAATGTACCGAGCCGTCCTGCGTTATATGATGCTGCCAGCCGTTGGCAACATTTTCTTTGGGGTTATAATATCGACCCTAGCTTTAATAATGAGTGGTTTTTTTTTCCAATCGTTCATCCCTAGAAGTGTCCCGTTTATATATGCTGGCTTGGCCACCCTGACGCTAGGTGGCCCAAGAATACTTATCCGTTCAATTTATTACCACTGGTTTAAGCGCCAAAAACCCAATGTGTTTATTTATGGCGCAGGGGCTACCGGTCGCGACTTAACATATGCTCTGATTCAGGGTGATGAGTACAATCCAGTAGTATTACTTGATGACGACCCTACAAAGTCAGGTCAAATATTATTTGGACTCAAGGTCCACCACCCAAGTGAATTTGAACACCTCCAATCACTTTATCAACCCGTAAAGCTGCTTTTGGCCATTAATGGGATTAATAAAGGTGAGCGCTTAAGGTTGGTTGAAAAATTGTCACATTGGCCAATCGCAGTGCAATCAGTACCATCTGTGGAAGATATTGCCGCAGGTAAAGCAGCAGCAACTGACGTGAAAGATCTTGATGTCGCCGATCTACTTGGGAGAGCAGCTGTTGACCCAGACAAGGCACTTTTAGCACAAAACATTTTTAATAAGAATGTTATGGTTACTGGCGCTGGAGGATCTATTGGCTCTGAGTTATGTCGCCAAATCATGTCACAAAAACCCAAAACACTCGTTCTATTCGAGCTAAATGAATACAACCTTTACAAAATAGATCAAGAACTAAATTCGACAAAAATCAACTTAAAAAGCGAGACTCATATCGTCGCTGCTCTTGGCTCCGTTCAGAGACAAAACCGTTTAGAAAAACTGATGACAGCACATGGGATTGAAACTGTTTATCATGCTGCAGCTTATAAGCATGTCCCTTTGGTTGAAGATAATATTGTTGAAGGTGTTCGTAACAATGTGTTTGGGACACTTGCTTGCGCTGAAGCTTCGATCCAAACAGGCGTGAAGAACTTTACTCTCATCTCAACAGATAAAGCAGTAAGACCAACTAACGTAATGGGCGCGACCAAACGCATGGCAGAGCTGGTTCTTCAAGCACTAGCCGATAAGCAAAAGACCACCACTTTTACTATGGTTCGTTTTGGGAATGTTCTAGGCTCATCTGGCTCTGTCGTTCCATTATTTAAAAAACAAATCAAATGTGGCGGCCCTGTAACCGTAACTCACCCAGATATCATTCGTTATTTCATGCTGATCCCAGAAGCGGCACAACTTGTTATACAAGCAGGAGCCATGGGCAACAATGGACAAGTATTCGTGCTTGATATGGGGGAGCCAGTCAAAATTCTCGACCTAGCAAAACGAATGATTCATTTGATGGGTATGCAAGAGAATGTAGAAGGCGACTCTCAAGAAGGCGATATTTCTATAAAGTTCACAGGATTACGCCCAGGAGAAAAGCTCTATGAAGAGCTTTTGATTGGGAATAATGTGGAAGGAAGTGAGCATCAAAAGATAATGACTGCGAGTGAAGACAAACTGAGCTGGAAAGAAATGACGCTGCTGCTCGATGAGATGGATACGTGTTGCCACAATTTTGATGTGAATTGTATCAGACGCATATTGCTTGATGCCCCCACTGGCTATACGCCCCAAGAGAATAATAGCTAATTTATGACTGTATATATTTCTATCGTGAATCACCATCACGATTCAATGATTGTAGATAACCCGACGTTACCACCACTGGCCAAGTATTTCACGGTCATCATTAAATCCAACACGCAGGCAACACCCAGACTCACAGGATATTGTCTCGCTCACAGGATTCACCTAATTCAAGGTGATACACCTAAAGGATTTGGGGCTAACAACAATGAGGTGTTTCAGTTCGTAAAATCACACCTTAATCCAACATATGAAGCCTTCTTTTTGGCATTAAATCCAGATGTTGAAATCGCAGTAGATAGTGTGTCTGACTTGATAGCACAAGCGATTGAATACCAAGCGGACATCTCGACAATCAATCTCTATACCGACAATACATTCAATACCTACGATTGTTCCATTCGCCGTTATCCGAGTCTATTATCACCACTAAAGTCTTTAGTTGGGATACCAAGAAGTGATGTGTATGACAAGAGCAAAATAGTCAAACCAACAAGAGTAGAATGGGCCGCTGGCTCTTTTCTACTATTCACTGTCAATAGCTTTGAGCTACTGAACGGATTTGATGAACGTTACTTCATGTACTTTGAGGATGCTGACATTTGCACGCGAGCAAACAAGCACAAGTTAAATGTCTACTACTTTCCTAGCATTAAAGCCGTTCATTTTGCGTCTCATCAAAACAGACGGCTTCTGTCAAAACATTTCATTTGGTATTGGAAAAGCTCACTAAGGTATCAAGTACGGCTACGTTGGGGTTTTTGATTGACGAGGTTTTGAGCGTTTATAAAAAAGGCCGTCTCTCACACCTCGTATAAGGGATTTGAAATGCCCTATTTTCTCTTCAGTAAAAATCACTAGGAATACCTGATGTACAATAGAAAAAACGATTTCTCTTAAGCTCGTTAGTTTAGGTACGTGCGAGTAATTGAATAGGAAAAACGAGTTCCTAATTCGATAATAACGCCTAGCTGCAGAATGAACGGGGACACGCCATCTCAACAATTTAAGATTATTAGTACCGATTTCATGCTCCATAACTAAGCTAGGATCTACCAATATAGGGTACCCTAGCTTCCGCGCTCTTAAGCACCATTCCGTGTCGACATAATCGATGAACAAAGATTCTTCCATCAATCCGACTTGTTTCAGAGTATCATTTTTCACCGTCATACCTGAAGAAATAATACAAGACGCCTCTGTCGGATGAGCAAATTGACTAGGCAAGATCTTTTGTCGCAGGCCTAGCTTGTTCAATTTTATGACAGGGTACTCAAACTTAGACACACGATTATAAAAACTGGGCCCTAGTACTAGTGCGCGACCATAGTTACGCTCCAGCTTCTGATAAGTTTCCTCAACTTGGTTCAGATAATCGTGACCAATCGATGAGTCTTGATCGAAGAATACCACAAGTTCATCGTCATCGATTTGTAGATGTTTAATCGCAATATTTTGAGCTTCTGCGATACCAAAGTTGGCATCTAGATAAATGAGATTCACTCGTTCAAAAGACTGACAAACCTCAGCAAGCTCTTTGGCGTTTTCACTACCATTATCAACCACAATGACGCTGTTGCCATTCGACTGACAAGCGAGTAACAAGGGCTCTACACTTGATAATTCAGGTTGAAAGGTTATGATGATTGATGTTAGTGACAAAAAAACTCCCTTACTAAAATAGAGTATGTAGAAACACGTTCATACTAATTGGAAATAAGTATCATATTTTCATCCAAACACCTTAATGATCTTATAGTCAAAAATCATAATAAGAACGTTTGGCTGACCATAGACCAGGGCAAGATTACGAAGCCCATCGTCCCATAAGGATTTAAAAAACATACACATTACTTCTATTTGCTTACTTCTACTTCCTCTTGATACCACCGTTAAATTATTTTTTTGCTGTAAAAACTTAAACCTATATGACGTACCACAGCAAAGTTATCTCCAGTAGGGTTCAAGGTTCCAACAGACCACACTATGGCCGCGCCACTTGAACAATACAAATTGCAACAAAAAGTAGAGCGTGGAGATCGCTTCCTGAAAAGCCCTGAGTTCCTAATATCGTCCATTTTCTAAAAAAAACCAACGAATCGAAGCTTTGTTGATGATGACAATTAGCCTTCTCGTGTAGGCGAGTTTAGAACACAAGATCCGAAAGCAACTCAAGAAAACAGACAATTTCTTCACAAGTATAGTGAAAAACACAACCAAACCGGCAGCACGTTGGGTGGGCTAAAAAATCCGAAGGTATCGACACACTCGAGTTCAGTGGTCAGAGCTCTATACCAGGTGTTCAACCTCTTCAACCCGGCAACTTAAGCTACTAGGTAGGCTTTACGAGGCAATTTATTCCTAAATTAATTGAGGAAACTCGCTCAGATCACTTCATTCAACCCATTTTTAAAATTTCACCCGAAAACTTGAGAAACACTGCGAAAATAATATGCGGGAACCCTATGTATCAACCAACGCTAGAAATATATATCATCATTAATAATTAGGCATAGATCCATTTTTTCGACAATACAAAACCTGAAATAAAAATCACAGGAAGAGACATTATTTTACTTAAAACAAGAGGTATACCAAGAATTTTCAATAGCGATATAATTAACAGAGCCAGTAAATAATTAACACCTACAACAATTAAGTATTTAACAAAACAATTATGGGACATCTTAGTCTGGAAAGTTAATATACTATGTGAGGTATAGTTAAATAGCATACCAATTATATAAGCGATTGTAATCGCATATACATCTGTTAGATTGTAAAACTCACTAAGTAGTTTCAAACCTCCGACATCTACCAACGCAGATGCAATACCAACCAAGCAATAAGTGATAACAACAACCTGACTCTTATAGTTATTTCTAAACTTAGTAATTAATTCCATCATATACGTTATCTCATTTATTTGGTTCTCTGAACCACTAATGGTGATTTCAGGAATTTTTAAACTGTTCACACGCTCTCTAACGAGCTTATCACAACACCATTTTTACTATATTGATTGGAAAATTAACAGGTCGAGTGTTAATTCCCTTTTCAATCTAAATCTAAATCTAACACACGTTACATAAGCTGTAGTGGTCGCGCACAATAGCACTACTGTTGCGTACCACTGCATTCTAAGTTTAAAATCACCTAATACAACTTAATTAGGTATGCCTCTCCCTTCTCAGACAAAACTTTAGATTTCTTCTTCACTTCATCAAGCCCATTAACACATGCACTCAGCATCTGCTCAGGTTTGAAAAGGTATTGAATATTATTCTCTTTCATCCAAACCAAATTAAAGTCTTCACAAACATTCTCTATGTAATTTTCATAGCTATATTCGGTGCTTCCTTGACCATAAAAAAAGGCAACCGGGAATGAGTCAACAAATGGTAGAACTCTAGATCCACCTACGGGAAACAGCCACTTCTCAGTATTCAGATACAATGGGATATTAGGTATAAGTATTTTTGGAACCTCTGAATCTAACTTCGACTGGACTTTGACTTGCTTGAACAAATCTTCAGAGTAGCTAAGCACAGAAAGATCATTGCTAGTAGCACAACCTATCGAGCCACAATAATTAACTCGTCTTGAGTCCAGGTTGTCACTTACATTCCTACCGAATAAAGATGAAGAAACAATAAAAAATGTAACCAGGGCTAACAATTTAAAATTGTTAAGTTCCATCCTTGTAATTCGTTCAATGAACAATGCGAAAACAAAACACAAAATAACATACAAATATTGATACTTAGAAAATTGAAAGTATGGGCCCAATAATCTAAAGGATGAACCAGATTTTAGAATATCAAAAACCGCCGAAAAAATCACCCAACAAATGATTAATACAATAAAGAAAATTATAATTTCAGATAGTTCATTGCGAGACTTATCACTTATAAGTACAAAAGAAAAAACAAGAGTTAGAAGTAGTACTAAGTATGAGAACTTACCAGAAATAAGATGGAAGGAAAAGAAATCATCTCCAAAGTTTTTTGTCATAATTTTAAAACTTAAAATAAATTGACTAATAAACTCACTAATACTCATATCCAGAGGGACATGAGTTATAACTATTGGGTCGTATAACTGACCACCCTGTGAAAATATAAGGCTAAAGTAGTACGGGTCTAGAATTAAAAATATGGGAAACAACAGTAACAGAAATACTATAGGGTAAAAATTAAACTTACGCCCACATTGCATCAATATGGAAAACCCAAAGATAACGCCTAAGTAAACAATATTTACGGGGTTTATTACTGTACCTAAAAAAACAACAAGAAGGTATAATAATACAGAGCTCAATATATCCTTCTTTTCTAGTAAGCCAACATTCCTCTTACTCCAGAAAAAACATGACGTAGCAAATGCACATATAGATATACTTGCTAGCCTACCTGCTCCTTCTAAATGATAATAATTTTTCGTTAGGCTATAGGTTAGGAACAAGCCGAATGCTGAGATTAAGCCAAGCTTCAAAATTGCTAAGACTTTCAAAGATTTTTTTTCTACCAAAACCATCTCGGTAATAATAAAAATAGCTATATATGCTTGCAATAACGGCTGAATTGTAAATGCGTTCCTTACATCTATACCTGTTAAGAAAGACCATATAAAGCCAAGAACTCCAGTTCCCGCAGGGTAGTTGAAACTTTCCTCACCCCAATAAAACTGATGATATGGAATTGTACCAAATCGTTCTATCTGCTTAGCGAAAAACGCATGCTGATCCGGGTCACTAGACAACATAACTTGACGCGGTATTTCATGCTCAGAGATACCAACACACACAAGGAAAAATATGAAGAAAGATAGTATCCAATTCCATTTATCCTTTAGAATTGAAGTATACACATTACTAATTCCAAACTTGCATCTAATAAATACAAAGCAAAGAAAAATCAAGCCAATAAATTCAAAATGCGTTATTGGAATATGTATTATATAAAAATTAATAGCTGATCTTATATATACATATGTAAATATAATCGCTTGCCCTAAAAATACAGAATGAAATGGTAAACTTGCTCCATTTAAAAGGCTACTCCCTTTAAAAACCAACGCAAACGTTAGCCCAACCAAAGAAAAATACATTGCTGACAACGTAATAGAGGCACCATAAAAATATGATAGATATGAATATTTAAAATCCTTTATACCTCCGCTTGGGTCGGTAAGCAGCTCAGGGAGTGTGATTACCAGCAAACCCATTGCTATTACTAAAAATAAGCCATTACTTTTAAGTGTCAATTTCATTGTCATTATTAACCTTTAAATTCTAATAGTGCTCGCTAAGTGGTTCATCTGGAGCGTTATTCATATCAAAGTTAAGCGCCGCTAATAACAACTGAAATCCAAGTATTATTGGAAGTACCGCTAACATTACTGTCCCTACACTACTTTCTATATTGGTAGAGAGGGACAAGGACCAATTTACCCCACCCCAGGCAGACCCAGATAGAATGAGGAATGTACCTATGACCATCTCCATACTCGCACCATTAAAGTCTCTTAAAAAGTAATTATAAAAGACCCTCTTAAAAAATGCCTTAATATATAACGGAGGAAAATCAACAAGAACTTTCCTTATTGAAAGATTGCTTTCCTCGTCGTCATATAGCGCATCCATGGGAATATCTTTCACGACAGCTCTAATAGTCCCCAATCTAAATAACATGTCACTTTCAAAAAAATAGCGATCGTTGATCTTTTCTACGTCTAATAATTTTAAGGCATGTGCATTAATCGCAGTGTAACCATTTGTTGGATCCATTACGTTCCAATATCCACTTGATGCCTTATTAACGAATGATAGAGCAGCGTTACCAAACTTTCTTAAAGTTGGCATCTGAACAAGAGACTTAAGACTATAAAATCGACTACCTTTGGTATAATCAGCCTTACCCTCGATAATGGGCTTAATAAAGGCCGGTATTAATCTAGGGTCCATCTGCCCATCACCGTCTATTTTAATGACTATATCTACGCTTTGTTTTAATGCTTCCCTATAAGCCGTTTTAATTGCCCCTCCTACACCTTTATTTTCAGCATGTGTAATAACCTGTACTCTAGGGTCTTGATTATTTTCCAGAACAAATTTTCCCGAATTTTCTGGGCAACAGTCATCGACTACGAAGATAACATCAACCTCGTCACCAATTTTTTCAATTACACTTAAAATATGCTTTTTAACTTTATAACAAGGTATAGCGACTGATATTTTCACCTAAACACCCTCCTTTTTCTATTAACAAATTGAAATATAACTTTTAGTCCAATCACAAATATAAATACGACATAGATTTAGTTAATTCAATTCGAAATTTTCATGATATTTAGATAAATTAGGGTTATAGGCAAAGTCGCAGGTCACATCAGTTTTCCACTGAACTTTCATATAATCTATTTCACCATTAAATCTAGCAATTTTCTCTGGATTATTTTCTGCTCCACGGCTAATTGATTCATGATGGTAAAGTTCAGCATAGGGAGTCCAAACATTACGATAACCAGCTAGTTGGACCTTTAAACAAAAATCTACATCGTTAAAAGCGACAGACAAACTTTGCTCATTCAGTCCGTGTACTTCATTATAAATAGACTTCTTAACTAACAAGCAAGCAGCAGTGACAGCAGAGTAGTTCTGTACGACTTTCAATCGACTAAAGTAACCATAGTCTCCTCGTGAAAAATGCTTATGCGAGTGACCAGCCACACCACCAATGCCAATTACTACGCCTGCATGCTGTATAGTGTCATTCGGATAATAGAGCATGGCACCTACGCAGCCTACATCTTTACGTTGGACGTGTGAAACCATTTCAGTTAACCAATCAGGAGTAATAACCTCTATATCATTGTTAATTAGCCCAATGATATCTCCTTTTGCTTCCTTAACGGCAAAATTGTTAATCGCCGAATAATTGAAAGGGTGTGGATAGCGAAGCACTGTAACTTTCTCGTGATGCTCAAGCTCTTTAAAATATTCAAGAGCAGTAGGATCATTTGAGTTATTATCAACTAGAATGATTTCGTAGTTAGAATAAGTCGTCTTTTTAAAGATAGAGTCAATTGCCTGCTTAGTAATGTCGTAACCGTTATAAGTAGGAATGATGAGAGATACTAGAGGCTTGTCTGATAATGTCCAATTAACCTTATAGATATTATCATGCTTGCCTTTCTCAACGATTACATCTTCATTTAAGGTATCAAAATGATCTTGCAGAGCTTTGATGCCTACTTCAGTTGTATAAGATTTTTCATCAGAAGCTAATGCTGTGGAGCCTTGAACCATACGCCAATGGTAAAGCACTTTTGGAACATGTACTATATTGTTATGATCAATTTCGCGAGAGTAACGAAGCAATAAGTCGAAGTCTTGACTTCCCTCATATCCAATACGGAAACCGCCTATTTTTCTTACTATATTAGCTTTATAAACACCTAAATGTGAAACGTAATTCTGGCTATAGAGCAAATCTAAGTTCCAGTCAGGCTTAAAGTGCGGATCAAGTCTTTTACCTTCAAGATCGACTTTATCTTCATCGCTATAGACGAATTCGACATTCTCTTTACTATTGATGGCGTTAACTACATACGTTAATGCGTGCTTTTGTAATTCATCATCATGATCAAGTAAAGCAACCCATTCCCCACTGACTAGCTCTAATGCACTGTTTGATGCCGCTGAGATGTGCCCATTCTTCTCACGATAGGTCACCTTGACACGCTTATCTTTTAATCGATATTCATCCAAGATTTGTGCGACAACCTTGTCGGTTGAAGCGTCATCTGCAATACAGAGCTCCCAGTTTTGATAAGACTGATTTATCACTGACTCAATACACAAACGTAAGTACTTTTCCTCAGTATTATATGTTGGGACTACTATTGAGATTAGAGGTTGCCAAGCTTGATTTAATGAGGCAATAGTTTTTTCAGCTTCATCTTGATCTTTAGCTTTACGTTCTATGAGCCACTTTTGATAATGAATAGGATTCGTAGAAGCATTCTGTTTTGTAAATAACACCTCTTTTACTTTACGAATTAGAGAAGTGGGACCTTCATTCATTAATAAATAGAAAGCTCGATGACCTCTCCCAACAAAACCGCCAGAAAATGGATTTAATGTTCTGTTTTGTATTTTTATACGACTAACTAGTCCTGAATTCATATCTTCGCGAATGAACTTGTTTATAACTCGCAGCGGAAGTGTGATCTTCCAAGAGGTTGATTCCTTCATTTGATTCATCGCAGATGCTTGATCAACTAACTCTTCATTTTTCAGATTCAGTTGGTTCTGCATTTGTTGTAACGTAATACTATTAAAAAAATCAGTTTTTGAGTATGCATCAAGGAACGAACTATACTCTTCAGAGGGGAAATTTATTTTATCTCCTAGATTCTCATAGCTACTTAATAAAACCGCTTTAGCTTTAGATGGCTTATTTTCTTTTAAGTAATACTTAAAAAGCAATTCAAACTTGTTACTTTCATTACAAGCAGATCCTACTACATTTGATAGTGTATCATGACCAAAATTCAATATATGTTTATTTGTAAATAGCTCTTCGAATTCAGTACGGGAAAACGTTTCATTAGAAGGATCTAGACTTAAGTTCTTTTGGTCGCCTCTTATTCGATAATTAGTCAATTTTTCAGGTAATAAATTCAATTCTTCATGACTAATAATCCTTAGCCATAAATCATAATCTTGCAATTGAAGTAAACGTTCATCAAAGTAACCATGTTGTTTAAAGAGATCTCTATCAAACATGGCTGATAGAGCACATAACATATTACCATGACGAACAAAGTGCTCTTTTATCTGTAGGCTGGAAAAATTCTTATTAAACAAAGACTCTAGGTGAGATGAAGCAAGATGATCATGTTCATCTATAATATTCACCCACGTAAATAAGTTACTTAGTCGTCTCTCTAACATCAATTCAACTTGTCGTTGAATTTTATTTAAACAGTATGAGTCATCTCCAGATAATAAACAAATATATTTACCGTTTGCTTTGCTTAGGCCAAAGTTTGTCCCATGAGAAGGATATGTATTGGTTTCTAAACTATAAAAACGTATTTGCTCATTCTCAATTTCTATATTGAATTCCTTATTAATTACTTCTCTTGTCATGTCACTAGAGTTGTTATCAACAATAATAATTTCAATATTGTCATACGTTTGGTTCAAAGCACTTTCAATGGCCTTTTTTACGTATTTATCATGATTAAAAGTCAGAATACATATACTTACCAGTGGTAAGTTTACATCATAATCATTCATTATTTACACTTTCCAATCATTGATAATGTTTACAATAAAGGCAACTTGTTGCTTACTAAGCGTAGGGTCTATTGGAAGGCTTAAGATCTGGCCATTTATTCTATCAGTACTAGGTAACGTAGTTTCAATCAATTCAGAATAAGCGCCTTGTTTATTAATTGTGATTGGATAATGAATCTGAGTTTGAATCCCATTTTCCAACAGGTAATCAGCTAGACAAGTCCTATCTTTTGTTTGAATTGTAAATAGATGAAATGCATGAGAGTCTTTTTTATCCCAAGCTTGAAATCTTATATTTTTATTGGTTATGTTATCTCTATAATATTGAGCAATACTACGTCGAGATTCAATATCATCATCTAAGTATTTGAGCTTTACGTTCAGCATGGCTGCCTGTATCTCATCTAGGCGGCTATTGACACCTTTTAGATCATGCCTATATTTTTCCGATGAACCATAGTTTCGCAACGATCTAACCATATTAGCTAGTTCTGGGTCATTTGTGGTGATAGCTCCAGCGTCGCCCAATGCTCCTAAGTTCTTGCCTGGATAAAAGCTAAAACCAGCAGCGTGTCCCCAATTTCCGGCCTTTCTATTATTAATACTAGCTCCATGAGCTTGTGCACAATCTTCCAACACAAGCAAACCATGTTCTTCTGCGACTTCCATTAACTCCGTCATAGGAGACATCAGTCCATAAAGATGAACTGGTAATATAGCTTTGGTTTTAGGCGTTATATGCTTTAATACAACGTTAGGATCTAAATTTAACGTTAACTCATCTGGCTCAACAAGAATAGGTTTCAGGTTAACCTCAGTAATAGCAAGAACTGAGGCAATATAAGTATTTGCCTGAACAATAACCTCATCACCCTCTTGTAGTCGACCTAGTTGTTTCCAAGCTCGCAAAGTGAGGGTTAAAGCATCTAAGCCATTACCCACGCCGATACAATATTTAGTGCCACAATATTGAGCAAAATTGTCTTCGAATGATGAAAGCTCTTTGCCCATGATATACCAACCTGAGTCAATGACTCGGGAGCAAGCTTCTTTTAGTTCTATTTGGTATTGCTGATTGATAGTTTTTAAATCTAAAAAAGGAATCATATTATTTCTCTGGAATATAAATTTCTGCTAGGCCAGTAATGACCTTCTGTCGACCTACTTTGCAGTAAGTATCAAAATATACGCGGCGTTTATCGATATCAATATCTTTAATTACAACGGTCGCTTCAACCGTATCATTTATATAGACTGGTTTTCTAAACTTTAAAGACTGCGCCACATAAACACAGCCTTCCCCCGGTAACTTTGTTCCAAACAATGCAGAAAAAAAACCAGAACTGATCATTCCATGCGCAATCCTTTTTTTAAACCTCGATCTCTCTGCATAATTTTCATCCAGATGCACTGGGTTTCTATCACCAGAGAGTCCTGCATATTGCTTTATGTCTGCATCAGTTATTGTTTGAGAGTAAGATGCACTCATCCCAATGGTTAATTCATCAATATCATACATTTTCTTGCTGTTCCTTATTCCATTGCTCTACGAGGTCTTCTGGATAACCTCGATGAAAGTGAGTACGCCAAGGGTAAGCTGGCATTCTAGAGCCATCCTTTAGTTTGATCTTAGATGCTGGACCAATGTTTTTAGCAGGCGAACCGGAATAAAGCATATCTTTTTGTACTCTTCCTCCAACACAAGAGTGAGCGCCAATAAATGCCCCCTCCCCTATTTTTGCCCCAGGAAGAACTACGGTCATTGTTGCGATTACAGCATAATCACCTACTGCAGCTCCCAGCATAACATTGCTCGGAGGGTGAGGGTCGTTAGTTAAGACTACATATGGGAATAACCAAACACAATTTCCAATAACACTGTGCTGTCCGATATGAACATTGCTGTGCGTCCGAACATAGTCCCCAATTTCGCACCAACCTTGGATATCACTTAACGAACCTAGTTGAAAATTTTTGCCGGCAATCGTTTTCTCACGCACCGTAACGTTGTGCCCAGTTACAAGGCCGTCACCAAAACTAGACCCTTCATAAAATGTACTTCTAGAACGAATAAGAGAGCCTTCACCAATAGTAAGTAATGCCCCTTCTGACAATTTATTTGCTACACCAAGCTCACAATAAGATTCAATAACAGTATTCGCTTTGATAACTACGTTGTCGTAAATAATAGTAAAAGCACCTATTTCGACGTTTCTATCTATTTGAGCTTTTTCTGAAACAATGGCTGTAGGGTGAATCATCCGTTTACTTCCTTTAAAAATTCTTCGTAGTCGCGAATATAATCGCTTTCATCATAAACATTACTGGCTAAGACCATCAAAACACAGTCATCTGAAAAGTCGTGCATTTCACGCCATTTGTTGTTGTTTATATATAGTCCTTTGTTAGGTGAGTCTAGCCATACCTCTTCTCTAGTATGTCCATCGTCCAAAACAAATCGACATCTTCCTTTTAGACAGACAGCAATCTGTTCAAGTTCTCGATGAGCATGAAAACCTCTAGAAACCTCTGTTTCGGTATCAAAAATATAATAAACACGCCTAATATTAAAAGGGATATTACCATTTTCTTCAAGTGATACTAATGAGCCTCTTTCATCACCCAGTACATTAAATTCCAACGTCTTAATCATAAGTTTTTTCCAACAATCCCTCTAACTCTTTAACATTGACCTTCGCATCACCATGAACAGAATTAGAATCATCATCAGGAGTTGTGAGAAAGTGAATGAACTCAACATTCGAAACATCAGCCAAAGGCTGGAATACATAATAGTTAGTGCTTTGTGCAGACGGATATAGAGATATCCCTTTACTACCGTCTTTCATAAATAACAAATTAGTAAAGGAAGCACCAGATGCCCCAACAATAATTTCCGCTTGTGAGAAAAGGCTATACTGCTCACGAAAATCTAAAGATCCAGGGTCAACAAAATCAAAACCTTGCTTGTACAGCATTCTTTCAAGCTCTAGTACATTAGTTATTTTTCTAAGCTTATTGTTTTGGCGTTGTAGGTATACTTTTTTATTTTTTATAATCGTAGTGTTTGACTTGATAGCCAAGGAAATTCTTTCCTTAACGAGTCGCAAGCAGTCAACAGACACAAAAAATTCTTTTTTTGGATTTGGAAGGAAACGAGTATTATCGAGAGATGTCCATAGAGGCGTGCAGTAGATTAATTTATGGCAAAAAACTAGCTGACCAAGCTTCACTCTAACTATAGTATATTTTATTCTTCTAATGCCCTTTAGAATTAGATCAATTAGCCCCACACATTGCTCTGGCATTTTCTCGTCAATAAGAATTGTTAAATTATGGTTATTCTCATCAAGACTATTTATTGTTTCAACTAATTTAGGCAATAGCTCTGTAAGCCAGTGATAGTAGTTAACTGAATGTTCCTTCAATAAACTAATGGCACAACCCTCTACCGTTAACTTATCTCCATAAGTCTGAACAATATACTGACGACTTTCAGCATTAATGCCATCGGATGTTGAGAAAATATCCGGGCGCTTCAAATCATGAGTAGCACCCATTAGCGTTAACTCTTGGTGATACATCTTATTTCCAGAAATAATTGCATCCGTAGATCCTAAAATATTAACCCCACTTAAACGGATTACTTTAACATCAGGTAGCTGACCTTCCAGAGGTGAACGCTTACATTCTTGATTGTCTACATGTAATCTTGGAGCGTTAACCTTCGAATATCGATCAGTAATATGAGCTATCAATTCAAAATTATCATCTAATAAATTTGGTTCAGAAACCAATTGAACATCAAGTAAATTATCACTATTGTTATTGTCTCTGCAGACTAGATTCGACAAACAAGTACGATAAAAAGCAATACTTTCGATGTACTGTTCTCGAAAAATTTTGGGGAATAAATAATAGATAGATCGAAGAGTTATTGATATTAATTTTTTCATTCGTCGTTCACAGAATTTAATTTAAAAATTTATTTAAATACATTTTGACAATTAAATTATAGTAGCATTGAGTTTTAAATTTAAATTTAAATTTAAATAACAGCCTGGGTTTAATTTTAAATATCTTCAATACTATATTAGTATAATAACCTGCCCCTAGTGGCTACTAAAAGTAGCACAAACTTCCACATCATGTGGAAATTTTAAATCTCTCTGAAATTAAAGTCTTGAATGATCTCAATAGATTGATAAACTTCCAACCACGACTAGATAAAACTGTATTTCTAAAGTTTTTCAGATCAATAATTTTCTCTTCTTGTCTCATAATCAATATATTCTGTTCTTCTATATTTTCTTCTCCAATTTTAATCTGTGTATTCAACTCTCTATTGTAAGCTTGAAGAATAGAAATCTGCTCAGATTTAGAATCGACATCTGCAGTTTTTTCCTTTTGAAAGATATACAAATATTCAATGATCTTAATAAGATCCTCTTTCTCGTAAGCTTTTATTAGGCTCATTATCTCCTGTTTATTCGTGATAAATCCTACGCTTGAGCTTCTTACAAAGAGAGGTAAATAATTTTCTTCATACTTGCAACCAAGAGCTTTATTACACTTTATAGTTGATGTTAAATTGAGACACAGTTGTTCAATTTCATTGAGTCGACTCCATGCGCCACGCTCGTGGATTCGGTAAATTGACATAACTTGATCAAGATACTTAATTGGACCAACACTTGCCATCATTGTTAAGAAGACGGAGTCTCCTGGAAACTTTTTGTAAGTTTCAAAGTCTATTTTTTCAAATTTTTCAACTCTATAAACCATCGAAGAAGTATGGAAGTACGCCTCCCCTCTAGTAAAATCGTTTATAGTAAAAACGCTTTTAGTTCTTGTTTTTACTATAAGATCATTTTCATCAGAAACACAAGGCTTCAATATTTCTGTATTATGAGCACACCCAGAGAATTCGGTTTCTTTTTCTAAAAAATCAATTTGTTTTTGAAGCTTGCTAGAATCACACCAGTAATCATCTCCTTCGCACATAGCGACGTATTTGGCCCCGCTATTAAAACATGCTGGAAATAACTTATCTAAAACAACTTTGCTTTTTGTATTCTCTTTTGGAAGAATTAATTCAATGAGTTCCGGGTATTTATCCCGATACTGCAAGCAAATCTCCCTAGTACCATCAGAAGAATAATCATCTGAAATAATTAATTTAATAGGGAATGAGACTTCCTGAGTCATTACTCCCTCAATAGCTTGAGATATGTACTCATGATGGTCGTATGTGCACATCCATACACATACTAATGGAATCGAACTCCCCATTTAAATATCCAACTCTGCGTAACCAAAACCATTCCGACCAAAGTCATTTCCACAATAAAATAGAATCAATTTATCATCTATATTGCACACCTGTGGATAACAAATCATTTCCGAATCCCAGCCACATTCTGAGATATCAATACCAACAGCAGAATCGTCACGCTCCCAAGTAACTAAGTCTGATGATGATGCATATCCGAGTCGATAGCTTCTCTCAACATTTTTCCTAAAATCGGTAGGCTGTCTGAAAGCGAATATAGTATGCCACTTTTCCTTATACTCGAAAATACCAAACGAAACCTGGCATTCGTCAGGTTCTAATGACTCAATAATTTGAACTCCGTCTCGATTCCAGTTAATACCATCATTTGACGTTGCGTGAGCTAGCTTATAAATGGGTTCTTTTTTACCATCATGTTCAATCCACTTGGTTCCAAATAGATACCACATGTGCCAATTACCATTAATTACCTTAACTACCGGTCCGGATATTAAATATGGTTCATTAACTGTCGGAGCTAATATTGGGCCTTCGCCCAATTTTTTATAGGATGTTCCTCCATCTCGACTAATCGCCATACCGACAGCCATGGTGTACGGAACGGACTGCATCCGTGACCAACCAGTATAATAAGCATAAACGGCACCATTGTGCTTAACAAAACTGCTTGTCATGCTACCGAATTCGTCAAAAGCCCCAACCCTCCCTAGCTCCAGCAAAGGTTTTTTTGAGACATTCTTTATAGTTTTTAAATTTGCTCTATCTAAATCCACATAACCCGAACGAGATACATAAAGCATATCAATGCCACGTTTCGGCCGACAAGCGAAATACACCCTTACTGTTTCGTCATCTAATAAAAGAGGTGATGGTAATTGAGCGTATTCACTCATCCATTCGAATAGTTGCAATTTAGATGGGTCAAAAAGGTTACCACCTTTTTTCCATTTCATAACTTTAGTCACGTTTTCTTCCTTCAATAAATTCACCGTATAAAACTAGCATCATCGACATATAATTTCTCTGCCTAAGTGAAAGCTTGATATCAGGGGCTATTTCTTTCAACAAAATTGGAATTCTAATGAAGTCCTCTTTTACATGCAATTTTATTGCAAGCTTAGGTCGATAGGTATTTATGGTTTTTTTTGAACCCAAAATGGCTTCATATTCAGCTCCATTTATATCCATCTTAATAAACGATATTTTAGAAGGTTGGATAGACTCCATTACAGAGTCTATAGTGTCAACTTGTATTTCTATATTGCTATCACTATGAACTGAAATTTTATTATCAATATTTTCTTCTGTAGGCATAAACGAAAGAGTACACTTTTCTTTCCACGCTCCAATCTTTAACAAATTCACATTTGCAAGATTTAAGTTTGATACAGTCTCTTGAAGCTTATTAAAGTTTGAATCAAATGGTTCCATAGAAATAATTTGTTCATATTTATCACCGACAATTGAGCAAAAATCTCTTATAGAATCTCCATCAAAACCTCCAACATCTAACAAAACTTCATTATTAGTGAATTCAAAGATTTTTTTTGAAAAGTACAAGTGATCCAGTTCTACTAATGGTTCAATAAATGATAGGTCGGTATTGATTTTGGAGTTAATCGCTGCCAAATAGGTATCCTGGGAGACATTATCATCAAATATTTGATATGCTTTCTCAAAGCTAGATTTGTTATCTTCAACAAATTTATAATCCATAAATTCAGAGGGTACGTTTAAAAAATCCGGGACATCAATTACAAAAGGCGTGTTTATTCCTAGATCTCTTAAACGATCAATGGCTCTAGGGTAGTTGGTCATCCCAATTACAATATTATAATCTGACGCAATATTGTCAGCATAATCCTCAACAGGAAGCACTTTTAATCCTTGATAATGAGACTCTGTAATATACTCTCTATCAACAAAGAAGTATTCTATATCAATATTCAATGCCTTGAAATACTTAATCAATACGTATGAATAGACACCCGCTCCGTATATTCCATTTTTTTTTGAGTCGCTCTTTAAAAGTAATATTAACTCTTGTTGATTATTTCCGTTGTTTTCCACTTTGTTAATAAAACTCATACATTAAATCCTATCAATTGGTAATTGCCTCTTAATCATTGGCTTATATACTGCAGTATTATTAATAGTAAACTTAAGTAATGTTTTTTTTGAACACCAAATCACTTCATTATCCAAAACAGAAAATCCATCTCTATATTTATTCATTGAGTTTAACGAAAGTTCCATTACGTTCGTGACATAATATTTGTAGTCAGAAACTATCAATATTGCGCCAAAGTATTGCTTTTGACATTTAATTTTCCTATTAATCAACTCAATACAATCTTGTCTAGTATTGATGGTAAAATCTTCTTCAGTAACCCAAGGGTAGTACTTTCCTCCAGTGAGGGTAGTGCCTTTAATCGTTCCTTTTAAGAAATCAGAGAGGGACTTTATTATTTTAGGAAGGTATCTCTCAAGTTTTTCTTTCACAGTAACACTGTCATCCATCGGATTTATACTAATTCCAAAGGAGTCAATATAAGTACCAGAATCAATTTTTCCATTTATTTTGTGCAATGAAATAGATGACTCGCCATGCCCTAACAAAATAGGCCATACATCTGGATTTGGTCCTCGATTTGTCCTTAAGCATCCTCGATGCACATTATAAAAACTGTACTTTAACGTCAGTTCTTCTGGTACAAGCATATCAAGCTGATATATAAAAAATGGAACTGACTCATCCAACTGTAAAATGCACTTTCGAAAGTCTTTATGCCATTCAAATAGTATAACTTCGTACCCCAACTTATTTGCAAGAGATATAAGTTCTTTAGTCACACGGCTTTTTAGGCATAAGACTTTAAGTATTTCAAATGAGTCAGATTCCGCAAGAGCTTGTAAACCTAGCTCAGACGAACCAATATAATAAACGTCTAGTGGTGAACAATGCATATTCATAATGGATATTTATAACGCCTTAATAAGCCTTTTACTTAATGATATAAGCGTTAGGCATCCACGAGTTCGGGATTGTTTTCACTGAAACATCAGGGAGTAATTCATGTAAAGCGCCACTCTCTCCTGGTGCAAATTTGATACTCTCAAGACTTCCATATTCATGCCCTTGTTCTTCTGCCATAATTTACCCTAAAGTGTTAACCCACCGTTAATTGAAATGACTTCACCATTCAAAAAATCATTTGATATGGCAAAAATAATTGATTCTACTACCTCGTTTACTTCGCCTGTTCGACGAAGAGGGGTTTTGTCTACCCAGTGTTGTAACATTCTGTCTTCAATTGCATCTGCAGCTCCTAGAGTATTTATGAACCCAGGAGCAATAGCTACGGAACGTATACCAAATCGTCCGAGCTCTTTTGACCACACTTTTGTCATAGCTTCAACGGCGGCTTTAGATGCAGAATATGCTGTTTGACCTAGATTACCTTTAGCTGCAATTGAACTAATGTTCACGATAATGCCTTTATTACGCCTTTGGGTCATTTGGTCCGCAACAGCACGAGTCATATAAAAGACTGAATTCTGATTAACATTAATAACTTGATGCCAAAGTTCTAATGAGTGCTTTCTATCATTTCTATCAAGTAAGTTAACAATAGGTGCATTTTCCATTATGCCAGCATTATTCACTAATATATTTAACTCACCAAACTTTTCAAAACAACCTGAAACAGATCGCTCCACTTGAAAATTATCAGAGACATCACATACAAATGTTTCAATTTCAGGAGACAACAGTTTTAGTTCATCGAGTTTGCTAGAGTCAATATCAAAAGCAGCAACTTTCACCCCCTCTCGAATTAGTCTTTCGACAAGAGCGCGCCCAAAACCCGACCCTGCTCCTGTTACAAGGGCTATTTTATCGTGTAAAAGCATATTTAGCCTATGTGTTCTTTGACAATTTTTCTGATGGCATCAAACGAAATCATATCTGCAATATTATCGCCAGTTAACTGGATCTCAAATTCATTTTCAACCTCTACAATCAAATCCATATGCGTCAAAGAATCCCAGCTTGCTACCTCGTCCATTCCTAAATTTTTATTTGATTCTGATACCTGTATTTTAAACACGCTCACTAAAATCTTTGTTAAACGTTCCATAAATCCTCTATGTTCTAAAACAGCTTGACAGCCGGATGAACTGTTGACTATTTAATCGATGAGATTCAGTCTCTTTTGCAACAAGAACCGAATTTTCGTTAATGCTACGGCAGCAAAGTGTACCGGCACCAATCATTGTTGATTTACCAATCATTACTTCATTCGCTATTGTAGCATTCAAACCAACAAATGAACCATTACCAAGTACAACCAAACCACCTATAGCGCAACTACCAGTAACCCAACAATTATCTCTTATCTCTGCATGGTGACCGATCATAGCCCCCCCCCAAATGAAAACATTACTTCCTATTTTTACGCAAGGTTGAATTACGGCATCATCCATTACAATTGAATTCTCGCCAATTGAAAACTCTCCTTTAACGTTAGGACTGGCGTAGTTGGCAAGTTGGTAACCCAAACCTTTAAAATATTCTACCTTTTCAGTGCGGACTGAATTCATTCCCTGGTAACCAACAGCAACAAATACACTACACTCAGATGCGGCATATATTGCCTCAACATCTTCTGTCGCTATAACTCTTTTGCCTAAAAAATTTTTTCCTTGTATAAATTCACTGTCACAGACATAAGCACAGATCTCAAAATTACTATCACGGTTAAAATAAAATGAAACCGCTTCTGCAATTTTTCCTGTTCCGAAAATAATTAGTTTTTTCATTTACAAAACTCCTTTTTCAATGCCAGACGATCAATCTTGCCGTTCTGATTCTTTGGTAAATCTCTGAGGAACACCACCTCATTAGGGATCATATACATTGGTAATAAATCTCTAAGGTCTAAAAGTATTTGCGCCTCACAACTATAATCCCCACACACACAGGCTATTATCTTACCATTTGATTCTTCCATTTTATGGTATACAATAGCGCTTTCATTCACCTGTTCGAGAGACCCAAGTGCAGCTTCAATTTCTTCAAGTTCAATTCGGTAGCCCATTCTTTTAATTTGATTGTCCGTTCTACCGCAAAAATAGAGCATATTTTCATGCTCATCAAACTTAACAAGGTCACCTGTACGATACATTATTTGATTGTAAGCTTTGCAATACGGGTTTCTAATAAAAACTTCCTGACTCTTTTCCCAATTATTATAATACCCTTTTGCCACGTTCGGGCCAATTAAACATAACTCACCTATTTCGCCAGGGTCTACCTTTTCCTGTTTATTAGTCATAATCAGAAAGTCAAAATTTGGGGCGAGTGGCCCAAGTGGTAGTAGCTCATCTACTTCAAGGTCACTTTTACTTACTGGATATGAAGAACATATGCACGTTCCTTCGGTTGGGCCGTAGACATTTACAAGGTTGACTCTTTCGCCCATAATAGCCCAAAGTGCGCGTAACTGACTTTTGGGATATCCCTCGCCTCCAAACGAAACAGTTCTCAATTTAGATAAATCAGCCTCTTTCCAAGCGCGCATTTTCGTAATATAGACCAGTAATGATGGGACGCTGAACCAGATCGTAGGATTCAAGGGATTTAGCGTATCAAGTAATGTTCTAGGAACTCTCAGGGTTGGTTCGGGAACGGCAATCATTGCGGCGCCATTAAATAACGAGGCATAGAAGTCAAATACAGAGTTGTCAAAATGCATTGGATTCAAGTTGGTCAGAACATCATCAGAAGTTATTTTAAAGGTCGTTTTAGCCCAATGAATAAAATTCAAGACACTGGCGTGAGAAATAATAACGCCTTTTGGAAATCCAGTTGATCCTGAAGTAAACATCAAGTAAGCAGCCATATCACCATTTACGTATTCTGATTCTGTCAAACTATCTGTGCCAAGCAACTTAAGTTCTTCAGTAAACAATTTCGACGAGTAGAGTGTTATACACTCCTTTAAAACTTGTACGTCACCTAATTTCCTAACATATTTATCGTCATTTACAAAATAGTGTTTTGGCTCACAAACCTGAAGCATTTTATGAAGGCGTTCAATAGGGCTATTTGGATCAAGATTCGTATAAGTAGCGCCAATTTTTAGGCAGGCAATCATAATTGAATATGAATATTGAGTTTTTTCGTTAAAAATCGCAACGATATCCCCGCTTTTGACGCCATGATTCAGCATATATCGAGCAATGCTATTTGAGCTTTCCTTTAAATTTTGATAGGACACTGCTGTATTATCGGTAAACTTTATCGCTACCTGAGAACTTTGCTCCGAAGCTATATCGTCAAATAATAGCCCTAAGTTATAGTTATACTTTTTTATCCTCATACTAAACTAGCCCATATTCCTTTAATAAAACTTTTGCATCTGATCGCGAATTAAACATCATCACGTCAATAATTGAAAGCCATGGAGAAAAATCATCTCCAAACTGCTTATAATGGCTTTCTCCATCGCTATTGATAAAATTAATTTTTATTTCATTTCTCTCAAATACATCTAAATTATATAATTCAACACCACCGACAGGATTTATGTAGTGCTTTGAGTTTTCTTTTTTACATATATCTAGAATACGGTCTTGCCCTTTTAACATCCGGTTGCCATACCTAACTGATGAATCAACTATTTCTGTATCTATATCCAAGTAACAACATATAACATTAAGCGAGTGCACTATAAAATCGGATAAGTTTGAGCATTTAAAAGATAAAATTTCCGTAACAACTATCATCGCTTCATCATAATTGATGGCTTTTTTGTAATTCATTTCTAAGGTTCTAAGAAACTTTTGTTTCCAGTCATGATAACTATCAGATAATTCTATCTCATTAATCAATTTATTTTGACTAGCCCCTTTCAGTGGTAATGTAAATAGTTTTGGATTACCACTAATCAAAATACGATTTCGATTTATCCAGCCTTTTTTTATATAATTAACATCATCGTAAACAACAAACTTATCTACAGCATCAATAAGTTGAAGGTATCCAATGTAGGGGAATAGGTATGGCTGCATTATCGCTATCTTCATCTATCCCCTCTAATAATTTCAACAACTCTTAACACATCTTCATATCTTAAGTCAGAATACATTGGCAGGCATAAAACCTTTGAACTTATCTCGTTTGCTACGGGCAAAGCTACCTTCGACGACGATGGTAAGTTTTTATAATCAGAAAAACTTGACACTAGTGGATAAAAATACTTCCTAGTCATAATGCCATTTTCTTTTAATTTCTCATATAACTCATCTCTCGAAGAACCAAATAACTCTACATCAACTAGAATAGGGAAGTATGAGTAGTTATGTTTCACCTTTGGTAAATCATTCAAATATTTAATGCCAGGAATCGAATCAAGGGCATCTCTATAAAACTCAGATAGCTCGCGACATTTACCTATATCACCATCTATATATTTGAGCTGTAATAGTCCGTAAGCAGCCTGTAACTCATTCATTTTTCCATTGATACCAACCCCAACAACTGACTCCTCGTGTTCAAAACCAAAGTTTTTAAGGTAGTCGATTTTTTCCTTCATCTCAGCGCTATTGGTAATCAACGCACCGCCTTCTATGGTATTAAAGACCTTTGTCGCGTGAAAACTCACCATTGACAAGTCTTCTGCATTAAGAATTGATTCCCCATTCTCTTCTACACCAAACGCATGGGCTGCATCATAAAAAAGTTTGAGGTTATGCTTATTCGCTATTTGTCGAAGCTTGTCGGTATCACATGGGTTGCCGTAAACATGTACAGGCATAATAGCCGTGGTTTTATCAGTAATAAGAGCTTCAACCTTCGATGGATCAAGGTTAAACGTATCAGGCTCAATATCACAAAACACTGGTGTGCAATCATTCCATTTTATTGAGTGGGCTGTCGCGACAAAAGTAAATGGAGTTGTAATAACCTCACCTTTAATATCCAGAGCTTTAAGCCCCGTTTGAAGTGCAACAGTCCCATTACAAAACAGAGACACATACTTAACTCCAAGATACTCTGCCAGGGATGTCTCAAGCTCTTGATGATAATAACCACCATTCGTCAACCACTTCCGTTCCCATATATCTTCTAATAAAGGGATAAATTCGCCAAGCGGTGGCAGAGATGGTTGTGTTACATACACTGTTTTCATTATGTTTTATTCTCCCAAGGAAACTCATCCTGCATGGCTTCCTTACCTAAGAATTTACAAAGTTTATGGTAAGAACCTTGTTCTGCAAGATTTAATACAAGCAATTTCTCTGGTTTATCCGAAAAATACTTTTTTACGTCAGCATTATGATTATCATACATTTTAGTATATTTTTTCTTATCGTATAAAGGGACATTTGGAAAGTTATACATAACTTTACTAGCGTCGTATATATAGCCCTTATAACGATATAAAGCATTTCTAAAGTCTTCTTCATTCGGAAGCCGACTCTGATCCGATGAAAAAACTTTTGTGTGGAAGTTACAGAGGGAGCGGTGCCACACATCCGAAGATTGACGAACAGTAAGAATAAATTTTGCATTAGGGAAAGCTCCATCAAGAGCTTTATAAGTATTAGGGAGGGAAAATGGAATATCTTGAAAAGCTTCCGCTGTTTCACTAAATCTAACTATACGATCAAAGTTATTATCACCCCAGTCGAAAATAAGCATTTCACCAGTTGCTTGATCTCCCATTCTATAGCCAAACGAGTTCAACGTCTTTTCAATAGATGTTGTTCCAGTTTTATTAAAGCCTATACAAAAAACTTTCTCTTCCAAATTGACATTTTTTTGGGAAAAATCATTACTTTTATTGGATTTTAGGTTCCCAATAAATGATTTAGATATACGTTTAAACATAAATAAAAACTCATCTTAATTCGAACAAGAGCTACTCTAATATATGCAGCAATGCAATTAATACTATAAATCAATAACAGTAAATTTAGGAAACAAATGAACCTTAGACCAAAGTGTGATATCAGGCCGAACAGCTACCTTAAATAAATATGAATTAGGAACTGCATCTATAAATTCATAAGAGACATTTTCAACGATAGTCGAACCTATTGTACATTGCAGAGAATAATTATTAAGTTGAAGAGGTAGTTTTAATTGGTACTCGGCGATATGCTTGCTTCCTTGACTAACAGTTAATAATTCTTCCCCTACAAGTAAAGGTGAACCTGATACTATATTAATCTTCTTGTCATCAAAAAGCTGAAAATTGACACTTACTTCACCTTCCATATAGCTTTCTAAATATATTCTTATTTTTACTTCCTGATTAAACTGAGCCTCTACAATTAACTCATCGTCCAAGCTAAGAACTTCGACATAAGTAATCTTCGCCCCACCAGTACCATATCTGAATAATGATACCCTTTCATCAAACTCCTTCGAACACTTAAATAACGGATGACCAGTTTCTAAGCAGTAACTATTTTCGCCCGCTAGCTTCGTTTCTCCCTCGTAGATAGTTTTGTCGTTAGTATCTGTATCTGTGGAGCTGATCTTATGGTTAGTCTCTTCTCTCATTTCTCTCATGTATAACTCAGCAACATCACCAGCATCACCTACTGCATGGACGCTTCCTTTTTTAATGTATACCGCTTTTTCACATAAACTTTTTACACTACTGATATCATGACTAACGAAAAGAATAGTAGTGCCATTCTCTTGAATTCTTTTCATTGCTGTCATACATTTAGCTTGAAAGTTCATGTCACCGACGGCTAATGCCTCATCCACAATCAGTATGTCGGGATCAATACTGATAGCTATAGAAAATGCTAATCGTGCAAACATCCCCGAAGAATAACCACGCACAGGTTGATTAATGTGATCACCTATGTCTGCAAAAGCTATAATTTGTTCTAATTTATTGTCAACGACTTCTTTAGAGATTCCCATCAAAGAGCTATTAACGTAGATGTTTTCAACTCCGGTTAGTTCGCCGTTGAAACCAGTACCTAGTTCAAGTATTGAGGATACGATGCCATTAACTTGAGCTGAGCCTGAAGTAGGAGTCAATACACCTGTAATTATTTTGAGCAGTGTTGATTTTCCAGCGCCATTTCCACCAAGAATCCCTACTGTCTCACCTCTTTTCACTTCAAAGCTTACGTCGTTCAGAGCGTAAAAGTCTTCATGGTAGATTTTTCTAAAAGGGTGGAGAGCCTCTTTAAACCTATCTTGAGGGTTATTATACATTGGATAGGTTTTAGTTATATTTTCACACTTAATTGCAACATCATTCTTCATTTATAAACTCTTTATAGTACGTCAGCAAAATGTGGTCTTAATTTTTTAAAACAAATACTACCCAAAACTAAAATAGTCAGTGTAGTTCCCCAAAAGTAGAAGCTCCAAGAGGTAGACTGCCAAAACCATACGTCAGTTGTAAGCGAGTTCCTATAACCCTCTGTTATATAAAAAACAGGGTTTAGTTTAAATATCCATTGATACTTCTCAGGGATCATTCCAATACTCCAAAAAATAGGAGTTCCCCAAAAACCTAGCTGAATAAAAACTGCAATGACTTGCCCCACATCACGAAAGAAAATAATCACAGAAGAAGTAATCCATGATATTCCAAGTAACAAAACTCCGGCACAAAATAAAAAATAAGGAATCTGCACCCAATTCATTTTAGGGTAAAAACCATAAGCAATCGATACGGAAAGAAGAACACCAATAAAAAAGATATGAATAATAAGTGCCGAAAGTATCTTTACAATTGGAAGCAAACTAACTTTAAAAACAATTTTCTTTACAATATTAGCCTGTTCAGTAATCGAGCTTGTTGCATTTGATAACGCTTCTGCAAAGAAAAACCATGGGATCATCCCGGAAATCAACCAGAGTGTAAAAGGGATTCCATCTGAAGTTGGTTGTGCTTTAAAGCCAACCTGAAAAACAAACCACATTACTAAAATAGTAACTAAAGGCTGAACAAACGCCCACCCCCCTCCAAATAGCGAGCCTAAATAACGGTTTTCTATATCTCGCTTAGTCATTGCTACCAATAATTCGCGACTACGAAAAATGTCTCGAATAAAGAGAAATGGTAATTGATACATTTGTACTGCCTTTTAATTATATTGTTGATTTGCTTTCATATAAATCATCACCGCCATGTAATACATACTCCTTCATTCCGAAAGTTAATTCACATGATTCCTTGTTGAGTATCTGTTCTATATTTTGACTAAGAATGGAGTTGCACATTTATCACAACATCATATCGCAAGTAGTGTTGCAATCAAACTTCCATGAATAGCGCTATGGTAACCAAACGTCATATCAATGGAAAAATCACCCAATTCTGTTCTTCAAGATTAAACCACAACCAATTATCACTAGTTAATCTCAAAAGTTTATCCTCTCTTTTTCTATTACCAGAGGAAAGTTTGACGATTTTGTAACTAGGTGCCCTACATATTCACCAACGACTCCAATAAAGAATATTTGAACAGACCCTAAGAAAAACATCCCAATGATAATTGGAGCTGTACCCATAGGGAATGCATCCCAAAATACCAACTTTAAGACTAGAAACAACATTGCCACGCAAAAAGTAAGAAAACTCAAAATAAAACCAGATATTGTCGCAATTCTTAAAGGTACCTTCGAATGACTACAAATACCTAGCATTGCCATATCATACAACGAAAAGAAGTTATTTTTAGTTATTCCTCGCTTACGTACTGGTTGAGTATAATATACGCGTTCAACCTCAAAGCCGACTTGCATAAGTAAACCTCTTAAGTACGGATAGGGGTCTGGGATAGCTTTCAATATATCTATTATTTTTTTATCGTACAAACCAAATCCGTAAAAGTTTTTCTGTAATTGGGTTTCTGATATTTTTGAAACTAAATTATAATAAGACTTACGGACAAGAAACATCAACGGCGATTCTTTACTTTCATTTTTTACACCTAAAACTAGGTCATTTCCAGCTTCCCATTTTTCAATAAATTCGGGAATAAGTTCAGGCGGGTCTTGTAGGTCTGCGACCATAAACAATGTCGCATCACCAGTCCCCTGTAGAAGGCCATGCTGAGGTGAGCGAATATGACCAAAGTTGCGGCTGTTGACAATGATTTTTACGTTATTATCAAGAGCTGCAATTTTCTTTAAAATTTCAACCGTTTTATCTGTTGAAGCATTATCGATAAAAATGTGTTCATAAGTGTAATTATCAAGACCTTCAAATTGTTCTTTTACTTGCTCATAAAGAACCTCTACGTTTAACTCTTCGTTAAAACATGGTGTCACAATGGTAATTTTTCTCATAAATTCTCTCAATTAATATAGTTACTACTTATACACCCAATACTTAAATAAACTCCAATTAAGGATTACCATTGGAGTTAGACATAGAACTTGGGAAATATATGGATCTATTTCCATATCATTTATGAAAAATGTCAACAATGTTACATTTAAAAAGTACACTACAACATAGCACACTATAAACTTAGCAAGGACAATCCACTTATGACTACTATTAAAAACAACTTTGCTAAAGGTTATATAATTAAAGAAAACACCTGAAATAGTTGCTATTAACAATGATTGTGAGTAACCGACGCCACTAAAAACAAATATAGAATAAATACAATAGCCAAATACTGTATTTAGCCCACCAACTAGTAGGTACCTTACGAATTTCAATTTTTCTAAATAAACCATGATCCTATTAACGTTTTGGCCCACTGAACTTCTCTCACTCCATTATCACTAACTAAAGCTACAGCCAAATAATACATATTCAACTTAAAGCTTTGCTCGAAAATAAACTACTAATTTTTCCTATAAAAGTCTATCGTCTTTTCTATCGAGTCTTTAAGTGAAGTGTAAACATCCAAGCTCAACTCTTTTTTTGATTTCTCTATACTTGGTATGTATTTGCTTACATTGAGACCTTTTACCCCATCGGATAGTATGCCCACCTTTCCTAACGATATTCTTTCTGCCAACTCTAAAATTGTTAATTTCTCATCTGAACCAACATTATACATATCTCTATTTTTTCCTTTGGAAAGAATTCTCAACAGCCAGACAACTAAGTCTGCAGAATATAAATAAGAGCGTGTTGATTCCCCGGAACTTTTAATCAATATACTTTCTTTATTCATAACGTTGGAAATGAAATTACCGAAAGCATAACCACCATCTAGTGTCAAATACGGCCCAGTGAAAGCAAAGCACCTTGCAACAACAACTTCACAAATCGCATTATCTTTAAAATAAGTTTCTGACTCTAGTTTCGCACTTGCATAGGCATCATTTTGATTAAATAATGGATTGTCTACAAAAGTCTCTGCCATATGAGCTAAACTATCTGGTTGCGGACCATAGGCAGCACCAGAGCTTGTATATAGAATACGCTTACAATTCACTTTTTCAGCAAATTCGCACACGTTTTTCGTACCATCCATTATAGTACTACGCATTAATTCAGGATTAGATCTATATACTTCTGAAGATGCATCTGCTGCTGCATGAATAATCAGATCGAAATCTTGAGCTATATCAGGAAAATCCCTAACATCCCCCTGAACAAAGTTAAAGTAATTATGATTATACAAGTGAGGGAAACTATCTTTAAACTTACTTGGTGAACGTGAAAGTATAGTTATGGATGAATTTAAACCGTGGTTTTGGTTTAGGTGAATAAATGCTTCAAGTAACCACTTACCAAAAAATCCCGTTCCACCAGTTACAAATATACTTTTGCCTTTATAGAACTCAAAATCTGAAGATAGTTTATCGGCAATTAGCTTTAAGTCTTCAACATCGACACCCATTAGGCCTCCCCTGAAGGGAATTGTTTATCTATCGGATTACCAAACGCAAGCCGAGGCTTACACTCGCGGGCATCTACCATCATAACCTCTATTAACGTAGGTACAGGGTTCTCTGTAAATGCTAAAACTGCTTTATCAAAATCAGCCTCACTCTTCACTACTAAAGACTTCATTTGATAAGCTTCACCTATCTTACAAAATGAAGAGCTATAACCTTTCCAATAGGTAGACTGATTCCGTCCGGCAAAGTACATTTCTTGAAATGCACGGACCATTCCTAAGGATTCATTATTCACTACGATAGTCAAGATAGGTAATTTTTCACGAGCAATAATATCAAGTTCTTGGATATTTAATTGCGCCCCACCATCTCCTGAGATAGAAACAACATTTTCTCCAGTCGCATATTGCACACCTATTGAGGTTGGAATAGCAAAGCCCATTGCCCCTAACCCGCCCGAATGGTGAATCATCTGACCTTTATCTAATAATAGAGAATGAGCAATCCACATTTGGTTATTGCCAACGTCTGTTACAAATTGAGCTGGCTGTCCTTGAAACCTATGAGCTAAAGAAGCGCACAAATTAAATGGGCTAATCGCTAATTCTTCATATTCGTTTCTGAATGTTTTCGAAAAGTGTTCTCTTAGCTCCGTCCACCACTGGCTAGCCATTTGTTTTTCGTACTTAACTTGCTTTAAATGTGCTTGGAAAAATAATTCACAGGTACTGTGGATATTTACATGCCCTTTAACGCGATTATCAAGTTGAGCATCATCCAAATCTAGTTGGATTAGTTTCTTTGCCATTCGAGCAAAATCATCGACATCGGCGCCTGTCTGACGAATATCCAAGCGGCTTCCAAGAACTATAATTAAGTCAGCATTTTGAACCGCATAATTTGCAGCTCTCGTACCATAAGCCCCAATCATCCCCAGATAACCTTCAAATGAAGGTGTTTTCTCACTTCCCTTTAAGCTAGCTACATGTGGTATTTTTATGTTGGATATAAACTCTTGCCATGCTGCAAAACTTGGTTCATTCACAGCCCCTCCACCAATTATAAATAACGGTTTCTTTGCCGTAGATAAATCAATAAAAACATTTTCTAGCTGAGCTTGGACTTCTTCAGTTAAAAGGTGGTTATATTTATTAGAAAAGCTTGCGTAATCCAAATAAGCGATAGAGTCAACACTGAGTTCTGCACGCTGCAAATCCATTGGAATATCAATTAGCACAGGCCCTGGACGGCCAGAAATAGCTAAGTCAATTGCCTTTTGTAAGGTAGGTATGATTTCATCTGCAGTTTTTACTTGTACTGCATATTTAGTAATACTCTTTACAATACTTACTATATCAAGCTCTTGGAATCCTTGTTGACGAATGTTACGTTCACCCTTAAGCTCATGCGTGTTCACCTGTCCAGTGATAAATATACAAGGATAATTATCAAGCCAACAATCTGCTATACCTGTAACCAAATTAGTTGCACCAGGTCCACTAGTACCAAGAGCTAAGCCTAAACTGTTATTATTGGTTGCTCTCGCTATACCGCCAGCGGCAAATGCGGCAGCTTGCTCATGATGTAGGGAAATCAGCTTAGTTTCTCCTACAACATTAATACTATCAACTAAGTGAGCAATCATACCGCCAATAAGCTCAAAACCTACTGTTACGTTATTTTTACCCAGAACTTTTGCTATTGCATCAGAAGCTTTCATCTACTTTCCTAATTTGGTCACTGGCTTAGTTAGAAATTTAAACCAAGAAATTCTTCAAACTTCTCAATTACAAAATCTAAGTGCTCCGTTGATAAACCAGGGAAAACACCAATCCAGAGTGTATTATTCATAATAAGATCAGTATTAGTTAACTCACCAACAACTCGATAATTAACACTTTCGAAATATGGCTGTCGTGTTAAGTTGCCTGCAAACAATAAACGTGTCCCGATTTTGTATTGATCCATAAACTTCAACAGTTCAACACGATCAATGCCTGCTTCTGGTTTTATTGTAATAGGGAAGCCAAACCATGAAGGGTCAGATTTTTCTGTCGCTTTCGGGAGAATTATGAACTCTTCACAAGATGCTAACCCTTCCACTAAATATTTGTAGTTATCTTTACGTGATTGCACTAAATCTTCAACACGGTCCATTTGTGCCAAACCACATGCAGCTTGCATATCTGTTATTTTTAGGTTGTAACCTAAGTGAGAATAAGTGTATTTATGATCATAACCATGTGGAAGAGTTCCTAATTTCTGATCAAAACGTTTCTTACATGTGTCATCGCAACCTGGTGCACAGTAACAGTCACGGCCCCAGTCTCGGAAGGATTCAATTAACTTACGTAATTCATTGTCTTTTGTGAATACTGCACCACCTTCACCCATTGTAATATGATGTGCAGGATAAAAGCTCAGCGTTGAAATATCGCCAAATGTACCGACCATTTTACCGTCATAAGTTGAACCAAGTGCATCACAGCAATCTTCAATTAACCAAAGATTGTACTTATCTGCAACTCGACGAGCTTCTGTCAGGTCAAATACATTACCAAGTGTATGTGCAACCATAATAGCCTTGGTTTTATCTGATACCGCTGCTTCAATCATTTCAGGTTTAATTTGATATGTTGGAATATCAACATCAACAAATACTGGCACTAAACCATTTTGAATTGTAGGATTAACCGTTGTAGGAAAACCAGCAGCGACAGTAATCACTTCATCGCCCGGTTTTAGCTGGCGGTCCCCAAGCTTAGGAGAGGTTAATGCTGTCATTGCAAGTAGATTGGCAGATGAACCTGACGTAGTTGTCAATACATGCGGTACACCTAAATAGTCACCTAAGCGTTTTTCAAAAGCATCGTTAAAACGACCAGTTGTTAACCAACCATCAAGTGATGCCTCAACCATTAGTTGAAGTTCTTTTGCCCCAAGTACCTTACCCGACGGTGGTACTACAGTTTCTCCACCCACAAACTCTGTTGGTGCATACTGTAATGCAGCATATTGTTCAACTAACTCTGATATTTGATTTCTGATTAACTCTTTCGACATTTTATTTTCTCGCTCTTGCTGTCATATATTCATTTATTTCGTTTAGCGTATATTGTTTGATGTCTTGACCTTCAAGCCAAGCTTTATGCCATTGAACAATACGGCTTAGTGTTTCTTCTAAATCCCAAGCAGGCTGCCAGTTCAAACGCATTTTTGCTTTTGAACAATCAAGTTTTAGATAATGCGCTTCATGAGGGTGTTCACCATCACTTAAATACCAACTTGCTTTATCACCCCATTGGTCGACTAATTTTTCAACAATCCACTTTACTGGCTTGGCATCTTCTTCTTTCGGTCCGAAATTCCACCCTTCAGCAAAATCAGGCCCTTGTTCATATAGATGCTCGGCAATTGAGATGTAACCAGATAGTGGTTCAAGTACATGCTGCCATGGGCGAATAGCATGAGGGCTACGAATTTCGACAGAATTGTCATTTGAAAAAGCATTAAGCATATCAGGTATCAATCTATCATCAGCCCAATCACCGCCACCAATAACATTACCTGCACGAACAGAGGCTAACGCACAGCCATGCTCTTGATATTTTTCTTTATTAAAGAATGACTGTCTATATGACGATGCAACCAATTCGGCACAACCTTTACTATTGCTGTATGGATCGTAGCCGCCCATTGCTTCATCTTCACGATAACCCCAAACCCACTCTCGATTTTCATAACATTTGTCGCTAGTGATATTAACCACTGCTTTAACACCACCAACTTGCTTAACTGCCTCAAGAAGATAAACAGTACCCATTACATTCGTCGAGTAGGTTTCCATCGGTTCATCATATGATAAGCGAACTAATGGCTGAGCAGCCATGTGAAACACTATTTCAGGTTTAAAACTACTAATGCTTTCACGTAGATGTAAAAAATCACGAATATCCCCCTCTTCAGAAGACATGCCAAAGCCAACTTTGGCCTCTTCGAATAAACTAGGTGATGTAGGGGCGGGAAGGGAGTAACCTTTTACGTTAGCTCCCATTTCCTGTAGCCATAAAGATAACCAACTTCCTTTAAAGCCAGTGTGCCCTGTTACAAAAACTCTTTTACCCTTCCAAAAATTAGGTTTCATCATTTATTTCCAAATTTTCCAAGGTGCCCTGCCTGCTTGCCATAACTCCTCAAGGAGGACCTTATCTCGTAAGGTATCCATAGGTTGCCAAAAACCATCATGCTCATAGGCCATTAGTTCGCCTTCTCCCGCTAAAGTATTTAACGGCTCTTGCTCCCACGTGCAGCTGTCCCCACTTATAAGCTCTAATACATCTGGCGAGAGAACAAAAAAACCTCCATTAATCATTGCGCCATCACCTTGAGGCTTCTCTTTGAAACTATTGACTTTTCCTGCATCAATGTCTAAAGCACCAAACCGACCAGGAGGAAATGTTGCAGTTAGAGTCGCTTTTTTACCATGAGACTGATGAAATTCTATCGTCTTTGTTATATCTAAATCTGAAACGCCATCACCATAAGTAAAACAAAAAGCCTCTTCATTCGCCACGTAACTAGCTACGCGACCTAAACGCCCACCAGTTAGCGAGTTATCGCCAGTATCAACTAAAGTAACGGTCCAAGGCTCTGCGCGTTTATGATGTACTTCCATTTTATTATTCTTCATGTCAAATGTAACATCTGACATATGTAAAAAATAATTGGCAAAATACTCTTTGATTACATAACCCTTATAACCACAGCAAATAATAAAATCATTGATACCGTGGGCTGAATACTGCTTCATGATATGCCATAAGATTGGTTTACCACCAATTTCTACCATAGGTTTCGGCTTCAACGAGGTTTCTTCGCTCAAGCGAGTGCCTAAACCACCAGCTAGAATTACTGCTTTCATTGTTGTCTCCAATATCTAATAATCACTTTGTCGCTACAAATGCATCAGAATGAAATGCACCTTCTGCCAAATTATGTTTTAAAAATAGCTCTCGGGAATTTTCTATCATATTGATAGAGCCACACGCATACACATCTTTCCCTTTTAGGGAGTTAAATGCCTTTACAACCGCACTTTGTACGTAACCGGTTTCGCAGTTTGCGGTCGATTCTTTTGATAGTACGGGAGTAAAGTTTATATGTTTATTTTGTTTGCTTAGCTTAATTAATTCATCACAATATAACTCTTTTGCAAATTGCATTCCCCAGAAAATATCAATCGAGCGACTATCTTCTTTTGTTAATAGCTCTTCGACAATCGCTTTAATAGGCGCGATACCAGTACCCGTTGCAATCAAAATTAACGGTTTATTGCCTTCCTTTACGAAAAAAGTACCTTTAGGGCCTTCAAGTCGCATCAATTGATTTTCTTTTAATTGCCCAAATAACAACTCTGACATTTTGCCATTATGGACTTTTCTTATATGCAGCTCTAACTCACCTGTAGCTGATTTTGCATTAGCAATGGAGTAGCTACGTTTAACGCCCTTGAAGCTTAAATCAACATACTGCCCGGGAAGGTAGTCAAACTTTGCAGTAGGAGGAAAACGAAACTTGATTACCACAATATCATCAGTACAATACTCGAAGCTTGCTACTTTGCAAGGCACTGTTTTTTGTTTTATATTAACCAGTTCAGGGTAATAATTTGCTTTCAAAATCACATCTGACTTTGCTTTTGATTGGCAAGTTAATATTGCACCGTTAGATACAACTTCTCCATGTTCATTCTCTACTTCCCCACAGACTATATCAGCATTGCAAGTACCGCACTCTCCAGTTTTACAGCTGTATTCGAGATGGATTGATTGCGACAAGGCATCTTCTAATAAATTACCTTCGCTTTTAAAGCTCACACCAGCAGGTTGTACTTTAACGTTATATACCATGATTTTTTCCACAACTATTTATCAACAGCCAATATTCTTACTCTTGATAGATAGCTTTTGATAATTTTATTCTAATGCACCGTAAATGAGCCCAATATAGATAGGAAACATTAATATAGAAGTGAACACTTCAAACTATTTAATAACTCATAGCTAACCATGCTCATTTCCACTCTACCAAACAAATTGAGTATCAAATTAACGGTATAGATGTAATGAACCACACTCCTACTTGTATTTTAGAACTAGGAACATATCAGACTTACTTTCATCCAAGAAGCCAACATCTTTTTTTTGTTCCGAAAGTGAATTAAAGTACAATTCTCTTTTTTCTTCATAATTATCCACTTTAAAATTATATCTAATATCAGTTTTTACTCTATACTCATGTTGCCTTGCTATTATCGCATCAAACGTCCACTTGTTAATAATGAAACCTTGTATGGAATGATAATATAGATGACCGTATGTTACATGAGATGGATTCTTTGCCCTATCAACGATTATAGCTACATCATGTACTTTATTAGGGCTTCCATCTGTTAATCTATCTAGTTTATCCAGCAATGAATTAGCCAAAAGCTGCTCACTTTGATAAGTATGATAAGCCAACGCTTGTAATTTGTGGATAAGCAATGTGGATTGAAATATCGCCAACATAGTAAAAACTATTAAAAATGATTTTATTAATTTTATTCGTACGTATTCCAATAGCACCACATAACAAAATATAATCACAAGAACCACATGTAAAAAATGTCTTGTCTCATGTTTATCAGTAATCCCCAAGGTGACATTTGTGAATAAAAACGAAGAAAGTAACAGAGTCCCAGTCAGGATGAGAAAGGTGATTTTTCTTTTTTTAATAGCATAAAAAGTAGTTAATAATGAGAACAAACCAATAATCACTATGTATACATTTTTAAAATAAACATTCTGAGCAACTTCAGGGTAATAGAAGCTTCTTGTCATAAAATACGTGGAGAGTGTGACCGATTTATTAAAACTGGCTATAATATCTTCAACATTACTTACTGTACTAGAGTATCCAGCCAGTGTTGTAAAGCTTTTAACGTAAACTATATACGCGAGCATCGCGACAAGGAATACAACCACCCTTTTAATTAACTGCGTTGTATGTGAGCTTTTAAAAATGTCAACAACACTTTGTTCACTATCCTCCATGTACCCTGTATAGATATAATACAGATAACCTAGAGAAAGTGATATTAGATAAAAGCTCAAAACTGGCTGGTATATTCCTAGCACAATAAAAATAACACCTGCTTGCCATATATAACTCATGGGGCTTTTTATAGGGCCAGATAAAACCACCCCCAAAAGAAATAAGGAAACACCCACCTGCAAATATAACCCTACATACTGCTGTATCGAAACATGATATATAAAAGTAAAATATAGCAACATTCCCGTTATTAGGGTAAAGTCATTAAGCTTTTTCTTGAAAATATAATTAAACATCATAAAAAGAGCTACAATCTGTAAAGCCGATGATAATAATATATTTAAAAAAGCCATCAAGAAGTTTGATGATAGAAACTGCGTCACCAAATATGCGAAAATTTTACCTTGTACAGCAAGCCAACTGTAATTAGCGTTATATAGAAACAATGCATCATCATCACTATATGATGGCATTGTCATTTTAGTAAAGTAAATAACGACTGTAGCTAACAACAATATACAAAATGAAAAAAGATACTCCCTGTTATTTTCAAAAATTGACCGACAGTAATCTGTAATATCAAAATTTACTATTTTAGTAAAATAATTTCGTTTCATAACATTCCATTTATAGTTCTATCACCCTGTGATACGACTCAATATAAGTCATTTAGTCTAGTACCTAGTCGGTCTTTTTCAGACATCTGTATGTTTTTCGTTTCAACATCACTGACCGGCCATTCAATAGCAATTTCACCATCATTCCAAAGGATTGATACTTCACTACTAGGGTCGTAATAATTGGTACATTTGTAAACAAACTCCGCTTCCTCGCTCGTAACATAAAAGCCATGAGCAAAGCCTTCAGGAACCCAAAGTTGACGTTTATTCTCCGCAGACAGATACTCACCAACCCATTGACCAAAGGTAGGAGAGCCTTTTCGAATATCAACAGCTACATCATACACTTCCCCTGACACTACTCGTACTAATTTGCCTTGAGTATTTTCTGCTTGGTAATGCAAACCACGCAAAATACCTTTCTTCGACTTAGAATGGTTATCTTGCACAAATTGAGTCGACTTTCCCGTCACTAACTCTTCAAATTGCTTTTGGTTCCAGGTTTCCATAAAGAAACCACGCTCATCACCAAATACTCTTGGCTCTATAATTTTCACATCTGGTATACGAGTATCAATTACTTTCATTTTCTTATCCTATATGCGCTCGAATATTATTCAAAGCAGCTTTCCAATCGCTCGCTTCAACCGGGAAACCTAGAGTGATTTTTTCAGTACTTAATCGAGAATTGCTTGGGCGTTTAGCTGGTGTTGGGTACTGGTCAGTGGTAATACTCGTTAAGCCCGGCTTACTTTCAAGAGCTCCTTGCTCAACGGCAATATCAAAAATGGTATTAGCAAAGTCAAACCAACTCACATGTGGCAAACCCGAATAGTGGTAAACACCGTACTCAACTGTATCACCTCGGGTTATGCATTCTGCAATTTGAATTAATGTACTCGCAATATCACCTGCATAAGTCGGCCCACCAAATTGATCACCCACAACATTAAGAGAATCATGAGTATTAGCTAAGCGCAACATGGTCTTGACGAAGTTATTGCCATTCTCACCAAACACCCATGCGGTACGAAGAATTATGTGTTGATCGCATTCTTCAGCGACGGCAACTTCACCTGCTAGTTTACTTTCACCGTAAACACCCTGAGGGTTTGTAGCATCCGTTTCTGAATATTCGCCTACTTTATTGCCGTCAAAAACATAATCCGTCGAGATATGCAAAATAGCCGCACCAACACTTTGCGCGGCTTGTGCTAGATATTTAGGACCGTCTCGGTTAATCGCATAAGAAAGTTCTACTTCCTTTTCAGCTTTATCCACTGCAGTATGTGCCGCTGCATTAATAATGATGGTTGGTAGAAATTCACCAACAACCGCATTAACAGCATCTTGACTCGTAATATCAAGGTGCTCTCTATCAAGCGCTAATACTGCTGTATCTTCATTGCTAGCTAACTGCTCAGCAAGACAAGAGCCTACTTGACCGTGACAACCAGTAATTAATACACGCATTAAGCACCAGCCTTCTTTTGAGCTTCCTTAACTAGGCGTGTTAAATACTGACCATATTCATTTTTCATCATTGGCTTAGCCAGCCTAAGAACTTGTTCATCATTCAACCAACCGTTACGCCACGAAATTTCTTCTAAGCAAGCCACTTTTAAACCTTGTACATGTTCAATTGTTTGAACAAAAGAGGATGCCTCATGAAGACTTTCGTGTGTACCAGTATCTAACCAAGCAAAGCCACGACCTAATAGCTCGACACTCAAAGAACCATCATTTAGGTACATCTCGTTAAGCGTAGTGATTTCTAGCTCACCACGGTGAGATGGCTTAACTTGCTTCGCCATTTCAACCACTCGGTTATCGTAAAAATATAAGCCCGTTACTGCATAATTAGATTTTGGTGCTTCTGGCTTCTCTTCAACAGAAACCGCCTTCATATTTTCATCAAATTCAACGACACCAAAACGCTCTGGGTCTTTTACTTGGTAACCAAAAACAGTCGCACCACTTTCACGGTTGGCAGCATTTTTTAAAGTGTCACTAAATGATTGCCCATAGAAGATATTATCACCGAGTACTAAGCAAACAGAGTCATCACCAATGAAGTCTTCACCAATGATGAAAGCTTGTGCTAAACCATCCGGGCTTGGTTGAATCGCGTACTCCAGATGAATACCAAAATCAGAACCATCACCAAGTAAGCGCTGAAAACCGGCATTGTCTTCTGGAGTGGTGATAATCAAGATATCTTTGATGCCTGCCAGCATCAAAGTTGAAATTGGGTAAAAAACCATGGGCTTATCATAGATAGGCAAAAGTTGTTTTGATACGCCACGAGTCAATGGGTATAAACGAGTGCCAGAACCACCAGCTAAAACTATACCTTTCATTATTTCTTCACCTTTGATTTCGTTGTTTCTACACCTAAACGCTCACGTTGGTAACTACCATCTTGCACATTTTGACACCATGCAGAGTTATCTAGGTACCATTGCACGGTTTTTCGAAGACCTGTTTCAAACGTCTCCTCAGGTGTCCAACCTAATTCACGTTGCATTTTCGAGGAGTCAATCGCATAGCGGCGATCATGACCAGGACGGTCTTGAACATAGGTAATTTGCTCAGCATACGCTGACTTTTTCGGCACTAACGCATCTAAAATGTCGCAAATTGTACTCACGACTTCGAGGTTTTTCTTCTCGTTGTGACCACCAATATTGTAGGTCTCACCCACTTTACCCTCAGTTACTACTGTATAAAGTGCTCTCGCATGATCTTCGACAAATAACCAGTCACGGATTTGGTCACCTTTACCGTAAATAGGAAGGTCTTTTCCTTCTAAGGCGTTTAGAATCACAAGTGGGATCAGTTTTTCTGGGAAGTGATATGGACCGTAGTTATTTGAGCAGTTAGTTACGATAGTTGGCAGGCCGTAAGTGCGCAGCCACGCTCGAACAAGGTGGTCGCTGGATGCTTTTGACGCTGAGTATGGACTTGATGGCTCATAAGATGTGGTTTCCAAAAACAATGGCAGCTCTGTACCTTCGGGGACTTCATCTGGATGTGGAAGGTCACCATACACTTCATCAGTAGAAATATGGTGAAAGCGGAATTCGGATTTTTCACGCTCTTTAAGCGTATTCCAGTACTCTCGCGTTGCTTCTAGTAACGTATATGTTCCAACTATATTTGTTTCAATAAATGCTGCGGGCCCAGTGATAGAACGGTCCACATGAGACTCGGCAGCTAGATGCATGACCGCATCAGGCTTATGCTCCGCAAAAACACGGTCAAGCTCTGAACGATTACAAATATCAACCTTTTCGAATGCATAGCATTCGTCATCTGCAACGTCTAATAAAGATTCTAAGTTTCCCGCATAAGTTAGGCTATCAACGTTAATAACTTGGTCGTTTGTATTTCGAATTATATGCCTAACTACAGCAGATCCTATAAAACCTGCTCCGCCAGTAATTAAAATTTTCATTTTTGATCCCTGCTAAATTGTACGCTACCGCCCTTAGGTCATGCTCCTAAAGGCGAATTATTCAAATTTTTTTTCTATTTTTAAGTTTAACTGAATTCCCAGTAACAAGGAACATAGAGAAAGTGAAAAATAGAGGTGGTATACTTAAGAAAATTATCATCTAAAGGCATTTATAATGATCATTGTAACAGGCGGCGCAGGTATGATTGGCAGCAACATTGTCAAATCACTTAACGAACAAGGTATTAATGACATCTTAGTTGTCGATAATCTTAAGAATGGTAAGAAGTTCCAAAACCTCGTCGATCTCGATATCACTGACTACATGGATCGCGATGATTTCTTAGTTCAGATTATGTCGGGTGAAAACTTTGGCCCTATTGAAGCCATTTTCCATGAAGGGGCTTGCTCTGCTACCACCGAGTGGAATGGTAAGTACATGATGCTCAATAACTACGAGTATTCTAAAGAGCTTCTTCACTACTGTTTAGAGCGTGAGATTCCATTCCTATACGCATCTTCTGCTGCCACTTACGGTGAAACCGATACTTTCATTGAAGAGAAACAGTATGAAGGTGCTCTCAATGTATATGGCTATTCTAAACAGCAGTTCGACAACTATGTTCGTCGCTTGTGGCAAGATGCTGAAGCACATGGTGAATCGCTTTCTCAAATCACTGGCTTTCGTTACTTCAACGTTTACGGCCCCCGTGAACAACACAAAGGTTCAATGGCATCAGTGGCTTTCCACCTAAACAATCAGATGCATTCGGGTGAAAACCCGAAACTGTTTGCGGGCAGCGAAACGTTCCAGCGTGATTTTGTTTATGTTGGCGATGTTGCAGCAGTCAATCTTTGGTTTATGCAAAACGGTACTTCTGGTATTTTCAATCTAGGTACCGGTAATGCAGAATCATTCCAGGAAGTGGCGAAAGCGGTGATTAAGCATCATGGTAAAGGTGAAGTGGAAACCATTCCATTCCCAGAGCACCTTAAAGGTGCTTACCAAGAGTTTACTCAAGCAGATTTAACCAAGCTTCGTGCAGCAGGGTGCGATCACACATTCAAAACCGTCGCTGAAGGCGTTGCGGAGTATATGAAGCTAGTAAATAGCTAACACTTCCATTTGCTGTATTAAGGCCAAGGGTTTATCTTAACGCTTGGCTTTTTTATTTTCTTTTCATTTTCTTAAATACTACTTATCAGGCTAAAGGTTTCACTGTGGCTAATACACGTAATGATTACGACCCTAAAGCATACAACCCTACCTTTAAAAGGGATTTTTTAGCTCCTAAACACTGGGGAACTTGGTTAGGGCTAACATTCGGGTTGCCTTTGACTCTTTTACCTAACTCTGTTCGAGTTTCAATCGCTCGCTTTATCGCGCGCAAGATGTGTAAAAAGCAACGCGGCTCAGTACAAAAAGCCCGTATCAATCTAGCCCTCTGTTTCCCTGAAAAGTCAGAACAAGAGCGAGAAGCGATTTTAGAAAAGTGCCTTATCACTGCGGGGACATTTCTGCTCGGTTTTCCTGCAATCAGTTTGCGTAGTAAAAAGTGGTTAGAACGAAACTCTTCCATTATTGGGCTTGAATACCTGCAAGAACTTCAAAAAAACAATCAAAGCGCTATTTTGCTGGTACCCCATTCATGGTGTATTGATATCCCAGCCATATTACTCGCCTCAAGAGGACAGCCAGTTTCTGCTATGGCCAACAGCCAAAAGAACCTATTTACCGATTGGTTAATGCACAAACAAAGAGTGCAATACGGTGGCAGAGTCTACGATCGTAGCGGTGGGATTAAACCGTTTATCAAATCGGTCAAAGAGGGTTATCTCGGTTATTACTTACCCGATCAAGATCATGGACCAGAGCAAAGCGTATTTGTTGATTTCTTTGCAACAGAAAAAGCGACATTACCGGGATTAGGAAAGCTAGCTAAAGTGAGCCGCGCCAAAATCGTCCCTACGTTTGCAAGTTATAATATCGAGACAGGCAAATATGAGATTGAGATAAAGTCGCCACTTGAAGACCTATCCGGCGATGAACACATCGATGCGCGAGTGATGAATGAAGTCGTTGAAGGCTTTGTAAACCCAAAGCCTGAACAATATATGTGGATTTTAAAGTTACTCAAAACTCGCCGAGATGGTAATGACCCATATGTAGGTTATTAACGATGGAATGCCAGCGATGGCTGGCAATTATTACTTGATTTTTTGTAAGTCATCTAGAATATTACGATATACATTATCAACTCTTAGCAATTCAATATAGCTCAATATAGAGTTATCAAATGGAGTAGTTAGAAAGGCGCTGATATTGCGCTTAAGATCAGCTAAATCATCAAATATTAGAACGTTATTACTATTGTAGAATTCATGCTTCTTTAGCTTTTTATTATTGGTAATCACCTTCTTACCGCAATAAAGTGCTTCAATAAACCTCATCGTGTTAGCACTTTGACCATCTATTGATATCTCAAGAACAGATTTAGCATTAAGTAACTGCTGTAAGTAGCCTTCGTAAGATAATTTCCCTTTATGATCAAATACTATGAAATTACACCTTTGTTCAGGTAAAGATTTATCAATTTCATTTATTAACCCTTTCCTGCCTTTATCAAGCCCTACAAAGCTAATATCAAAATCATTCGTATCTCGGTACTTATCTAACAAGTTGAGACTTGGAAGTGGGACTTTAAATGTCTTGAAGGCATATTTTTTTGCATCATTTTTATCGAAAGTATAAACATCGAAGCCTTCAAGCTCACTTAGAAATTCGCCATTGAATATATTTCTAAAAGTGAGCACCTTCTGACATTCTAAAGAAGCTGCAGCTCTAATGTCCCTTAACGAGTCAGTAACAAAAACTGATTCAATATCACCCAGTTTAGAAATACGCTGCCTTATTAGCACTCCATATACTCGATGGTATAGTTTCTTATTAAAGAAAAAGAGATTTGAAATCAATCTGATTTGCCACTTAGAAAGCTGAACATGGGACTTGTCTATATCGCACCCAAGGGCTTCTAGTTCTAGTTTTTCATAATCTTGCTTATAACCAAGAAATACTATTTTTTTCATTTAAAGTGACCTGAACGATCATAAGGTAAACATTTAAAATCAGTAATAATCGAACCTAGAGCTGAATTAAGCAACTTCCCATCAATCACCTGCTGGTATTTTGCAACATACGCTATAGCCATTTCATTGGCATTAAAAACATCGCGGGCATATTCATGACATCGCTTCGCGTTAAATTGCTCAGAATTAGAAACCGCTTCAACCAAGTCAGATTCAACATGAGACAAAAAACCAACTTCATTAGTAACTAACTCAGGTAGCGAGCCGTAGGGCGTTCCAAACACTGGGCAACCGAAATATAAGCTCTCGGTGATCGCTAAACCGAAAGGCTCATGCCATGTAACCGGAAATACCAGCCCTTTCGATTTCGTCATCACCTCTGACTTCGTTGTGTCATCAACCATACCCAAAAAACGCACATGCTGATCCAATGTCAATCTAAAACCCATTTTTAGGTTTAATCGATGACCGCCCAATACATCAAGCTGTTCGCCTGCTTTCTTGGTGATACCAATGGCACCTTGAACATTTTTTACTCGCCACGCTGCTTTGCCAAGAAAATGAAAACGTTCGCGTTTAGCCTTAAGATCAGGCTTTAGGTAATTGTCCCAATTGAGTCCATTGTAAACATAAGCCTGCGCACCATGGTTTTTTGCATGTTGCGATGACACAAACGCGGTATTCGGATCTATGGGGCCGTCTGAATTCCCATGCTGAGTCAAAATATAAGGGAGGGAAATTGGCTCAAGATCAGAATGAAAATGCACAACATCGATATCATGTGGAAGCTGTTGTTGCAGCGGCACATTAGGTTGATATTCAATGACTCTTGCCCAGTCACATTGGGTACCTTTTCCTGCCAATAACGTCACCCTATGCCCTACAAGGTGCAAAGCGTAAATTAAATCCCAAATGACTCGTTCGGTTCCACCATAGTTAACAACCGGTAATGTCGCTCTTGTATAAACTAGAATGTTCATCATGACTTAACGCTCTGCTGAGTTAACTTTAGCAACAACAGCCTGGTGAACACACTCAGGAACAAACTGCTGAATCTTTCCGCCATGAATCGCCACTTCACGCACTAGAGTCGATGATAAAAACGCAAACTCTTCCGCCGGCGTTAGAAATAGACTCTCTAGCTCGGGCTTTAATCTTCGATACATGGTGGTTAGACCAAACTCATACTCGAAATCCATGGTGGTTCTCAAGCCTCTAACTAAAATAGAGGCTTTTTGATCAGTGGCGAAATCGACGAGTAAACCACTGAATCCTTCTACAGACACATTAGGCAGTTCACGGCAGGTTTCTCTAAGCAAAGCCACTCGCTCGTCTAAACTGAACAGCGTGGCTTTACTTGGGCTCTCTGCAACACCAATAACAAGCCGCTCAAACATACTCGCAGCGCGTTTGATTAAATCGTAATGACCGTTAGTAACCGGATCAAACGTACCTGGGTATATGGCTATTTGCATGGTATTCCTTATTGTTTTTTATTGTTCAGCACAAGTACTTGTTCTAGCTTTTCAATCACATCATGCACTTCAATACGCTGCATTAAATCGCTCCCCTTGACCCTCGTTCCCCAAGGTAAGGTATCAACGGATTGACCGTGTTGCTCAGCGGCGACGTCATCATAAACTGAAACGACGTGATCCAAACTGTTATACGGCCCAGTTCGACGAGGATTACTGTGAGCGTATAGCCCAACAACAGGGGTGCCTTGAGTCGTTGCAATATGAGCAGGGCCGGAATCAGGTGCAATGACTGCGCTGGCTTTAGCGATGACTGCCGTCAACTGTTTCAGTGACGTTTTACCAACCAAGTTAATACTTGGAGATGACATACTTTTTGCAATGTTACTCGCCAGTAAGCGTTCACGACCTGTTGGAGCACCACAAAGTACAACCTGCAAGCCTAAGTGATACGCATGGTCAGCAACAGCGGCGTAGCGTTCAACCAGCCAGTTACGTTCATCTTTACTGGCGGCAGGGCTAATAACAATGTATGCCTGATCTGAAAGCTCGTTTGCCAATTGTTGATCTGCCAATGAAAGAGGAAGGTTCCAGCTTGGTACCTGCTGAGGGCATCCTAAAAACTGAGCAAATTGAGAGAAATTATCCAGAACATGCGAGGCATTGGTTCTCGGTAGTTTTCTATTGGTAAATAACCATTGGCCTTCTTTGGCTCGATTCCAGCTAAAACCCAATTTTATTTTCGCTTTAATGCCGAGCGTTAATACGCTTGCTCTTAACGCCACCTGCATGTGCAGTAAGTAATCGAATTGGGTTTGGCTTAGGGTTTTCCATACTTCCCGCATCCCTTTTAAGCCCTGCTTTTTATCAAACACCACCACCTGAATACCCGGCAGATCACCCAGTAGCTGAGATTCTATTTCCCCCATAATCCAAGTGATTTTGCATTCTGGATACGTGGTTTGAATACGCTGTACAACAGAAAGTGCATGGCATACGTCGCCAATGGCTGAGAGGCGAAGAATGCAGATGGATTTGGGTGCTGATAAATTACTCTTCATGTACTGAATCCAACGGCATCATTTCCATAACGGCGGTAATAACCTGCTCTGGCGTAATATCTTTTAGGCATGGTGAATATAAGTCATCGCTGATCTTACAATGGTTCTTATAACAAGGGACACAGCTGCGTTCTGATTGCAAAAGTCGAATATTTGCCACTCTTTGAGACGCAATGCCGTTTTTATATAGGTTATTTTTCACATCAATGGGCTGTTCATACGGCCAAGGTGACCACATACTTGCAGGAGCAACGCTAATGATAGAGACAATAGGGATAGAGTAGCCCGATGCCATGTGTCCAGGTCCACTATCCGGCCCAAGAAAGCCATCACTTTGCTTCAGCAGTGCAGAGGTTTGTGCCAATGTAAGCTGCCCCAACACACTCACCAGTTGATGTGACTCTGGTATTTGATCGAGTATTTGATTTACAACCGCTTCATCTCGCTCCAATTTAGCGCCGGAGAGCACAACGTTGTAGCCAGATGCAAGCAGGCTCTTGATCGTCGTAACCCAATAAGCAATGGGCCATTGTTTAATCTCATTGGAAGATGGGGCATGTACAACGATATAACGCTTTGGCAGCTTTTTTTGAATCACATCAGGAAGAAACTTTTCCGGAGAGACAAGCCTTGGAATGCATTCAACACCGATGATTTCAAGCATACGAGCGGCTCGGCTCATTTTATGCTCGAAACGATGTTGTTCTGTAATATGTTGATTATAAACAAGCTTCTTAAGCCAAGTCCCTGAAAGTGACTCATCAATCGCTCCAAGTCTCTGCTTACCAAAAATAAAGCTGTATATCGCCGTCCTATCATTGAGCATTTCATTTACAACCAAATCATATCGCCCATATTTTTTAAGAATGCGGTAATAGTCTTTCAGTGACGCACTTGGGGGGATTTCGACCAAAGAATCGATATCAGGGTTGGTTCCAAAAACCATTTCACCTCTAGCATTGACTAGAACATCAATTTTGGCGCTCGGAAATGCATTGCGTAAGCTTCGAGTAAACGTTGAGATCAACAAACTGTCACCGATACAGTGAGTAGCAATAACTAATATTTTCTGGTAACTATATGAATCGTTCATCAATCTATTAGGCGTTTGATATACTGTTTTACCTAGTATGCCATAAACCCACCAATACGAGACAGTGATTCATGTTCACAACAAAACAAATCAGCAATACAACGTACTGGTATGATCCTTTAATGCTCACAGAAGATGTTGAATCTGCTTTTTCTATTGATTACTGGAAAGAGAATCAAGCGATACTTGGCAGCGCTCAAGGTAGAGGGACAACATGGTTTGTGAAAGGAGAGAAAGCTGACTTTGCGCTTAGACACTATCATCGCGGTGGTTTGTTTGGAAAACTGGTTCGTGATAGTTACTGGTTTACAGGGTTAAAAACGTCGAGAGCTTTTCAAGAGGTGATGCTGCTCAAACTACTGACTGAAAATAATGTCAACGTTCCAGCTCCAGTCGCAGCAAAAGTCTCAAAGAATGGGCTAACCTACAAGGCCGATATCTTAGTTCAAAAACTCCCTCACGCTGAAGATTTGGTAAAAATACTCTCGAATGAGAAGTTATCAAACAGTGACTTGAGAAATATAGGTCGTCAAATTCGAAAAATGCACGATGTTAACGTTAATCATACGGACCTTAACATTCACAATATTCTGATCGATAAAGACAAAAAAGTTTGGATTATTGATTTTGATAAGTGCCGAACACAAAGTTGCGGTAGTTGGAAAGCGAGCAATTTAGATCGTCTTCAACGCTCATTCGAGAAAGAAGCTCGACTAGGACACATTCGTGCTGCCAGCTTTGACTTTTCAGAAATAAAAAAAGGATACGGTGAAAGTACCCTCGATTACTCTTGATTGCCTTAAAAGAAGAGTGAAACTAATGCAGGCAAATCTTACTCTTCTTTGAGGCCAAACAGTTTGCGAAATTTCTTTTTCTTCTTGTAGATATGACCCCGAATCACCTCAGCAAGCGGGCGCTTAAAGCTGACATCTTTTGCTAGGCGTACTTGTTCTTCAAAAGGCTTGTTGCCGTGTTCTTCAAAAAAACGTTCTAAAACGATTCTAGCCCAGTCTTTTCTTCCACTTGTTGAGTAGTGGTTCACCCACTCTTTTGCAGGCGTAATCGAAACTTGCCTAGAAAGAGCTTCAGATAACGCAAATTGCTCTAGAGTATGAGCTAAACACCCTTCCTTGCGTAAGCCTTGAATCAACATATCGGCATGATCGAAAGCTGATATGCGAGCTCCAGTCATTCCAATTACTGCAGATGCCCACATGACTGAGTCTGAGTCTGTGCGATAAATGCTACCATCAGCAAGTTTAATATCCCTATCTCTTATAGCGGCATATTCATTAACCTCTGGAAGGGTATTTATATTCACTTCCGAGCAAAACAACAGCGCATTCTCATTGGAGATTGAGTCAAAGTACACATTGGTGGCTTGGGTAAAGTATGTGTCTGTATCTAAAAACAGCAGCTTATCTTCTGCCCCAATATTTAAACGCTCACAAAGATACTTTAAGCCACGATTTTTTATTCTAAAATGATAAGCATTATTGAGGCTCCACTCTGCTTTTTGAGTTGGAGATATCGCAAACACTTTGATTGGCATATTGACGAAATGTTCAGGTTCTTCAGCCAAAACAGAAACTTCAGGGCATCCACCAATCTTTTCATGCCAATTAGCTAAAAAGGATAAAATACAAAATCTTGCACCTTGATAATAAGTTTTATCGTTTCCGTAAACTACAAAGGTTAGGTGTGTCCGAGCTAAGTTTGATGCCATAATTTTAGTGCTTATTAATGTTCTGAAAGAGCGCTTTGTGTTTTTTACTGAGATGACTTCGAATATCACGTCTATAAAAGTCTTTAATCGCACTTCTTAATCGTATGTACAGCCCAGATTTTGCGCCATTCAATTCACTGGCAAACATACCATTCTTGCTTCCTTGAGAAACAAGAGGCGGCTGACACCAATGAATTGAATAGCCCAATCTATCATTTTCATTTCCAATAAAGCCGTCAATAGGCGCACATACAGGAGATGACTCGATATAAGACACGAGTTTTTTTGCGAAAGATATATCATAAACCAAACCACCCGTTAACTTATTGGTCTTACATGAGTAAGTTAACTGATCTTTTTCTCTGTAAGAATATGGTACCGAGCTCGCAGCATCTTCAATATTAACTAAGTAGTTTGTTTTGCCTTCCATTTCTTTCAATATGCGCTTGAGTTGACTATCAAAGCCCTTTACCAAAAGAGCATCATCTTCAAGCACCAATACCTGTGGTATCTGTTCTTCAATGACCTTTTTCATCACCAAGTAGTGCTTATAGAAACATGATTTCTCAGGCAACCTTAGTGAATCATCAAAAAACTCATTACGAATCTCATCACTCAAATCATCAATATCGCCGCGCAGCATATACTCATAATCCGTTATGCCTCTTTCCGGAAGATGTTTGTCGATGTGCTTTCTGCGTTCTTCATAGCCTTTACTGACATGAATAACAAAAGTTTTGATCATGACCATTTCTCAATGTTTGGGGAAGTACTTACTAACTCGAGTGTTTTATGTAAAGCACCTTGATTTCGCTTAACTATACCATAGCCCCATTGTCCTTTTTCAACTAACGCTTCCGGTTTAGATAAGGCGCTGACTATTTGTAACGCAAGGTCGTGCACATCAGAAACGACTGAAAGTGCATTAGACTCGATAAGCTGATTAGCGAGATCGGAAAAATTGAAATAGCTAGGCCCTGTTAAACAGTATTTTTTAAGCAGTGCTGGTTCGATGAAATTATGTCCGCCCACTTTTTTCCCAATGAGACTTCCCCCCATGAAAACAAGATCACCTGCCGATAACATAATCATCAGTTCCCCCATGGTGTCGCCTAAGTAAACATCCACAAACTCTTCAATACGATCTAAAGAGTCGCTTCTGCGAGCCAACTGAAAACCTTGGTTTTTAACTAACTCGGCAACCATATTAAAACGTTCCGGGTGGCGTGGAACGATCACCAATAATAGCTCCGGCAGTTCCTTTTGGGCTTGCTGAAACGCTTGAAGGATTTGTTCATCTTCCCCCGAATGAGTGCTCGCAGCGACCAGTATTTTTCTATCGCCAACAAAAGAGCTCTTTAAAACACCCCCCTGAAGCTCAATGCTTTTATCTAAAGTTACATCGTACTTGATTGACCCTGTGACAATGATTTTTTCGCTCGATACGCCTAACGACTCAAAGCGATGTTTATCATCAGAGTGAACCGTTAATATTAAATTGAGATTGGAAAGCGCAGGGTGGATTAGCGCTTTTAACTTACGATAATTAGCGAGAGATTTCTCAGAAAGTCGACCGTTGATCAAGGTAATAGGAATAGTATTAATGGCAACAGTATGAAGCGTATTTGGCCATAATTCCGTTTCAATGATGAGCATTTTTTCTGGCTGAATAGCATTAAGAAAACCTCGAACACACCAGTTAAAATCAATCGGCATATAGCGGTGTATGATGTCATTACCCATCTTTTCAACCTGCTCAGCGCCAGTACTGGTTGTTGTTGTCACCAGTATTCGTTTTTCTGGGTTTTGCTCTACCAACTTATCCACTAACTTCTTACTAGCCAGAACTTCACCGACTGATACGGCATGAATCCAGATAACACCTGATTTTCTGTCGTCAATTTTGGGAGTAAAGCCGAAATGCTCTTTCCAGCGTCGACCAAAGGGTGGTTTGTTGGTTTTCGGACGATACAAACCCCACAGTAAAATGGGGCTAATGAGACTGAGCAGTATGGTGTAACACCAACGAACCATCGTTGTCATTCTTCTCGCCTTTTAAATGTGCTCTTGTTTAATGATGTCGAACTGCTGAATCGCAGTAATGACTTTCTCAGGCATAAGCTCCGTTAAGCACTTTAGATGCTGTTTAGGGCAAACTCGTTCAAAGCAAGGGCGACAGTCAATGTCAGTATTCAGAATAGACAACTTCTCGGTTAGCGGTGGTGTGTATTTCGGAGAACTCGAGCCATAGACGGCAACCACGTTACAGCCAACCGCTGCGGCAACATGCATCAAACCAGAGTCATTACTGACAACGGTACGACAGGCACCAACCAGATCGACGGCCTGAATCAAGCTTGTGCTGCCAGCGAGATTAAAACATTGTTGTTGCCCATCAGATTGCACTTTCTCAATAATTTGGGTTGTCACTTCTCGATCTTTAGTTGAGCCAAATAACCACACTTGATAGCCGAGCTCAATCATCTTTTCAGCAACTGCCGCAAAGTGATTATCGGGCCAACGTTTGGCCGGGCCAAATTCAGCGCCAGGGCACAAACCAAGAACGGGGCGATCCAAATTTAAACCGAATTCTTCCATTGCTGCTGATTGCGTTTGCTCTATGACTTCTAACTTCGGAAACGGCAAACCTGATAGCTCACCCAAGCAACCACTGCCCGTCATTGTTTCTTTCGTATGCGCTAATGCCACATATCGCTCAAGCATGTATTGGAACGATTTTTTGTTGGTGCGAATATCATTAAGAAGCCCATAACGCATTTCACCTTTCCAGCCAACTCGCTTAGGTATTCGAGCAAACCAGGGAATGAGCGCAGATTTCGCGGAATTAGGCAGTGTATAGGCCATGTCATATTTTGAATTTTTTAATGACTTACCTAACGAATATCGAGTTTTCAGATCAAACTGACCATGACCCAATGGCATTTCAAGGGCTTGATTAACCTCTGCCATTCGCTCTAGTATTGGCTTACACCAGGCCGGAGCCAATACGTCAATGAGGGCGTCAGGATATTGTTTTTTTAGTTCAATGTATAAGCCTTGAGACATCACCATGTCCCCTACCCATGACGGGCCTATTACCAGTATTTTCATAGTCTTCTATTTCTTACGGTTCTGGTTCTTGCGGTTCGGGTTCTAACTGTTCTGGTTATTATCATGCTGGTTTTCATTAACGTATTGACCGGATAATTCGAAGTAACGCTCAAGCGTCTTAATGCAAATAAGTTGCTCTAATTTTTCATCTTTAAATGGCGCGACATAGTCATGAGCGTTCTTAATGATCTTCTCAGCTTCTTCTGGATGATCTAGATAATATTGAATCTTTTCATCAAAATCTGACCAATCACCTTTTACTTCAATATAGTGAACACCCGCTTTTAGTGTGCCTTCCATAAACCAAGTCTCGTACTTCATTTTAGGCGTAATAACGACAGAGTTAGACGACATCGCCCATTTTAAATTTGACGCAACATCGTTGCCTTCTAAACAGATCAGAAACTTATATTGAAGTTGTTCGTCAACCGACATAAACGGCTTCTGCCATTCTGGATTCTTATAACTAGAATTAGATTGTCCTGCATCCACTAAAGGGTGTTCGAACATTTCCTGCATGAAGCGGAATCGGTGAGGTTGCGTGACTGCTCCACGAAAAACAGCCATATTTTTTTTATCTGAATACTTGAGTTTATCTTTTACAAAACGAAAGTGACGTCGTTTGTCTAGCTTGAAAAGGACGGAGTTTCTATTGTCACCTTCTATTGGACGAGCTTTGAACAAGGTAGGGACAGGCTCTATGTGGGTTTCATCGCCAAAGTAGTAATTAAATCGTAAGTGTTTTGGAAAATAATAGAGAAACTCTTTGAGATCAAAATAGTACGAGGTGAAGCCTTTACGTTTGTATCCTTTGATATTGGTAGGAAGCGACTCAATCCAATTTTTTTCAGTATACGCGGCACAATACTCAACACGTTTCGCTATGTACTTGTCTTTGGATAAATAAACCTTTTCTAATTGGTGTTTCTTATAACTAAATACACACCTTGGAGAAAGTAATAAAAGCAAATGCTTTACATAAAACAAGATCTTCATGGCTCAAGCCTTTTATCTTGATTTACACTCGATAAACTGTGAATAACCAGCCCGATAACGATTAAATACAACACGGCTGTATCACCATTTCTGAATGGGCTATCGACCATACTAAATATAATAAAGTGCAATGAAGGAAGAGCTAACAGCCAAAAACCATTTTTATATTTAAAAACTCCAAGATACAAGGGATAAAATAGGATAAACAACAAAAGAGAAAAACCAACAAATCCGGATTTTGCTAACTTATCAATGTAGTTATTATGCAAATGTCCTGCCATATATCCATAAGCAGAGGTGGTATAACCAGGGGCATTTTCTTCAGCATACTCACTTGATATCTCCCCATGTCCCAAAATAGGTTTTTGTACAAATAGATCTATACCAGCTTGATACATCTGTAGCCGCCAACCAATCGATGTGTCCAGATTACCACTCTTTATACTCTCAACCTCCTCAAAAGTATCATTAACTCTATCCATTAATACATCTTTAACTAAAGCACCACAAATAAGCATCAGAACTAAAGAAAAAACAATATTTTTATAAGAGATTTTTTTCTGTAGTATTAATAGGATGCAAGCTAAAAAGTAAACTGCGGCGACTCCAACAATCACTCCTCGAGACTGAGTTGGTAACATAGAAAATCCAGACAATAGCATAGAGAAACTTAACACCCACGGTTTCTTTCCATCAAACGAAGTAAGAAGCAGCCCTAGGGATAATAAAGATACAAGACCTTGATGTGCTGCTAAAGGGACAGGGTTTGTAGGCCAATGTATTCTATCCGTAGGGACAATCAAAAAATACCAAATCGATAATATAAACGAAGCCATTGCAGCAACACAAAGTAGTGTTTGAGCGTTTTTCCAACTCAAAAAATTATTGGGTAGCACACTCAAATAGACAAGGGCGATCAATAAACCTCTAAGCTCCTGAGTGCTTGCTCCATAGGTTTTATAAGATATGGTCACAAAAAGAGCAGAAATAAGAATCCCCCCCAACCAGTAACTGCTCTGAAAATTTCGTTTTATATCTGAAAGTCCATGACCGAACACATAAAACAAAACAACGATCAATACAATAGCAACCATAGGTTTATTACCTTGAGGAAACCAAATAATACCAGCTGCAAGCCATAACAAAGGAAGATGCAATAAATGTCTAGATAAGGATTTGAGCATGAAATGACAACTAGATAATAATTGAATGATTTGTTCCACAGTCTAGCAAACTAACACTCTGATTAAAATTACTGTAATCTCTGCAATGTAGATATCCCACAAAAATGTGGGCCCCCTAAATGCTAACCCCGACAACATATACTAAATTTATGAAGAATTACTGCATAACCCTAAACGGCTGCGAAGATCGCCAAGCCACCACAAAAAAAGTACTCACTAAAGCGCAGCTCGAGGTTGAATTATTCATCGGTGTTGATGCACGAGTAGATACCCACCCTCTGCTAAACCGTAACAGAGATAAAGAATTCTTATACAACATGGGCCGCCCAGCAGCCATTGGCGAATTTGGATGCTATGCCAGCCACTTCCTTATGTGGCAGAAGTGTGTAGAGCTTAACGAGCCTATTATTATTTTTGAGGATGATTTCGATATTGATGCTGCAATGTTTCAGAATACGTTACAGATAGCCGAAGAGCATATCGACAAATGCGGCTATATTCGAATTGAAAATGCCGATAATCACGATATGTTCTATCAAGTTCGTACTTATGGTGAACAGCGATTAGTTAAATACCTAAAAATCCCACAATGCATGACGGCCTACGCTATCTCACCTAAGTGTGCCAAAGCATTTATAGAACACAGCCAAACTTTTGATTACCCTGTTGATGTGTTCTTACGTAATGCTTGGATTCATAAACAGCCCATCTTTGGTGTTTGTCAATCAGGGCTGTGGGGAGGAAACAAACCTTCTATCATCGGCAACCGGAAACGATCAGGTAAGAAAAACTACTTCGTCGCAGTGATGAAAATTATCAATAAGGTTAAAAATATGACGCTTAACCTTAAGACTAACTTCTATCACTTAGCCGTTTTAGGAAACGAGTACAAACCCACCAAATGGTGGAAAGGCTAAAAGCTAAACGCTAAACGCTAAACGCTAAAACAGTAGCCTTGCTTTAGCGCTGGCACACACCACAAAAAAACGTATTACGTTGCCCAATTTTTTGCTCTTCAACCAAAGTGCTGCAAATTGGGCATTTCTTTCCTGCCCTGCCATACACTTGCAGTTCTTGAGCAAAATACCCCGGCTTACCATCGGCTTGGGCAAAGTCTTTTAACGTTGTTCCACCTTGTTCGATGGCTTTGGATAGTACCTGTTTGATTTCGGGCACCAGCACGCCCCATTCTTTTTTTAGAATTTTACCCGCTTGCCGAGTCGGGTGTAATTTGGCAGAAAACAACGATTCACAGGCATAAATATTCCCCACTCCAACCACATTTTTGTTATCCATGATGAATTGCTTAACGGTCACTCGCTTGCCTTTTGCTTTGGTAAACATGTATTCAGCATTGAATTCATCGGTTAACGGCTCTGGGCCAATGTTCGCTAATACTGAGTGAGACTCACCTTTTTCAATCCATAACCAACAGCCGAAGCGACGCGGATCGTTATAACGTAAAATTTTTCCATTAGTGAGTTTAAGATCAACATGGTCATGCTTTGCTGCTTCGAAGTCGGCATCTAACACTCTCAATGATCCTGACATCCCCAAATGAACAATAGCGCTACCAGCGTCGGTTTCAATGATCAGGTATTTTGCTCTTCGAGATATGGTTCGAATCACTTCCCCTTCCATTTTTTTTAACTCTTGTGGGATATCCCAACGCAACTTAGGTGTTCGAAAAGTCAATGAATGGATGGTTTGACCGATAAGGTGTGGGCTGATTCCCATTCGGCTCACTTCGACTTCAGGCAACTCAGGCATGAGCTACAACTCCTTGAAAATAGATGATAATGGTGACTTAAGAGCTAGGAATTAGGTAATTCACTTCAACAGAAAGCGCAATCCACTTTTCTTCCCAATTTTTTAATAACCAGAATTGAGGCGTCTGATAGTAAGTGATCCTTTGTGGCTCTTCTTGATCCGCATACCAAACTTCTATGGTCTGTGGATTGATCAAGGTCGGATTCAACGCTTGGCGTGTTTTGTCATCGACTTCCGTTCCAACAAGCGCTTGCCATCTATCCGCTAACTCTTCTGGCGCAACATCACTAGGCACGCTAACTCGCCACCGGCCTTGATTTTTTTCTAAAGACCACTGGCTGAAGTGGAGAGACTGAAGCTCTGCATCTGGATTTAATAAATAAGGATATGGGCTGTGTGGCGGCTCAATTAAGTACGTTTTGATGATCGTCGGAAGGTACAGCACACCGATAAAACACACAATGGCCAGCATCAATAGATTGTTCCAACGCTTGCGACGGGCTGGTGAGACTCGCATGTTCATTCCCTATAAATACATTCGTTTATCTAACGAGTATAAGGGATTGAGGGTGGAAAAAGGAAAAAGGATGGCAATAGGATGAAGATAAGATGAAAAGAGGACGGAAGATGGGGTTAAAAGAAGGCGAAAAAGGAGGAAAAGAAGAAAAGTAAGACGTTAATGGTTGCGGTGGGTAAAAAATGAATGGTTGTAGAAACTAAAAACCCAGCTCGAAAGCTGGGTTTTATGCAATCTTCTCTAAACAAGAAGCTTTAAAGCGTTAATATCAATTACTTGATTTTAGCTTCTTTGTACATAACGTGTTGGCGAACTACTGGATCAAACTTTTTGATCTCAAATTTGCCTGGCATGTTACGTTTGTTCTTGTCAGTTGTGTAGAAGTGACCTGTTCCAGCAGATGATACTAGACGGATTTTCTCACGAATGCCTTTAGCCATTGTTCAATTCCTCTTAAACGTTTTCGCCACGTGCACGGACATCAACAAGTACAGCATCAATGCCTTTCTTATCGATAATACGCATGCCTTTAGCAGTTAGACGTAGTTTAACAAAACGTTTTTCGCTCTCTACCCAAAAACGGTGAGTTTGTAGGTTCGGCAGAAAACGACGCTTGGTAGCATTGCGTGCGTGTGAACGGTTGTTACCCGCTACTGGACGCTTACCAGTTACTTGACATACTCGGGACATGAATGTCTCTCCAAATCGTTTCAGCTCGATATCAACCTTGGTGGCCGAACCTCTCCATCAAAGATGAATTTAGAGGTAAAAACCAAAATGGAAAATCCATTCAAGGCTATCAAAGGTCGCGCATTATACTAACTTGACGTGCATTGCTCAAGACCCGAACAGATCCTTTTTACCGGATTTCGTGATCTTTTTTTGAACATCGCAGCTTATTGAGTAATCGAGGCTGATTTAAGGTTCTAAAATGTGGCGGGAATGATAGCAGATTTTTATCAACTAACAAGCCAAAATGTGATTCAAATCCAACCACGTTCGGCAAAGGAGACCACTTCGCCGTCACCAACCACAAAATGGTCGAGGACTCTGATGTCGACTAAAGACAGTGCATCCGTCAGTTTTCTCGTGATCCGCCTATCCGCCTGGCTAGGTTCAGCAACGCCTGAAGGGTGATTATGGGCAAGGATTAATGCAGCGGAATTGTGCTCTAATGCTCGCTTTACGACCTCTCTGGGGTAGACCGACGCCGCATCAATGGTCCCTTCAAACAAGATTTCATCTTTTATTACTCTGTTTTGATTATCTAAAAAGAGCACATGAAAGGCTTCTCGCTGGCGATCTCTCAATACGCTCGACAAATAAAGCTTGGTTTGCTGAGGGCTACTGAGCGCATCGCCACGTTTTAACGTTTCGGCTAAATAGCGCTGTGTCATCTCTAATACTGCTTGAAGTTGAACGAATTTGGCTTCCCCCAACCCTTTGTGATGACAAAACTGATCTTTGGAGGCTGAAAATAGCCCTCGCAGTGATCCCATCTCTTTGAGTAATACGTCAGACAGTTCGAGAACATTCATCCCTTTGGTTCCCGTTCTTAGAAAAATGGCCAACAGCTCAGCATCGGTTAATGAACCCGGCCCGTTGGCTAATAGCTTTTCTCTTGGCATCGATTCTGCGGGTAATACTTTAATACTCATAACGACATTCACTTCTATCTATATTAAAACTTAAATTAAAATAATGGATGTCGATACAATAAAAGCCGCGCCGCTATTTATCTTGTCTAGCGATGATCGTTGAGAGTGAACGATGACAACCATGCAACTGTGATGTTCATTATTGCGCAAGAACAGGACTAGTCACAAAATAGAGCTCCATGTTATCTTAGCGGCAGAATTTTCGAAGGAAAACATCATGCAAACCCTAGCAGGAAAAAAGATTCTATTGGGCATCAGTGGCGGTATTGCCGCGTATAAATGCGCAGAACTCACTCGCCGCCTTGTTGAGCGCGGAGCACAAGTTAGAGTGGTAATGACCAGCGCAGCCAAAGAGTTCATCACACCTTTAACGATGCAAGCGGTCTCGGGTAACACCGTATCAGAAAGCTTATTTGATCCTGCGGCTGAAGCCTCTATGGGCCATATCGAGCTGGCGAAATGGGCTGACCTTATCTTACTTGCGCCTGCTACTGCTGATCTTATCGCTCGAATTTCAGCGGGCATGGGAAATGATCTTCTCAGTACGTTAGTACTTGCTACGGATTCACCGATTGCAGTATCTCCTGCTATGAACCAGCAGATGTACCAAAATATCGCGACACAAGAAAACATCGCGACCTTAACAAAGCGCGGCCTCAACATTTGGGGACCAGGCTCTGGCGAACAAGCGTGTGGTGACGTTGGCCTTGGCAGAATGTTAGAGCCAATGCAGCTTGTTGAGCGATGTGAACAATTTTTTAAACCTCACGCTCAGCCGTTAACAGGAAAATCCGTATTGATTTCAGCGGGCCCGACTCGCGAAGCTATCGATCCCGTCCGGTATATTTCCAACCATAGCTCTGGAAAAATGGGCTATGCACTTGCGCAAGCGGCAATAAATTTAGGTGCAGACGTGACTTTGGTTAGTGGGCCTGTTTCGCTTACCAAGCCAGTATCGGCTTCTGTCGTTCAGGTAAAAAGCGCGCAGCAGATGTATGATTCGGTGATGAAAAACGCCCCCACTCACGATGTATTTATCAGCTGCGCAGCCGTAGCGGATTATCGCCCTGAGATCATTGCCGATCAAAAGATCAAAAAAACCACAGACAACGATACGATGACCATCTCGATGGTGAAAAATCCAGATATCGTTGCCTCTGTCGCAGCCCTTACTCAAAACCGACCATTTACCGTTGGCTTTGCGGCTGAAACTCAAGACGTCGAAAAATACGCTCGCGGAAAACTCGTGAACAAAAATCTGGATATGATCTGCGCTAACGATGTGTCGATTTTAGGCCAAGGCTTCAATAGTAACGACAATGCCATTACCGTATTTGACAAACAAGGTGAGCATTCACTTCCATTGGCATCCAAGAAACAGCTCGCTGAATCGATTATGATGCTGATCGAGAAAAGCCTCTAATATCACTTTTTTTACTTTTAACCACTGCGTTTTTATTGAAACACTACGAACTCCATTCACTGTTGGTTACACTAAGCAGTCCACCAGCAATGAATGTTCGTTACGTTCTATTTCTCAAGTTGTCATCAAAAGGAAAGGGTCATGGCCGGCACAAGAAAATCCAATCGTCGTGAAGAAATACTGCAAGCATTAGCACAAATGCTTGAGTCTACAGACGGAGCATCTCGAATCACGACCGCCAAACTTGCTAAGCAAGTCGGAGTGTCAGAAGCGGCGCTTTATCGTCACTTCCCAAGTAAAGCCCGAATGTTTGAAGGATTGATTGAGTTTATTGAAGAATCGCTGATGTCGCGCATCAACCGAATCTTAGATGAAGAAAAAGACACCCTGAACCGCATTCGATTGGTGATCCAACTCATTTTGGCCTTTTCAGAACGAAACCCTGGTTTAACCCGTATTCTGTCGGGTCATGCACTCATGTTTGAGAACGAACGTCTACGCGATAGAATCAATCAGCTGTATGAGCGCATTGAGTTATCTCTGCGTCAAATTCTGCGTGAACGTAAGCTACGCGAAGGGAAATCTTTCCCGGTTGATGAAGCGATACTGGCGGCACAACTGCTTGGGCAAGTTGAAGGCAGTCTCAATCGTTTCGTTCGTTCTGATTTTAAATATCAACCCACCGCGAACTTTGAAGAATATTGGGCATTATTAAGTGCACAAATTCAATAACCACTTGATGAAGTCATCACTATGAATAGAAGAACCTACGACAAACCCACTTTTTCAATGGCGCTATTGCACCCTAAGTATTGGGCCGTATGGCTAGGGTTTGGATTATTGGCCTTGATTGTCCACCTGCTGCCTTATCGACTGCTGCTTCGTTTTGGTCACTCAATGGGGCTTGTTGCGATGCGGTTTGGCAAGAAGCGGGTTCATGTTGCCACACGAAACCTCGAGCTCGCTTTCCCAGACAAATCACCGCAAGAAATCCAATCGCTGGTCAAAGAAAACTTTAAGAATACCGGTTTAGCGCTGATTGAAACGGGTATTGCCTGGTTTTGGCCCACATGGCGCTTTAAAACACTGATTACCGATAAAGACACAGAAGCGCTAAAACAACATGAAAAAGATGGGAAAGGTGTCCTGCTTTGCTGTGTTCACGCACTCAATCTTGAGATCACTTGTCGAGCCTTTGCTGTGATAGGTCTTCCTGGCTCTGGTGCGTATCGACCACACAACAACCCAGCCTACAATTTTATTCAGTACCGTGGCCGGACCCAAAATGGTAATGGGGCGATAGACCGTAAAGACGTCAAAAGTATGATTCGAGTACTGCGCAATGGTGGGCGGTTGTTCTACCTTCCTGACCATGACTACGGGCGCAACAAATCGGCGTTTGTTCCTTTCTTTGCGGTTCAAGATGCTTGTACAACTACTGGAACCAGTCTTTTCGCGTATACCAGTAAGTGCGCCATTGTGGTCGGTTCTGGTTTTAGAAATGAAGATGGACAATACGAGATTTTGGCAAATAAGTCGGTTGAAGAACATTACCCACAAAAAGATGAAAAATCAGCGGCCGCTTATATGAACAAATACGTTGAAGAGATCATCTTACGAGCGCCAGAGCAATGGATGTGGCTGCATAAACGTTATAAGACCATGGAAGATGAAAGCGTAGAGAAAGGGATTCGATACAAATAGACGGTTTAAGACAAGCTGACATTCCGATCTCTGTACGTAAAAAGAGGCGAGAACATTCTTTGTTCTCGCCTCTTTTTTCATTCTTTTATAGTCTAACTTTTAAATGCCGTACTGCGCGCGATACGCTTTTACCGCTTCTAGATTAGCTGCATCTGTGCCTTTCTCTTCAAGGAAGGTAACCAGATCCGTTAGGCTAACAATGGAAATAATCGCACAGCCAAAATCGCGCTCAACTTCTTGAATCGCAGACAACTCACCTTTGCCTTTTTCTTGACGGTCTATGGCTACCAACACACCCGCTAAGTCTGCGCCATTCGCTTGAATGATTTCCATCGATTCACGAATCGCCGTACCGGCTGTGATCACATCATCCACCAACATAATACGACCCGCTAAATCACTACCCACCAGGTTGCCACCTTCACCGTGGTTTTTCGCTTCTTTACGGTTAAAACAGTATGGTGTATCGATATCATGATGATCCGCCAACGCAACCGCCGTTGTGGTGGCAATTGGGATGCCTTTGTAAGCGGGGCCAAATAGTACATCAAATTCAATACCAGAATCGGCCAGTGCCGCGGCATAGAAGCGACCAAGACGCGCCAAATCGCGCCCAGTATTAAACAATCCAGCATTGAAGAAGTAAGGGCTTGTGCGGCCTGACTTTAAAGTAAACTCACCAAATTTTAATACTTCTTTCTCTAGGGCAAACTCAATAAATTCACGTTGATATGCTTTCATGTTTCTCTCTCATCTTTCAAATAACGGTTTAAACAATGTCTCTCTTACCGCCTCTTTCATTGCAATGAATACTCCACTGCTCTTATGAAAAGGCAAAAAAATAGCCTCTATAAAATAGAAGCTATTGAAATAACTAGTCCGCCTGCGTATCGGCTAAAGCGGCTTTCTGTGCGGCGACAATTTCTCGAATGCCTTTGCTCGCCGACTCCAATAGCGCCATCAGCTCTTCATGGCTGAACGGTTCGCCTTCTGCGGTGCCTTGAACTTCGATCATCTTACCGTCTTCCGTCATCACGACATTCATATCGGTATCGGCTTTTGAATCTTCAACGTATTCAAGGTCACATAGAATGTCTTTACCCAGAATACCTACCGAGACCGCTGATACATGCCCTTTCATTGGGTTCTTTTTCAGCTTACCGCTCGCAATAAGCGACTGAAATGCATCAGCCATAGCCACACTGGCCCCAGAGATAGAAGCAGTACGAGTACCGCCATCCGCTTGAATAACATCACAATCAACCGTGATCATGATTTCACCCATCGCCTTTAAATCAACCACAGCACGAAGGCTACGAGCGATCAAACGTTGGATTTCCATCGTACGACCACCTTGCTTACCACTTGCCGCTTCACGACGAGTACGCGTGTGAGTCGCGCGTGGCAACATACCGTATTCTGCCGTTACCCAACCTTTACCTTGACCTTTCAACCAACGAGGAACGTTCTCTTCAATCGTTGCGTTACACAAAACTTTCGTATTACCGAACTCAACCAACACAGAACCTTCTGCATATGCGGTGTAATTACGAGTAATTTTAATTGGGCGAACTTGGTCCGCTGCGCGATCGTTTGGACGCATAGGGCATATACCTTTATTTGGATGAGACGGAGTGAATTGGGGCAAGATTATATAGGAAATATGAAAGAAGGAAAAGAAAGGGTAGTAAGAGGGGGGTGAAAGAGGAAGGCAAGAAGATCGAAGAAAAGTCGGTAGGGGAAACAAACTAGATAGAAAAATCTGCTACTATTGCGCGGTTAATTTTCACCTAATATTGAGACAGGAAAATTCGATGATTTATAGTATGACAGCCTACGCACGTAAAGAAGTGAAAGGCGAATGGGGTACCGCTGTTTGGGAAATCCGCTCGGTAAACCAGCGTTACTTAGAAACTTATTTCCGCATGCCAGAGCAGTTTCGCGGTTTAGAGCCAGTGCTTCGTGAGCGTTTTCGTAAGCGTTTAGCGCGCGGAAAAGTAGAGTGTAATCTGCGTTTTGAAGCAAACCCTGCCGCTAAAGGCGATTTAACCATCAATCAAGATTTAGCTAAGCAAGTGATCAATGCGGCAAATCAAGTGATGTCGTTAACTGGCGAAGAGAGCCGTTTGAACCCATTTCAAATCATGAACTGGCCGGGTGTTATGGAAACACCAGAGCAAGACATGAACAGCATCAACAAAGACCTTTTGGTTGGATTTGATGAAGCAATTAAAGAGTTCATCGAGGCGCGTGCAAGCGAAGGTGCCAACATGAAAGCACTGATCGACCAACGTTTGGCGGCTATTACAGAAGAAGTGGTGAAAGTACGCGCGCGCATGCCTGAAATTTTAGAATGGCAACGTGAGCGTCTATTGAAGAAGTTTGAAGAAGCGAACATTGAACTCGATGGCTCTCGCGTCGAACAAGAGCTTATCTTGCTTGCACAAAAATCCGATGTAGCCGAAGAGCTGGATCGCTTAGATTCACACGTGAAAGAAGCCAATGCTGTGATGAAGAAAGGTGGCGCTTGTGGTCGTAAACTAGACTTCATGATGCAAGAGTTCAACCGCGAATCCAATACGCTAGCGTCTAAATCTATCAGCACCGACATCACTGCATCAGGTGTTGAGCTAAAAGTGCTTATCGAACAGATGCGTGAGCAGATCCAAAATATTGAATAGAATTAATTATTTTGAGATAAAAAAAACCAGAGCCATTTTTTGCTCTGGTTTTTTTATTTTTACTGGACAGTTAATCACTTAATTTATAATAGAACCAAGTAAGTCATGAACAACACACACAGCGCGTAAATCACTGGGTGGACTTGCTTGCCTTTACCCGCAACCACCATCGTAAATGCATAACTGATAAAGCCCATCGCCATGCCGTTTGCAGGAGAGAAACTTAATACTGTAAACATGATGGTAAAGAAGGCAGCAATGCGTGACTCTTTCTTTTCCCAGTTAATTTGACCTAGGCGACCAATCATGTAGATACCAACCACCACCATCGCGGGTGCCACCATCGCAGCAGAGAAGATAGAGAACAGCGGATATAAGAATAGCGAGATTAAGAATAAACCGGCAACCATCACCGCAGCCAAGCCAGTTTTCGCCCCTTGTGAAGAAGCAATACCCGATTCAGAGAATGCGGTAATAGACGTCGTACCTAATACTGAACCAATCACGGTTCCGCCTGCATCAGCAACCAATGCTGAGCGTGCATTCGGTACCTTGCCATCTTTATCGATAATACCCGCATCACGACCAACACCAACAATCGTACTTAGCCCATCAAAGAAATCGACAATCAAGAAGATGATCACGATGAAAAGCAGATCAAACATCTTCTCTGCGGTAAATCCTGAGAAGTTAAAGATCGCACCAAAACTGCCTTCCATACTTGGTGGCATAGTGACAAACTGATCTGGGATCGGCGCGTGATTGGTGCCCAAGAAAATATCAGCAAGAATAGTTAAAACGATCGCTGAAACAAACGAAATGAACGTCGCCAGTTTAATATCACGAACCATACAGCCCAAAGCGATAAAAATACTGATGAACGCGATCAACACTTGTGGATTAGTAATATCTCCCATACCGACAAGAACAAACGGATTCGACACAATGATGCCTGCGTTCTTTAAGCCTAGAAAAGCGATAAATAGGCCGAGAGAAACGGTAATCGCCAACTTAAGATCTTCGGGAATCGACTCAATCATGGCTTTGCGCAAGTTCGTCATTGAAAGAATTAGATAGAGCACACCTGATAAGAAAATACCAAACAACGCTTCATGCCAAACCAAAGCGACAGAGCCACTGAACAATAGCCCTTTAAAAAAGCCGTTCATACTCATCCCTGGTGCAAGCATCACAGGGTAATTACCAAATACGCCCATCACCAGCGTTGCAAGCGCAGCCGCCAGTGCGGTAGCGGTAAAGATGGCACCACGATCCATACCAGGAATATCACCTAGAATCGCTGGGTTAACCGCGAGGATGTAACTCATGGCCAAAAAAGTAATAAAGCCGGCATACAGCTCTGTGCCAATGGTGGATTTTCTTTCGGTAATTTTGAAGGTTGACTCAAGAAAAGAATCAGACGCTCTATCCTTAATACTAGTATCGATGCTCACAACGGAACCCTATTCAGTTAATTTAAAAATTCGGTGGGATTATCACGCTGAATATGAAGGTCCGTTTAACAGCGACACAACCAAAAATGACTGTAGCAACCGAGTTAGGCTCAGTAGTAGAAACGTTTAGACCAAATCACTAAACATATACAGTGCGATAAAACTTTGGCGCGAATTTTAATCGCTCCGGTGAATAATTCAATGATTTTCGACATGAATTAAGAATAAAAATTACACAATAAATCAAACGCTTGATAAACAAGCAAACGATTGCCAAAATATTCATTATCCTGCCTTTTTTACTCTTTACGAATCCGCATTTCTCACTCATACCAACCAATAAAGAGTGATGTGATTGCCCAGACCATTCTCTTGTCCAAAACACGTAAAACATGCTACTCTTCGCCTCCATTTTTCTGGCCTAAAAAACCACCAATTTACTCGATAAATCGACCAATGATTTATCCCCTTGGTGACGATAATTTGGGTCAGTGCTATCTTTAATTGAAGACGAAGCACTTTCGACTTCCATTCAACCAAACGTGGAACAGTACAAATGGGCAAAGGTACTCTATATATCGTATCTGCACCTAGCGGCGCAGGAAAATCTAGCTTGATCTCAGCGATGCTAGAAACCAATCCAACCTATGCTATGAAAGTATCGGTTTCTCATACGACTCGCGGCATGCGTCCGGGTGAACAAGATGGCGTTCACTACCATTTCGTACAGAAAGAACACTTTGAAGACCTGATCGGTAAAGGCCAGTTTTTAGAATACGCAGAAGTATTTGGTAATTACTACGGCACTTCTCAGGTTTGGATTGAAGAAAATTTAGAAAAAGGCATTGATGTCTTTCTTGATATTGACTGGCAAGGCGCTCGTCAAATACGCGAAAAAATGCCACTGGCTCGCAGCGTTTTCATTCTACCGCCTTCAAATGGCGAGCTTGAACGTCGCTTAAATGCTCGCGGTCAAGACAGCGATGCTGTGATTGCCAAACGCATGGCAGAAGCAAAAGCAGAGATCTCTCACTACAATGAATACGACTACGTGATCATTAATGATGACTTCGATGCCGCTCTGATGGACTTTAAAGCCATTATTCGCGCCGAAAGATTGAAACAAGATAAACAAGCAGCCAAGTATAAAGGCATGCTTGACGCACTTTTGGCTGAATAATCGACCTGACTAGCCAAAATACGCGAAATGAATATAGCGGCTCTGAGAATTCACACTCACTCTTAGCGCCTTTATTACACAAGATCCTTTAGGATCAAATCTATTTAATCGCTAGAAAGTATTGATATAAGCTTGTATACTTTCTCGTCATTAAAAATTTAAGTTAACTAATTGGAGTCCTCATGGCACGCGTAACTGTTCAAGATGCTGTTGAAAAAGTAGGTAATCGTTTCGACCTAGTTCTTATTTCGGCACGCCGCGCTCGTCAAATGCAGACTGGCGGTAAAGATTCATTAGTGCCAGAAGAGAATGATAAGCCAACGGTTATCGCTCTACGCGAAATCGAAGAAGGGCTTATTACTAAAGATGTTCTAGACGCACGTGAGCGCCAAGAGCAACAAGAGCAAGAAGCAGCAGAACTCGCAGCAGTCAGTAGCATCGCTCACACTCGCTAGCTTGTCCGCAAAGAACTTGTCCACGAAGAACTGGCTTGCTAGTGATTTCTTTGTACATTTCTTTGCAAAGTAAAGTAAGTTGCTTATTACCATTAAACAACCTGCCGGGCCTATAATTTGTATCTATTTGATAGCCTCAAAGACGTTGCCCAAGAATACCTAACAGAGCCTCAAATTGAGGCTCTGCGTCAATCTTATGTGGTAGCAAGAGACGCCCATGAAGGGCAAACCCGCTCAAGCGGTGAACCATACATCATCCACCCTGTTGCTGTGTCTCGTATCTTAGCTGAAATGCGCCTGGATATTGAAACTCTACAAGCTGCTCTCCTTCACGATGTCATTGAAGACTGTGATGTCACAAAAGAAGATTTAGAAGCGCAGTTTGGCAATACAGTTGCAGAACTCGTTGATGGTGTGTCTAAGCTGGATAAGCTTAAATTTCGAGATCGCAAAGAAGCTCAAGCTGAAAACTTCCGTAAGATGGTCCTTGCAATGGTGCAAGACATCCGCGTTATTTTAATCAAGCTTGCTGACCGTACTCACAACATGCGTACATTAGGTGCATTGCGCCCTGATAAAAAACGTCGCATCGCTCGTGAGACTCTTGAAATATACTCTCCTTTGGCGCATCGCCTCGGTATCCACAATATCAAAACAGAGCTAGAAGAGCTGGGTTTTGAAGCGCTCTACCCTAATCGCTATCGAGTCCTTCGAGAAGTGGTCAAAGCCGCGCGTGGCAACCGAAAAGAGATGATTCAGCGCATTCACAGTGAGATTGAAGGCCGCCTAGAAGATTTCGGGCTCAAAGCTCGAGTGTTCGGACGCGAGAAAAACCTTTATTCCATCTACAACAAGATGAAAACCAAAGATCAGCGATTCCATACCATTATGGATATCTATGCGTTCCGTGTGGTCATCGACAGTGTAGACACCTGTTACCGCGTTCTTGGTCAAGTTCACAGTTTGTATAAGCCTCGCCCTGGTCGCATGAAAGATTACATTGCGGTTCCAAAAGCCAATGGTTATCAATCTTTACATACCTCAATGATTGGCCCTCACGGTGTTCCAGTTGAAGTACAGATTCGCACTGAAGACATGGACCAAATGGCCGACAAAGGTGTCGCTGCGCACTGGTCATATAAAAATGACAGTGATCGCACTGGCACAACAGCGCAAGTGAAAGCTCAGCGCTGGATGCAAAGCCTACTCGAACTTCAGCAAAGTGCCGGTAACTCTTTTGAGTTCATTGAAAACGTGAAATCTGATCTGTTCCCAGATGAAATTTACGTCTTCACACCAAAAGGTCGCATCGTTGAACTGCCCGCAGGGGCAACCGCTGTCGACTTTGCGTACGCGGTGCATACCGATGTGGGCAATATGTGTGTCGGTGCTCGTGTCGATAGAAACCCATACCCACTGAGCAAATCGCTAAAGAACGGGCAAACCATCGAAATCATCAGTGCACCTGGCGCGCGCCCAAATGCAGCCTGGCTTAACTATGTGGTGACTTCTCGAGCCCGCACTAAGATTCGTCAAGTACTGAAAACCATGCGTCGTGAAGAATCGGTCACACTGGGTCGTCGTCTGCTTAATCACGCACTCGGTGATCAGTCGATTTCCGATGTCAGTGAAGACAATATTCAACAAGTGCTGAGTGACCTAAAAATCCCGACATTGGAAGATTTATTGGCCGCTATTGGTCTTGGTGAACTCATGAGTATCGTCATCGCTCGACGCTTGCTAGGCGATAGCGATGAATTAACCGAAGTGATCACCAAAGATGGAAAGCCTAAGAAGAAACTGCCAATTCGAGGGGCTGAAGGAATCCTACTGACGTTCGCGAAATGTTGTCACCCAATCCCTGATGATCACATCATAGCGCACGTCTCTCCAGGTCGTGGCCTTGTGGTCCACCGCGAAACGTGTCCGAATGTTCGCGGGTACCAAAAAGAACCCGATAAGTACATGGGCGTTGAATGGACCGAAGATTACGAGCAAGAGTTCATTACCGAGTTAACGATCGATATGCAAAATAGCCAAGGGGCTCTAGCAGAATTGACCAATGTTATCTCTAAAACGGGCTCGAATATTCACGGAATTTCAACGGAAGAGCGTGACGGTCGCTTATATACCATCACCATGCTACTGACAACGAAAGATCGTGTGCATCTTGCTGGGATCATGAAGAAGATTCGAGTGATGCCTCAAGCGTTGAGAGTTCGACGCAAGAGAAACTAGCTTGTTTACGCCTTTAAAATGCGCTCATAATTGGGCGCATTTTTACAATATCGGCACAATAAAATCATAATGGAAAAGATTAGAAACCTATGAATTTAGAACGCTACCAACGCATTCAAGATGTCCTCAAAGCTCGTCAAACCGACCTCACTTTGTGCTTGGAAGAAGTCCATAAACCCAATAACGTTTCGGCGATTATCCGTACCGCTGATGCAACCGGTATTCACAAAATCCATGCAATTTGGCCTAGTGCTCAGATGCGTACACTCAGCCACACCTCAGCAGGCGCAAGAAACTGGGTAGAAGTCGACACACACAACGACATTATTGATGCAGTCGCCGAATTCAAAGCACAGGGCATGCAGATTTTAGTCACGAACCTATCTGATACCGCGGTTGATTTTCGCGAGATTGATTACACCAAACCGACCGCCATCATTCTTGGCAATGAAAAGGTAGGAGCCTCCAAAAAAGCACTAGAGCTTGCTGACCAAGACATCATCATTCCAATGATGGGCATGGTGCAATCACTCAATGTGTCAGTGGCGAGCGCGATTGTTTTATACGAAGCGCAGCGCCAACGCCAAGAAGCGGGCATGTACGATCGAGAAGAGAGCGCTATTCCCGAAGAATCGATTCACCGTACGCTATTTGAACGCGGTCACCCGGTACTTGCGAAAGTCGCGAAACGTAAGAAATTGCCTTACCCACCTCTGGATCACGAAGGACAAATCGTGGCCGATGAAGCTTGGTGGAAAGAGATGCAAAAAGCATAAAAGCTGAGTCGAAAAGAAGCTGATAATAAGCCTAAAATAGGACGGAAATAGGTTCAATACAGGGTAGAAACCGAAGATGGGCCTCTTTTCCACCCTATTTCCTGCCTTCTCTTTCCATCTTGTTTCCATTTTTGACTGTACAAAAACACAGCCCAATGGTTAACTAGGTTTATCCACCGACGGCTGCCTTATGAGCGAATTTTATGTCCCAACTTCTTTCCGCTATCCCTCTCACTTCACTGTCTGGTGTTGGTGCTAAAGTCTCAGAAAAGCTGGAAAAAGTTGGCCTCAATACGGTTCAAGATTTGCTGTTTCACCTTCCCTACCGCTACGAAGATCGTACGCGTGTTTACCCGATTGCAAAGCTTCATGCCGGGTTATGGGCCGCGGTACAGGGCAAGGTAATGTCTGTCGATACCATTTTTGGCAAACGAAAAATGCTCGCCGTTAAAATCAGTGATGGCAATGGCACCATTACTCTACGATTTTTTAACTTTACCGCGGGTATTAAAAACAATTTTTCAGAAGGGAAATGGGTTCACGCTTACGGTGAAATAAAACGGGGAGGAATGGGCCTTGAGATCATTCACCCTGACTTTAAATTTTCATCTCCAGAGCAGAGCCCAGATACCGAGCAAACATTAACACCTGTTTACCCAACCACTGATGGGTTAAGACAATTAACACTTAGGAACATCACAGATCAAGCACTGGCGTTGCTCGATAAAGCGGCCGTACAAGAACTGTTACCTGCAGGGCTTTACGACCACCAACAAACGCTCGCTCAGGCGCTGCATACGATTCATCGACCGCCACCCACTATCGATCTAGAGCAATTTGATGAAGGCAAGCACCCAGCTCAGCTTCGGCTGATCATCGAAGAATTATTGGCGCAAAATTTATCCATGCTCGCTGTCCGAAGCAAAGGTCAACAAGACCATGCTATCGCGCTGCCGGCCGTTGGTACACTCAAGAAACAGCTGCTCGAACAGCTTCCCTTTACCCCAACCAATGCGCAATCAAGAGTGGTGAGTGAAATCGAGCATGATCTCGCACTAAGTCATCCAATGATGCGTTTAGTGCAAGGGGATGTCGGTTCCGGTAAAACCCTAGTGGCAGCGCTGGCAGCAGTTCGAGCCATAGAACACGGGTATCAGGTGGCATTAATGGCACCCACTGAATTACTCGCCGAGCAACATGCGATCAACTTCGCCGCGTGGTTTGAAAAGATGGGCATTCAGGTGGGGTGGCTGGCAGGAAAACTCACCGGAAAGGCCAAACAGACCGAGCTAGGCCGCATTGCCTCTGGTGAAGCACAAATGGTGGTTGGCACACACGCCCTTTTTCAAGAGCATGTTGAATTTCACAACCTTACTCTGGTTATTATTGATGAGCAGCACCGATTTGGGGTTCACCAGCGCTTAGAGCTTCGTGAAAAAGGGGCCAAGCAAGGTGCGTATCCGCATCAGTTGATCATGACAGCCACACCTATCCCTAGAACTCTGGCGATGACCGCTTATGCCGATTTAGAAACATCGATCATTGATGAGCTTCCACCCGGCAGAACCCCAATTCAAACCGTGGCCATCCCAGACACCAAACGAGACGACATCGTAGAGCGGGTTCGAAACGCCTGCCTCAATGAAGGCAAACAGGCTTATTGGGTGTGTACGCTCATTGATGAGTCCGAAGTGTTAGAAGCGCAAGCCGCCGCCGATACCGCTGAAGAGCTGCAACGCACACTGCCCGACGTCAAAATCGGTCTCGTCCATGGCCGAATGAAACCCGCAGAAAAACAAGCGGTAATGCAGGATTTTAAAGACAATAAACTGCACCTTCTGGTCGCAACCACGGTTATTGAAGTGGGTGTCGATGTCCCTAATGCGAGTTTAATGATCATTGAAAACCCAGAGCGCCTTGGGCTGGCTCAACTGCATCAGCTTAGAGGTCGAGTGGGTCGAGGTGAAATCGCCAGCCACTGTGTGCTGCTGTATCACGCTCCACTGTCGAAAACCGCGCAAAAGCGTTTAGGGGTACTTAGAGAAAGTAACGATGGATTCGTCATTGCCCAGCGAGATTTAGAGATTCGTGGGCCTGGTGAACTGTTAGGCACAAAGCAAACTGGCATTGCTGATTTTAAAATTGCAGATTTAGTACGAGATCAACGCCTAATTCCAGAGGTTCAACGCATGGCGCGTCATATTCATGACCGTTACCCACAAAATGCAGCGGCCATCATAGAACGTTGGTTGGGTGAACGAGACATTTACGCCAAAGCATAATGTGATAACGCCAATCACAGTAAGTCAGTGATCAGAAATAGCACAGGAAAAAGGCGGCTTAATCCCTTAATCAGCCTTGTTATTTGGGGATTATTTAGTCGGGAAACTTAGCTGAGCTTTTAGCCCACCCTCACTGCGATTATTCACCACCACTGTGCCGTTGTGCTGGCTAATGATACGCTTCACGATCGCCAACCCAAGCCCCGTCCCTTCACTGCCTCTCGCGGTGTCACCACGCGTAAACGGTTCAAACAACTTAGTCACTTGGTCGGGTTTAATCCCAGATCCGTTATCTTCTACACACACCCAGGCCAATTTATTATCCGCCGTCACACCGGTACTGATGCGCACCCAACCATTCCCATAACGCACCGCATTGACCACTAAGTTGGTGATCGCACGCTTAATAGCGATGGCGTTGCCAATCGCGGGCTTAACGTCATCGGCCAGTATGGTTTCAATCTCGACGTTCATCTCGGTATGAGTTTCTGCCAACGCTATCTCATTGGCTATTTCATTCAGATAAACGGCACTAAAAGTCTGACGATCAACGGGCTTCAAATAATCCATAAACTGGCTAATGATTTCATTACACTCTTCCGTATCACTGATGATCCCTTCCGCAAGGTAACTTTCTTGTGGCGGCATCATTTCGGTGGCTAATCGAATCCGAGTCAGCGGCGTGCGCAGATCATGGCTTATCCCCGCCATTAATAAAGCACGGTCCTCTTCAAGCGCTTGAATACCTTTGGACATCTGATTAAAAGCACGCGTTACCGAGCGAATTTCGGAAGGGCCTTTTTCTGGTAAGGGTGGCGGAATATCGCCTAGCCCAACCCCTTTTGCGGCTTTTTCCAATGCAATTAAAGGGCGGTTTTGCAGTCGGATGAACAACCAGCCCCCCGCTATGACCAAAAAGGCCACCATCAAGCTGTTATAAAAAAGAGGTTTAAAGTCATCTTCTTGCAGTTCTGAAAGAGGGATTCGTATCAGTGAATTGGGAAGAGCATCAATTTGCATCCACAGAACATAGCTATCGTTAACCAGTAACATTCGAACTTCTGTCTCGGTATCCAATTCTTGAGTCATATCCTCACTCATTAAATCGATACTCATGGCCCGTTCAAATTCATCAGAAATGGGGCTATCAGAAGAATGAATCGTCACGCCAAGTTGCTCTAAAACTCGACGACGCAAAGGTGCATCCATCTCTAATTTTGCCAGTTCACTGTTCGTCTCATCGAGCATCAAGCGAATTTCGAAACCAATGATTTTATTGAACTGCTGCAAACTCGGCATTAAGGCGTAGTTAAACACGGCATAGTAAGAATAAACTTGGCTAGCAATCAGTAAGGTAAGAAATAATACGATGGTTTGAGTGAACGAGCTGCGAATGCGCATAATGAGAGCCTTTGCTGATCCCTAGCAACGCACCCTAGCTTTTAGAAGAATCACGCCTCAATCGGCACTAAAAGCTAGGGAATGCGAGTATAGGAAATGCGAGTTGAGTAACGAGGGTTAAGCTTCTTTTCCATCGGGAACAAAAACGTAGCCAAGGCCCCATACCGTTTGAATATAACGCGGCTTACTTGGATCGATTTCTAACATACGACGCAGGCGAGATATTTGCACATCAATCGAACGTTCCATGGCGGAATACTCACGGCCACGCGCCATGTTCATGAGCTTGTCACGGGACATTGGCTCACGAGCGTTGGTCACGAGCGCTTTCAGAACCGCAAATTCACCCGAAGTTAGCGGCATCGGCTCTTCACCACGGAACATTTCTCGCGTCCCTAGGTTTAAACGGAATTCACCAAACTCAACCAAAGATTCTTCTGAACTGGGTGCGCCCGGCGCTTCAATCGTTTGACGACGAAGAACCGCCTTAATGCGAGCCAGTAACTCACGCGGGTTAAACGGTTTTGGTAAATAATCGTCGGCACCCACTTCCAAACCCACGATACGATCGACTTCATCGCCCTTTGCCGTCAGCATTAGGATGGGTAGCGAGTTGTTTGCGTTTCGTAGACGGCGACAGATCGATAGGCCGTCTTCCCCTGGTAGCATTAAATCCAATACCATAAGGTGAAAATTTTCGCGTGTTAATAGGCGGTCCATTTGCTCACTATTGGCAACACTGCGGACTTGAAAACCTTGCTCCGATAAATATCGCTCAAGTAATGCACGTAAACGAGCATCGTCATCAACCACTAAAATTTTGAAATTTTCTTGCATGTAATGATTCCACCTATCAATAAGCTTGCACTCAAAAAGGAGTCGCAATTAGAAATGTAACACTGTTGCGTGCAATGTGGCGCAAAGAATTGTTAACGTTTATTACTTTTTTAGCTAATGTATTAAGCATCTTCAATAATCATACGTCAAAAATATGAAAACAAACCTAATTACCCGTGAAGGCTATGACCGATTAAGTAAAGAGCTTGACTTCCTTTGGCGTGAAGACAGACCGGAAGTCACCAAAAAAGTGACCTGGGCAGCGAGTCTCGGAGACCGCTCAGAGAACGCTGACTATCAGTACAACAAGAAGCGTTTACGCGAAATTGACCGCCGAGTTCGCTATTTAAGAAAGCGTCTAGAGCAGGTCAAAGTGGTCGATTACTCGGCTCAACAAGAAGGCAAAGTTTTCTTTGGCGCCTGGGTGGAGATTGAAAATGATGCGGGTGAAACCAAATCGTTTCGCATCGTTGGGACAGATGAAATCTATGGCGGTGTCAAAAACTATGTCTCTATCGATTCACCAATGGCGCGAGCCTTATTAAAAAAGGAAGTCGACGATGAATTTAACGTGATGACACCAGACGGTGAAAAAGAGTGGTTCGTTAATTCTATTCGTTACCATCAAACCTAAAAAATCCCTGCTTGGTCACTCAGGCAGGGATTTTTCCTATCGGTTAAGTCCGTCAGCACTGCAAGAAAAAACGCTTTAAGAAAGCAAACGCTCTAGGAAAGGAAAACAACCGCTCCAAGAAAACAGCAGATCTAAGAAACGAATCGTCCAGGTAAATGAGTGCTGAGCTCATACAACTGAGTACTACTTTTTAGCACTTGAGCCGTTATCGCCAGCGCTTTTCCCTAATAAATAATTTTCATCGCTGCTCACAACCGCACCATGCTTTAGAAAGTTCTTGCCCAAAATCATGCTGTATTCAAACCGCGAACGATCTTGAAGGTTCACGTTGATTGTTTTCTCAAGCTCGCCTAATTTAACGTTCATTTCAACCACAGGGCGAATATTTGGTTTTTCACCTTTTTTAGCTTTAATTCGCATCACATCAATCACGGGTTTAGTCAACTCTTGCTCATCACCTTGGCTATTTTGGTAAGTGAATGTCACCATATCATGGCCATCTTTTTTGAACTGTTTGATGTTTACTGCGTTCATCGAGCTAACATCGGCCCCTGTGTCCAGCTTCGCAGGAAACGTCATTCCTTCGACTTGGACCGTCTCGATATGGCCAGCTTTGAAAAGAGGCTCCGCTTGCAATAAGTGATCGGCACGAGTGTTAACAAACACACCATCCTTTGCCATTTTTTGCCCTAAGATAAAATAAGGTCGCTTTTCATCGCTATCGAGCACATCAATCGCATACTCTTGCTCTCGCCCTTCACCTGCAATAAACAGTTGCCCAAGAACAGTAGGCCTGATGGTTTCACCCACTCGTAAATTCTTTTCAATCTTCTTCTTCACTTTTTGCTGCTCGCCATCAGCGTTGGTGAGAAAGTACTCCACATAATCGTCTTTGCCTTCCTCTGTCACTTCAAAACTCACCACCTTCAACAGCGGTGTTTTGACAGTAAATGAAGGTGTAGCATCCAGCTTAAAGCCATCGAGCACAATATGCTCTTGCGGAGACACCACCATAGGCTGTTTGGATTTTGCGATATCTAAAAAGCGTTTTGCGCCTTTGCCGAGCAGGTTCTCAGCACGGGTATCAATCATAAAGGATTCGCTAATGGTGCTCGTACCCACCCGAAGTTGAGAAGAACTGCCTGAGCGGTCTTTCAAATACACCAGCCAATATTGAGTCGTTTTGCTGTCCAATTGGACGGGTACATAAACCAATGGACGCTGATGACCACTTATGTTGAGCATACGTACCAGTGGTAACAACATCTCTTTTTGTTCACCATTACTGCCTACGATATCGAACGTCACTTGATCTCGTTTTTTATCGATATCGATATTTTTTGCATGCAAAATACTGTGGCTATTTTCGAGCGAAAAACTGACATTCAAAGGAACACCCTTGATAGCCACTTGCTCTTTTTTACCCACAACTTTCGCGTTTGGCTGTTCTTGCAGATAATCGTAACCCGCAAATACCCAGGCATGGTTAACCAAAAATGTTTTTCCGATCAAAACAGGAGCCGTAAAATTACTGCGGTCGGTTAGGTTCACATCGGTTTTCACTTCATGCCCAGCAATAGTCATGGGGATTTTGACGGTTGGGCGCAGTAACGGCGTGCTGCTGGTACGACTTCGGATCACACTGACGCGTTCTAAAGGCGCTTTAATAACGACTGCATCGCCAGTGTAAGGATGGTGCACAGTAAACGTAACCGTTACTTTAAACGGTGAAAACGTACTGCCGTCCCAATCGAAATAGTCGAGCGTTTTATCTTTCTCGACTTCTTTCACTAACGCCGCCATCAAGGCATCATCTTTAAGATCTTGGTACTCGGGATGCTCACTGGAGACATGAATATTCTCGGCGTGCATTGACGTTGTATCAGCACCCGTATCGATTTTCCCAACAAAAGGCACACCTGCCAGGGTTTGTGAATCATTCAGGTATACATTTTCGGTACGACCTAAAACGACTTTACCCTCTAAATCATAAGCAGGGCTTTGAGTAGTAAAGGGAATATCAACAGCCAAAGACGGCAGTGAAAATAAGAAAGTGCTGAGTATTACTAAGACTGAAGACATTTTTTTCATTGTTGATTTCCGTAATTCTGAGAAAAGCCCGTTGTTTATTCTTGGCTAATTTTGAACTCGTGAAAGTGGATAAGTTCGAGTTGCTGTCTCTTTATGACATAACCTTAACCAAAATAGACCAAAAAACCTTCATTACTGTGATTTTTTGACAGCTTAATTACAAAAATATTGGAAAATCCTTTCGATACCCCAATATTGAAATACTATCGAGCGGTGCTGAGACATGCGTATCAAGCCATGCATGTGCATTAATCAAAATTTAGACCAGAAGAGAACTCTCCGATGAGCCAAGCTATCTGCCATGCTATTGCCCGCGAATTGAACGTTCGCCCAGAACAAGTTATTGCCGCTGTAACCCTAATTGATGACGGGAATACGGTTCCTTTTATTGCGCGTTATCGAAAAGAGGTGACAGGGGGGCTAGATGATACTCAATTGCGAAATTTAGACAGCCGATTGTCCTATTTAAGAGAGCTCAACGATCGACGTGACACCATCCTAAAATCGATCAGTGACCAAGGGAAACTTTCCCCTGAATTAGAAAAAGAGATCAACCAAGCTGAGAGTAAAACCCGATTAGAAGATCTCTATTTGCCTTACAAACCCAAGCGTCGCACCAAAGGGCAAATTGCCATTGAAGCGGGATTGGAACCACTCGCCGATACCTTATGGACAACTCCGCAAACTGAACCAGAAACCGAAGCAGCCAAATACATCAAGCCCGATAATGGCATCAACGACACCAAAGCCGCACTGGATGGCGCTCGTGCTATTATCATGGAGCGCATTGCCGAAGACGCCAATCTACTCGAAAAAATTCGCCAAAACCTGACCCGTAATGCCGAACTGGTGTCACGGGTTGTTGAGGGTAAAGAGCAACAGGGTGAGAAGTTTAAAGACTATTTTGAACACAATGAGCGACTCAGTAAAGTGCCTTCCCACCGTGCTCTGGCTATGCTTCGTGGTCGTAATGAAGGGTTTTTATCTCTGGCTATGAATGCCGATCCTAATCAAGAAGAAGGTGTCCGACAGTCTTACTGTGAAAGCATCATTAGTGATCACTATGGCATCAGCCTGAGCAGTGCACCTGCCGATGCATGGCGTAAACAAGTTATTAGCTGGGCCTGGCGCATTAAAGTATCAATGCACATGGAAACCGAACTGATGGGTGCGCTAAAAGAACGCTCAGAAGTTGAAGCGATTGAAGTGTTTGCCACCAACTTAAAAGATTTATTAATGGCCGCACCCGCAGGGCCAAAAGCAACCTTAGGCTTAGATCCAGGCCTGCGTACCGGCTCGAAAATTGCGATTGTGGATGCCACAGGTAAGGTACTCGCCACTGACACCATCTACCCTCACCCACCACAAAAGCAATATGACCAATCCGCTCACACCGTCGAACAACTGGTTAAAAAGTACCATGTGGACTTGATTGCCATTGGCAACGGCACCGCTTCTCGTGAGACCGATACCTTCGTGGCCGATGTCATTAAACGCGGCAACTTGAAAGTGCAAAAAATCACGGTCAGTGAAGCGGGAGCCTCGGTTTATTCTGCCTCAGAGCTCGCTGCCAATGAATTCCCGAATATGGATGTGTCGCTCCGTGGCGCAGTTTCTATCGCACGTCGCTTACAGGATCCACTCGCCGAGCTGGTAAAAATCGATCCCAAATCGATTGGTGTGGGCCAATATCAACACGATGTCAGCCAATCGATGCTGGCGAAGCGCCTTGATGCAGTTGTCGAAGACTGTGTGAATGCGGTTGGGGTTGATGTGAATACGGCTTCGGCTGCGCTGCTGACTCGCGTTGCCGGGCTAAGTACGACCATTGCACAAAACATTGTTGACTATCGCGATACCAATGGTCGATTTGATGCGCGAACCACATTAAAAAAAGTGGCTCGTCTTGGGCCAAAAGCCTTTGAGCAGTGTGCCGGATTCTTGCGAATTATGGATGGTAAAAACCCCCTCGATGCCTCAGCGGTTCACCCAGAAGCCTACCCCGTGGTGAAAGCGATCTCAGATAAAAATAGCACCGCGATTAAAGCCTTGATTGGTAATAGTGACTTTTTAGGCCAGTTGCGAGCGGCAGATTACACCGGTGACAGCTTTGGTGTGCCGACCATTACTGACATTATCAAAGAGTTAGATAAACCGGGTCGAGACCCTCGCCCTGAGTTTAAAACCGCCAGCTTTGCAGACGGCGTAACAAAAGTCTCTGACCTAGAAATCGGCATGGTGCTTGAAGGTGTAGTTTCTAACGTGGCGAACTTTGGTGCGTTTGTCGATATTGGCGTGCATCAAGATGGTTTGGTGCACATCTCAGCGCTGACTGACCGCTTTATTTCCGACCCTAGAGACGTAGTAAAAGCCGGTGATATCGTTAAAGTCAAAGTGATGGAAGTGGATGAGCAGCGCAAACGCATCGCTCTGTCCATGCGTTTAAGTGACGAGCCGGGGCAAGATAACCGTCCCCAGAGAACATCTGGGCAAAAACAAAACGTTCACAGTAATAGTGTTCGAAAGAGTAATGACCGCAACGGCCAACGTTCTCACCAGGGGAATGATACATCGTCTGGCGCAATGGGAGGCGCATTTGCAGCAGCCTTCGCCAAAGCGAAAAAATAAAGTGACGGTTCTGAACTGACGGTGAGTCAATAACAGTAGTTCAATCAGAAAAAAGCGGACAGATAACAGCCGAAAGATAAAAAAATACCCACATTATTGTGGGTATTTTTATTCATAGCGATAAACACCTTAGTGCTGATGTTTACAACACCGCTATAACCTCAGATGGCACGTTTGGGGCCACGGCATGACCATAATGATATTTTATTACCGTTCGCCGTTTTTCCATTCGTCCCTCAGTTATCGCTGCATCAATAATGCGCTTAGGTAACCGAAACCGCATTGCATAGCCTTTGCCTTGCTTTTTGCTGTAAGTATCTAAAGCCAATAGCCTAAAAAGATGCTCTAACACACTTTTGGGCTCTTCGGTCTGCGGCTCAGCAATAGCGCCATCAGCGTCCATCTCGTAATCTGGATGCTCTGACGGATCCCATGAGGATCGCCTTCGCCGTTTGTCGTCAGCCTTTAACTTACGCTCTGCGTTTGACTTGACTAGCTCTGCGGTTGGTACAACAGGCTCACGAATTCTATTGTCTCTCGCTGCTTGTTCCGTTTGCACATTAACCGATGGGGCGATAAGCGGCACACTAACGTTAGTCGGTGACACAATCATAGCCGAAACCTCCTTGGCATCGCCCAACCCGATAATGCTGTTCGTATTGTTAGCTATATTGGGTTAATAAACTTATCGGCTAAACTGGTCAAAAATTTAGCAATTAATGTCAATTTTTTATCTAACCGACGATTATTTTCCGCCAAAAGCGACAATTTGATGACAGAAGGATTCCAGCTCGGTCATAAATGGGGCATGCGATGACTGACTAAAAATGTATTGTTCCGTATGCGGAGCGGTTGCCTGTACATCAGTGGCGACTTTGATCGGCACTAACCCGTCGAGGCGACCGTACATTCTCAGCATCGGCACCGAAACAGTCGCTAAATCTTGTCGAAAATCTTCATTCGCCAACATCTTCAAACCCGCCAGTAGCGATTCAGGATTCGGGGATGGCCGAGATAACACCGCTTTTTTGAGCTGCTTTACATCCAATCTTGCTGAAGGACTGCCCATCGCTTGCAGTGCCATAAAGCGCTCAATCGTGGTTTGAAAGTCATCCACTAATTGATCAGTGAAAGCATCAAGAACCTGAGGTTGAATTCCGCGCCAAGGTCTTTCTGCAGCAAACTTGGGCGAACTAGCGACGGTGATGAGCCTGGTGACGCGATCACTATGAGCCAGAGCCATATGCGTAGCGACTAAGCCCCCTAAAGACCAACCAAGCCAAATAGCGTGCTTCGGAGCCTGTGGCAGTAAACATAGTGCAATCTCTTCTAGGGTGGCGGCGTGCAAGTGCGCGCTGTGCCCATAACCCGGAAGATCCACGACGTGCACTCGATAGTGCTGGCTGAGTACCTGAACCGTTTGATCCCAAACGGCCCCATTCATCCCCCAACCGTGGACTAAGACCAAATCCTCACCGTTACCGCTCACTTGCCAGTGCAGAGCTTTATCCATGATCGCATTTTCTCCTACTAAAAACAGTCTCACCACCCGCTCGGTTACACTCATGATGAAGGCATGTTTTATCAAAATTTGGCACTTATGTTATCCGATTGGCTACAAAAAACCATGCGCATGCATCTCGGCTGTTATTGTGACCTTTGCCAACTGCCCATCCATACTCCATTGCCTCTAAAAACATCGGATAGAGAGCACGCCAAAAGAAAAGAGACAACGCGTCAAAGGATCGGAAGAAATGATATCGAGTGGGAAAGTATCTGGTGCGATAGCTGCAAGGAACACTTTGCGCCAACCACACGCTGTTCACGGTGTGGGCTTACGACGCTCACTCAAACCGACCAATGCGGCCAGTGCTTAGCGCATCCTCCTCTTTGGTCAAAGCTGTACTGCGTAGGTGACTACAAACTTCCCTTATCGAGTTATGTTCACCGCTTCAAATATCAGCAACAGTTTTGGCATGCCAAACCATTAGCTGCGCTATTAAGCGAACGTATTGATGCAACGCCAGACCTAATAGCGAGCGTTCCACTCCATTGGCAGCGGCAGTTAATGCGAGGGTTTAATCAAAGTGACCTGCTTGCCAAACAGCTAGGCAAACGACTCGATATAGAGATTGAACCGAACCTCTTTTCTCGAGTGAAAAGCACACCTCAGCAGAAAGGTCTCAATAAAAAACAGCGACAACAAAACCTGAGGAATGCTTTTCGTCTGAATGCCTCTCCACAACAGAAACACATTGCGATTTTTGACGATGTGGTCACGACAGGCAGTACAATCCATCATTTATGTCAATTATTGCTTGATGCTGGCGTCGAAACCATTGATATTTATTGTATCTGCCGCACTCCTGAAACAGATAACTCAATATAAAGCGATGAGATTTTGTTTTTAGGTCTAGAAATTAGATTTATCAGGAGTAGAATGGCGTTATAATAGCCTACAAAATTACTCAGGTATTCGTCGTGTCAAACACTATTACTATTACAGAAACAGCGCAAACTCACTTCGGTGGCTTACTTAGCCAACAACCTGAAGGGACTAACATTCGCGTATTTGTTGTTAACCCTGGTACTCAAAATGCAGAGTGTGGCGTCTCTTACTGCCCGCCAGAAGCGGTTGAAGCAACAGACACCGAACTTAAATTTGAACATTTCTCAGCTTATATTGACGAGCTTAGCCTGCCATTTTTAGAAGATGCAGAAGTGGATTTCGTTACCGATAAGATGGGTTCACAGTTAACACTCAAAGCACCAAACGCCAAAATGCGCAAGGTTGCTGATGACGCCTCATTGATTGAGCGTGTTGAATACGCGATTCAAACCCAGGTTAACCCTCAGCTTGCTGGGCATGGTGGTCACGTAAGTTTGGTTGAAATTACCGAAGACGGCGCTGCTATTGTTGCCTTTGGCGGCGGTTGTAATGGTTGTTCTATGGTTGATGTCACGCTAAAAGAAGGCATCGAAAAAGAGCTTCTTCAGCAATTTGAAGGCGAACTAACGGCCGTGCGTGATGCCACAGAGCATGACCGTGGTGAGCACTCTTACTACTAAGCCTTAAATACGCTCAGTAAGCCGATGTCACGACGTCGGCTTTTTCTTATTTTCAATAATTTGATCGACCTCTAACGGATAGATTTTGAACTTGGAGAGTCATTTTATATAGTAACGTCAACCCAGCACGTATGCGCTTTATACCTAACAAACGGAATAAGCATTATGACAAAATTGAGCCCACCTACCATTCTCTCTATTCGTTCTATTGCTCAATCTAAGCTATTCACCATCGAGTCTCTTGACTTGCGCTTTAGCAATGGTGTTTTGCGCACCTATGAGCGAATGAAGCCCAGTGGTCGTCATGCCGTCATGATGGTGCCCGTGACCGAACAAGGTGACTTACTGTTAGTACGCGAATACGCAGCGGGGACAGAGCGATATGAGCTTGGCTTTCCAAAAGGGCTGATTGACCTGGGTGAGTCGGCAACTGACGCCGCGAACCGAGAGTTAAAAGAAGAAATCGGCTTTGGTGCAAACACGCTAACTCCGCTGAAACAGGTCGTCCTGGCTCCTTCTTATTTTTCTAGTCAAATGACCCTATTTATTGCACAGGATCTATACTCAGAGAAACTAGAAGGTGATGAGCCAGAGCCGTTAGAAGTGGTGCGCTGGCCATTAGCTCAAGCTGAAGAGCTGGTCACTCACTTAGATTTTTGTGAAGCCCGCAGTATCACAGCCCTATTACTTGCTCTAAAGCATTTAGAAAAATAACAATAACAAAGTCTTAGGAATTATTATGTCTACTGATAAAGACTTATCTCACCTGATACCTTCCGTGGTTGAAGTGGCTCGTTCTGCTGGGCAACTTATCCTCGACATCTATGAAACAAAACAATATGAAGCCTATGTTAAAAGTGATGAAACGCCAGTCACAAGCGCGGATATTGCCGCACATAAGCTCATCGTCAATCAACTATCGGCGCTTACGCCTGATATCCCTGTTCTCTCTGAAGAAGCCGCCGACATTAGCTTAGAGAAGCGCGAGAAGTGGAGCCGCTATTGGTTAGTAGACCCACTCGACGGCACGCAAGAGTTCATTGCTCGCAGTGGAGACTTCGCAACCATCATCGCCTTGATCGACAATAATCAACCGATCATGGGAGTGGTTTACGCGCCAGTTTCTGGTGTGACGTATTACGCTTATAAAGGTAAAGGGGCTTGGAAGATTCCCGATCTGTGTGAAAAAGTTGAAATTGAAAGCCATAAACACGAACAAGGCCAAAAGCAATCCATCGGCATGGCGATCAGTCGACGTCAGAACATCAACAGCATTACCGCTCGCCTGAGCAGCGCATGGAACTACGACCTTGTGCCACTCGGCTCAGCCGCGCTAAAAGCTTGTTTGGTCGCGGAAGGTGCCGTGGATTGTTATTTAAGAATCGGTCCAACGGGCGAATGGGATACAGCGGCCACTCAATGTATCGTCGAAGAAGCGGGCGGGCGCATTTTAAGCACCCAGTTAGCCCCTCTCTCATACAACCAAAGAGAAACGCTTGAAAACCCGAATTTCTTGGTGCTTGGGGATGAATCCCTGCCTTGGGATGAAATTTTGAAAGTGAAAGACTGAGCATCATAAAAAAGCGAGCCTAGTTAAGCTCGCTTTTTTCATTTCCTGTTTTCTGTTTCGTTCGACGATTAATCGCTATAACTGAACGCTATAAGTAAACGCTATAAATAAACGCTATAAATAAACGCTATAAATAAACGCTATAAACGGCCATTGAAATCCAATGAATAATGCCCTTTGCTGTCTGGGTTACCCAGCCATTGCAACTGGCTCGATAAACTCGTCGGAAAATTAGCTTCTGGTTTAAACCAACCCTTAGCGCTGTATGTCAGCTGACCACGGGTTGCTGCGTCTAATTGCCCTTCAAACTCCGCGCTGACTTGCTCACTTTCCTGCTTCGCATTAATCGAGACGACGTTATCTTGGCAATCAATGTTCGCCACAACAGGGCCGAGCGCCAGTGCAGCTAACGGTGTTGTGGCGTTATTACCACTCCAAACCACGGTTCCTGTTCCGCTCTGACAATACGGCATCGCATGCTCAAGTTCGATAATGGAAACCTCGAGTTGGCCTTCAAGATCCACTGGCAGTGGCAAAGACAGCTGATCAATAGCGAACTGAGCCGGAACAGAAGCAATCACATCTTTGGCATAGGCGCCAGAAAAGCCATAACCAACGACGCCTCGCCCTCTCAGTCCTATCTCGCTTCCTTGCCCAAAACGAGTGGTCACTTGAACTTTACCCATCAGCAGTTGGGCGGCATTGACTGTCCAGTTGATTTGGCCCAGAGAAGTCCCCTGCCAACTGACACGCTCCGCGCTGCCTTTCCATACTGAGCCTTGCGTCCCCTGCACCACCAAACCTTGTGGCAAAGACACCGCTTGCAAAACGTATTGAGCTGGCATATGGACAATCAGGCTCACGATAAGCGTGGCAATCAAAAGCAACGAAATCAGAATGATACGCTTCATTATTCACCTCGCTTAAACTGCAAACGCTTGACATCGACCATACCATCCTGATCGGTGCGTGCTACATCGAAATGTTCAACATCAACACCTTGTTGCTCTTTCAGGTAGGTAATCCAACCTATTAACTGATTAAACTCTATAGGCTGTACCCAAACTTGAAACATGTCATCTCTCGGCTGGATACGAATAAGTTCCACTTTAAACCGACTCGCCGAAGAAGAAATCACCTGATTAAGGGGCTCGGATGTCGTCACTAACCCACTTTGTGCTCGTAATTGAGTAATTTCATCCGCTTTATTTTTCACCCAGTTAAGCAGTTGCTGTTCACTGTTAATCTTATTTTGCGCTTGTAAGCTTCGTTGCTGTATTGGCTCAAGAATCCCCCAGTACCCAATCCCGACGACTAACAATCCCATACAGATCATCATTAGACGTTGTTCTCGAACACTGATGCCTTGCCACCAAAGCCTAAAAGACGTGACCAGTTTACTCATCATCAATCTCACTATCTCTTCAACACAAAGCTACCGTTAACCGACTCACCCGAGCGGCTTAACTGACCTTGTTCTACTTCAAAATGCTCAGCAAACTTAATTCTCACTTGTTCAAAGCTTTGAAAATCTTTACTTTTTGCTTGAATTCTAACTTCATCTCGATTGCCATCGTAACGAATACTCAGCAGCGTCATTGAATTATTGGCTTTCAATGAATCTGGAATTTGATTCAGCCAATCCAGTATTGGAGAGCCGCCACCACCACCGGATAAACGAGTCGCTTCATCGTTCATCTGCCGTTTTAAATAGCTCACCGTCGGGATACGGGTTTTTCCGGGTAACGCCTCACGGAATATACGTTCGCTTTCGGCCCGATAAGCTTCGGCTTTGGCTTCATCCTGAGAAATTTGCAAACCGTACTGACCCACAAATACCGCGCCAATAACCGCAGCAGCGACGGCAGTTTTTTTCCATATAGACCAGTACTTTAACAAGGATGAATTAGGCTTAAATTCCCCGGTCAATAACGTGACTTTCGAGCCAAGTGCGCCTTCGGTAAGCAGCTGCATAATCAGTGGCGCATCGACACTTTGCCACGATTGCTCACTATCCAACTCTAGTGTCGGCAAAGGACTGTAAGAGGTTAACGGTAAGTACTCTTGCCCCTCTTTTACCCAGTCAGATGTCGTTAAGGTTTCAAGCCAAGGTGAAGGTAAACTCAACCCTAAACTGTCGCCTTTTCGCACTAACCAATGTTGACCAATATTCGCCGCAGTAAGCTCACCAGATTTCGGTAATGCGAGTACATCTGGCAGCACTTTACTGATGTTTATCCCTGCGTCTTGAAGCTCGTCCAAACACGCTTTTAACCAACGTTTATCGACGGCAGCAATACAGGCTTTCTTCGCTTGCTTGCTTAATACGGTAAAATGAAGCTCATCAACATCTTGGGCAATCTCATCTTCCAATAAGTAAGGAAGCATGGATTCCAATTGACGCGATGATCCTGCTGGCGTATCTACTTCTGCTAGAACGATATCATCGCTCGATAGCAACACGATTCCTTGTCTTTGCTCTGCATATCCAGATAGTTCACCCAGCTCTTCCCATCCATTGAGTTCACCGCTGGCAATGATCTCACTTTGTGTTGTTGACCATACTAGCCACTGAATCTGTGCGTTTTTATCACTACTCAGTCGAACTGTCAGAAACTCGCTCACTGAACCCTCCAAAGCGACGGCGAATGACCGTTGCTGTTTCTCGATTATCACTAAATAATAGACTTCGAATGCGTACTCGAGAGTCATTCACTAATACTTCTGCATCCGATTCAAAATAGGCACTATCCACACTCAGATAGGCTTGAGCTTCCTTGCGAACACTTTCTTCAATTACGCTAACGCTGCTTTCTGCTATAAAATCCTCAACCGATGCCCAGCCATCAAAGGGCCTAGACTCAATTAATGAAATCGCATCTTGTTGACTCAAGTGAGGCTGAAACATCGCCACCAATAACGCCGATTGATCAGCATTGATGGTGTTGACATTCAGACGCCAATCATCACTTGGCAAGGCACAAATATAGGGCGCTATTTTTTGCATCACATCCCCAGAAACCTGCTGAATTGCTCTCAGTTCACTGGGATCTGCAATAAAACCGTTAGCCGCCATATACGCGGGTGACAGTGATTCATAATAGCTGTCACCCACACCCTGTGATGACTGTACCGAGGACTCTTGATTGATAAATTCCCATGTAGAATCCGCAATCACTTCCGCTTGGTAATTGTCCACATCCACTTCTTCCAGCAAGGTTTGCCAAAACCGGATTAAATACGGTTTTTCTAGTTGAGAAGACGACTGTGTTACCCGAGAAAAAACATTGAGATTAAAACACGCTTGTTTATCCACCATTCGGCCACTCAATGTCCCGAAATCTAACGGGTAGGTTTGTTCTTCTAATGCCCAAGGCTGAGACAAATTGATCGTATCGCTGTCTTGGAAACTCTGTTCTATCACTGTTTTTGCTAAACTTTCTACGCCAATGCTATACCAATAGGCTTGCTGGTAACTGACTTGGTTGCTTCCCCGTTTATATTGTGTGAATAAACGGCTCGACATGGTGGCAGCGAGCGACACCATCACAGCAAGCAACATGAGAACGATGATCAGCGCAACACCTCGCTGTTTATTATTCGCTTGGTTCATCGCTGCCCTCCTCATCGCTAGAGGCGTCATCATCAGAAGAGTCGTTCTTAAAGGAGTCTCGATCTTCTTGGTCGTCTTCACTGAGCACTATCTCTCCACTCGCGACAAGGTAAACGCGCTCTATTTTTGCGTAATCAGTCAGCTCCAACTCTAGGGCCACGGCTTCTGGCAGTGTTTGAGCCGCTTCCCACTTATCGCTCCAAGTGCCTTTTGAGTAGAATCGCATAGAGAACGATTCGACATCCGTCAGAATAGGGGTAATGATGGGTTGCTGACCTGCTGGTGTATCAGGGTAACGCCACCATACTCGCTCTAATGTTGTCTCTTTGATTCGATAGCCAACTTTAAGAGTTTCGCCGCGTGGAAACTGTTGTTGTGGGTTATGCCAACCGAGTCGAGTAAATAGCACACCTTTGCCGTCTGATTCTAAAAGATAGTCTTTCCATTGCAGTAGTTGAACTTCACTCAACTCACCACCCGCTTCGCCATTGGTACGAAATTGTCGCGTGGCCATTTGTCTAAAATCACTGTCCATGGCCACAAGGCTGCGTTGCAGCTCTTTCAGGCGATCACCACGTTCTAGAGATATCGCATTGCTCATGCGGACCTGATCCACCACTTGGTAAGCACTCACGCTTAACGCGGCAAAAATAGCCATGGCAATCAGTACCTCTAATAAGGTAAACCCTTGTTGAGCCTTGCGGGCTATCTGTGTACTACGAGACACATTCTGTTTACTGCAAGACACATTGCTACGAAACCTATTCCTGCGTGACATTTTGTTAAGTGACATAGCTTTACTGAGAAACATAGCTTTACTGAGAAACATAGCTTTACTGAGAAACATAGCTTCGTACCGTTATAATCGCATCACCCTGCTTTGACAAAGAGGCGCTCACATCAAACGCTTTTAGTAAATCCCCAGCCGTCTCGACGGGGGTGACGCTCCAATACCAGGTTTGCCCTGCCATTTCTTCCGTCCCTTGCTTGGCTTTTAACCCTGATGCATCAAGCATCACCATCGCCATTTGATTATCCACGACCATCGCAGCAAACGTTTTTTCTTCCAAATGCGCAATCGTATTCATGTGCTGACCCACAGAACGAATCACTGAAATAGCCGCTGTGGCAAAAATAGCCAATGCTATTAACACTTCGAGTAACGTCATACCGCGTACCGAATGCGACCCAGTATGAGCCCCAAAAGAACGGCGAGATCTTGTCGGCCGTTGCCGAACTGTCATGCTATTTCTCACTATGTTATGACTAACAATATTCTTGCTCACATGACTCTTACTCATCGTGCTACTGTTCATCCTGCTCTCCCGGAGACATTAATAGGATTTGGCCATTCGCTTTAATGACCACTTGCCAACCATCCTGTTTAGCGTCTTTATTTTGAGGGTATAGAGCAATGGATACCGGAGTCACTTCCCCACTTGAAAATAGAAATATCTGGGGTGGAAGTGGTTTGTTATCCGCTTCTAGATCAGCAAACATTTCTTCATCAAACAATGACCCGGGTTGAAAGAGACGATCTTTGTCATTCCAAGCATCGCCCCCTAACGTCATTTCAATCGACACTCCTTCTTCCGTGAGTTCAGTCTCTTCCGGGATAGTATCGAGCGTAACCGGCTTCCATTGCCCATTTTCAATGCCCATCCAAATATAGCGAGAGCGCGTCTCATCGACACGAAGGCCAAAATCTTTGCCACTCAGTATCGCCTCATCATTGATTAATTGAAGGCGTTGAAATAAGGCTTGAGCCTGCTGCTTCGCATTATCTTGGCTATTGTCAGGTAAGGCTGAAAGTGTTGTCACCACACCCATAGAGATCACCACTAGAACCAATAATATCTCTAGCAAGGTAAAACCTTGTTGTTTGTATTTCATCATGCGGTGGCAACTCTTTTCGCGGTGTACAGTATGGGTGGTTGTTTGGGGAGCGAAGAGATAGCGACCGTTTTTCGCGGAGCTATCTCATTAAGCTCATTAGGCTTTATTGGAAATCTTGGATGTTCCAGTTACCAATATCAGCGTTGACGCCTTCACCACCTTCTTGCCCATCAGCTCCCAGTGTGAAAATATCCATCACGCCATGTTCACCCGGATTTAGGTATTGGTACTCATTGCCCCAAGGATCAACCGGCAATCGAGTCACATAGCCATTTTCTGGGTAATTACGCGGCTCAGGGTTGCTAGGTTTCGTCACCAGGGCCTCTAGCCCTTGATCGGTGGTTGGAAAAGAGTGGTGATTCAGTCGATATTTCATCAGTTCACTTTCCAGTGACGCGATATCAATCACCGCTTTTTTCTGATCCGCTTGGTCTTTACTTCCGATAAGGTTCGGAACAACAAAGCTGGCAAGTAAGCCTAAAATCACGACCACAACCATGACTTCTAAAAGAGTAAAGCCTGACTGTTTGTTCATTTTATGTTTCATTTTTTCTCCAAAATCAATTGACGCAAAAGAGAGTTGTTAGCTCATCAGATTATTCATTTCTAAAATTGGCATTAAGGTTGCCATCACGATAAACAACACTAAACCCGCCATTAAAGCGATAAGCATTGGGGTAAAAATGCCAAGAGCAATATTTACGGTTGATTCAAACTGAGTATCTTGGTTATCAGCGGCGCGAGTCAGCATGCTTTCAAGCTCACCACTTTGTTCACCACTGGCAATCATATGCAGCATCATCGGTGGAAAAAGCTTGGTTTGGTCAAGGGCCTTTCTTAAGCTGGTTCCTTCTCGAACATTCTCTGACGCCGCGATGACTTGCTGCTTTATATACTGATTCGACATCACATCCACAGCCACTTTCATCCCGTCTAAAATAGGAATGGCGCTCGATGTACAAATCGAGAGAGTACGAGCGAATCGCGCCGTATTCAGCCCTTTAATGATCTTGCCGACCAAGGGCACTGACAACAGGGTTTTATCCCAAGACAATCGAATATTGGGCTTAGTCAGCAACCACTTAACCAAAACTACAATGCTAATGACAGCAATGAGTAGCACGATCCCCCACTGCTGAACAAAGTCACTGGACGCTAGCAATATCCGAGTCGACTGAGGTAACTCTTGCGCCATTTGTACAAACTGATCGATGATTTTAGGCACCACCGCAGCCAACAAAAACGCGACAATACTGACTGCAAAGACCACCAACACGATCGGATAAATCATCGCTTGCAGTAGTTTAGATCGCATCTTCTCGCGATTTTCAGCATAGTCAGCTAAACGCTCTAGCACTGAATCTAGATGACCGGATTTTTCCCCTGCCGCCACCATGGAGCGAAATAGATCGTCAAATACGTGAGAGTAATCCGACAGGCTATCAGACAGCGTGTAACCTTCGGTCACCTTAGCGCGTATTGCAGCAAGCATGTTACGAATACGCGGCTTTTCTGATTGCTCTGAAACGGCTTTTAAACACTCTTCAAGCGGCATACCTGACTGCACAAGGGTAGATAGCTGTCGAGTAATCAAGGCCAGATCCGGCGTACTTAAACCTCGCTTGAAGCTTAAGCCACCTTGATCAGACTGAGCGTTACTTTTCGCACGCGTCTCTGTGACTTCAATCGGCACAAGACCTTGTTCTTTTAAACGAGAGCGTACCTGACGAGCACTGTCTCCATCGATAACGCCTTTTTTTTGTCGGCCTTTATCATTGAGCGCTTTATATTCAAATGAAGCCATTAGGTTTCCTTAGTGACTCGCATAACTTCTTCAATAGAGGTGACACCTTGACGAACTTTCAATAATCCATCACTTCGAATGCTTGGTGTTTGTTGGCGCACCGACTTCTCGATGGCTTGTTCACCCGCTTCACTATGGATAAGCGCCTGAACATCTTCATCCACGATTAAGAGTTCATGAATACCCGTACGACCTCGATAACCTTTGTAATTACAGGCTTCACAACCGCACGGTTTATACAGAGTCAATTCGTCATCTGGAACCACATCAAACAGAGCTTTTTGCTCAGGTGATGCTTGATAAGGCTGTTTACATCCACTGCACAGGGTACGAACCAATCGCTGCGCTAATACACCAAGTAGCGAAGATGAAATTAGAAACGGTTCTATTCCCATATCGCGAAGACGGGTGATCGCACCGACAGCCGTATTGGTGTGCAAGGTCGACATCACCAGGTGACCGGTTAATGAGGCTTGAACACCGATTTGGGCGGTTTCTAAATCACGAATTTCACCAACCATAACCACATCGGGATCTTGACGCAAAATAGCGCGAAGCCCTCGAGCAAAGGTCATATCCACCTTCGGGTTAACCTGCGTTTGACCGATACCATCGATATCAAATTCAATCGGGTCTTCCACTGTTAAGATGTTTCTTTCGTTACTGTTTAGCTCTTGCAAGCCCGCATACAAGGTGGTCGACTTACCCGAACCTGTCGGCCCTGTGACCAGAATAATGCCATGTGGGCGCTCGATTAACTTGCTGAAACTATCGTGGTTAGGTTTGGTCATTCCCAAACTGTGCAAATCCAATCGGGTTGCATTTTTATCCAACAGACGCATAACCACACGTTCACCATGAGATGACGGCATGGTCGAGACACGAACATCAACCGCTCGGCCACCAATGCGCAGTGAAATACGACCATCTTGAGGAACGCGTTTTTCCGCAATATCGAGCTTAGCCATGACTTTCACACGCGACACAAGCAAAGGTGCCAGCTTACGACTTGGGGCTAGAACGTCACGCAGCACCCCATCCACTCGGAAACGAATAGACAGCGATTTCTCAAACGTTTCAATGTGGATATCAGAAGCGCCTTCTTTGATGGCTTCCCCCAACATCGCATTAATCAATTTGATGATCGGCGCATCATCTTCCGTTTCAAGCAGATCTTCATCCTGTGGTAACTCTTCCGCTAAAGAAAAGAAATCATCGTTGTCTGCGCCGATGTCTTCCATTAACTGACGAGCTTCCGAAGAATCTCGCTGATACACTTCAGTAAGCTTTCGATCAAACTCTTCAACGCTCTGTTCAACAGGCGTGAACATCACTTTAGCAACACGCTTTACTTCGACGAGTGCTTCAATGGCAAGTGGGGCGACATAGAATAACGTGCAGCCTTGGTCATCTTGCTCGAGCACCAGTTTGAATCGATTGGCGAAACTAAAGGGCAAGCGAGAAATAACGCTCTTGTCTAGTTGCTCACTCATTACTCAGTATCCATTTGATCAAAAAATGCTTGAATTTCTGCTGGATGACTGATGTCTTTACCATAGGCTGGCAACACAGGTATGCTGCTGTCATCCATAAGCTTTAAGCCTTGATCTGCCTTGTACAGCTGCTCCGCACGGATAAAGTTGTACTTGCGCTGCGTAATACCATCTGCCGTCATACCATCACGAATAATGGTCGGTTTAATGAATACCATTAGGTTCTTTTTCTCAACCTGAGTGCTGGTAGACTTAAATAGATAACCTAAGAACGGAATATCACCCAATATTGGAACTTTAGACTCACTTTCTAGTGCTCGCTCATCAATCAAACCGCCTAACACGATCATCTGGCCATCTTCAACCATGACGCTGGTATTGAGCTGACGCTTGGCAAAACGCACATCAACAGCGCCTTGAGCACCCAACACGTTGGACACTTCTTGCTCAATATCAAGCTGTACCGAATTACCTTCATTGATTTGTGGCACCACTTTAAGCTTGATACCCACTTCTTTACGTTCAACAGTCTGGAAAGGATTTTCGTTATTAGAACCAGAGGTTGACCCCGTCAGTACAGGGACTTCTTCACCAACAATAAACGAGGCTTCACCATTATCCATCACCGTGATACTTGGTGAGGAGAGAATGTTTGAGTTGGAATCGGTCGACACTGCACTGATCAACGCAGTCCAGTCTCCCATTGCAATACTCACCGCCGCACCATTGACACCCGCTAACGCGCCAGCCAATGCAGTGTAATCACCTTCTTCCGTTGTTTCGCGTGATTCCCACTTATTCTCACTAGAGTTCCAGTAGCTTTCTGTCTTGGTTGAATCTTTGGCTTGTTCACGCCCAATCATGACATTACCAATTGAAGCACCCGTATTGCCATATTGAACAACAGCACCAGTCTCTAAGTTTCCCCATTGAACACCAAAGTTCATACCATCGCCTTCCGCCATTTCGACGATCAATGCTTCAATCAACACTTGAGCACGGCGAATATCGAGTTGCGACACAACGTCTTGAACTGCTTTCATAATATCGGGCGGAGCAGTGACCACTAGCGCGTTAGTTCCAGTATGCGCAGAAATCATGACTTCATTACGATTGCTACTAGAACCCGAAGCACCTTGTCTTGCTGCTTGTTTTTCAGCTTGAAGATTATCTGACACGCCTTTGAGTACATCGACCAGTTCATCCGCTTTCGCGTATTTCAGATAAATAACCCGGTTATTACCTTTAGAAGCCATCTCGACATCAAGCTGTTTGATGAGCTTTTTCAATCTCGCACGTACCTTAGGGTCACCCGAAATTAAGATAGTGTTAGTGCGGTCATCCGCAACCAATTTAGGCTGCATGAGTGCGGGGGTATTTTTAGCATCGGTGCTTTTGTTTAGCGCTTCAACTACACGAACCATTTCAGCTGCTGAGGCGTTATTAAGTTCAATAACTTCAATGTCTTTATTACCCGCCTGATCGACGCGTTTAATGATTTCAGCAAGGCGATTAACCACGGCTGCTCGGCCCGTGATCAGAATAATATTGGCCGGATCATAGTGCACCACATTACCTGCTCCGGCGTTATCATTGAGCTGACGAATAAGTGGTGATAACTCTCGGACCGACACATTTTTCACCGCCACAACACGTGTTATTACGCTGTCGCCTTGTTCACTGTCGTCACTTACAACGGGAATCGCTGAATGTTTAGCATCTTTCGATTTGATGATTTTGAGTACACCGTTGTCCATTTCAACGGCAGCAAAACCATACACCTCTAGAACGTTTAGAAAAAAGCTGTAATATTGCTCAGAGGTCAGCATGTCATAACTGCGCACATCAACTTTGCCACGAACCGATGGATCAACAATGATGGTTTTTTCTAAGTTTCGACCAACAATATTAATAAACTCTTGAATATCAGTGCCTTTAAAGCTGGCACTGAAATCGTTCGCTGTGGCCATTGGGGCTGCTAATAAACTTCCGACTAATAACCAAGCACTCTTATTTAACCAATGCTTCACTTTTTACTCCTCACGCTGGTGCACAATTGCATCAACATTAAAATTCAATATTAATATCATGGGTTTGACCATCTCTCTCAACCGTTAAGTTCAATTCACTTAACTCAGAAATAGCGCTGAATACTTTACTCATTGATACAGGATCCGTCAGGTCATGCCCATTGAGCTGCGTTGCGATATCACCACTTTCGAGGCCAACTGAACGAAATAGTTCCGGCTCTTTTCCTGGTGTGACTCGATAACCGATTACGTTGCCATCGCGTTTCACTTGCGACATGCGAACATACTGGAATATTTTCTGTGGGTCCTCTGAGATTTGCGCGCGAACCGTCTCCAAATTCGACTCATTATCACTCTTAACTGGGTTGTTACCCTGACGATTGACACTAGGTCTCACCGCGGCTGTGTTTTGAGCTGTATTTTGAGAAAGCTTGCTGTAATCAATCCCAGCTAACATCAAGGTTTCATCTCGACCCGAATTATCAATAATAACGCGATCATTAAACACGGCTTTTAGTTGAACACGCGTTCCTTCGATTTGCTCATTCAAACCATAAGTAGCCTGCCTTCCACGATTAGCAATGACGGCCAGACTCTTGCCATTATCGCTACTGGCAACCACCCCAACCAACGTCAGATTCAGGCGCGTTTTAGGGGCATCCTGAACCACTGGTTTTTCAATCGGCTTACTTTCTTGTTTATATTCACCAAATAAATGGCTACCGGTTAAGGAAGAGGTATCAATTGTCGATTGAGCCTTATTTTGCTTGCTGATCGGCTGCGCCACCCAAGGAGTCACAGAGTCCACCGGACTTTGTACCAGCCAAAATACCTTTCCGAGCATCCAAGCAGATAAAACCAGCAATAGCACGCAGAGCAAAAGACTGGCACGCTGCTGAATCACGACCGAATGCGCTGTCAACTTTTGCAGCCAAACATTTGAAGCAATGTTGTTAGAAAAAAAGTTCTGCTTCACTCCAAAAACCCTTTATAAATATCAATTAAAAATCGCGGATAGCCCATTGCGATTAGCATTATCGATCATACAGTTATGACCGTTAAATATAACATAGCGTAATGATGCTATCGTAAATTCACCCGAATATTTGGTGCTTACCTTGAAAAAATGGCTTCACAACACCATTGTTTATCCACATTTAGTGACTGTTGCCAACACCCAGTGACTGCGCGAAACGCTATTAGAGGTATTTTTCACTATGGGCTCTAGCTCTTCAGACTCCAAATCTACATCAATCAGACTCGATAAGTGGCTTTGGGCTGCCCGCTTTTATAAAACTCGTTCCATCGCACGTAACATGGTTGACGGTGGAAAGGTGCAATATAATGGTCAGCGCAGCAAACCGAGTAAACTTGTAGAAATTGGTGCACTTATTACACTAAAGCAAGGGCATGAAGAAAAAACAGTCACTATCGAGAAGCTTTCAGATCAACGGCGTGGGGCACCAGAAGCGCAAACACTCTATATAGAGACAACGGAAAGCATCAAAAAGCGTGCAGATAATGCTGAACAACGTCGATTGCACGCACACAACCCAAGCCCTGAACGGCGACCTGATAAGAAGCAGCGTCGAAATATTATTAAATTTAAAAATCAATAATCTGGAGCTCCCTAGATGGCAAGCAATGTATTAAACCGCTACCTTTTTAAAGATCTTTCTGTACGCGGTGAGTTGGTACAAGTGGATGAAGCATACCAACAAATAATTTCTAGTAAGGAATACCCTGCCGCAGTGCAAAAACTGCTGGGTGAGCTACTCGTGTCCACAACCCTTCTCACCGCAACACTTAAATTTGAAGGTTCGATTACCATGCAACTTCAAGGTGACGGCCCGGTATCACTGGTTGTTATCAATGGCGATCACGAGCAAAAAATACGTGGCGTTGCGCGTTATGACGGTGACATCAATGAACAAGCAGGCCTGCATGACCTAATCGGTAAAGGCCATTTAGTGATCACGATCGAACCTAAGCAGGGTGAGCGCTATCAGGGTGTTGTAGGGCTAGAAGGCGACAACTTAGCGGAAGTACTTGAAGGTTACTTCGAGCGCTCTGAACAACTCAAGACTCGACTATGGATTCGTACTGGCGAATACAATGGTAAGCCTTGCGCAGCGGGCATGCTGATTCAAGTGATGCCTGATGGTACCGGTACTGAGAATGATTTCGAACACCTTGAGCAATTGACTAACACGGTTAAAAATGAAGAACTGTTTTCATTGGAAGCGAATGATCTTCTGTATCGCTTGTATAATCAGGAACAAGTTCAGCTCTTTGCACCACAACCGGTGACCTTCCACTGTGGTTGTTCTCGTGAACGCAGTGGTGCGGCGATTATGACTGTTGGTCAAGAAGAAGTTGCTGATATTATCGCCACTGAAGGTTCTGTCTCTCTTCATTGTGACTATTGCGGCACCCATTATTCATTCGATGAAGAACAGGTCAAAGAACTGTTTATTGAGGCCAATTTAAACTCCGGTACGCTGCATTAATTTGCTTAAAACAACAAGCACGTAAAATCCGTTACTAAGCCAGCTCTCCGCTGGCTTTTTTTGTGATCAAACCCAGGTAAAACAAGGGCTTCCGTTCCAAAAAAACGCACTTAATTTCTTAGTATTAATAATTCTTTTGCTCTAGCGCAAAGGTTTGCTTACAGGATATTATAAGTACAGCCATTATGTGATGACACACATAAAACCACATTAGATATATGGTCATTATTTGAGCCATATCCCTGTTTTCTGGTAATTCCGTTGATAGCATGATGAGCAAACAAAAAATAATAATATTACAAATCCCTACAAAATATCCTTACAAGGAGCACCTATGACTGTTATGGAACATACAAAGGCTGCACAAATCGATCTAACTAAGCACGGAATTACTGGCGCAACTGAGATTCTTCGTAATCCTAGTTACGAACAATTATTCGAAGAAGAAACCCGTTCAAGTTTAGAAGGCTACGAAAAAGGCGTAGTGACTGAACTCGGTGCTGTTGCTGTTGATACTGGGATCTTTACTGGTCGCTCGCCAAAAGACAAATACATTGTAAAAGATGCCACAACAGAAGAGCACATGTGGTGGACATCTGACGCGGTTAAAAATGACAACAAAGCCATCGACCAAACGGTATGGAATGACCTGAAAACGCTGGTAACCAACCAGTTGTCCGGTAAACGTTTGTTTGTGATAGATGGCTACTGTGGTGCGAACCCTGATACTCGCCTCAGTATTCGAATTATTACAGAAGTGGCATGGCAAGCGCATTTCGTTAAGAACATGTTCATCCGCCCAACCGAAGAAGAACTCGCGACATTTGAACCTGATTTTGTGGTCATGAATGGCGCGAAATGCACCAACCAGAAGTGGGAAGAGCATGGTCTGAACTCTGAAAACTTCACCGTCTTTAACCTTACCGAACGCATGCAGTTGATTGGTGGTACTTGGTACGGTGGCGAGATGAAGAAAGGGATGTTCGCAATGATGAACTACTTCCTTCCTCTTAAAGACATCGCATCAATGCACTGCAGTGCAAATATGGGTGAAGATGGCGATGTCGCGGTATTCTTTGGCTTGTCTGGTACCGGTAAAACCACGCTATCAACGGACCCGAAACGTGCACTGATTGGTGATGATGAGCACGGTTGGGATGATGACGGCGTGTTTAACTTCGAAGGTGGCTGCTACGCGAAAACCATCAAACTATCGAAAGAAGCTGAGCCAGATATCTACAACGCTATCCGCCGCGATGCATTGCTAGAAAATGTCACGGTTCGAAATGACGGTTCTATTGATTTTGATGACAACTCAAAAACAGAGAATACGCGAGTTTCATACCCTATCCATCACATTGATAACATTGTTAAACCGGTCTCAAAAGGCGGTCACGCAAACAAAGTAATTTTCCTATCTGCGGATGCGTTTGGTGTTCTTCCTCCAGTGTCTAAATTGACACCTGAGCAAACCAAATATCACTTCCTATCCGGCTTTACAGCGAAGCTTGCAGGTACAGAGCGCGGCATTACGGAACCAACACCAACGTTCTCTGCTTGTTTTGGTGCGGCATTCTTAACGCTGCACCCAACCAAGTATGCGGAAGTGCTGGTTAAGCGTATGGAAGCCGCTGGTGCAGAAGCTTACCTTGTGAATACCGGTTGGAATGGCACAGGAAAACGTATCTCAATTCAAGATACGCGCGGTATCATTGATGCAATCCTTGATGGTTCTATTGAGAAAGCAGAAACAACGTCGATTCCGGTGTTCAATCTTGAAGTACCAACATCACTACCAGGTGTTGACCCTGCGATTCTAGATCCTCGTGATACCTATGTGGATCCACTGCAATGGGAAAGCAAGGCGCATGATCTTGCACAACGCTTTATTAATAACTTTGATAAGTACACAGACAATACCGAAGGTAAAGCTCTGGTTGCTGCTGGCCCACAGCTCGACTAAAAGTAAAAAACCTAAGGGTCTACATTAGATAAGATCAGTGATAACGTGTTTTAAAACTTATCTTGAAAACTTAGCGTTGTTTTGAAACTTATTTTTGAAACTTAGTTACAAGCCCCTAAATTTAGGGGCTTTTCTATTGAAGCTAACACCGTTTTGTACCAATCTATAGACAATATAAATGATACTTGTTATTCAAACTGGATTAGGCCTCTCATGAAAAAGCTATTGGTTCTCTCGCTAATCCTCATTTCTTTCGTCATTTTTTTTATTGCATCTGTGTTTATTCTCTCTCAAACACACTACGCCACCAGCGCTACGAATTATTTATCCCATCAGTTTTTAGAGGATCGAATTCACGTTGAAAAATTCACTTATAACCCGCCGTTTCACTTCTCTTTAGAAGGCGTCAGTTATCAACACCAGCAACAGAATCAACAGCAGCAGAACATCACTTATATCCCTAGAATGGATATTTGGTTCAATCGAACACCCTATCAACAAAAGAAATGGGTAGTAGATAGCGTTCTTATTGATGGATTAAGCCTCCAGGCACTTCAACCTTCATTTGATTGGCAAAAGCACCTGACGGTGCACCAAATTGCCCTGAATAATTTTGATGTTTCCTCCCAAGATATCATTGCTCGTGGGGTCAATGTTCAGGTCAAAAATCCGCGTTGGGCAGAAAGCAATCAAACGATACCGTTCGGTGTCATCCAATTCAGTACCGATCAGCTCTACTATCAAGGTGAAGCGTTCAATGACCTTTTAATTGACCTCGACTACAAGCCCAAGGACAGTACGATTTTTGGGGCTTCATTTGAGTGGCGTCATGCTGAAGTGTCAGGGCAAGCAGAGCAATTTGATCATGGCTGGTCATTAATTAACGTCACCATCAATAAATTGAGTCTGTCAGAACACGATAAACTGCCATCGCTGTACACCGATTTCAGCCCCATCATTAACAAAATCAGTCATATCAATAGCCTTGATATACTAAACAGCCATTTTGAATTCGAAACATTTCAAGCAGTTAACCTAGATGCATCCATCGAAAATGTATCGCTATTCACATCGAGCTCAGATTCATCCCCTATTTGGCAACAAGAAAACGCCTACCTTTCGTTTAATGCAGAAAGTATGAGTTACTCAGATCAATGGCTCATCTCACCGATAGCAAAATTACAGTTTCAGCCGAACAAACTCACGATTTCTGAGTTTGATAGTGACTTTCTACAAGGTCGGCTTCAACTGTCTGGGCACCTATCTCCAACGACAACGAAGCTGGATTGGCTAAAAGCATCTGGGCTGAAATTGACCGAAAATACCGCAAAGAGCTTATCGATACTCTCTGCATATTTTTCACAGCAAGACGCCGTAACCATTAAGCAACTTGATATTGCACGCAGTCAGATCATTCAAATAGAACATGCACCTTTTTGGCAGATATCAGGCGCCAATATTTCTGGTCGCAACCTAGAACTTAAACGTAATAATATGGTCGGGTTATGGCGTGGGGAGCTGGAAATGTCGGCTAATAGCCTGAGTTATGACGATACCGTCGCAACTCAAGCAATGTTAAATAGCAATGCTGACAACGGCTCATGGCAATTGGAACGTTTATTCATTCCATTAGAAAGCGGTTATTTCGAAGCATCAGGGTTTAGAGAACTTAACAGCCTCAGCCAACCTTGGCAGTTGATCGCGCATGGCGATGGGCTCCCACTCAAGCTATTGAATAAAATCGTCCCTTTACCTATTGATCTCGATGGTCAAGTTGAACTCGAACTGAATAGCCATGGGCTATCGGGGAACCGTGATATGTTTGAACACTCGTTGACCGGCACGCTTAAAACCAGTGTTCGTGAGGGCGTCTTAATGTTTACGTCTACACCCACCAACCCTGATAACGGCGCAAAAAATCAAACCCTTATTCAACCATTTACCGTGAGCAATCTTTGGGTTCAAGCGGATAGGGGAAGAGTGTCGATTAGCGAGACAGAAATTAAAGGCACGGATATGACGGGGATGATACAAGGCAACATTGATTTAGTGAAACCGACACTGGGAAATATCGGGCTTTCGATTGAACAAGCTTGCCAACAACTGAATGTTGACCTGCTCAACGGCACTGTGACATCCGATCACCAGTGCCCTTAAGCCAACAGTGTCCTTAAGCCAACAGCGCCCTCAAACCGATAACGAATTACACCGATAGTTCTGATTTATAATTCGGCATTAACATGTAGGTGCCAATGAATTCCACCGCGGCTTTATCTCCGCTATAAATCGTCACATTGATGACAATTCTTGCTTTTCGTCCAGAAGCGAGTCTATCCAAGTCGCCACTGATGCCGTCTAGAGATGTGCTAGCAACCGGATTGAATTCAACCGGATGGCGATAACGAATTCGGCTGTCTGCGAGAACAATATCCCCCTGTAATCCGCGCTCTTTGAGTAGTAACCACGTCATACCCCATCCCGTTAAGGTGGCCAAGGTAAATGCAGAACCGGCGAACATGGTGTTATGTGGATTTAGGTTCGGGTTAAGCTGAGCACTGCACTCAAATTGATACCCTGTGTATTGATTGATTTTGATGCCCATTTTGTCGCTGATCGGGATCTGATTTTCCCAACGGTCTTGCAACTCAGCGCACCATTCTGGTTTTCTTAGAACATTAGCCATGGGATCGAGCGGTTTGACCATTTGCTGATGACGCATTGGGCCACGTTGATCGTTCAACTCACCACGGCGTTCGAAATGGTTCTTCTCATAAAATGCGATGGCGTCTTCTCGCGCATTACACACGAGTCGCTTCACCCCTTCCTGGCGCGCTAACGACTCCAGAGCCACCAACAACAACGAACCCATACCCTTGCTGCGACGATTGCTTTTCACCGCCATATAGCGCACTTGGCCTTCGTCATCAGGGGTGATATGAAGGCGTCCAATCGCAATGGGTCTACCTCTACCATCAACAATCATACGGTGATGGCTAGTCGAATCATATTCATCACGCTCAGAACCGAGTGGCATTTGCCACGGCTCACGCAACATCTGCCAGCGAAAGTGATAATACTTATTAAGCTGGTTATCTGTTTGGGGGGTAATCAGTTTGAACATTAAATGCTTCCTAGCCTGTCTGTTTGTGCTTGTTGTTCGTCCTTGTATCGGTATCAGTAATTAATCACTATACCTGTAACCAAAACGTCACAGGACCATCATTCACCAATGACACTTTCATGTCGGCAGCAAATTGGCCACGTTCTGTTGGCAATACCGTTGCGCACGTATCTGAAAAATAGTCGTATAAACGCTCAGCATCACTTGGGTGAGCGCCTCGAGAAAAGCCAGCCCTTGTGCCTTTTTTGGTATCGGCAGGCAACGTAAACTGAGAAACCACCAGCACTTTACCTCCGACCTGCTGAACGTTGAGGTTCATTTTTCCTTCGTCGTCACCAAAGACTCGATAGGTCGTGACTCGTTCCACCAGGCGTTTCGCCTTCGCTTCATCATCGTCTTTCTCAACACCCAATAACACCAGCAGGCCGTGGTCGATTTCTCCAACGACTTCACCGTCAACTTTGACGGCCGCCTCGCTTACTCTCTGAATCAGCGCAATCACTCTTATTATCCTCTTCGCTCTCTTCCATTTTAGCGCTTGATTGTAGCACTTCTGAGGTACCTGACCACAGGGCTTGTTCACCCAAAGCAGCCGTTATTTCCGCCCCAATCAAGACAATCAACCAGCACAAATACACCCAAACAAAGAGAATCGGAATCGCCGCTAATGCGCCGTAAATCAATTGATAAGAAGGAAAGTGAGTGATGTAAGCAGCAAATCCCTTCTTGCTCAGTTCAAACAGTATAGCAGCGGTTATCGCACCCACCATGGCGTCCGTCAAACGCACTTTTTTATTAGGGACAAGCAGATACAAAACAATAAAAGCAAAGAATGACAATAAAAACGGTAGCCATCGCAGCAGCATATTGTAGATACCACTGATGGCTTCACTATCAATGATCTTTAGAGAGGTGATGTACGAGGTCGCAGCAATACTTGTTCCTACTAAAATGGGCCCGAGAGTTAAGACCATCCAATACATCGAAAATGAAAACACCGGACGGCGCTTTTCTGTTACTCGCCAGATAAAATTCAAGTTCTTATCAATGTTTGAAATCAGCATCAGCGCTGCGACAAACAAAAATGCACCACCAACCGCAGTCATCTTTCCGGTGTTAGCAATAAACTCCACCAATGCTCCCTTAACTGCATCACCTGCAGCCGGGACAAAATGAGTAATAACAAAATCTTGTATGACATCACCCGAGCTTGAAAACAGGGAGAAAGAAGATAACACGGAAAGCAATACGGTCAGCATTGGTACAATAGACAGGAGGGTAATGTAAGTCAGGTATCCAGCATTTACATTGATTCTATCGTGGTTCATTCGCACTAGCAGGTAGCGAAGGAAATTCAGAAAGTTATGTCCTATTGCTTTTAAATCCACGACATCTGTCCTTAGTACACCGGGTTAAACAGTAGTTAGGCCATTTGTCATCGCGATCATCGTTCTCTTTACGACTGAAAGAGATCGGATACACATCAAAGTCATACCTGATTTTTCGACGGCTTACTGTGTTTTTTTTACAGTACTTAATGTTACAGGCTTTTTTATTACCGAGCGACAAATAGATTTTCATCTCAAAATATGACCTTTATTCTTACACATAGTTCGACAAGATCAGACTACTGGCTTTATTTTCTTAAGTGGGGTACAACTCTTAGACTTACCATTAAAAAGGAAATTTGGATGCCTTATTTAATTATTCTATTGGTTTCAGTCTTCACGTTAAGTGGCTGCCAGTCCACCTATTATTCTGCGATGGAGCAAGTGGGCTACCACAAACGTGACATAATGGTTGAACGTGTTGAAGACGCAAAAGAAGCCCAGCAGGAAGCTCAGCAAGAGTTCACTAGCGCACTTGAAGCTATTTCCGCTTTCACTCAATTTGATGGAGGTGAATTAGAAAAGGTGTACAACGAAATTAATGACAAGTATCAAGAGAGTGAGAACGCTGCACAGGACGTTTCTGACCGCATCGCAGCAATAGAAGATGTCTCTGATGCTCTGTTTGAGGAGTGGCAGCAAGAACTTGACCTATATACCAGCGATAAACTTCGCCGTTCGAGCCAACAAAAACTCCGTGAAACGAAAACATCTTACAACAGCATGCTGTCTGCGATGAAGCAAGCTGAGAAGAAAATGACGCCAGTACTCAATACACTCAGAGACAATACGCTGTATTTAAAGCATAACCTTAATGCAAGCGCAGTCGGCTCACTTCAGGGGGAGTTTATGAGTTTAGAAAAAGATATTGGGTACGCAATTCAACAGATGAACGCCGCTATTGAAGAATCTGATCGATTTCTTAATCAACTTAATCCGCAGTAAGAACAACTTTTAGGGCTGTTTTTACTTGATTTTCAATAAATTCAGCTCTATCACGGATCTCTCCCCAAGGTACCTGGATCACGTCAAAGCCCAATTCTAAATAGGTACTCAATAACTGTTCATGTATCTCTACCGCCTCTTCAAAAGGGTGCGGTCTTACGGCGTCTTGAGCGTAGATCGACCACTCTGGCTGACAAAGAAATGCAATAGGCTGATAACCGTCACATCCTGTCATGTACCGCTGCTCAATGGGTAACTTGCCTTGCTTCAGATACGCGCAAATATCCGGAATAGCTCTGTCCATAAATGCGATGCGTCGACTTTTCTGCGCCGCTTGCTTTTGCTCGGTCATCAACGCCAAACACAGCTCAGCAAAAGCGCTAAGATTCGTCCACGGTAAAATACCGTTATCGGAACAACTCTGCTGCTCGATTAACGTCCGTGAAGCTTCTGTCGTTGTGCAGTAGCCCATACTCGCTAAACACTCAATGATACTCGTCTTGCCCGCCCCTGGGCCTCCAGAAATAATAAAAGGCTTCATCGGTCTTTGTATTCCATTTCGACTCATCTCACAGAGACAAAAAAGGGTGAGAAGATAACTTCTCACCCTTTTGATATATCGCTAATTCAGTGATTACGCTTTTGCAGGACGCGCCGCACGTTTACGTTCGTTTTCAGTAAGAAGTTTCTTACGAATACGAATGTTTTCAGGCGTTACTTCTACCAGTTCATCTTCATCGATAAACTCAAGCGCTTGCTCTAGTGTGTGCTTGATCGGTGGAGAAAGAACCTGTGCTTCATCGGTACCTGATGCACGTACGTTGGTTAGCTGCTTACCTTTCAGACAGTTTACAGTTAAGTCATTTGAACGGTTGTGAATACCGATGATTTGACCTTCGTAAACTTCATCCGCGTGCTCTGCAAATAGACGACCACGAGCTTGAAGGAAGAACAGTGCGTAAGTCAACGCTTTACCAGTTGCGTTCGATACTAGAACACCGTTATTACGCTGACCAATCACACCACCTTTGTGTGGACCGTAGTGATCGTATGAGTGGTAAATAAGACCAGAACCAGACGTCATTGTTAGGAATTCAGTTTGGAAACCGATAAGACCACGAGAAGGCATCATGAAGTCCATACGTACACGGCCTTTGCCATCAGGAGCCATATCAGTTAGCTCACCTTTACGTAGACCAATGCTTTCCATGATCGCGCCTTGGTGCTCTTCAAGAACATCGATGGTCACCGTTTCAAACGGTTCCATTAGCTGGCCATTTTCTTCACGAATGATAACTTCTGGACGAGATACGGCTAGCTCGAAACCTTCACGACGCATGTTTTCAATCAGGATAGATAGGTGAAGCTCACCACGGCCTGATACGCGGAAACGGTCTGGGCTGTCTGTTTCTTCAACGCGAAGTGCAACGTTATGAACTAATTCTTTCTCAAGACGCTCAAGGATATTACGTGAAGTAACATACTTACCTTCTTTACCCGCGAATGGCGAAGTGTTTACTTGGAAAGTCATGGTCACTGTTGGCTCATCAACAGACAATGCTTCCATCGCTTCAACATTGTTCACATCACAAATTGTGTCTGAGATTTTAAGCTCGCCAAGACCTGTGATTGCAATGATATCGCCCGCATTGGCTTGTTCTACTTCGTGACGGTCAAGACCTAGGTAACCTAGAACCGTACCGACTTTACCGTTACGTTTTTGGCCTTCAGCATTCACGATGGTGACTTGCTGGTTTGGCTTAACGCTACCGCGCGTGACACGACAAACACCGATAACGCCGACGTAAGAGCTGTAATCAAGTTGAGATACTTGCATTTGTAGTGGGCCTTCAAGATCAACTTGAGGCGCTTCTACTGTGTCTACAACCGCTTGGAACAATGGTTCCATGTCTTCGCCAACAACACCTTCTTCCATTGTTGCCCAGCCATTAAGTGCTGATGCGTACACAGTGGTGAAATCTAGCTGTTCATCGGTTGCACCTAGGTTATCAAATAGGTCAAAGATTTGATCCATAACCCAGTCAGGACGAGCGCCTGGGCGGTCAATCTTGTTAATAACCACGATTGGCTTAAGACCGTGTGCGAATGCTTTTTGTGTGACGAAACGAGTTTGAGGCATTGGGCCATCAACCGCGTCAACAATCAGTAGAACGGAATCTACCATTGACATAATACGCTCAACTTCGCCACCGAAGTCCGCGTGTCCAGGAGTATCTACGATGTTGATGCGGTAGTCATTCCAGTTAATTGCTGTGTTCTTAGCAAGAATGGTAATGCCACGCTCTTTTTCGATGTCGTTCGAGTCCATGACTCGCTCTTCAGCTTCACCGCGAGACTCTAGCGTACCTGACTGCTGTAGCAATTTATCAACCAGTGTTGTTTTGCCGTGGTCAACGTGCGCGATGATCGCGATATTTCTTAACTTATCAATCTGTGGAGTAGCCATGGAATATGATTCACTTATAAAAGAAGCAACCCTCTTAAATCGTATATTTAATGAGCATTGCTTTATTTGATTAAAAAAACGTCCGTAATGTACCAGATTCTGGAGAAAATCCTAGAAATATGTGATCTATCTCAGCGATTTATTCTTCTTTAATACTAGATGACGAGTTGATTTGGGACAAACTCAACTCAGGTATCCATTATTGTCATTGACATATCAGGCAATTATTGGCTGAATAACCTCTGTTGTTTGATTCATATTGGTGCATGAACTTTATCTTGCACCAAATAAGTGCCGTCACGGATCATTTTGGTGCAATTTTTTTATTGCCCACCAACAAAAATCACATAATGCATTGAAATTAATGGATTAATTTTTTTGGCACGATTATCGCTTTATAGAAAATAGCATCGGTTAATACAATTGAAATGAAATTAATCAATGCTGGGTTTCTTACTTTTATATCGGTTTTTACTGACATAAAAGAACAACGAATCGAGCTAATACCGCTTTAATAACACTGGAGGTTATCCAAGATGTCAGTAGAAAATGTCCTATCGCTGATCCAAGAAAACGAAGTTAAGTTTGTTGATTTACGCTTTACCGATACAAAAGGTAAAGAGCAGCATATTTCCTTACCTTCTCACCAAGTTGATGCAGACTTCTTTGAAGAAGGCAAGATGTTCGACGGTTCTTCAGTTGCTGGTTGGAAAGGTATCAACGAATCAGACATGGTCATGATGCCTGACGCATCAAGTGCTGTTCTTGACCCATTCACAGAAGATTCAACACTGAATATTCGTTGTGATATTTTAGAGCCTGCAACAATGCAAGGCTACGATCGTGACCCACGTTCAATCGCTAAGCGCTCTGAAGAGTACTTGCGCTCAACAGGCATCGCAGACACCGTTCTTGTCGGTCCTGAACCAGAATTCTTCTTATTTGATGATGTGAAATTCAACACTGACATGTCAGGTTCTTTCTTCAAGATTGACGACATCGAAGCGGCTTGGAACTCTGGTTCTGATATCGATGGTGGTAACAAAGGTCACCGTCCTGGTGTGAAAGGCGGTTATTTCCCAGTAGCTCCTGTTGATTCATCTCAAGACATCCGTTCTGCTATGTGTCTAATTATGGAAGAGATGGGCCTTGTTGTTGAAGCGCACCACCATGAAGTTGCAACAGCGGGTCAAAACGAAATCGCAACTCGATTCAACACGCTGACAGCAAAAGCCGATGAGACTCAAATCTACAAGTACGTTGTGCACAACGTAGCACATGCGTTTGGCAAAACAGCAACGTTTATGCCTAAGCCATTAGTTGGTGATAACGGTTCTGGTATGCACGTACACCAATCTTTAGCAAAAGACGGTGTGAACCTGTTTGCTGGTGATAAGTACGGCGGCCTTTCTGACCTAGCCATTTACTACATTGGCGGTATCATCAAACACGCTCGTGCAATCAACGCATTTGCTAACCCATCAACTAACTCGTACAAGCGTCTTGTACCTGGCTTCGAAGCACCTGTAATGCTTGCATACTCTGCACGTAACCGTTCTGCTTCTATCCGTATCCCAGTGGTACCAAGCCCGAAAGCACGCCGTATCGAGCTACGTTTTGGTGACCCAGCAGCGAACCCTTACCTATGTTACTCAGCAATGCTGATGGCAGGTCTTGACGGAATTAAGAACAAGATCCACCCTGGCGAAGCAATGGACAAAGATTTGTACGACTTACCAGCAGAAGAAGCAGCAGAAATCCCAACGGTTGCAGAATCTCTAGAAGTCGCACTAAAAGCGCTTGATAGCGATCGTGAATTCCTGACGGCTGGTGGTGTATTCTCTGATGACTTTATCGATTCTTACATCGAACTTAAGTCTAAAGATGTTGAGCTGATTAACATGACAACTCACCCACTAGAGTTTGAACTTTACTACTCAGTATAACCTCAATTCGACATTCACACCGTCGTGTGTAATTCGTGATTGAAGTTACTATTTTATTAGGCTCACCTCTCAGGTGAGCCTTTTGTTTATTTGCCCCTTCGTCCTTCAGCTTTATCCTACTCTCTGACTGCCTCCCAAAGCACTTCCAACGAAAAAAGCCCATTCAATCAGTGGATTATGTGAAGGAAAAATGAGTGATGAAGCCCTATATTCTGTTTTTTATAACACTGCTTTTTCCTGTGTTCAGCTACACGCAAACCATCTACACATGGGAGGATGACCAAGGTGTTCTTCACTTAAGCGATTCTACTAACGGAAAAAAAGGTGGGAAAACAGTAAAAACCATTACACTGCCCGATCACTTCGCAGAAGCACCCGCCCCTTCCTTTGAGTCTCTTCCCAACAACGATCGGCCTAGCGAAGAGAAAGGGAAAGCCACCACTAAACCTGAGCCATTATCGCTCTCTTTTCAATCGCCACAACACGACCAAACCATCCGTAGTAATCAAGGCCATATCAACATCACAGCAAACTCGAATCGCAAGTTGTTAGTGGGTGAACATTTTCAACTGATCTTAAACAACGCCACTTATTCTGCCCCAAATACAACGGGAAAATGGCAGCTAAAAAACATCGATCGAGGCTCTCATACTATTTCAATTCAAGCCTTTAGAGACGGCAAGCTTATTGCATCATCTATGTCTATAACGGTGCATTTACATCGAGCCTCAGTAAAATAGTGATAAACACACAGCCATACGGCCTAACACACACGAATTTGGGTTTCTCTTTCTGATGCTATGCGCCATACTGGAATAGCCATGCACCATATTGGTGCGATGGTGATTTTCAGAGCAACAAGGATGATCCTGTGAGCGCAGAATTAAGCACCGCCATTTTAGATAATGTTGTAACAGCGACGTTGATGCTGGATGAATCTCTCATTGTGAGATATGCCAACCCTTCAGCGGAACAACTGTTTACGCAAAGTGCCAAACGCATCGTCGATCAACCTCTATCTAAACTCATTCAGCACGCCTCTTTAGATTTAGCCCTACTATCTCAACCGTTACAGAGTGGCCAAAGCATCACCGATAGCGATGTGACATTTGTTGTCGACGGTAAACCGCTAATGCTTGAAGTTACGGTTAGCCCTCTGTCATGGAAAAAGGAGCTGATGCTATTGGTTGAAATGCGAAAAATTGGCCAACAACGTCGTTTATCGCAAGAGCTTAATCAACATGCACAACAGCAAGCCGCTAAGTTATTGGTTCGAGGCTTAGCCCACGAAATAAAAAACCCTCTGGGTGGCCTACGTGGTGCCGCACAACTGCTGGAGCGAATGCTGCCTGATCCCAACTTGACGGAATACACTCAAATTATTATTGAGCAAGCGGATCGACTCAGAGCCTTGGTTGATCGACTTCTTGGTCCACAAAAACCCGGTAAGAAACGACCTGAAAATTTGCACTCGATTATAGAAAAAGCCCGCCAATTGGTGGAACTTGAATCCCAATACACCATTGCGATTGAACGCGATTACGATCCAAGCTTACCTGACATATTGGTCGATTCAGACCAGATAGAGCAAGCACTGCTTAATATTATCAGTAACGCTGCACAAATATTAACGGAGCACCAACAAGTGCACCCCACCATCACTATTCGCACCAGAACAGTGCACCAAGCGAATATTCATGGCCAAAGACACAAACTTTCCGCTCGAATTGAAATCATAGATAACGGGCCGGGTATTTCACCCGAATTACTCGACACTTTATTTTATCCAATGATCACCGGTCGGGAAGGAGGAACGGGCTTAGGCCTTTCGATATCTCAAAATTTAATCGATCAGCACAACGGGAAAATTGACGTTGAAAGCTGGCCAGGTAAAACCACATTTACCATTTATTTACCCATATAACTTTTAAATGCTTGCAACGGAATGTCTATGAGGAATACGCACTATGAGTAAAGGATACGTTTGGGTTGTCGATGACGATAGCTCCATTCGCTGGGTGATGGAGAAAACACTCTCATCAGCCAACATAAAATGCGAAACATTTTCCGATGCAGAAAGTGTCTTACTTGCCCTAGAGCGAGAAACACCGGATGTCCTTGTCTCTGATATTCGCATGCCAGGCATTGATGGCATCCAACTACTGGAACAAATTCACACTCGCTCACCAGAACTTCCTGTGATCATAATGACGGCTCACTCCGATCTTGATGCCGCCGTGAACGCTTATCAAAAAGGGGCGTTCGAGTACCTTCCCAAACCTTTCGACGTCGACGAAACACTCACGTTGGTTGAGCGAGCCATTGCTCACAATCAAGAGCAGCGTAAATCACAAAGTACTGAAGAAACCTCGTCGAGTGAAACGCCTGAAATCATTGGGGAAGCCCCTGCAATGCAAGAGGTGTTTCGCGCAATTGGTCGATTATCTCGCTCCTCCATCTCAGTTCTCATTAACGGAGAGTCAGGGACAGGTAAAGAGTTGGTTGCTCACGCTCTGCATCGACATAGCCCTAGAGCAAAAAAGCCCTTTATTGCATTAAACATGGCCGCGATTCCCAAAGACTTAATTGAATCTGAGCTATTTGGCCATGAAAAAGGCGCATTTACCGGAGCAAATAGTGTTAGGCAAGGTCGCTTTGAGCAAGCCAATGGAGGGACGCTATTTTTAGATGAAATCGGCGACATGCCACTCGATATTCAAACTCGACTTCTACGAGTATTGTCTGATGGGCAGTTTTATCGTGTCGGTGGGCATTCTGCCATTAAAGTGGATGTGCGAATTGTTGCTGCTACCCATCAAAACCTTGAAAGCCTGGTACATAAAGGGGAGTTTCGTGAAGATTTATTCCACCGTCTTAATGTCATTCGCATCCACATTCCAGCACTAAGAGAAAGACGACAAGACATCGAAAAACTGACCCTACACTTTTTGTCTTTGGCAGCCGATGAGTTAGAGGTTGACATGAAGACCCTCCATCCCAAAACGGTAGACGTGCTTAATCACCTTGATTGGCCGGGAAATGTCCGGCAGCTTGAAAATATTTGCCGCTGGTTAACCGTCATGGCCAGTGGCAATGAGATTCTTCCTAACGATCTTCCAGGCGAATTGATCGATGAAAAGCCATCACTCACCCTCGGTGAAGGCGACAACTGGCAAGGGTTACTTTCTTCCTGGGCCAAGAAAGCTCTGTCATCCGGTGAAACGGAACTGCTTTCATTCGCACAGCCAGAATTTGAACGAATTTTACTAGAGGCTGCACTTAATCATACCAATGGACACAAACAAGATGCTGCTAAGGTTCTAGGTTGGGGAAGAAATACACTGACGAGGAAGCTAAAAGAGCTATACTGATTGAATATATGGAAATTAAACGCGTTGATGAGACACCGACTAGTGTTGGTTTGTTCTTTGTGTGCCTCATTTTCACTCTTTTGAAGCAAATCAACGCGTAAATCAGATATTCGATGGAAGTTAATGACTCAAATAACACTAAGAACAGCGGTTGTTTTGCCTTTTATCCTCATCTTCTTGTTGACCATGGGCTGTATTATTGCGGTGCAAAAATACAGCTATGAAGAGATGGTTAACGAGGTTACGGATAAACACCTGACAGCGCTGACCACGAATGTAGTTCAAAAGCTTGATCACTATCTTGAAGAATCCTTTCAAGCCAATTTGTCCATCAGCTACAACATCGGGCAAAATAAGCTCTACCAAATGGGTAACCTTGAACTGATTGAAGACTATATCCGAAGTAGTTTTCACTCTCTTTATAAGCCTATTTCCCAAATTGGCGTTATTGGTTTTGGTAGCGAAGCCAGTGAATATATTGGCTTCAGAAAAGAAGCGGATGACACCTACACATTAATGCTTCAAGACAATCGTTCAAATGATAATCTGGTCATCTACCAAGGTGATACGATAAGCCATAACACCAGAGCTGTAATTGAAAACTACGATCCTAAAATCCGCCCGTGGTACACACCAGTATCGAGTCATTTTAAGCCCGTATGGTCATCAATCTATACCGATGCCGATGAAAGACAAACGATAACCATCTCAGCACTGGCCCCCGTTATAGACAATGACGAATTTATGGGCGTAGTTGCGACAGACATTAAACTCCATACTTTTAATGCGTTTTTAGCCGGACTTAAACAGCGTACCAAAGCGACCATTTATATCTTCGACAATGAACAGCAACTCATTACTCACTCAAGTGATAACAGTGTTGTATCCTGGGGAACCCCCATCACAGACAAAGGCGATCGTTTACTCGCCATTGAAAGTGCCAACCCTATCATTCAGTCCATGGCTGAATTTATTCGACCACTCGCTTTCCCAATACAATCTCGATTATATAAATTTGATTCCATCATCTCCGGTGAACGCTACTTTAGCCAAGTCACCCCCTATACCGATCAACATGGGCTTGAATGGTATATCGGCGTTTCCATTTCAGAACCAGATTTGCTAGGAGAATTACCCAATAACCAACGCCTGAGTTGGAGTCTTGGTATCTTCGTCAGTGTTATCGGTATCGCTCTAGGTTTCATCGCGTTTAACAAAATTACTCAACCACTGACGGCTACCGCACGAGCAGCCAGTGATCTTGCTGATGGCAATTGGCATAGTACCTTGCCTAAGCCAGGCCAGATCTACGAAATTAACCTTCTTGTCAACGCATTCAACGAAATGACCGACAACCTAAAAGTCTCCTTTGATGCTTTGCGCAATCAGTTGTTGTATGACTCACTCACCAAACTATACAGTCGTGAGGGGTTAATTGATTGTTGCGATAAATTACCAACTCTTAATGGTCACTTATTGATGATTGGGATAAATAGGTTTCGGAACATTAATGACAGTATTGGGCACAATCGAGCCGATGATCTACTCAAAGACATCTCACAACGTATCAAGCATGTTGCTAATAAGCGGGCATACCTTGCTCGTATTGGTGGTGATGAATTTGCGATTTACTTATCAGAGCAAATATCCGAGAGCGATATCAAACAGCTAGCGCTTCGGGTCCATCAAGCTTTTGCTTCACCGTTTATTATCGATGACCAAAATCTCATTATCAGTGTCTCTATTGGGATTGTCTCGGACAACGATAATCAGTCCTCCATGGGGAAATGGTTAAGAAATGGCAGTATCGCACTAAGCAACTCTAAACTCGAACCATCTAACATCAGCTACTACCGACCTGAAATGGCGGATATTTCTAAAAACAGAACAACAATGATGGCAAAAATAAAAACAGCGATTGAGAATAATGAATTCGTTGCCTTTTATCAGCCGATTATGGATCTCAACACAGGCGATGTGATTGGTGCTGAAGCTCTTGCCAGATGGATATCTCCTCAAGAAGGCCTGATCTCACCTCTGGACTTTATTCCTATCGCAGAAGAATATGGATTTATCTCCGAAATCGGTGAACAAATCCTGCGCCAAGCCTGTCGAGATACGATGCTCGGCGTAGAGCAAGGAAAATGGGGCGAAGATTTCCACATGCATGTCAACGTGTCGGCCAATCAACTTTCTCAGCAAGACTATATTGCCGGCTTAACCAAAATAATCGAAGATTCAGGCATTGATGCTCAATATCTTACCCTTGAAATCACCGAGTCTCGCATCGTTAGTGGTGATAAGTTAGTGTTAAATAACATGCAAGCCATTCAACAGTTGGGCTGTAAAATCGCTATTGATGATTTTGGAACGGGCTATAGCTCCCTCGCTTACTTACATGAGTTACCCTTTAACTGCATTAAAATCGACCGAACCTTCATTGATCAAATGAATATTGAGACTCTCGATAACTCTATTGTCTCAGCCATTATCAATATGACAAAAGGAATGAAGGTCAATATTGTCGCCGAAGGTATTGAAACCATTGAGCAGGTGCAGATGCTTAACTCCCTTCATTGCCCTCAAGGCCAAGGCTTTCTTTATAGCCGGCCTGTTCCTTTCACGGAGTGGCCAACACATTTAGTTAACATTAAATGACAAATAAGGGATTCAATGGTTTTACCCCACTTTTACTGCTGACAGTATAGTGATTGGTTTTTATACTTGGCATTGGCCTCCTAATAGCAATTGGAATGATTACAATGATTACAAAGAACATCCCTTTAACTGATCTACACCGTCATCTCGACGGCAATATTCGTACTCAGACCATATTAGACCTTGGGAAAAAGTTTGGCGTTTCTCTTCCTGCCTATGATATTGAAAGCCTAACGCCTCACGTACAGATCGTTGAAGCTGAACCATCACTGGTCGCTTTTCTATCAAAACTAGACTGGGGAGTTGCAGTATTGGGCGATCTTGACGCTTGTCGTCGTGTTGCTTACGAAAATGTTGAAGATGCCCTAAATGCACAAATTGATTACACTGAGCTGCGTTTTTCACCATACTACATGGCCATGAAACATAAACTACCTGTAGAGGGGGTCGTTGAAGCTGTCGTCGATGGTGTTAGAGCTGGCGTCCGTGATTTTGGTGTTCAAGCCAATATGATCGGTATTATGAGCCGCACATTTGGTATCGATGCCTGCCAGCAAGAACTTGATGCGATATTAACTCAAAAAGATCATATTGTTGCCGTCGACTTAGCTGGAGATGAACTGGGTCAACCCGGTGATCGCTTCATTAGTCATTTTAAACAAGTTCGTGATGCGGGCCTGAATGTCACTGTTCATGCAGGAGAAGCCGCAGGTGCAGAAAGCATGTGGCAAGCAATTCAAGAGCTTGGAGCGACTCGCATTGGACACGGCGTTAAAGCCATACATGATCCTAAATTAATGGATTACCTTGCAGAGCACCGCATTGGAATAGAGTCATGCTTAACATCTAACTTCCAAACAAGCACGGTAGAGTCTTTAACAAACCACCCAATTAAACAGTTCTTAGATCATGGCGTTTTGGCGTGTCTGAACACCGATGATCCGGCTGTAGAAGGTATTGAATTACCTTACGAATACGAAGTGGCTGCACCACAAGCAGGCCTAAACCAAGCTCAAATTAAACAGGCTCAACTTAATGGTTTGGATCTGGCATTTATCTCTGAACAAGAAAAACAAGCGCTGAAAGATAAAGTCAATCAGCGTTAAAGTCGATTTAAAGCACTAAACAACTAAACAACTAAACAGCACAATACTAGAAATACCAAAAAGCCTCTTTTCCATCTCTCTTTCGAAGAACCATGTGAATCAGAGGCTTTTTTAATTATGTAGGGTGACCAACCCTTATCAAAAGTGCAGGATCGCAACTCATCTACCACGCCCCTACTCTTCTCTGCATTTATGAGTACTTAGAATAGAGCTATGAGTCATTTTTTACTTAATTATTTTACTCATACAGCAGTTCTTACCTTGCTCTTTAGCCTGATAAAGTGCGTCGTCAGCTTGTGCAAAGAAACCTTCTTGAACTTTTTCACAATTGGGGATAGTGGATACTAAACCAATAGACAACGTCACTGATTTATATTTCTCTTCCAAGATGTCACGAAAACATTTGCGTAATTTATCTACATGAGCAAACGCTGCATCCGGAGTAAAATCGACGAGCAGGATAGCAAATTCGTCACCGCCAAACCGAAAAACCGTTTCTGAAGGTCGATGGAAAAATATCTGTAAGTACTTTGACAATAACTGCAGAAGCTCATCACCGGCTTGATGACCATAAGTGTCATTCACCATTTTAAAACCATCTAAATCCATAACAGCTAAAGATAAGTAACCTTTAGATTGCCACTGAGCTTGCCATAGTTTGATCAATACCTCTTCATAAGCTCGCCGATTTTTAAGCATGGTCAACATATCTTGTTGCGCAATGTTGCTTAATTTTTTATTGGCGATTTCAAGCTCATGAGTTCGCTCTGCGATTCGTTTCTCTAATAAATTATTGGCTTCAATCAACGATTCTTGACTGCTTATGCGCATCACCATTTCACCGACATTATTAAAAAACAGCTGTAGCAGTTGTTTTCGTTGACTGGTTAATACTCGCTTATGCAACAAGTTATCAGCAAAGACACAAACGGTGTTCACATCATTAATACGAACTAAAATACACGCATTCCAACCTTTTCCTACCACCTTGCTGTCGTAATATAGAGGTGTGTCATCAAGCACAAATAGCTGGTTTGGTGTCTCTTGTGCCAGTAGGTTGAGTTCGCTTTCTGGCATAGCTAAAATAATATGCGATTCGTCCTGAATTTTGCCTTCGGCATCAACACCAAAAGTACCTTGTATCTGACTTATATCACCATCAGTAGGGAGGAAAATGCCAACCCTATCAATATCTAACTGTTCGACCGCGAATTGCACCGCATGACGGCATAGATCGTGTCTGTTTTCCGCCCGAGACATAAAACTCAATGCTTTACCTAGCATTCTTATCTGAGAATTATGACGAATTTCCACAAGAAAACGGGCGATAGTTTTACCAAAAATATTAAACGCTTCATTTAAATTTACATCGAATGGTTGTTTGCTCCAGAGATTGTCCATGGCAAACCAGCCTAATGCTTCTTGTTCATTTCGAAGCACCACCATACCATTCCAACCTATACCAATAGGTTGATCGATATAATAGAGCGTTACATCATTTTCTACATGAAGCACCTTTTCAGGATCGGTAAGTACCGCAGAGAAAGGGGATGATAAATGTGAAAATTTATACACATCTTGGCTTTCATCGCGATATTTTCCATCTGGGTCAATACCATACACACCACGGTATTCGTTTTCTTTTATATCAATAACAAACGCGCCAGCTCTGTCGATCCCTAACCGTTCATGCAAAATCTGAATGCTTTGTTGTAATAACTGATATTCATCACGACAAGCCGCCAGTTCAGCCAGAGCAGTAGCGACAATCTCCATCGCCTGATTTTTCCTTGTTTCACCCTTAAGCTGATTTAGTATGATGTCGTACTGCGTATCAATAAGATTCCGATCGTTTTGTGACGACATCTCTGATAGTCGTTGCTGCCAGATATTTTGCAGTATCAACGCAAACATTGGTAAATCTTGTGGCTCTTTTCGCCATTCACTGTCGGGATGATAAACAACAACCAGTGCGAAATGTCCTTGATTATCGAAACTTAACGTACAAATGTCGTAAGCGCGTTCCTTTTTTTGGCTCAACATCCTTTTTTGATTTAGCATACTTAAGGGCACGGTTAACATGCCTTTTTTCTTGTTAATTGAAGTGGCTAAATGGAAAAACGAATCGAGTTGTTCACCCAGTAGATCCTGGGTTAAGGTTTCACCGTCATAAGAAAAATTCAATTTATTATTCGATAAGTCACAAACCTGTACGCCCTCAACAGGCAAAGTTTGCTTTAAAAGAACGGATAAACTGCATGCCAGCTCATTGATGCTCTCATCCTGCTTGCCAAATTCTAATAACGACACCGCAGCATGATACAAAGCAGTAGTATGTAAAATAGAGGGTTCTGTCATTAGCGCACTATTGAATAATAAATATGTATGGGTTAATTATCATACATATTTATCAATATATCCAAAAACTAACCCTCATAACTTGATCGCTGCAATTAACATTCAATGCTGGTCAGGTATCACGTTGTCAGTGTCTTTATCTATTAGGTCTAAACTTGGGATATGAACAATCTATTAAAAACGGGCCTTTATACTTCATACCAAGATGAAGTCACTATTTAGGGAGACAACGTTTTAAAAAGGTAGATTTATACCAAAAACGCAAGGTGAGCCACTCTAAGGTAAGTATTAGGTGTGGAATGAATAAGACTCTGAAAATCGTGCTTCACGAAAACTCCTTTAAGAGCCTTTATTAGATCACGTAATTAATGGGGTTGGGATTAGTGGAATTGGCATTACTTTAAACGTAAAAAAGCCCAAGTCTTTCGACT
>NZ_AJYQ02000106.1 GCF_000287055.2 Vibrio genomosp. F10 str. ZF-129 | reverse complement strand
GAGCGCGTTATTGCTGTTGCAAAATCGTTTAGCTCATCAGTAGGGACAGGCACATTGGTGACGGCGATGGAAGAACAAGACAACTTTCGTGAAAGCTCGAATGAGTATGGAGCAACGACAGGTCGTCCACGTGATATGGGGTACTTTGATGCGGTAGCGACACGTAATGGCGTAGAGCTGCAAGCGGCAACCGAGATAGCCCTAACAAAAATTGACTGCTTAACCGGTATGAAGGATCTCAGAATTTGTGTTGCTTACGATGGCGAACACAGTGAGAACCCAATCTGGCCTCAAACTGCCGATCTTCAACCTATCTATGAAAAGATGCAAGGTTGGGATGAGGATATAACCGGTTGTCGTACCTTCGAAAGCTTGCCTCAAGGCGCTAAGGAATACATTGAGCGTATTGAAGCGTTAATGGGTGTCCCTATCAAAATGGTGTCTGTGGGCCCAGAACGTGAACAGATGATCATTCGCGATTAAGACCTTATCCCTTTGATGTAAAAACAAGCCCAGTATTCGCGCTGGGTTTGTTTTTACCTATTCACCCATTTTCTTAGCGACAAGATCGATAATCCCGGTTACGACATCCACACTGGCTTCTCGAATCGCTGAGGATTCGATCATTCAAAAGCGATTAATACTTAAACATTAACAAGGCTACTATAGTGGCAACTTAAACAAGTTTAGCGTTTACTCAATAGGTGAAGTGGGCGCAGCACTATAGGAATCAATATCATGACTACAAACACCGCCCCTCAGCTACCAGAATTTGAAATTAAAGACTATTCCAACATTCCACAACGTAGAGAGTTTTATCCTGCGTCAGAAAAAGCCGTCAAGATTGTTCGTGATTCGATGACCATTGATACCCTATTTTCAGCGCTTTATCCAAGCCAGTGGTCTTCACCTGAAGCACCAGAATTTCACGACGAGATGGATCGTTGTAAAGCGGCTGGCTTTAAAGTCCTTGCTGCATGCCCATCAGCAGACTCATTGGATGCTTCTGTCGATGGCATCATGAAAGGCACAGACTTCTACCTAAATAAAATGAGAGAACGCCCAGACAATTATAAAATTATCCGCACGACAAAAGACATTGATGATGCGGTCAAAGAGGACAAGTTAGGTCTATTTTTTACTCACCAAGGAACTCAAATTTTTGGTGGTGATGTTGACCGTGTCGCCTTGTGGCGTGAATTAGGCTATGGCTATTGTCTTCTTGCTTATAATAATCGCAATGAAGTTGGTGATGGGTGTTTTGAACCTGAAAATCGTGGTTTGACCGACTTTGGTAAAAGATTGATTGATAGCTATAACCGGTACGGCATGGTCGTAGATGTGAGTCACACAGGAGAACGAACTTCTCTTGATGCTATTGAGCGTAGTAGCCAACCTGTGATTTCTTCACATTCTGGTGCAAAAGCGATGGCCAATTATCAACGTAGCTTGAGCGATGAGGTTATTAAAGCGATCGCAGAAAGTGGCGGTGTATGCTCAATCAATATGGTTGGTGCTTTTATGGATACCTCTAATCCAGACATTGTTACGACAGAAGCGTTATTTCGTCATGTCGACTACATGGTGAACCTAGTAGGCATTGATCACGTGGGCTTTGGTTCAGACTATATTCCAAATATCAATTTTACAGCTTCAATTATGCAGACCCCAATGGGTGCCGCTGTTTTTCCTGATGGTGGCTATAGCGCAGCAGCTGGTGCAAAAGGTTTTCCTACTCCAGCGCCTTACCAAATCGTCGCAGCTCTTGTCGACAAAATGTTAGAGAATGGATACTCACAAGAAGATTGTGGAAAATTCTTGGGTGGCAACATGTACCGAGTTCTTGATCAGGTTTGGCGTTAGACTACGGATTTAATGGCGTAAATATCCAGTTATAAAGTGCACCGTCGGCCAGTTTATGAGCGTCGGTGCCATTGCGTATCATTTCCATCACACCGGTTATTTGAACAACCAGCACTTTAAAAATACAATCGGCTTCATTAACGTAAACTGACCTCGCTGAAAACGTAACCGCTTGTGCGAAAAAGTAACGGTATGCTTATCGGTATTTATTGAGAATCTTTTGGTGCAATGTGACCCCTTGGTCATCTTTCTGGGATTTGATTATGTCGAGCCCTTTTTGCAACTCCGCAAGAATGTCTTGCTCAATACTTTTATTGAACGCGTAATACAATTGCCCTTCTTCTAGGACATATATCGATTCAAACCTGTCGGAATTTATTCCAACTTGGCTTGCCCACCAATAGGCTGCTTTTTCATCGTACGCAAGTAAATCAATGCGACCTTTCATCAACTGCTCTGCAAGTACTGTGACGGTCGTTGCTTCCTGCATGGAATTTCTCGGGATCCCAAGTGTCAACAAAGACTGTTCACCAATGTCGTCGCGGATCACTCCAATTCTGTATTTACTCATCTCTATCGGGGCGTTAATGGTGATGTTGTCCTGCTTTCTCGCCAGTACGACGACCTTTATATCGGTGATAGGCCCTACCCAATGGAACAGCTTTTCTCTGTGCTCGGTGCGAGTGGTAGAAAACAGCGCTGCATCATCAAGATTGAGCGCATTTCGGTACGATCGCGGCCAAGGTAAAACAGAGATCTGAGACGTAGTAATCTCCTTTCCAACGGCTTGGCCTGCGGCAATCAAGATATCAACAGAGTAACCTGAGATATTGCCCTTTTCTTCAAAATTAGCGGGTGGATAATTCTCAGTATAAAAAGACAGGCTTTCTAACTCTGTAGATTGTACCGGTAATGAAGCCAGTAAATGCAGTACGAGTATGAAGAAAAAGGGACGGGAAAGAACATGACAACGAGGCATAGCAACCACCATTTTTTCTTAAGCTTACTTTTAAAACTAGTCGAGTAACAAGAGAGTGTCTAACTTGTTCGCAGCCCCAATGGCAAGGGCAACAACATAGCTTTCAAGTAATGAAGGAAATAAGCGGAATAAAATGGCATTTGCTGACATCTATTGGTTGCAGATTGCAGTTAAGGTGTTGGCATAGTGAATTTGGTCACTAGTTAGAGCTCTAGAGATAAGAACAAGTAGGTTAAAATTGGCGGCTGCATTCTGTGATAGCCAGCTGCCGAAACGCAAAAAGTGGCACTTCCGAGTTAGAAAAGTACCACGGGTAAAAATCAACCAATTACACTTCAAAACAGAAGTAAGCCAAGCCTTCTCAAGCCTTGGCAATATTACGGGTTTCATGCTAACAATCAGTGGCAAGTCGAACAGAGTCCGTTACCATTGAGTTAGCAAGTACAATGAGGCTTTACGAGAAAACATAGCTTTCTGGTACGACGACGGTGCCAAGTTCCGATATCGTAAATCTCTTAGCGTCTTCGATAGGGTTAATCCCAATGTCTGTACCAGAAGGGATTTTCACGTGTTTATCGATAATGCAGTTTTTTAGTTGGCAGTTTTCTCCCACTTCAACATAGTCAAATAGAATGCTGTCTGCGACCGTTGCGCCATCGTTAATTCTAACGTTTGAAGATAGCACCGAATTTTGAACGGCGCCTCCAGAGTTAATCACGCCACTTGAGATCAGTGAATTGATAAAAATCCCCTCATTGCCCGTGGCTGATGAGGTGGTTCTTGCTGGCGGTAATTGGCGTTCATACGTGCGTATCGCCCAGTCTTCTTGGTACAAATTCATCGGCGGAACCGGTTTGAGCAAATCCATATTGGCTTGGTAAAAAGAATCAATGGTTCCCACATCGCGCCAGTAGGCATCTTTGGTTACTCGGCCGTCATCGCCTCCAAATTTGTAGGCAAACACTTTTTGACTGTCGATGAGTTTTGGAATGATATTTTTCCCGAAATCATTACTCGATTCGGCATTGAGGGCATCGCTTTCTAACGAGTCCATGAGTGCTTCCATAGTGAAAATATAGATGCCCATAGAGGCAAGGCTATGGTTAGGATCATTGGGTAGTGGCGTTGGGTTTTGTGGCTTTTCTTCGAAAGAGACGATTTTATTTTGATCATCAATGGTCATTACACCAAATTCTTTTGCGGTTTCCTTTGGAACTTTCATGCAGGCGATCGTGAGATCGGCACCACTATTTTTATGATTTTCGATCATTGGCGCATAATCCATTCGATAGACATGATCGCCAGAGAGCACCACAACGTATTTTGCTTCACTTCGAGACAGCAACCACAAGTTTTGATAGATAGCGTCTGCGGTGCCGCTATACCATTTATCGCCTTTACGCATTTGTGGTGGCACTGCGGTTATGTACTCACCCAGTTCAGGGTTAAATACCGACCAACCGTCGCGCAAGTGCTTCTGAAGGGAGTGTGACTTGTATTGAGTGAGGACAAGGATACGTCGTAGCCCAGAGTGAAGGCAGTTGGCAAGCGTAAAATCAATGATTCTAAATTTGCCCCCGAAAGGCACTGCGGGCTTTGCTCTGTTATCAGTAAGGGGTGATAAACGCGATCCCACCCCTCCGGCGAGTACTACAGTTAAAGTCTCTTGCATCATCATCACTCCCTGTTTGGTGCATTTAAGTCGTACAGATTCAGTTCAGTTAAGTGATACGTTACAAGTATCGTTCCAATGATTAATGAACTGTTATGTAACGAGTTTTTTATCTGGCAAACGAAAGTTGAACCAAAAAAGTGCGCACGAAATATTTCGCTGCACCATGATGAGGCGTTTGGAGACTGATTCATGGCGTTGGTGGAGCAAGACGATGAGATAAAAAAGCCACGCTAGAGTCAGCGTGGCTGGTTAGTGGTAAATCGTTGGTATCCGGCTTAGTTTAATATCAAGGCCTAGTTTGATATTAAGGCTTAGTGTGGCGTTAGGCCTTTGTGGTTACTTCATCCACCAAATACAATATCGATTGATACGGCACTCCACTGTGGTGCGATAACCCTATTTCACAGGTTCTACTGTTACTAAAGCCTCTTGTGCAATGGTCAGGCACTTGCGCTTTCAGCGGGTGAACCGCGGCGGCGTTAAGCTCGGGTGTCATAAAGCCTTTATCGCCCGCCCAACCACAACATTCTATGTGCTCAGGCACGATAACCTCTGAGGTACAGGCTTTTGCCAGTTCTAGCATGTCGTTAGCTAGCCTCATTCGGCGTGAGCTACAAGTCACATGAAGCATCACCGTTTCTTGTATGGGTGCAAAGTTTAAGTGCTCTTTCAGATGCTTCAAAATAAAGCCAGTCGGCTCTAACACTTCCATCGGTTTTGTGAACTGCTCAATGCTTCGTTTGGCGCATGGGCTGGTATCCATCAACACTGGGTATCTTCCGTTACGGCTAGCGAACCAAAGTGCTTGTTCAAGTTGTTGAGATTTTTGCTCGGCAAGGTCTGTTATTCCTTTGCTGTCATACGGCATTCCACAACATTGATCGCTCAGTTTATTGGGGATGATGACTTCATAGCCGGCTTTATTGAGCAGCGATAGGGTCACTTCCGTTAACGAGCGTTGATCTGGCGCGCTTGACTGTTGGCTCATATTGCGACTGGCGCAAGAGGGCAGGTAGACGACTTTTTTATTGGACTGAACCGTTGGGGTTGAGCTCATTTTAAATGCGTTTTCTTGAGGATACTCCGACATCCAAATCGGTGTTTTCCCTTTGGTTAATGAACGAAGCCCATGCGTGATTTTGGCGACTTTTTCACCGCCAATGGTTTGAGTGGCTATCCGGTTGGCTTTTAATCCGATGCGAGCAACCGCGGTGGTGGCGGCAAAATGATCGGCGGTCCACTGAGCTGTCCATTTTACAATGGGTGTGAGCCGTTGATATTTCACGGAGCGAAGCTTTTTGACCAGATCACCAGTGTTGATGCCAACGGGGCAACGATCAGCACAAAGCCCAGTCGCGGCGCAAGTATCAAGCCCCTGATATTCAAAGACTTGCTCCAGTTCGCTCGCTTGAACGGTTTCCCCCGCGTTTTTGCGGCGCTGGAGTTCACGGTATAGAACAATGCGCTGTCGAGGAGAGAGGGTCAGCGTGCGCGATGGACACACGGGTTCACAAAATCCACACTCAATACATCGATCAACCAACTCATCGGCTGCGGGCATGGGTTTCAAATCTTCAAGATGGGAATGAGGGTTGTCATTAATGATAACCCCTGGATTAAACAGTCCTTGTGGATCAAATAGGCGCTTAATCTTTTGCATTAACGCATAGCCATCTTTTCCCCATTCAAGCTCGACGTAAGGTGCCATATTTCGTCCAGTGCCGTGCTCTGCTTTCAGTGATCCTTGATACTTCACGGCGACTAAATCGGCCACATCGTCCATAAATCCGCCGTAGCGATCAATTTCTTCTTGGCTATCAAATCCCTGGGTGAAAACAAAGTGAAGGTTGCCTTCCAGAGCATGACCAAAAATGATCGCTTCATCGTATCGATATTTTTCAAACAGCGATTGCAGATCTCTCACTCCGTTGGCTAAATGCTCGATGGGAAAAGCCACATCTTCAATGATCACTGTGGTGCCCACTTCGCGCACTGCGCCAACCGCAGGGAACATACCTTTACGAATGCCCCATAAGGTCGCCACGGTTTTTGAATCCGAAGTAAAGGGAACCGATTCAATGATGGAAAATCCACTAAGAGCTGCCATGACCTGTTGGCACTGCTGAGTGAGTGCGTCATCATCGCTGGCGTGTGACTCGACCAGTATTGCAGCGGCTTCTATGTCGAGTGTTTTGATGAAGTCTGGTAAACCTGCGTTGTTGGCAACCGATCGTAAGGCGCGGCCGTCCATCAGTTCCACCGCTGCAACCGGGCTGTTTGAAAGCGTGGTCACCGCTTGGCTGGCTTGTTCAATATCGGAAAAAACCAATAAGGCAGAAGCTTTATGAGCGTGTTCTACCACGGTGTTGTAGGTGACTTCTGCAATGAACCCTAATGTGCCTTCGGAGCCGATCATGAGATGCTCAATAATGTCGATTGGATCGTGGTAGTCAACGAGAGCATTGATGGCGTAACCTGTGGTGTTTTTCAGCCGATACTTATGTTTGATGCGCTGAGTCAACTCGGTGTTGGCAATGGTGTCATTATGTAGCGCTTTAATACCGGCAATGAGTGCAGGGTTCTGTTGGGAAAATTCAGCAATGCTGGTGGCGTCTCCGGTGTTGAGAATCGAACCGTCGCTAAAGACAATTTTCATACTATCCACGGTTTTATAGGAGTTTTGCGCCGTACCACAGCACATGCCGCTGGCGTTGTTGGCGGCGATACCACCGATTTTACAGGTATTGATAGACGCTGGATCTGGCCCTATTTTACGCTGGAAAGGCGCAAGGTATTTGTTGGCATCCGCGCCGATAACGCCCGGTTGCAGAAGAATCTTATCGCCATCATCAAGAATTTCATGGCTTCGCCAATCATCGGTTAGGGTAATGAGCACCGAGTCAGAAACAGCTTGGCCTGAAAGGCTGGTACCGGCCGCGCGAAAAGTGCAGTGAATGTCCATTTCACGACAGCATTGAATCGCATAAATGACTTCATCAAGATTTTTTAAGCGCAACACAATTTTAGGAATCAAACGATAGAAGCTGGCGTCAGTGCCATACGCCAGCCGTTTGGCCTCTTGAGTGACAATACGTTCGGGTTCTATCTTAGCCGCAAGTAATGATTCAAGCTGTTGATAGTGGCTATCCTGGCTTTGATTGTTATGGTGTGAATTCGACATGTTCGCTTCCTTGTGCTCGCTGCGGCGTTGTATTTGTTATGAAATCAGCAGTGAAAAAGGTGTCATAGTCTTCAGTTCTTTGCTGTGACACCTTTTGAAATTACTTCAAGTTCACCAAAGAATCTGCATTTAAGTCCTTGATACTTTTCGCGCCGGTTAGTGTCATGGCAACGCGCATCTCTTTTTGGTAAAGGTCGAGCAGGTTTTCTACTCCGGCTTGTCCTTGCGCGGCCAGTGCGTAGATAAATGAGCGTCCTAATAGTGTGCAATCTGCGCCGAGCGCCAGCATTCTCACGACATCTAACCCTGATCGGATCCCTGAATCGACAAAGATTTTAAGGTCACCTTTTACGGCATCGGCAATCGTTGGGAGTGCCTTTGCGGTGGATAAAACGCCATCGAGCTGTCGGCCGCCATGGTTAGAAACGACAATGCCGTCAGCGCCAAAAGAGACGGCATCTTTGGCATCTTGTTCGTCTAAAATGCCTTTAATCACCATTGGACCATCCCAAAAGTCGCGGATCCACTCTAAATCTTTCCAGCAAATGGATGGGTCAAAGTTCGCACCAAGCCAACCGATATAATCTTCGAGTTTGGTGGGTTCACCGCGATAGGTAGAGATGTTGCCAAGGTCATGGGGTTTACCCAACAAGCCAACGTCGACGGCCCAATTTGGGTGACGCATCGCCTGAAAAACTCGACGTGCCGCCGCATTGGGACCGCTCATGCCCGAGTGATTGTCACGATAACGAGCCCCTGGGACCGGCATATCAACCGTAAAGACTAACGTTGTGACACCGGCTGATTTGGCACGTTCTAGGACGTTTTTCATGAATCCACGATCTTTTAACACGTACAGCTGGAACCACATTGGGCGCTCAATGGCTGGAGCCACTTCCTCGATCGGGCAGACAGAGACGGTCGACATGGTAAAAGGAATACCCTTGTTTTGTGCCGCTTTTGCCGCCTGAACTTCCCCTCTTCGAGCATACATGCCTGTTAGCCCAACAGGGGCCAAAGCAATGGGCATCGCCAATTTTTCGCCGAAGATTTCTGTGTCAAAACTTAAATCTTCCATGTTGTTTAGGACACGCTGTTTTAACGCTATAGCGGCAAGGTCCTCGGTGTTTTTTCTTAGTGTATGTTCACCGTAAGAGCCGCCATCAATATAGTGAAAAAGAAATGGGGGGAGCTTGGCTTTGGCTGCGGCACGGTAGTCCGTTGGCGCGGATATGATCATAATTCAGTCCTATAAATGGTTATACAGTGCCTTTTGTTGAAGGTTCAGTATGGCCGACATCGTTAAAAAAGAGGCGTTAATGTTTATGATTTGCTTGTGTTGTCACTAGGCCTGTGTGGTTGTGTGCAACCGTCACATTTAATAAGAGAACAAGCCATTAACGCTTCAAGTAAAAATTTTCTATCTCGTCTATGTAGTGAACCCGTTCATTTCATCTATTCACTAACCTTGTTATGGGTTGATGTATTAGCCCATAAGAGCATCCGTTACGTGGAAGCCGTAAATCGCAATAAGTCCAATTACCCCTGTAGCGAATAAATAGTACAGAGTTGGAATAATGGTTTTGCGCAGCGTTGCCCCTTCTCGTCCGAGTAAGCCCACGGTAGCAGAAGCCGCCACTACGTTATGAATCGCAATCATGTTGCCGGCCGCAGCCCCAACCGCTTGCAGAGCAACAATCATGGCACTGGATATCGACAGGGTTTGTGCGACTTCAAACTGGAATTGGCTAAACATCATGTTAGACACCGTATTTGAACCGGCAATGAAGGCACCTAACGCACCAACGGTCGCGCTAAGAGCAGGAAAAGCATCACCGACAAGGCCTGCGGCAAAGTTCGCCGTGGTGACTGGCATGCTGGCAAGATCAGCCTCGTTAATGCCTGAGTTGATGAAGATCCGAACCATTGGGATAGTAAAGACCAGAACGAAACCTGCGCCAATCAGTGTCTTGCTGGATTCACTAAAGGCTTTGACTAACGGGGTGACGCGACGAGATTGCAGCAGAACGGAAACCAATGCGATGAAGACAAGGATTCCCCCTGGAAGATACAAAGGTTGAATCGCGGTACTGATGCCAGCCTCGCCAAGAATATTGCTGAACGAGAGACTCACGCTACGCAGCATTGCTTTAAAATCTGGGCTGACGCGGCTTGCAACCAACACGACGGCGAGTAACACATACGGTAACCATGCCATCACCATGCTCATTGGTTTTGATTGGGTATCATCCAGGTCAATTTTCAATGAGCCCAACCATTCTTTTGGCCACTTTTTCTCGTCTTCGAAGTCCCAGGTTGTTTTTGGAACCAGAAAGCCGACTTTGGCCGCAGACACGGTGATAGCGAGCCCGACTAAGCCACCGATGAGTGACGGGAACTCAGCACCAAGGAATACGCCTGTCAAAGCATAGGGAATGGTAAACGATAGCCCAGCAAAAATAGCGAACGGCAGAATATCGAGCCCTTCGGTCCAGCTGTTATTTTTACCAAAGAAACGCGTCAGCATCATGGCCATCAGGACAGGAATGAGCGTTCCCACGCCAGCGTGAATGAGCGCCACGTTAGAGGTGATTTGTTGAAGATAGATATCCCAACTCGAACCGTTTGCAATCAGCGCTTCGCCAATATTGTGTGTATCTAACCCTTTGTTTACGCCAACGATAATCGGCGTTCCGACCGCACCAAAAGAAACCGGTGTCGATTGAATCATCATTCCCATTAATACAGCGGCTAACGCGGGGAACCCAATGGCGACGAGAAGGGGCGCGGCGATAGCGGCTGGTGTGCCAAAGCCTGATGCGCCTTCTATAAATGAACCAAAGCACCACGCGATAATGATGGCTTGAATACGACGATCCGGTGAGATATTGGTAAACCCGTTGCGAATTGTCGAGATCGCGCCCGTGTGTTTTAACGTGTTGAGCAAGAAGATGGCGCCAAATACAATCCAAAGCACAGAGATGGTAATGCCAAGCCCTTGAAACACAGAAGCGAGAACTCGTGTTGTCGACATATCCCATATAAAGAGGGCAATAATAACGGTTAGCCCGAACGCGACAGGCATCGCACGCTTGGCTGGCCAGTTGAGGCCGACAAGGAGTATGGCTGTCACCACAATCGGCGAGAAAGCCACAAGGGCAAGTAGTGTTTCACTCATTGGTACATCCTATGTATTCATTAATCAGGGCTCTAAAGAGGCTCTGTGATTTTGCATTAGTGTTATTAATGTTAATGTGCGGTGAATTTACCGCTTTATTTTTTGTTCATATAGAGAAATAATGAAAATGATTATTTCCAAAATTGACATAATAAGATGCGAGCAGATGATTTAATCCTGTTTTCACAGGTAATAGAGTTGGGAAGTTTTAGTAAGGTGGCAGAACAAAATAACCTTACAAATTCTGTAGTTAGCAAAAGAATTGCTCGTTTGGAAGAGCAAATAGGGGTTCAACTATTATACCGAACAACGCGTAAATTGACGCTCACTGAGGCGGGAAAGGCGTTACTGCACGGAGCCAAAAATGTGAAGTTAGCCACTCAGGAGGCGATGGACTCTGTTTCGGGATTTGGTGAAAACGTAAGCGGACACATAAAAATGTCGGTCCCCACCATTTCTGGTGATTTGATCCTGGCAGAAGCGGTGGCGCAATTTTGTGACCTGCACCCAGGGCTTACGGTAGATATGTCGCTCGACAATAAGTTTGTGGATCTTGTCGATGGCGGTTTTGACTTGGTGATCCGCACGGGTTATTTGGAAGATTCTAGTTTGGTGGCACGTCATATTCTGGATTCGCAATGGGTGGTGTGCGCGTCGCCTTCTTACATCGCGAAAAATAGTAAGCCTCTAGAACCGAATCAATTGGTGACACATAACTGTTTGCAATATGCGTATCAAACGACGGGGGCGAGTGAGTGGGAGTTTAAAGGTCGAGAGGGGAATTACATTGTTCGAGTGTCAGGAAATTTCTCGACCAATAACGCCACCGCGCTGCGTAAAGCGGCACTTGGCGGCTATGGTATCGCGTATGTTCCTCGCTGTCTGGTTTACCATGATATTAGAAACGGTCAGTTAGTGGATATTTTCCCTGAGCTGGTGGGTAAGAAGTTGGGCATTTATGCGGTGTACCCTTTTACTCGCCAACCCCCCAACAAGGTAAAGTTGCTCATAGAGCATATTCGAGATCGTTATCTGACCATCTCTCACTATTTTTAGGCGGGCAATTTTCCTGTTTTAGACTGATAGTTTTTCTATTTTAGGTTGATAGGGTTTTTAGCTGATAACCAATAACCAATAACCAATAACCAATAACCAGTAACCAATGACCAACAGTTTGAGCGGCATCTCAGTGTTGGGATTCTAAACAAAGAGGGACCACTCAGATAAGTGGTCCCTCTTAATGCTGGAAAAAGCGTGGTGGGGAGAAATAGAATCGATTCAGATTGACAATGTGAATCGACATTCTATTGGCGCAACCTTGTTCTTACAGTGTTAAGAGATAGTTGACTAGCGCGTTGTATTCTTCAAAACTTTTGATATTGTCTGGTACCACAATGTACTTGTTGTTTACCAGTACACCAGGAACACCGGTTAATGTGCTTGCTTCAAATTGTTTATCAAATTCTCGCTGCATTGAACTCACGACAAAACCATTGTAAGCCGAATCAAATTTCTTACCGTCAACCCCATAATCGACAAAGAGCTGACGAAGCGCCGCTTCATCTTTTGGTGCTTGGCGTAATTGATGGATCTGTTTGAACATAGCAGGCACCATCTCTTTTTCAACATCTAACGCAACCATAGTGGCGTATGACTTGGCCATTGGGATAGCCATATTGTTGCCCATGAATGCAACGTGTACTTTTTCAAAACGTGCATCACTTGGTAGTGCAGGTTTTAGGTTTTCAACCACGCCTTCAAACTTATAGCAATGCGGGCAGTAGAACGAGAAAAACTCGGTCACGACGGGTTTCTGGGCTTTTTCGACATCCAATACTTTGAAGTGTTTGCCTTCTTCAAATTGCGCAGCATTCACTGACAAAGCGATCGCGATTGTTGAGATAAAAGTAATAATTTTCTTGAGCATGATTCATTTCCGTAATTAATTAAACGTAGTTTTGTGTCATAAACGCCAACCCCAATGATTGGTATTATGTATTGCCAATTAAGTGAGAAATGAATGAATCGGAGGTCGATAGAGTGTTGTCGCTCTATAGTTTGCCGTGACACTCTGGTCGGGTTCGATCAGAGCCAGTGACTGAATTTGACTGGCGAGTACAGCGCATGAAACGTAAGTAGGGATTTTGAACTGACATACAGAGCCACAACTGTCATTCGAATTGTTTTTTTTATGTTGATGCGGTTTTTCAGTGTCAGGACAATGGTTGCCAGTGGGCACATCGGTTTCTTGGAAAGACGATAACGCCATTTGATTATGGGCGGATAGAACGCTCACAATCTGTAACTTTTCGGGCTTTGACGCAGAACCGTGCATTGTTTCAGCCGTTGGTGGCATTGAATCCGCGGTCAAGATGGTACGATCCACTGATGATGCGGTCGTCGGTAATGCAGGCGAGCTCATCAGGCTGTGGCTTATTTGCTGTAATCGAGACCACTGATCATTGGCCAAAAGGATCGTCACGACAACGAGCAGCAGCCAAAAAAACATCCATTGATTGGGTCTGAAAATGTGAGCCATAAAACCATCTTTGCAACAAAGGTGACAGCATCATACAACAAGAGTGGTGAGGAATTAAATCTCCATTGACCATAACAAGCTTATTCTTCCCTATTTTTTCTTCCCTTAATGACCTACCTACCTTGGGTTTAGGCCCTGTGTTAAAGAGCGCCTGGAGTTCATAGCTTGCCGCATGCATGCTTTATCCTTAGTAAAGATTAATAGGTAAAGCAAGCTTGAGAAGGGCAATCTAAAACCACCCGTTATGTAATGTAAAAAACAGCATCATGCTGACGACCGTGGTCATGAGCACATTGGCGGTTTTCCAGGCTAAGATCACGGCCAGTATCGCGCTGATTAAATAAGGGTTTATTAATGGCAGCAACTCATGGGTTTCGGCATCCAAAAACATGATGGGAGCCAGAATGGCGGTGAGGATCGCAGGGCTAGAAAATTTGAGAAACCGCTTCACCTCATAGCTTAATCTGAGCGGTAGAACGGGCTCTAAAAATAGATAGCGACTGAGAAAAACAACCGCAGTCATGGCAAAAATTGACAATAAAATCATGAGTGCTCTCCTTTCCCTTTACTTGTTTGATCATCGTTCTTTTGATTTGGTTGACCATAGTGTGAACCCCGTTCGGCTAGGTAACCTACTGACATTGCCAGTAAGCTCGCAATGACTAACGCGCCATTAATTTGCCATTGATGGAGCAACACCGAACTTAATAAGGCAACCACAACAGACAGCAAGATAGGTTTTGATTTTATGTTCGGTACCACCAGAGCGATGAACGTAGCGACGATAGCGAAGTCTAAACCCAAGGAGTCAAGGTTGGGTATGTAGCTGCCGCCAATAATGCCAACAAACGATGCGATATTCCAAATAAGGTAAAAGCTTAGTCCTGCGCCTAACGCATAATATCGATCGAATTCTTTTGTTTTATGGCCAATGAGGGCAAACAGTTCGTCGGTTAACAAGAACCCCAGCGATAACCGCCAACGCAGCGGTAATGGGCTGATGGTTTCTCTCATTGCGACGCTGTACAAAAGGTGGCGTGAGGTAATAAAGAAGGTGGTCACGAGCATGGTGATTAGCCCTGCACCTGATTTGAACATGCCAATGGCGACGAGCTGTGCAGCCCCTGCAAATAAAATGGCGGATAAGGCTTGAGCTTCAAGTGCTAATAGGCCCGATTCAACTGCGTATGAACCGGCCAATAACCCCCACGGGATGACCGCAATGCTCAGTGGCATCATGGCTATTGTCCCTCGCCACAGTTGACTTGCGATACTTTTTTGCTGCTGTTCGACCCATTCTGACATTGATATTCCTTTACCATTTTCTAAGAGATAGAAGCTATTGACTATACGTGAATACATAGAAGCTAATACATAAAAGCTAATACATAAAAGCTAATACATAAAAGCTAAGTGATGTATGTGCATACTAGTCAAAGGCGTTTTATCTGTCTTGTACGAAGTTGCTCAGCCGTTCCCTTTATCCTGCGAGTCGGTTCTGGTGCGCCAGCCTATATTGATTAGGTGTGACTCCGACTGTCGCTTTGAAGTGACGGTGAAAATGGCTTTGATCATGAAAGCCTACATCCATCGCTACAGTTCCTGATTTGAGCCCCATACTCAGTAATTTTTGAGCTTTACGAATACGCATTTGAAGTTGGTACCCGTGGGGAGGCAGTCCCACTTGCGCGCGGAAAGTACGCGCTAAGTGAAAGGGACTTAACGACACCATGCTGGCAAGCTCGGATAAAGACACATTCTCTTCAGGGCAGTCAGATAAAAACGCTTTAATACGCTCGATCTGCGCCTGAGTTTTTTTGATTTGTATCGGTGCAGCTTGTCTCTGAAGACTGTGCCTTGCCACCAGTTGAGACATCGCCCCGTGCAAGAGTGTTTCCCGATAAAGGCGATTGTTAGAGTGTTTTAATACCTCAAATACTTGTCTTAACAGGTGGGCAAGTTCAGGGTCATAAACGACAGGGTTAGGGAAATAGGGAGCCTTTCGCCCTAAATCGCTACCTTCTGCTATTTGTTCGAACATCTCAGGGGTTGGGTACATGGCTTGGTAAGCCCATCCTCCCTCAGTGGCGGTTTGACCGCTATGGAGCTCATCGGCGTTGACCAAAATAATGCTGTCTTGAGGTGCGACATGGTTACCACCGGTTCGATAGAACTGCTGAGCACCGTCTTCGATGACACCGACCGTATAGCCTGCGTGACTGTGGCGGGAGAAATTCTGACGATGGTAACGTGCTTGTAAGAACTCGAGTCCACCCAACTCGTTGGCTAATTGGATTTGTGCATTTTCTTTGGTTGGCAATGGAACCTCAATTCATCCTAGCTTAGTGTCACTCGAACGAGATAAACCAGTTCGATATTCTTAATCTTGTTTAACGTAGCGTTATCTTAACGTAACTGTACTTTAGTGTGACGGGATCTTAACGCCAAAGTATCATAACGTAATGAGGGATCTTATTTTTGTACAAACTTGCGGTTTTGGTGAGATTATTGAGCGAATAACACTTCTGAGGTACACGATGAGGCGGAGGATTAGAGGTATGGGGGCTTGGTGAATATCCCCCAACTAGAGCAACATTTGTTGCTACTTTTTCTTTTTGGCCTTTCCTTGAACGGCTTTAAATCGTGGGTTGGTTTTACAAATTACGTAAATTCGCCCCTTGCGCTTGACGACCTGACAATCGCGGTGGCGTAATTTAGCGCTTTTTAATGAGCTGAGTACTTTCATTATTTATCATCCCCTGATTTTAAGCCGCCTAAGTTACCGAACTTACGGCTAAAGTTAGCAACGCGACCTTCTGTATGAACCACTCTCTGCTTGCCTGTATAGAAGGGGTGTGAGTCAGAAGAGACTTCGATGGTCATGTATGGGTAGGTTTGTCCATCTTCCCAATCAATGGTTCTTGTGGTTTCCAGAGTGGAACCTACTAGAAAATACTTATCGACACTCGTGTCATGGAAAACGACGGTGCGGTAGCTAGGGTGAATGCCTGGTTTCATTTCAATCCTTATTCGTCTTTAATTTCTTTGTGGTTGCTCTGGGTGTTTATCACTGTTTATGTGATGTTATAACATAACCAATGATAATAATTATCAATAACGATTACCAGTGTTTTTTACATTGACTAAAAAATAACGGCGAGGAAATAGAAGCACGCTTTCCGACTTGATGACGAAAATCTGACACACTGACACACTGACTCGCTCCGAGGTCCATCTTTTTATGCGTTATTGTTTTAGGGTGAGCATGAGATTAGGGTGAGCATGAGAAATGAAGAGCAAAAAAATGCCAGAAAGTCTTATTGAGCTTTCTGGCATTGTTGTCTTTTATGTTTGATTCATTCAGGTCAAGAATTAGTCTACTTGGCTACTGTTTAAATAAGCTTTGGTTGAAATGTCTGTCCAAGCGCGTACTTTCTTCAAGTAGTCAGCTTGAGAATCGATGATTTTCTTCGCTAAAGGATCGTTGGCTGCTAACTCTTTCAACAGAATTTCCTTTTCTTGTTTCATTCTGTCTAGCACCGCTGGTGGAAAATCACGAACTTTAATATCAGGGTTTTCAATCAGCATTTTTTCCCAACTTCTTGCGTTGGCGTCGATGGCTTGTGTGTACATGTCAAAAGCCGCAACACGGAAGGAGGTTTCCAATATTACCTGAAGATCTTTTGGTAATTTATCCCATGTTTTCTGGTTCACAAGAAATTGAGTTTCTGAGCCTGGCTCATGCCAAGCCGTATAGTAATATGGCGCAATGTTTTGGAAGCCCATACGAAGATCAAACGCTGGCCCTACCCATTCGAGTGCATCAATGGTTCCTCGCTCTAAAGACGTATAAAGCTCTCCCGGTGCAATATTGGTTGGTTTTGCCCCGACACGAGCAAAGACTTCACCGGCAAACCCTGGAATACGCATCTTCAGGCCTTGCAAATCATCAATCGAGTTTATTTCTTTCTTAAACCAGCCACCCATCTGAATGTCTGAGTTACCACCAGGAAACGACAGTAAATTATGAGGTGCATAGACTTCTTGCATGAGCTCCATGCCACCGCCTTGATAGAACCAGGCATATTGTTCGGTGGTCATCATGCCAAAGGGCATTGAAGAGAAGTAAAGCGTGTTAGGCACTTTACCTTTCCAATAGTAAGAACTTGAGTGGCCGAGATCATATTGGCCAGACTTCACCATATCAAAAACACCCAGTGGGGCTTTGTGCTTGTTGGCGGAGTCGATGCGTATTTCAAGACGGCCATTCGACATTTCATTGGCAAGCTTTGCCATATTCTTACTGGCATCGCCTAAAATTGGTGTGTTCGGCCCCCATGTTTCAGCAAGCTTAAGGCGATATACTTTTTCGGCGGCGTTGGCTGATAGGGATAAAGCCGCAATGGCTGTAATAGCGATGGCTTTGAGTAACGACCTGGATTTTACTAGCGATATGACTGTGTGTTGGGATTTCATCCATTCCTCTTTATTTTTATCATGTTAGGGCGTGTTGATCTTTCGCGGTTAAAT
>NZ_AJYQ02000105.1 GCF_000287055.2 Vibrio genomosp. F10 str. ZF-129 | reverse complement strand
GCCGAAGACAATAGCGAGTACGGCTGTTTTACGTACAACAATCGAAACCGCTTTACCGTAAATGGCGGTGATCTTGTCAAAACCACGATTGAAAGCGATAAACCATTTCGCTGGATCTTCACGCTTCATGATCAGCGAACACAATGCAGGTGACAAGGTTAAAGCATTCACCGCTGAAATGACCAAGGAGATGCATAACGTCACACTGAACTGTGCAAACATGACACCAGTGATTCCAGGTAATAAGCTGATTGGGACAAACACAGCAAGCATGACTAATGTCGACGCGATAATAGGCCCCGTTACTTCTTGCATGGCCACATACGTCGCTTTTGCCGATGAAAACCCAGGGTTTTTGTGCATGACACTTTCGACGTTTTCGATAACCAAAATAGCGTTATCGACCACGATACCAATCGCTAAGATCATGCCAAACATAGTAATGGTATTGATCGTAAAGCCAAAGGTGTGCATAAAGAAGAACGTACCCACTAAAGAAACAGGAATAGCAATCGCTGGTACTAAGGTCGCACGCAAACTCCCTAAAAATAAGTAGGTGACCAAAATAACCAAAATGATGGCGATAACCAGTGTTTCTGTCACTGTGTAAATAGAGTCTGAGACAAACTCAGTCACATCAAATGGGAATGCATACGTCACGTCATCGGGGAATTGCATGGTACTCAGTAACTCTTTCACCCCTTTACCTGTTTCTAGTGCATTAGCGCCAGGTGCCAGAGACACCGTCATTAATGCGGCTGGGTTTCCGTTAAGTACCGTATTGGTTTCGTATCGATTGTCACCCAATTCAATATCCGCAATATCACGCAGGTAGATATTAGAGCCGTCAGCTTGCGTTCTCACGATGATGCTTTCAAACTCTTCAACGGTTTCTAAACGGCCTTGACTTAGCAAAGGGATTTGCAGCATGCGGTCGTCGTCGAATGGACCTGCGCCGAGTTTACCAACGGGGAATTGGCTATTTTGATCGCTAATCGCGTTATTGATTTCGCGAGTAGAAAGCCCTAGAGCTGTCATTTTGTCGACATCTAACCAGACTCGCATTGCATACTCAGTACCGAGCAATGTCATGTCGCCCACGCCCGCCACGCGAGAAAGGCGGTCAGCCAAATTCAAGGCCATCCAGTTATCCAAATACTGGCGGTCATAACTTCCATTTGGAGAATGAATCGCAATCGCCATTAACGTATCTGATGACGCTTTCTTAACTCGGACACCTAGGTTGTTCACGATAGGAGGAAGCGCAGATAGGGCAGCGGCGACGCGGTTTTGTACATTGACTTGTGCCATATCGGGATCAGTACCGATCTCGAATGTCACTTTCAGTATATAAGTACCGTCATTGGCCGCACGGGAATCCATATACAGCATTTTATCAACGCCGTTGACTTCTTTTTCTATTGGTGCAGCGATGACTTGTTCAATGGTTTCCGCACTTGCTCCAGGGTACAAGGCGACAACGTTAATCACAGGGGGGGTAATTTCAGGGTATTCAGAAATTGGCATCAGTTTGATCGCAATTGCCCCTATTAGGGTTAAAACAATCGAAATGACAAAGGCAAATTTTGGCCGAAAAATGAAAAAGCGACTCAACATGAATTATTCCTCGTTTTGCACGCTAACGGGTGCATTAGGTCGAACGCGAATTAAGCCATCGGTAATGATTTGGCTTCCTGTCTCAATCCCTTCAGTAATAAATGCTTGTCCTTTTTCTTGTTTAGTGACTTGAACATTACGACGTTGTGCTGTGCCATTGTCATCAATGATATAGACGTATTGAATGGTCATGTCTTGCATAAGTGCAGATTGGGGCACCCAAAAGCCATAGACTGACTGAGTGTTTTCAACGGTGACGTAAGTGACGTTATTTGGCTTGAAACCCAAAAGGTGATTATCAAAAGACGCAGACACTTGGATAGTCCCAGCGGTTGGGTTTACTTTGTTCGCGACATAGTTAACTTCGGTAGCGGTTTGATTATCTGTGAGCTTCACTGAAGACGTCTCGGCATTATCCAACTCAAAAGATTGATATGTCGCATAATCCATGTTGAAGGTAACATTCATTGGTGATAACTGAACAATATCGATCAGCGCACCAGACGCAGGAGAAACCTGATCGCCGATAGACACTTTGGATTTACCGACTTGACCATCGTAAGGGGCTCTGATTATTGTCGATTCGATGTCGTAGTCTGCTTTTTCCAAATTGACTTCAGCCGCCACTAAAGAGCCTTGCGCTGAGTCTAATTGAGCTTGTGCAAGTTCTAAATCTGACTGCGTTGAGCCCCCTGGGCCCTGTAGCTGTACCACTCGTTGATAATGCAGTTGAGCACTTTTATAGGCCGCTTGAGCCTGCTTAACATGCGCTTTTGCAAAACTCAGATTATGCACATATAGGGTGCTATCGAGGACAAACAGTACATCCCCTTTTTTAACCATAGCCCCATCTCTTACCGACTGTTCAACAAGATAACCAGAGACTCTAGGCGTAATTGAAGTGTGTGCTTGAGACTCGAATCGCGCAATAATGTTTTTGCTAGGGTTTATTGCCGTAAGCTCTGCTTCCTTCGCGGTAACAGGAACGCCAGCAGCGTAAGACATACTTGAGACTGCCGTTGCTAATACGCAAAGCATATGAGTTTTATTCATTATGGTTTTCCTAAATGAGGGTTATTTTTTGATACTGGCGTTCAATGAACGAATATCTTGATCTGAGATTTCACCGGCAATGAATTTCACCAGCAGTGCGCTTTCAATATAGGTAAAGTAAGCGTTGTAGAGTTGTGATTCAGAAAGGTAATAATCACGGGTGGAATCGAGAACTTCACTCATATTTCGAGCGCCCAATTCATAGCCTTTTTGAACCGAAATGAGTGCTTTTTCTTGTGAATTTACGTTGCGTTGAAACGCATCTACTTTCTTTATCGATGATTCAACAAGACGCAGCGCAAAACGGATGTTTTGATGTGTTTCACGACGCGATTGCTCTAGGATTTGGTAAGCGATATCGACATCGCTATTGGCGATATCGACAAAAGCCGTTAACGAAGACCCACTGTAAATAGGCACATTCATCACTAGCGCTAAATCACCAGAAGTTAGAGATTCATTGTTATCAATACTATTGCCAGATGCCGTCGACTCTATGTCTCCTAGGAATCGTTGGTTTAAGCGCGCTTGCAGTGAAATTGTCGGTTTGTGACCCGCTTTTGCTCGACTTAATTCTATTTTGGTTCGTTCGACAGCGACCCCAGCCAGTTGAATATCTCGATTGTTGGACATTGATGCGTCAAGCCAAGACATCCCAGACGCTGAATTAGGAAAGTGAGCAGTATAAGAATCGGTTTTTAAAGGTTGAACTGCTTGAAACTCTTGACCAGATAGAGTTTGCAAAGAATCAAGTGCAAGCTGATATTGTACTTCCGCTTCTAATACCGCGACTTCAGATTGGTCTTTACGTGCTTGAGCTTGCAATAGATCTATCTCTGAAGATATGCCCGCTTTATTACGGTGTTGAGTGATGCTCAGGTATTGCGCCAACGCTTCTTCATTGGCTTTAGCCGTGTCGAGTAATGCTTGGTTTCTAAGCACATCAAAGTAACTCTTTGTCGTTCGATATATGAGTGCTTCATGCGCTTTAGTGACAAGAAGTTCGGCACTTTCATTGTCTTTACCTGCTATAGAAATACCGGCCTGTACTGCGGGCGTGTAGATAGATTGACTTAGGGTGATGCCCACATTACCTATCGCACCATTGCCACCATAAGTCGATTCTACAGAGTCTGAATCAACGAAGGCACTTAAGTTAAAATACGCATTAATTTGAGGCAGTAGTTGTCCTTTCGCTCCATCAATTGCAAAGCTTGATTTCTGTTGAGTAAGCTCCGCGGTGCGAAGTAACGGGTCATTTTGAATTGCGAGATTATAGAGATTTTCTAAATCGGTGGTGCTGATTATGGTGTCGGTAGAATGGTTACTTGCTGCGTGGGTAGAAAACGAGCCTGCCGCTATTAATGAGAGTATTAAGCGAGATAATTTTCTATTCATCATGTTCCTATCAATATATTTTAGCGAGTAAATCGGTACGATTTAACGATTCAAGCAGACCTCCCTATCTATTTGAAAAGTATCGCGGGTTAATGTGATGAGAAGAATAGACGCTCAATAAGGGGGGTGATAGGTCATTTGGTGACAGTAAAGCGGTAGTGTGAAGTGTGCTATTTGGATGGATTTAAAGGTCAGTTTAATGAGATACCGTTGAAGACAGATAACGCTCTCCAGGCGATTGAGGCGCAGCAAAACGAGAAAGACGCCAAAGGCACAGTAAAGCTCCAAAGGCAAAGAGTACCGAGCCCGTCTATCACTCGGTACTCTGTGCCTAAATAGAAAATAAGGGGCTAGTTTTGTAATTGTCGAAAGTGGGCGATGTATTGTTCGATGGCTTTTGAAATGGATTGCCTAACCACCGCAATTTGCTTCGAGTGTGGTGACCATAGCGAAATCGGAAATTTAAACCCATTTTTCATCTGACTGACTTTAAGCTCTTGAATGTTATCGGTTACATACTCAGATTCTGACAGGGCTTTGGGTAACCATGCCCAACCTAATCCTTCTTGAACTAATTTAATCACTAAGGCGAGCTGATCCACGTCTTCATGCTGGGCTGATACCAACAGTTTCTCTTTCATCCCTTCATCAACGAGAGATTTAAGAACAAACTGACGGCTACTCTGTAAAGCGCCAAACACTTGATCGTCAGGTAGCTGAGCTAATTCACTGCCTTTTTGTACAAAAGGGACAAATTCAATATGGCCTAGAAACGTGGTATCAAGATTCTGCATAGCAGAGCTTTTATGAATATTCACCAGACCAAATTGAAAGTCACCGTTCTCTATCCCTTCTTTGATTTCTTGTTTTGTTCGGACCAAGAAGTTCACTCGCATCATTGGAAAGTCGTTAGCGAGTTGAACTCGAATGTTCGATAAAATCTGGTGTGGTAAAATACTAGGGTAGGCAACGGTAATGCTTTCCATCGTTCCATATGAAAGGCTTAGCGCCACCTTATCAAACACTTGAGCTTGAGATAGCGCTTGTCGGGCATAATGGTACAACAAGTGGCCATCTTCGGTAGGTTCGACGGAGCGTCCAATGCGATTAAAAAGAGAGACAGCAAGTTGGTCTTCCAAATTGGTAATGACCTGCCCAACGGTCGTACGGTGTTTATTTAATTGGACGGCGGCTTTGCTGAAAGAAAGTTGCTCGTATACCGTCACAAATGCTAGAAGTTGCTCTAGGCTAAAATTCATATCCCATGCTCTCTTATAAAATTCCTTTTTAGAACATATCATCTATTAACAAAAATGCTAGGCTGGCCGAGGGATTAGTACCAAATTTGAGTCACGTAATTGGCTTGGGCGAGCATCCATTGCTGGGTTAAGGGATCACTGTTGTCCAAGGGCCACTTTGGTTCACTTTATGATAACCATAGTCATATAGGGCGTTCATATATTGTAAGTCGAACATGTCTTTTGTCGCTTTAGTGCCATTGAAGTCCTCCCCCATGTAAGTGAAAGACACATCTAAATCACTAAGCTGAGAGAAGTACATCATCCGGTAGAGATCGCCTCTAGCTTGTCTAACGGTCATGCTTTGTAGGCTGCGTGACAGCAGTGATATTCCTTTGTCCGGTATCGCTTGGTAGGGCAGATTAAAGACACCATTGCGGATCACATGGACTTGGGGTTTTGTCGATAAGCCAAGCGCTTGACTGACTTTCGTGAAATCTGTTTGTGCAATGTCGAAAAACATCTGTGTCGCCAGCCCTCCGTCGACGTGCAGCTCTTCATAGTGTTTATTATTCTCAATCACATCAATGAATTGAGGTGGGAACACACCAGGAATGGAAGCGCTGGCTGCCAATACTTGGTGTATCAAGCCGACTTTGCTGGGGAGGTCACTGTCTGCTATGCGACCAATGTTCCAAACCATGAGCCTTTCAGAGTCAAACTGAGTCGTACCCACAAACAGGCGTTGCCCAGATTGATGTTTTAGTGCAATTTTTTGGATCATTTCTGGGGTATAGACACTTTCAATAAAATCATAGAGGCTTTCTCCATTGGTGAACGCGTCTTTGAAAAGGGTGTTTAAGAAGTTTTGTTTACCCAGCAGCATGGCGTCATTGATGCCTAGCATGACCTTTTTGAGTCTTGGAATATCTTCGCCACCGACAAAAACGAACGGGGCGACCAAAGCGCCAGCGCTAATACCTGTGATGACGGTATAGTCTTCAAGTTGTTCATTGTCGTACAGTGCGTTGATCAGTCCCGCTCCAAATGCACCGTTTGCTCCACCACCTGACAGAGCAAGAATATTCAAGCGATCACCATCCACATGCAACGGCGTCGACTGAGTTGCTTCATCGTAGAGAAAATCTAAAGATTCAGTAAACCAAAAGCGGTAAGGCTCTTCTGTTTGTTTCGAGTCTTGTTCTATTTTATTCGATGTGGCCGAAATAGAAACGGATCGGTAGTTGTCTTCGGTGACACGCGTATCTAAGGTGTGTGGTGAGCTGCACGCCGTTAACAACAGTGCGAGAAATAGAAATATTGGGGACGATGTTTTGTGTTTCATAGCTCGACTCTTTTGTTGATCACCGACTCCTTTTAGTGATGTTAATGGGTTCACTGCGCTTTAAAGCCAGCGTCTTTGCTAAAGTACAGTGTTAAGATACCGTTTTGATTGAGCGCGACTTTAACTGGGCGCCACTTTCATTGGATGGAAGTGATAACTGGGCTCAATAAACTCATTTTGTGCTCTAATGATGTCCAGCTCCCACCCGCCGAGTTCTTCCGTGATTTTTAACACACCGTAAGCGGCATTGTTAGCATGCTCAAAAGCGAGAAACGGTGACATTCCTTTGACTAATCCGGCGGTAAATAGGCCGGTAATGATTTCGTCGATGCCCACCACAGGTTGATCAAAATGAACATAAGGACGATGAGCTAAATAACAAGCTTTGGGGGTACTTAGCATCATGGTTGAATTGAGGTCCTCAAAACCTGGAAAATTTTTCAGAAGAACAAATTTCGGACCTTTATCCATGACTTTTTGGCAGGCTGTTATCGCCTCTTCTAACGTGCCGATGTCCATGTTCGCCAGGCAAGTTAATTCATCGCGACCGATGACCAAAGCATCTGCAATAAAACAGAGGTCACGAGCTATGGTTACGGAGGTTTTTATTATCGGCTGCTCATTATTATCAAAATCGATCATTGGATGGCTAACGTAAAGCGCTTGTGAGTTCTTTTGCTTAACGAGGCTGACGACGTTTGCGATCGCGTTGCTTTGCTCAACCGTGCAGATGTTGCCTGACACTACCGCGGCGCAACGATCGAGCTGGCCGATGTTGTCCAGACCTGCCACTAATTCGGTTATATCGCTAGCGCCGTAGTGATGTCCAACCATTTCTGGAACGCAGTGAGTATGGTGTGCGTATTGGCCAATATGTAGAGGCCATACTTCTGCTCCCATTCGCTGCATTGAAAAGACCGCTGAATTGTTTCCGCTATGGCTGAAAACAAAGTGCGATTGAATAGACATAATACCTTTCATTAAGGTTTCCTCAGATGAACATCCGCCAAGTAACACGTTGAATTGGCTTCAAGGCCACCATAATAATGAGCAATAATGAATCGGATAACTCTCAAATAGAGGATCAAACCCTACGAATAAAGTGTGCCTCACCGCAGACGTTGTCGTGTTGTTTTGAATGGGTGAATGGGTGAATGGGTGAATGGAGATTTGTAGGATGCCATCCATCATATGCGAGTTAGGCCGTGGTGGCGCTGCTTGTATTCTTCACCCAATGTCCCTAAAAGTATCCGAGCAAACGTTGAATTCAATGCCCCATGAAGTTATTTTCGGAGAGATATACCTCCCACCATTACTGCTTGTTAGTGCGCTTGCTTACGCCCTGACCAGCACGATCGCTCTGATCGGCAGCAAGTTTGGTTTGTATAAACATTTTGCTGCACCAGCGATTGTTGATCTAAGCCTCATGATTATCTTGATGGTTGTCATTAGCCATTTTATCCCTGTTCTATAGAGGAACAATCAGTGATTAAACGTTATCTACTCACTACCATACTCGCGTTAGTAGCAGGGTATGGCCTGATTACGCAGTACAACCTATATACTGAAAACCCATGGACAAGAGATGGACAGGTTCGAGCGTACATTATTGAAATTACGCCACGAGTGACCGGTCAGGTCGTCGACGTTCATATTCAAGATAACTCCAAAGTTAAACAAGGCGAGTTACTGTTTGAGATTGACGACAGTGTTTACCGAACGGCTCTACATAAAGCGCAGGCGTCTCTGCACCAAGCCAGTGCTCTTTTAAAAAAATCTCTAAATGAAGAGGCAAGGGCGCTTAACCTAGAGCGTCTTACTCCTGGGTCTTTACCGATATTGACGCTCAACAATTTGGAGGTTGCGGTAGAAACGGCAAAAGCCAATCAAGAGATCGCCAAGGCGATGGTTGACGAAGCCGAATTGAACTTATCCTTTACCAAAGTCTATGCACCTGCCGATGGTTATATTACCAACTTTACTTTACGGGTCGGTTCTCAAGTGATCGCCAATAGCCCAGTGGTGGCATTGATTGATGAACACAGTTTCTGGATAGAGGGCTTTTTCAAAGAAACCGATTTACAAGGCGTCGATCCGCAAGATCGCGCTATGGTGACCCTACTGACTCACAAAGACGTGTTGCTTGAGGGAGAAATCAAAAGCATAGGTTATGGGATAGCAAAACAAGACGGTAGTACAGGCAACGATCTCTTACCGAATGTAAATCCGAATTTTCAATGGATCCGCTTAGCGCAACGTATTCCCGTAAAAGTGAAATTGACGAAGGTACCAGAAAATATTCAACTGCGCGTCGGTTCGACTGCGTCGATCAAGATTATTAAACGCAACTGAACTCAATGCTAAGGGAAGAATATGTACAGTGAATCGACCAAAGAAGCGATCAAAGTGGGCATTGCCGTCTCCTTTGCGATCATAACCGCTTTATGGCTGGGTTGGGATAAACCCTATTGGGCCGCCATTACTGTGTTTATTGTGGCGGCCAATGAGAGTTATTCTCACGCGGTTAAGAAAGGACAGAACCGGATCCTAGGCACAATGTTGGGGACTGGCTATGCCACATTTCTGTTGATCATGTTTGCACAAGAACATGTTCTATTTGTTTTCTTTCTGACGATGTTTTTAGCGCTGTGTGTTTTTATGTCGTCGCATTACAGACTAGGATACGCATTTACGATTGGCTTTGTGGTTTGCACCGTTATTTCATGTATTGGCGGTTTCGACAGTGTAACGACCTTTAATATCGCAGTATTGCGTTTTCAAGAAACGGTACTTGGGGTGATTGTTTACACGTTAGTTTTTCGTTTTATCTGGCCGCGAAAAACAGAAGATCTTTTTTTCAGTTTAATTCGGGACACGGTGAGCCAGCTTCATCAATGTGCGGGCTTTGAGCTTGATACCCTTCGACATGAAAAAGGGCAGGGTCTCAGAGGTGGGCATAACCTTAACAACCGTCGTCAGTGGGAAGAGAGTCAAAATGCGCTACATCGCCGCTTAGCCAAATTAAACGATATTCTAAGCCTTCCCTTAAATGGCAGTCATCGGTTACATGAAGAAAGAGCGACGTGGCAACTTATTGTACGAGCAATAACACACATCGATTTTCTGCTGGAACTGCACCATAACACCCAAGCGTCATCTGCTGTTCAGGCGCATATTGCCGAAGGCCACGCCTTGTTGTCATTAAGCTTGATGTCACCTAAAAGTACCCGCACAAAATTGGCGGCATGGTTGAGCAAAGTTGAAACACACTATCCTCTACCTGATCTGCCATCGTCAGCCTTTTCAGTCCCGTTGAAGCAACGGCTTATTAGCGCAGCGAAAGCGGTCAGTATCCAGTTAACATGCTTTGCATTGTGGATTTTATTGCCAATACCGGGTGGTTACATTATGCCAATGGTTGCCTCTATATTTGCCAATATCTTGGTCACTTTGCCCGACAACGCAATTAAGCATGCCAGTTTTGGGGTACTGGCTTGGGGGGTAATATTCCTTGCTGAATATGTTCTCATCATGCCAGAGCTGACTGAGACATGGCAGTTGGCGGGGTTCTATTTTGTGAATAGTATCTTGGTGTGGAAAGTGGGCAGTATTCCTGATTTAGCCATCCAGAAAGTACTGGGGGGAAATTTGCTGGTGGTGTTTACCATGGGAGCACTTCAATTAACGCCCTCCTATGAGATTGTGACACCACTCATGATGATCATTTGTGTGTTTGTTGCATTAGCAGTGTCCAGTTTTTACATCAGACTATTTCAAACACGAATCGAACTTGCTAGCTCGTGAGTTCACGGGTTTAGTTGATGTCATCAAGTCTTTATATCGTCGTCCCGTAATAGCTTCTTGGGCATAGCTTCTTTGGCATAGCTTCTGCGGAATAGCCTTTTCGGAATAGTCGCTTCTGCATTGCTGAATGTGGGGGCTTTTTATACGCAATACATGTGAGGACGAGATCCGTCATAAGCGATTCACCAATAGTTACATTCCCTATTAAAATTCTCTCATCGACAAGAGACGTGTGTTTGTTGCCAGTAGGCGTTAACACTCCAAAGCTTGGCAATTAAATACAGCAGAACAAGGGTGTTCGCTCAATTTTATACCGCTGGATTCTCATAGCCTTGAGCATCAGTTGAGAGAAAAAGATATGACACTTTCTTCAATATATAACAAGACGAATAATACTAAGCGCTCTATCTCTATCATTGCTAGTTCAATTGTTTTGGCGTTTTCTGCTGGTACGTTTTCCTCTAATGCCTTTTCAGCAGACACGCTTAATGACACGCATCTTGAAGTGAACGGATTGTCTGAAGGCGAACAGATTTTTCAACAATATGGAATCGACGATGATCTCCCTAAGTTAGGTTTAAGTTCATTGGTTCAAGGTGAACATCTTGTGGAGCATGCAACACGTTTTGTCCAAGTTGGTGATGAAGTGAGTGAGCTGTCGGTTTTCCTGATAAAGAATACCGATACCAAGGGCAATATCGATTTACGCGTTAAATATAATGCAGACGAGCTCGCTAATGAAAAAAACATGATTAACGAGATTGAAAACTACACTCGAACTGAATATCGATTGCGCAATTATGCCCAAAGCTATGATCCAAAAAGTGTCAGAGCGACAGAACGAGATGACGGTGTGGTTGAAGTGAAGTTTAACTATTCCAAGTACGGTTTACCGCAGGACATCGCTTATTTCAGGTTTCTTACTGTCACTATAGAAGTGAAAGACAGTAAGCCGCTAAAAATGACGATCACCAACAGTAAGCCGTTTCAATATGGCAAGTACGCGGTCGATAGCTATCAACAAACGATCACGTTTGCTGAATTAGCCAGTGGTAAGGTCATCATTGCGAAGAAAGACATTGAAGCCACCGGTTCTCTTAAAAACAAATCGGTAAAAATGCACTCAACGACTGAGCCCGTTGCTTTCTATGAAGATGACCTGGGCGTCAGTGTGCTAAACGAAGCTCGTCTAGCGGAAGTATCAGATCCACGAGTAAGAGAAGTACAAGTCAAATTGGACAGCGTGTTTCCCTTAATGGGTGACATGGTTCGTAGGCAAGGGATTGATATTCCACTGCCATATGGTGTTTCTGTTGCCTACCGAAATCAGAATATGGACTTTGGCTTTACGGATTTTAACGTTATGGGCACAGACCTGAACGATTTGTTTGATGCGACGGAATCAATAGGCAGTGTAAAGGCTGAAAGTTTATCGATTCGAGGGGATGTGAATATTCTGCCATTTTGGAATGTGTTTGGTGTGGTGGGTAAAGTGAACGTTGACGCAAATGTGGATGCTCAATATACCGGAGGGATTGGACAAGGTATCAAAGATAAGTTGAACGACAAATGGTCGGGATTAGGCGACGCATTCTGCGATATCGAAAGCATCGGTGCGCTCTGCAACAGTGGCCGTGTCAACGTACCGTTGCATCTAGAATATGATGTTATGGGGGTTGGCACGACATTATCTGTCGGTTATCGCGAATTCTTTGCTTCCGTCACCGGTACGTATACTGCGACGCGCCTCAAAGGGTCAGATAATTGGGGTGAACCTATCGCTACCATTCAACCTATGTTGGGTTATCAGTTGGTGGATTACCGTGCGCAAATTTTTGTTGGTGCGGAATATCAGGGGCTTAAATCGTATATGGACGGAACCCTTGATGGTATAGAGATCGGCGGAGAAACCTTCAATTATCATATTGGTGTCGACATGGAACCATGGGCGTATCTAGTGGGTTTCAACAAACAAATCGGTAAACACTATAACTTGACCTTCCTGTACAACACGGGTGAAACACGCAGCGCAGCAACGCTGAATCTAGGCTACCGCTTTTAACCTCATGGTAAAACATAGAAGGCTTGTTAGCTAATACCTAATACCTAGTACCTAAGAGCTATGACCTAACGGCTGGGAACTAGGCGCCTTCTATTGTCTTTGTGATAAATAAAAAGCGACATCCACTCACGGTAGTCAATATAGGTAGGGTCACGTCCTGCATAAGCGATTTATTCAAATTTAAAGAGTGAATTAATATCGCACCATAAAGAAAAAATACTTCAAATACTCCAGAAATGAGCATGGCTGAGCATAGGGATTCTCAGGTTTGATGATACCAATATCAGGTCAGATGGCCGAACACATTTACGGGTACAACCATGAATTTAACGCATCGCTCACTCATTGCTGTCGCTATCACTGTTGCTCTTTCTGCGTGTGGTAGTGATGAAACCAGCTCACGTCCTATTAAGCCAGAACCGCTTCAGCCATTACCAACAGAGCAGGTTTCAGTATCCATCGGGGACGCGACTCTTTTGGCAAATAGAGAGTCTGTTGTGATCAATACCTTAGCAGGTGACGAGCAACGCGTATCCATTGAAGCGTTTAAAGGAATCACTTACGCCGATCAGCAGCGTTTTCAGCACAGTCAACTCCGTCAATTAGAAGACAATGCTGATGGCGCTATAGATGCGACACAATTTGGCGCCGTGTGCCCACAGCTTAAAATAACCCAGCAAGCGCAATCTGAAGATTGCTTGAATCTTAATATTTGGCGTCCTTCGGAGATCAATGGTTCAGAGTCATTACCCGTGTATGTCTTTATTCATGGTGGGGACTTTGAATATGGCGCAGGTTCTGATGCCATCATTAACGGCGATACCGTCGTTGCTCAAGGCGTATCCGACGACCAACCGTTTATAGTGGTTACCTTTAATTACCGCCTAGGGTTATTGGGGAGTATGTGGGTGGATGGGAAAACCGATCCAGAAGGCGGAAACTATGGCCTTGGCGATCAAAAACGAGCGCTAGAATGGGTAAACCAGAACATCGTAGATTTTGGTGGCAACCCGGACAATGTTGTACTCATGGGTCAAGGGGCTGGTGCAATGTCTGTCGGCATTTTGCAGCAGCAAGAATCTAAAGAGCCAGTAACGGGTGAAACGAATAATTATTTCCAACGTGCGGTTATGCAAAGTAATCCTTATGGATTTGATTACCGTAATTATACTCAAGCGAAAGACGCGGCGAGTAAAGTTCAGAACTACAGTATGGAATTGCATGGTACTCAGGATACAGAGTCGCTGTCTTTGCAAGACTTGATGACAGTTCAAGCCAAAGTACTGAATCCAATCAATAAAATCGGAGCGTGGACAGGGTTAGATTGTATTGATCTCGATAAAGCTGATTATGGTGCACTCTGTCTAACATCGAAGGTTCTAGGCGAAGATACACCAATGGCAAATGTTATGTCTTTTGCTCCGTATATTGAATATAAAAAGCTTGTAATTGGCAAAGACTATGGGCACCACTTAACGGTGCAGCCATCTCTAACTGAGTTCACGGTTCCAACCGTGCTGGGGGTTAATAGTGAAGAATCCAACGGCTTTGGAATGTTACCGAGTTTGACGTTCCTTATCCCAACAATAATAGAACTGATCAATGATTTAGATAGTGAAGTTTTCAATTCTGATGATCCAGAGACAGTCGTACTTTCACTATCAAGCTGGTTGAGTTCTCCAAGCAACCTAGTGGTATTAGAGGATGAGATCAACTCATTAACCGCTGAAGAAATACATGCTCAGATTGAGCTTGAAGATGTGTTAAACCTATTACCAAGTAGTGCTTATGAAGCCATTACCAAGCTGTTTTTTGGGTTGGGTCATCTCGAAGATACCAACAAAGTACTGGCGTTAACTGATTACATGCCAAATCCAGAAGGTCAATTAGGTGGAGCCTTTAGCAACATGTCTGAGTTCAAACAATTACTGAACGATGTTGTGTTTGCAGGTCCTTCTCGCTCCAAAGCAATGGCATCGAATCAACCTGTGACATTTTATCACTTCGGCTATCGTCCGAGCTTCAACGTGTGGACATATGAGACGCAAGGTAGCCTGGATATCGGTGATGTGACCAAATCAATCGGCTGTATTAGCGGAGCTTGTAACGCATCTGAACTGCCATTTGTGTTTAACAAAGCGGTCAAACTAGATGGCACTGAAGTTCATCCTTCTTCAAACGAAGTCGCACTGATGAACCAAATGTCTCGATTGTGGTTTAGTGACGCCCTGTTTTCTGACTATGAGTACAGCGCACAGAGCGATAGTGTCATGGTTATCGATGACGCGGGTGAGATCGGCCTTGAGTATGATTGGGATAGATACACCAATGAAGGGATTGATCCAGAATTGCGAAATGGTCGTCTAACCGGATTAAAAAAAGTATTGAGTTCAGTCTCTAACAATGATGCATTCATCGACACTGAATTGACATACTGAACAGGCAACCAATCTATAAACTTCCAACCATAAGTATCGAGATGTCTATTTCTCTTGTGCATGGTAATGACTCAATCTCGTGCTGGGTGCCCGGCACTTTATATTTCAAAGGTTCAAAAATGAATACTATTAGGCTGACTTCTGCTTTGGCTTTGTCACTTTCTCTACTCGCTCCGAATGGCCACGCATCATTTTATGATCCCATTGATAATAAGCTTGATCTCGGTGAGCACCTAGCCGAAAACGCTTATGGTTTCTTGCCTATTCCCATCTTAATCACGGAACCTGCGGTTGGTTTGGGCGGGGGTGTTATCGGGTTGTTTCTTCATGAAAGTGAAGACGAAAAAAATGCCCGTAAACAACTTGCAATGACATCCCTAGATGGAGGCGCCCAGTTGATGCCAGCGGCGATTACGTTAGCAGGGGCTGCGGGGACAGAGAACGGGACTTGGTTTGCATTTGCTGGCCATCGACATTCGTGGCTAAAAGATACCATTCGATATACGGGTGGCGTTGGCGCTGGAAAGGCGAACCTCGATATTTTCAAAGAGTTCAGTATAGGTGCGTCGTACAACAAAACGATTCAATTCGGCACAAAAACCTCGGGAGTCGCTGCGCTTCAGCAGCTCCAATTTCGAGTGGCAAACACACCATTGATGCTGGGTGTGAAACAGATTATTGGCCAGAGCTCGGTAGAGTTTGAGACCAGTAATGAAGATGTGAATAACGTTATCAATGGCGTTATTCACTATTTTATGGGCGAAAGCTCGGTGACCTCTGGGCTGGGTGTTGTCGCGGAATACGATACCAGAAACAATATGTTTTTCCCGACTAATGGTTATTCGGTTAACGCAGAATACATGGTGTATGACGAAAAAATTGGCAGTGACTGGAATTATCAAAACCTGAATATTAATGGTGAAGTCTATATTCCAGTGGCTGAGCGCTGGACCTTAGCGTTTGCGGGTAACTATCAGAACTTCAATACGCAAGAGCACTATTTACCCCCGACTGTTCGTCCCTATGTTGAATTACGTGGTATTGCTTCCTATCGGTACCAAGGGGATGAAATTGCAACGGCTCAATCTCAAGTGACTTATGCGATTGATAATCGTTGGACCGTTTCTGCGTTTTATGGCCTTGGTAAAGCGACAGTAGAGGGCAGTCTGTCAGATGATGAAAGTGTCGATGCGTATGGTGCTGGATTTCGCTACCAGATAGCTCGCCGATATGGGTTACACATGGGGGTAGACCTCGCTTTTAGTGACGATGACAGCGCGTTTTATATTACGGTTGGCAGTGGATTCTAATGGTGGAAAGGTGGGTGTTAAACAATCGATTGATTTTGCCACATACTGCATAGTTTTCATAGCAATCATGAACTAGCATTCTTTTACAACAAACATAACAGGTATCAATATGAAACATTACGACCCAAACGAATTGGACGCTACGCAAGTATTACTTGATGGTGTCGATACAGATAAACGTTCGACTTTGACTAAGTTAGCGGTTGGGGCGGCGGCACTGCCTTTTGCCTCTGTTTTACATGCAGCCCCTGAAAAACTGGTTGGCCAAAACATCAAACTGATGCCTAACGAGAAAGGGCCATTTGATGTCGTTATCGAAAATGGCCGTGTTGTTGATCCTGAAACCGGACTCGACGCAATTCGTCACGTCGGTATTAAAGGCAAGCGTATTGCTGCAATCTCAGACAAAAAGCTGCAAGGCAAAACAATCATCGATGCTGAAGGTCTCGTGGTTGCACCTGGCTTTATCGATATGCACGCTCACGGACAACAACTTCCTGCTGCCCGTGCTCAAGCATTCGATGGCGTAACCACCGCTCTTGAGATGGAATCTGGTCTATTCCCAATCGGAACGTACTACGATATTACTGCTGCTGAAGGTCGCCCGATTAATTACGGCGCTTCTGTAGCATGGACTTACGCTCGTATTCAAGCAAAAGAACCTACGATGCCTGCTCCTGATGGTACGATTGTTTGGTTCCAGAAAGCTTTTTCTAAAAACAATTGGCAAAATACCCTAGCAACCCCAGATGAATTAAAACAAATTCTGGGCTCGGTTGAGCAAGGTCTTAAAGAGGGGGGCTTAGGCATTGGTATTAACGCGGGTTACGCACCAGGTTATGGCCACAAAGAGTACTATGATCTTGCTAAACTAGCAAAACGCTATGAAGTACCAACCTACACTCACGTTCGTTACCTAAACAGCGCAGAGCCACAATCAAGCTTTGAAGCATACCAAGAACTCATTAGCCTGTCGGCGACAACGGGTGCACACATGCACATTTGTCACCTCAACAGCACGTCAGTACAAGATATCGAAGATTGTGCCGATTTAGTTCAATCCGCCATTGATCAGGGGTTATCCATTACTACTGAAGCTTACCCTTATGGCGCTGGCTCTTCAGTAATTGGCGCAGAAGTTTTCCGTGGCGATGATTGGTTACAACGTTGGGGCGTCCCAAGCGCGAGCTACATGGAAGCGAATGGTAAAGCACTCAACCAAGAAAAAGTCACTGAACTACAAGCATCAGCGCCCGGTACCGTTGTTGTCATGCACTTCTTAAAACCCGATGAGAACAAAGAAGATCGCGCAAAAATGGATCGTTCAGTATTGTTCCCAGGTGCAGCTATCGCATCTGATGCAATGCCTTGGATGGATGATAAAGGTACATTAATAGAAGGTGATGTATGGCCGCTACCAAGTAACGCAATAGCTCACCCTAGATCGATTGCTTGTTTCTCTCGATTTATTGAAAAATATGTCAATGAATACAAAGCCGTAACACTAGTAGAAGCGATGGAACGAACGAGCTTAAACGCATGTCGTATTCTTGAGGACGCAGTGCCACAAATGGCAAATAAAGGCCGTATTCAAGTAGGTAAAGACGCTGATTTAGTTATTTTCAAACTTGATAAAGTCAAAGCGGTGGCAACATTTGAAAAACCCAATGCGCTGTCAACGGGTATGGAATACGTACTGGTTAATGGTACGCCCATCATTGAAGGCGGTGAACTGCTGCTAGACTCAAACCCAGGTGAAGCGGTTCGTAACAAAGTGACGGGCTAAGTTCTCCTGACTTAAGAGGTTGGGCATTAGCTCAACCTTTTTTATTGCTTACCGAGTAAATATAGACAACGAAAACCGAAAGAGAGCATGCTATGAGCAAGAAGCCTATTCCAGTAACAATTTTAGCCGGATTTTTAGGAGCAGGGAAAACGACCCTACTAAACCATATATTAACCAATGCAAATGGAATGCGCATGGCTGTGATCGTCAACGACTTTGGTTCAATTAATGTTGATGCTGAGTTGGTTAAATCTAAGAGTGAAAACATGATCAGCCTAGAGAATGGCTGTATCTGTTGTAACCTTGCAGAAGGCCTCGTCGTTTCGGTAATGCGTTTACTCGCATTAGAGGAACGCCCAGACCATATTATTGTTGAAACTTCAGGTATTGCAGAACCCAAAGAAGTGGCACTTCAATTTGAAGATCCGGAACTGCAAGCACACGCACCTTTAAATGCAATCGTGACGACGATCGATGCGGAAAACATTCTAGGGCTAGAAGGCCCAATGGAGACGTTGTCGAAGCAGCAAATTCAAGTGGCTGACATTGTTCTGGTTAATAAAGTTGACCTAGTTGATACGGATAAACTAGAGCAAGTCAAAGCATGGTGCCGTGTACAAGCTCCGTTTGCTAAATTGATTGATATTTCATTCGGCGAAGTGGATTTACCTATCTTATTTGATGCCCCTGAAAGTACACGCTTTGTCACTAACAAAATAGCGGCTGATCAAAAGGAATGCCAGCACCATGATTGTCATGATGAGCACTGTCATCACGTGAACCATGATTTCGAAACATTCAGCTTTGAAACTGATCAACCACTTAATCTACAAAGTTTGTATCCTCTACTGCAACAGTTTTCAATTGATGCTTATCGCATGAAAGGTATTTTAAATTTAACCGATCGTCCTGATCATCGCTGTGTATTTCAGTGCACGGGCCAGCGAGCCAATGTGACGGTTGGAGATGCATGGGAAGATGATGAATCTCGTTCGTCACGGTTAGTCTTCATTGGACCTAAAGGTGGCCTTGATAAAGAGAGTATGCGTAAAAAACTGAACGCACTGGTGGCGTAGTTAGAACGGAAATGGAGTAGATGGCAAGCCTATCAACCTAGCGCTTGCCTACACCTAGCTTACCTCTGCCTAGTTTGCATTGACTCATCCTAAGCATCCTTATCTTATTGAATTATTGGCTACTTTCGATTCTATTCGGTTTTTCCAAATCCATATTGCTCATTCCCCTCGCCATCTGAAACAAAATAGTCTTATCGATTTTCGAGACTCTGTTCATCAGTACCTTCTCAGAATCGGTTAACGTCAAAAAGCAGATAAAGACTCAATCGTGGGTTATTGGGGCGTGTTGATCAGCGATTGTTAGATCGATGGTTATTCCTCAATGATGGAATCAAAATGACGACTAAATATAGAATAAACCATGATTTGTCCCGCCATAATCGCGCCAAACATCAGCAAGGCGGACAGACCAATATTCGGAATGGGTAAAATGGAGGTCGCAAAGAAGGACTCACTTGCTCCGACAATGATTCGACTACCGGGGACAAGAATGATGATCCCTTGAATAATGTATATGAGTGGTGGAACGTGACGCAATTTTCCCATCCCCAACCCGTAAAGCGTAATGAGTATTGTGCTTACCCATGTACCTACAACCCAATCGGAAGTAAACCAATGTGGCCCCCACATGCCAATTGCCGCGACAGGAAGGCCTAAGAGAATTTCTGTCATACTTGCGTTGAAAATAAGGCCAATAGCGACAGAAATCCCGATCAGTGCGGTGACATGAAGAACGAATGGGATTTCATCAATAAATACCGGTACCGATAATGGTTGATTGATTATGTTGGCTAAGCCTAACCCCATAACAATGCCGATGAATATTTTCATTACTATGAGTGCGCTTTGTGCAAGCAGTTCGATACCTGACCGAAAGTCATTGAGAGCAAGACTGGCTAAGCCGTTGGTGACGGTTAACCCAGGAATAAAAAGGACAATGGAAGAAATGCACAGTGCCAATGTTGGTAAGCCGGGAACCTGTGCCGCTATCATACCGGTTAAAAAACTGGCTACTAAGGCGACAAAGAACTCGACAAGAATGCTTCTTGGCCCAGTCAGGAAAATTTGTGCTAGCCAGGCTATAGCGCCCAGAATAATGGATAAACCGACCGCCAGATAAGTACTGCCAACTAACATTAAATAACATGGCGGAAGCAATAAATTGGCAAAGCACAAGGTACGATTCGAGTAGGTTTCTGAACCTTCGTAATGGGAATGAGTCGAAAGCCCTTTAAGCGTTGCGACTAAATCACGTAAGTTAACCGAGGGTGGTTTTTTGTTTTCCATCACGACTTTTTGCGTGGGTTGCTCAAAAATAGTGATGACTTTTGTCGGGGTCACATCAATAGAGACATCAATGTTCTGGCGTTTTGCATAAGCTTGAGTGTATTGAGCTACCGAGTAAGGCGCGCAACCAGATTGATGTAATCGGTCAGAAAAGCTCAAAATTTCTTGCTGGCATTGTTCGATATGATTTGTTTGTTTCATTCTGTTTGTTTCTCAATCACCAAGGCGATATATGTTTGAGGGGCATTCTAATTCAATAGTATCCTCATTCAAGCGTAACCAATAGTCGTGTATAGAGGACGGGCCCCTACAAACGAACAAGGCAATGGTTAAAAAGATAGGATTCATTGAATTGAATACATAAGTTAGGGCGATTTTTACCCACGAAGGCGTGATGTGTTCGAATATCCTGCTATTTTGTGACGATACTTTTACTGCGGAGAATGAAAGTTGACCACAGGTAAACTTTCGAAGGCGGGCTTGGCAAAATAGTAGCCTTGCATCAATTCAACTCCAGCTTCTTTTAGCCATAGGTATTCATCAACGCTCTCTATACCTTCCACTAAAGGGGTGATGTTTAGGTCACTAAATATATTCAAGCAATTTAACACAATCGACTGACGAGCCTTATCGGTATGGATATTTCTGATCAAGCCCATATCTAACTTAACGATGTTGGTTTGAAAGTCTGCCAGTAAGTTGAGACCAGAATAACCCGAACCGAAATCATCGATCGCAGTCTTGAAGCCGAGAGATTTATAATACGCAACGATTCTTTGTACATGGGTACTGTCTTCTATTCTTTCAACTTCGGTGAATTCAAACATAATTTGTTCAACGGGAAAGTCGTATTTAAGCGCGGCCTCTAAGGTAGTGCGAATGCAGCGCTCAGGCTGATAGATGGCGTTAGGTAAAAAATTGATACTAAGCATAGAGGAGATGTTTAACTTTGCTGCTAACGCGATGGCTTTAATGCGACACAGTTGGTCGAATAGGTAACGATTGTCATCGTTTACTTTTGAAATAATAGAATACGCAGATTCGTTATTAAGCCCTCGAACCAATGCCTCATAGCCAAAGATGCTTTCAGTTTGGCAATTTACGATAGGTTGAAAAGCCATAGTAAAATCAAAATCAAGCGGCTCATCGTTGCGGCAATGACCGCAAGTAACTTTATTGCCGTCGAGTAATGTTCCTTTCATATACCTAGCCTTAATTCTTGTTGTTATACTCTATTCTAGTTGAGTTCCCATTGAGTACTAGTGCAAATGCAACAAAGTGTAAAAAATCATTAAAATTAATAGTGTTAGAGGGTTTTTACTCGAAATGAGGCTTCGCAAGGTTGAGAATAATAGCGCCGATAAAAATAGCTAAGGAAATAGAGACTAACCGCATGAGCTCAGCGGAAAGTGATTCCGTGCCCTGATGTTTAATGATCTGATACGTTAAAACAGTAAAATTGGTGAACAGCAACTGATAGATACTCATTGTGACTTTACGTCGAATCGCGTAGCAAGCGAGTTGAATTCCGCAAAAAATGGTCACCCCAATAACCACCCAGTTCGGCACGCTAACGGTAAACAAGAGCAAAACGGGCATCGTAAATAAAATACCGATGACCGTTGTAACCAGCTTGTTCTGAGTAAAGGTTTTGTGCTCGTGCGGAAGGTGGGTTTTGATCATACTGCTGATGGTAATAGCGATAAGTATGACTTGTGAACTCCCTGTACCTAATAATGCAGCTAAAACCAACCACATGGCAGTTGCTTTAAAGGCTATTAGACCAAGATGCGCTGTGGCGGCTTCTGTACTTTGCTCATCGGGCTGAATATCTCGTTCATCGCCAGGAAAGACCCAAAAGGCCAGTGAAGTGATAACGATAGCGATCAGTAAATCTTGAAACATTAACCAGGGCAGGGCATCGACAGGTAAGTTCATTTGTTTACTCATAACGGTCATAATAATGACCACCATCAACATTAAAGTTGCAAGTATGTCTTTTGAGTTTTGGTGGCTTCGGTAATAACTCCAGAAAAAGACAGACCAACTAAACAGAGCGTAGCCTGTGGGAGAATCAAGTAGCAAACCGGCAAGAGAAACCAGAATAAAGCTGACAAAAAAAAGAATGATCAGCAGCTTGAACAACAAATTAGTGGGTGGTTTAGAGGGCATCAAGGTTAAAAAAATTACCACAAACACCGGCGATAAAATAGGCAAAACCGCCCCACTGTGTTGCAAATAAAACAACAACAGTATGGGAACAAATACGATTCTTATAACCGGATTGGCTGGACTACGAAACATAGGTCCAAATACTCACGATTTTCATCCATAGCACCGATAGCCATTCACCCAATCGGCTTTGTTCGGTATGAAAAGCAACCGTTGCCTTAGAGCCAAAACGAATATTATCGGGCACTTCTCCATGGTCAAAAACAATGTTGACGGGGTAGCGCTGTGCCCCGAGAGAATTGGAGTCAGCAACTAGAAATCCAGTCGCTTGATCAACGTTATTGCTTCCACCCGTTCCCCAGCCAACGCTGTCTACTTTACCTTGCAATACGCGGCCTGGTAGTGCATCGAGTACAATTTCAACATTTTGTCCTGCTTTTATATATTCGATAGAGTTTTCGCGTAAAGAGGCAGAAATCCAAACCTCTCGCGGGTCGATGAAAGTCAGCATCGGTGACCCTACTGATGCTTTTTGCCCTAAGGTCAATTGAAGATTCGTGACGATACCATTTGAAGGGGCCGTAATCTGAGTGCGCTGTAAATCTAATTGAGCTTGTTCTAATTTTGCCATTGCGGATAAAATTTGCGGGTTGTTACTGCCTTCTGGGCCTAAGTTCTGTTTTGCTTGTGTTAATGAGGCTTCAGCGGCTTCAAGCGCGGCTTGTGTACGTTCGCGAGATTCCCTCGTATTATCTAATTCTGCTTTGCTCAAGACTCCTTTACTGGCAAGTTCGGCGATTCGGGCGAACTGCTCTCTCGCATTATCACGAGCGGCTAGTGCATCAACCACTTTAGCCTGTGCGATTTCAACTGCTGCAGTATTCGCACCGATGCTTTGTCCTGCCAATGCTAAATTTGCTTGGGCAACCTTTAACGCAATTTCGTAATTTCTAGCGTCAATCTTGAATAAGATATCGCCTGCCTCTACGACCTGGTTATTTTTGACCAATACTTCGGTGACATTGCCAGAGACTTCTGTTGCAACTCTCACTAAGTAAGAATGAACTCTAGCCGTTCCTGTCATGGGTGTAACACGATCCGCCCAAAGGCTGTAGAACCAAATAAACAGCACGATACCAATGATGAAAAAGCTTAATTTTTGAGATGATTTTTCAGCGGCAGACATGGATTCGACTCTTAGAAAACAAAACACCTATATTAAATTGGAAAACAGATAGCATCAAGCTATCAATATCTTTCTATAACCTGTACTCAGGTGCGTACTATTTCGGAGTCAGTCTACACTGCAATGAATGAAACACGCCGTTCACTTGTGAGAGTTATTTCTAATTAAGATAATCAGCGCATCGGTCATCAGAAATTGAGAATGAGATTATGTATAGAAATACGATTGAAGGTGTCAATCATAGTGCTACAAGCTTTACTCCCTTCACTTTTTCGTGTCAGAATTTCAATGTGTATTCTCAATTGATTACCTTAGGTGTTAGACACGAAAATATACATCCCCATGGCACAGTAGAATTACTGTTTCGTCCGGAAAATGTGGACGATGTAGATTTGTTCTATGACGAGTTATCATTGTCAGAAGCTATGGTGAAAAAATTCACAATTGAACAAATTGACTGGATGAAATTGAATAAATCTGCTTTGTCTGAGCGATTCAAAACTATTTTTATGAATATTGAACCCGCGGCCCTAAAAGAAGAACAGACCAGTTATCGAATAGCCTCTCTAGTTAGCCAATACAGAAGTGTTGGTGTAAGTCTATTCATTGAAATTACAGAAAGAAGCTGCGAATGGGATAAAATCCCGTTTAAAAAAATAAAAAAACTCGGTGTTGACTTGGTACTCGATGATTACCAACCGAGTACACATGATCACATTTCTATAAATCAGTTTAGCTCTATGTTTAGTGTGGTTAAGTTGTGTATTGATGATTATGAAATTAGTGATTTGATTAGCATTATATCCCAGGCTGTTAATGAAAATATGAGAGTCATTGTTGAAAGAATAGAAGATAAGCTTCAATATTCATTGGTAAGAGACTTTTTTCCTTTTGCTCTGATGCAGGGATACTATATCGATAAGCCAAAAATCATTATTTGATAAAAATTAATTTTAGGATTAAAACTATGGAATTAAATTCAATAATTAGCTTTCTACCAAACTTAACGGTTAAAGAGTTAAAGGACATAGAAGTAATAATAAATCAAGAATTGACTAATCGGGAGGGTGGTATAAACACTTCACTAAGTGACATTGAAATATCATTCCTTTTAAATCTTTTTAAATATGAAGAGAAAACCACTTGCAAGTAATGGGCTTAGTTACCCCTAAAGATCTATTGGAAATAGAGTTCACATTTTAAATCGACTCAATTGAGGTCATTCTCTTTCATCACCTTCCATCCCTTTTCATTCATTTTATTCCTAAATATACAACAGATAATTAATCATCAATAAATTACCATGTTTTTCGATCAAACCCTGAGATATCTATGTGCTATCTCAGGGTTTAATAATAACACTCTATTTAATGGCATATAAATCTAATGATTTTTATAAATGCTCAATATTTTTGGAATGGAATGTTGAATAGTGTTTATGTGCACCAATGAGTTAATGAATCCTAGGTTCGGATTTATATATGAAATCATGGCTAAAATTTAATAAGGATTATAAATGAAAATTGTCAACAAAAACGTTCTAAATTCTATGTTGTTAGTAGGTTTAACCACGAGTATTGGTGCTTACGCCGCTGCACCAGCTACCGTCACCTGGTATGGCGAGGTGCCAGTAACAGGAAATGATAATGAGTTAGTGATTACCGGACTTAATGGTGTTCAAGAGGCGCAAATCGGTGGGATTACGGCTGACTCAATGGGGGTTTTTAGTTCTGATGCGCTTATCCTCGAAGCTCATGTAAATGAGGGAGATCTCGATACACCAATCGTCGGTGAACTATCTAACGCTAACTGGTCATATCATGATAGTAAAGTCACATACGATGGTTTAGAACACGCTTCTTCACAGGTTTCAGTCTTTGTTAATGGTGAAGCCTTCTCACCAGAAAGTGATCCTGTTCAAGCTCAAACGGTGTCAATCAAAATATCACAAACAGCGCAGTTACCAGTAGCAGATATTGGCGGGTCTATTGTTCAAGCTAGTGTGACTCTGATGGCAGAAAAAGCCTAATTATTAAGTATTCGTTGGCTCGTAGTGTATTGCGAGCCATTTTTGGCGCCAATATGAAATTTTTCCCCATAATTATGTTACTTGTTAATGCTTCAGTGCACGCAGAATATAAAATTTTTCCGTTATCAAGCGTAGTTGATGTTAATAATTTATATAGTGACTCTATATCTAGCGTTGTGTTTGAACCAAATACAATTAGTCTAAATACAAAAAATGATAACAGCGGTTTTGAAGATGTGCTGGTACGTCTTAAAATTTATACGAATATACCAAAAGAACAACCTAATATAACTTACATATCAACACTCACAAGGAATTCATCAACTTGTACGGATTATTCGGGTGATAAAAATGAACAGAATGAATTTGTCTCTGTGTTATTTGATGGTGAATATATTAGCGAGTCGGAAAGTAGTGAAATATTAACCTTTGTCGATGATGATGGAGAGAATAAAAGTGGCGATCATATTGTCCAAATGGTTTTTAGGCCATTCGGTGAGATTATAACATCAGGTGTCACGGAAGAATGCGATGGTGCTATAACATTTAATATAGAGATCGATGTGTAATGATCAAGTGTAGAAGATTATGTATTGCTTTTTTATCTATATATACATCATTAGTTTTCTCTGAATCAATTCCGAAAGGATTTGAAAATTTATTTAACATGAGTGAATCATCATTAAAGCTGAGGAACCTTGATGGAACCATGTCGGAGCCGATCGTGTTTTTTACGTCATTTGATAGGATAAAGTTGGATGTTCATGATGTAAATTCGATGATTAATCTGACGAGGTATCTTGAAAATAATGAAATCAACGATGAATATAAGTCAATAATTATAGATGATTTCATAACTGGGGTAAGAGATACATCAAATTGTACAGGGGTGTTGAATGAGTGTGTAATTTACCCTGATACGTATGAAATAGTTCTCAACTATAATGATAAAGAAGTTTACCTATTCGTTTCTCCTAACGTGTTGAATATAGAAAGTAATGGGATTCAAGAGAATAAATTGTATTACGATGCGAAAAACGAACATAATGGTATCATAAATTCGTTTGATCTCTATGCCAGTGATTATTCAAATCAAAATTCAGTCATATCATTTAATGACAAACTCACTGTGGGTATGCCTTATGGGTATTTAAAAACAGATTTTTATCTAAATAATAGCGAAAGTGGTTCAGAACTATACGAGGCGGCTTACCATCTAGATGTAGATTCATATCTATTAAAAGCGGGCTATTTTTCCTATGATCCAGAAGTCAATACTACGGACTTTCTTAACGGGAATACTCGCATATCACAAAGCTCAATCACGTTTGGTAGCTCTAAAAACTTACTGATGGGTGGTGATAATAGCGATAAGTTACTCACTTTTTATGCCCCCACGAGTGGCAATGTATATATCTATCGTAATGCGCGCATAATACATCAAAATGTCGTCAAAGAGGGCGTGCATTCCATTCCCTATAGTTCTTTGCCCAGGGGCCGTTATGAAGTGTTACTTGAAGTAAAATCGGGTAGTGGGGTTACAACGACAACTCAAACCTATCAAATCTACAATAATAGCAGTGACAGTTTACCTGTAGGCAATGCTGACTTCGCTTTATCTTCCGGTTTGTTCAAAACGAATCATTATGACAATCGAATGAAGAGTGTAAACGATATTGAAGGTGATCCGTACGCGAAGGGATTAGTCAATTACCAACTATGGCCCTCTTTCAACTTAGGTATGGGTGGCATTGCCTCAAAGCAAGGAACGATGTTTAACTTAGGGGGATCCTATAGCCTATTAGATTGGGGGGGTTCATCCGAAGCAGTGTTTCGTCAGTTCGAAGACGCCTCCCACATGAATGCTAGCATTAGCGTTCCTTTTCTCAGTCTTGCATACGAGCAACTCAATAATCAAAACAGAGATCTTTTGGCTTCATATATGTATGGCTATGCGGATTTTTCTAGGGTGTCTTTAAACACAACTTATTCGTTTGGTCATGGTCAATCTATTTATGCAATTTACTCCATTAATGACGATAAATTACTGGATGCAATAGGCACATTCACAGACCAGCAATACCAACTGCTTTCAATTGGTTACACCACGCCTGCTCTACTGGATTCCAGACTTAATGTAAACCTAGATGTAACAGATGTTCGCGACGAAATGTCCTTAAGTATTCTTTGGAGTATCCCGCTTTCAACGACCATAGAGGCTATCTTAGGGGAAACCTCAAATACACGAGGTGTCGCATACCTTAAGACAACACTGAGAAAAAGTAATGTGATTGACTCTGATTCTGTGGCTACGTCTTTAGAGGTCAGTAATACCTATGATCGGGGTATCAACACTATCTACCAAAGCATGCTAGCAAGTGCTAACGGTAACACGTCATATGCGCGCGGGAATATATCTGCCCATGCCTCTACCAATGGTTATTATGGTATCAATCTTGGTTTATCAAGCACACAGGTTGTCGCCAACGGTGACATTTATTTTACGGACAAATCATCGGCCGCTTACGCGATAGTAGACGTTTCCATTGATCATGGCCTCTCGAACGGCCAAGAGATTGACGAAAAAGGGTATTTCACGTTGAAGAAAGGTGGAAAAAGAAACAGGCAATTTATCGTCTATGACGATCAAACCATCATGCCAGTCGAAGCTTACAATGAATATAAAGCGTCATTCGATTCAAAAAGCGTTGATCTCTATAGTACTGGAACTAAACAGTTAGACGTTTATGCTCAGCCTGGTACGGTGATGTCATTGTCCCCAAAAGTAAGCCGTACCGTTTCATTTATCAGTGCATTTAAAAATATAGCTGAGAAGCCAGTTTTCGGCATTGAGTGTGAAGGAGAGGGGTGTATAGAAGTAAATAAAATGTCCGATGGCGTTTATCGCGTTACTGTTATTGAGGGATTAGACTTCGCATTAACATCAAAAAATACCCGCTGTTTATTGCCCTATGAGTTCCATTCAACAAACCTAATGAATTTTGGTCAAAACTATTGCCTATCAATTTTTGATCGTAGTGAACCACTACTTGTTGATATTGACGGCCGGAATCTGGAAGTACTTTTTCTAGGTGTTTATCAAGAGTCACTGGCGCTAAATAGCAATATCAAGTTATTTGAATCACTGGGTTATCAAGTCATACAGAAAGATATAGGTCAGCAGAAAGCCATCTACATAGCTCAATCTCCTAATGATGTTAAAGACAGTTTTAATCAGCACAGAAAAGAAATTTCAGAAATAAAGAGGCTCGCACAAAAACATTATTATACCGATTCAGTGGAATATTATCCGATTACAAAAACTAAAAATGGAGATTAAGATGAAAAACATCATTCGAGGATTACCTTTCATAGCGCTGTTTTGTTCTCTTCAGTCTTTTGCATTTTCAGTAGATAAGATGTTTATTGTTAGTGATAAGAAAGGTAACGGAATTATCACGCTGAAAAATGATGAAACTAATCCTATTTTTGTAGAGGCACAGGTTCAAGAATTAGATGTCAACGATGGTGTTTATTTGGTTAAAACGCCATATGATATCAATAACATTGAAGATTGGAAAATCTCACTGACACACCAGAAATTGGTATTAAAACCAGGTGAAGAAAAAGCGGTGGGTGTACGGAGTCTTTGTTACAACACAACTTGTGACGGGTCGCGTGATCTTATGTTTATGTTGCCTTTTGCCCCAAGTAAATACAATCCAGAAGGGGAAGAGGTCAGTGGTATCGAAATTAATTATGGATTCTCTCCTGTCTATATTATTCCAACAACTAACCCTATCTATTCATACGAGATTTTTAATAACGGTGAAACGTTAACAGTAAAAAACGATAGTAATACGATGCTCAGTGTGTTTGTCAATAACTGTGATGAAAAAATTACATCGAATTGCAGACAAAAGTTTACGTTAATTGCAGGGCGAGAAAAGACCTTTAATTTACCTCCTCAATTACAAAGTGAACAACTCAATATTACCGTTACCTCTCATGATAAAAGTTACTCACAAAAAGAATCAGTAAAGCGAGGTAATAACTGATGCAGGGTAACGTAAGATTTTTTACCGTTTTAATTGGGTTGAGTGCAGTATTGTCCGCACAAGCATCAATTGGTCTTAGGGGAGAAGTTAGAGGCGGAAGTGTGAGTTGGGAAAACGTGACCATGGCTTATGGAAAGATGGCACCAAGTGAGTGGCAAGTCCCCCCTTTACTCCAAACATCAACGTCTTGGAAAGCAGGAACATTCGCAGCTTCTCCGCCTGAAACTATAAAACTAACTGGTAGCGATGGCGTCATGACTGAACCGTTAGATATACAGATCTTAGGCATACAGTACAATGCGTCGGGTATCGAGTATTCGGTGTCTGACACAGGTACAGGGAGTGGGTGTCGTCTAGATACTGTGACATTACCCATTGTGAGTGTAGAGGGCGACAATTGCATTTCATCGTATAAACTGAATAATGCCGGAAAATCGAGCCCATTTGTTTTCTTTAGACCACTATTTAGTATCGACGACCAAGATATTATTTCAGTATTAAGAGGAAAGACACCAGGTTTGTATTCGGCATCAATACCCATAATAATTCGTTACTACTATGAAAATCATGGTATTACTACATTTCGTAATATCAATGAAATAATGATCATAAGCCTTAAGTACGACCCTGTTCAATTGGATAGGGTCAATGTGACGGGTGATGGCGTAATGGTACCCAATTATAATTCCAGTACTCGTCGAATAACGTCTTCTACAGAATATTTCATTGAGGCAATAGGGTATTTTGATGATGGAATAAAACTTACTATGCTAGATGATGAGTACTCTCTTATTAATTCATCTGACTTTAATATAACAATCCCGTATAGCATTGTTTGTTCACAATGTCAGACAGTGAAATTAGTCGATGATGGTCAACTATTACTTCCAGATCATAGTACCTATGTTGGAGTAGGAAATGGTCCCAGTAGCCGTGTAGAGTTTAATCTAATGTTCAGTTATGACGTGGACGGGACGGTGATTACGTCAGGGGAATACACTGATCAAGTGACTATAATGATAGATCCGAGTATATAGTATGAAACACGATTATTTATTAGCACTAATTATTCTGCCTACGATTGCATTCTCTGGTAATGATCTCTCGCCGTTCCAAATTGGTTCGAGTGTCATGTTCTCTGTTATTGACACCAATGAATTGTCTTCTGAGGCCCTGGGCTATAAAGCAACACTGGGCTATAACATGAATAAAAATGTGCTTCTAGAAGTGGGGTATGGGAACTATAGAGCCTTTACGAATAGTCTTTCAGACATTACCCCTGTGCTTACTGAGTTAAAATGGAAAATTCCAGTGAGTGGTTACGCCTCATTATACGTGGGTGGAGGATTTGCTTTTATGAACAGTGATGCGAATCCTACTGCGGTATTAGGGATCAACTACCAATTAACAAAACATTGGTTTGCAGAGTTAGGCTACCAGTCTATTTTCGATATAGAGGCTAGCCAAAGTGATTTATACGCGTTGAATTTTTCGTTTGTTTACCGATTTCCAACCAGTGATGAGATGAGTACTACCTCAAGAAGCCAATAGTATATAAACCAAGGTTTTTAATTTACATGCGATCACTGGCTTAACTATTAACGTTGTTCATCTATCTCATCGATGGGGAAGCGATCATGGCTCGTGCCAAGATCTGAATTAAGTGAGCATTTATGAATTATTCAATAAAAATATGCTCAATATACATTGAGGTGCATTGGTTACCATTTTTACCGAGCCATTATGTAAAAGGCTTAACGAGAGTATATTCGATAGAGAGCAGAAATCTTGGTCAACAATAGCGGTAGCAGCTGCCATAGGCTTGGGGGGCGGAGATAAAGAAACGGACCAAGTATTAGAGAGCTCAATGCCATCCCTGCAAAATTATAGCATCAGTGCGCAATACCTATTGGTGTCAACCGGCTTTCGCGCTAATGATAAAACCGATTTATCAAAGAAGGTGTCAGTAAATCAAGGTGCTGGTTCTAAGCTAACCGACGTCGATGTGCTATCTAGAAATGACAAATGCAATCGATCACTAAATTCGCTTTTATCAATCATGGTGTGGTTCGCTCAATGAGTGGGCCCGTCAGCTATGACATCCCATTGCACGTATTTTTATCATGCCCAAAGCGGTATAAAGGAAGAATGAAACATGAAAAATAGGATAGTCGCCATAGTGATAACAAGTACATTCTTGAGCGTATCAAGTAGTGCCTTATCTAACACCTACATCGGTGCTAAAGCGGGTAAATCATGGTTGAACCAAACATGCTTATCAATATCAAACTGCAACGATGAAGATAAAGCTTTCGGTATGATCATAGGTTATGACGTGTGGGAAACGCTTTCAATTGAAGTTGGGTATGATGAGCTAGGGAAGTTATCGACATCCGATCTACCTCAACAGAGAATGGTGGCGTACACAGTGGCACCGAAATTGAACCTCGCTATTTCTGACTTGTTTTTTTTATACACGAAATTAGGAGTGGGGATTGTTCACTATGGTAAAGAAGACGATTATTCTTATCTAGGGGCGGCAGGATTAGAAGTCCTTTCAAACGACAATATCTCGGTTCGAATAGAATACCAACATTTAAGTCATATTAATCATGATGCCTTTGTTCCGTCAGGAAATTCTTTAACCCTCGGACTAGTGTATAACTTTGGCGGGAAACATGAAGCTTCACAATATATTTCTGTACAGCATAAACCAAGTAAAACTATTGATAAGGCTTCTGAGCCAATCATACCGACGCGTCGTATTATTACTAAGGAAACGTTCAAAACATACAGTTTGAACGCAAATAACTTTAAATCTGATAGCGCAATATTAACCGAAGAAATCAAACATAGTCTTGTTGAAATATCTAATATTCTAAATTCATACAAACAAGCCAAGGTGAGATTAGTCGGGCATACAGACTCAACAGGATCACAACGGTATAATCAGTTAATTTCTGAACAACGCGCGGATTCAGTCGCTAATGAGTTAATAGCACTGGGTGTTGATGTAAACCAGATCTTGATCATAGGATCAGGTGAAAATAACCCCGTGGCGACCAACGCAACACAGATTGGACGTTCGTCAAACCGTCGTGTGGAAGTGACTATTCTTGAGTTTGATTACCAAACTAAAAACTAAGTCATAGCTACGCTAGAATTTAGAACTGTTTACCTCATTAACTTCTTATTTGTTTGCTATTTAGAGGCATCTACTCAGAGGTATGGACAACGTAGGATTCGACTCATCCTACACAAGGCTTCTTTGTAAAGCATGATTTTATTTGAAGCAAACTAAAATGGTTAAATGGTCAACAAACTAACGACACTGGGGTTAATTTCTTTGGCGGAAGTACCTAAAAATAGGTTGGTTTCAATATTTACTTTCTTGTAATCACTATGAATATTTAAACTGTAACCAAGCCGATAGATTGTATGGATTTCCCAAAAATCGCCTAATTCATAGAGTTTGTTTCTCAATGTCATTATTGACATGTTAAGCGAGTTGTCGCATACCACTGTATTAGGCCAGCCAGCAAGTTTAAGTTGTTGCTTTGTCATGTGTTGACCCATGTTAGCAAACAAAGTTGATAACAGTAGATACTCACTTTGGTTAAGTTGAGCTTCTATTGACGTCGTATACTTGGCACTCTGGTTAAGATGGCCGCTGTACACATTGATCTTAAGCGTCCCATGATTCAATTCCACTATCATAAGTATGTCCCATTAAAGTATTAAATAATCATCAATATTTTAATGGAACATCAGTCTTTATCTAGAGCACTTTATATCTTTACTGCTTTATTTTGCTTATGTCACTTCCACAGTAGGTATTGTTACTAGATAGTACCGAATAAACAGATCATCAGAGATTGAATGAAACGAACATCTTGATGTTTTTTGGCTCCGATTGAACTGCCTTTTTTACAAATTCACTAGGGCATTTATTTTTTAGTGTAACGAAATCTATCTGATTGGAAAGGGGGGCCTCAGCACAACTTAAGGTTGGGACCTTACCCACCCAGCGAAGACTGACACTGCCCGCTACTGAACTAAACGATAAAAATAATATCGCCCCGGTCATTATTGTAATGTAATGCATAGCAATATTCCTTTTGCAAATGTATATAAAAAGCCTAGTGCCACCATAGGCATTATGCAAAATAAATAATGGTAAAATAATTTATTCATATATCTGGTCTACAATCTCACTTCTGAAGAGTATGCGATGGTAAAAAACAGTGCTAATTAACACTCTAATGGTAATAAGCTCGTTATCCCTCACTTACCTTGTCAAGAATAGTACTATTGATGACTATAAACACAGTGTTTCATTAATCAAATTAGAGAGTGAAAATAGGTTTTTTTAATCTGATCTAGCTCTGTCAATGGATGTGGTCGAATTAGATATAATTAAATTTATTCATATAGGCACTAATAAATTAAGTTATTTTTATATGCCAATGTGTAAAGTCGACAAGTGGAGATAATAGAATTATATAAAAATTGATAAATAGAGGTAGGTTTAAAATGTTCGCAGAAACGCTTCGATTATTTAGAACTAAAAACGGAATATCTCAAACTCAATTTGTTGATTTGGTTCAAAAAAGTAGCCAGAATTTTTATAGTTTAGATGTCGTCACTCTTAGCCGGTGGGAAAGGGGGGTTACAACCCCTCATCTGAAGAGAATGAACGAACTACTCGAATTACTAGGCATAAACATATTTGATTTTTGGTGCAATAACAGTGATGGCAATGAGCTGAAAGCCCTTTATAGCAAGTTAAACACTAATGCATATACGGATGAAAATACTATTTTTAATCCTGATGTCGTGTTAATAACCGCAAGCAACTCTGGGGTTATAGGTAGTTATTTACACTTAATAGATGTCATTTTCAACTATGAAAATAATGCGATTCTAGTCTCGATGCAGGATAACGGAAAAACGAGAAGATCCGTGATTGAAAAGATAATAAATCAATATTCAGGTGAGCTAATGTTTGTTCTAGTTAATGGGCAAATAATAGGGCACCTATTGAGCTCCAACAGTAGACTAATTTTAGATTACACTGGTGAGGATATTGATGGTAATGAGAAAGTGGATTTAATAGTTTCATGTAATAGCACACATTACTCATCGTTCATTCCAACTTTAGGACGATTCGTTTATAAGTATATTCAGAGTACCGATCCGAATAAGATTATTAAGATCCATGTGAATAATGTGAGAATGTTTAATATTCTATATTCTATTGGCTTGGAATATACTAGCGTTAATATAAAAGGGACTATTGTTAAAGTAATGGAGTTAAGTTCGAAGGAAATAAAGAAGAACCGAGCTTGGATGTCTATAATATCAAAGTATAGGATGTCAAAAAAATGAAAAAATCAATTTTGATTGTAGATGGTGTAGAAATTTCACGGGAAGTTATAAAAAAATCATTGTTTCGTTCGGTTAAAAATATAAAGGTTTGCCTTGCAACGAATGCTTACGATGCAATGTTGAAAATTAATGCAGGAGGATTTGACCTAGTTATCACCGATTTGATGATGCCTAACGGCGATGGTTTCGATTTAATTAGAATGATGGCTAATCATAGCGCTAAATCTAAATTGGTCATTATTTCTGGGTTAGATAATACGATTGTTCGCTCAGCTGGAATGCTCGCTGAACTGTATAGCTTGAATGTCGTTGCGTCGTTAGTAAAACCAGTTTGGCCAGATCAAATGGGAAAATTGGTAGCTAACTGTTTGACCGAAAATGAAGTATGTTCAGAAGGCAATAAAGAGATTGTATGTGACATTTTTAGGGAAGAGTTACCTATTCACCTGTTGTACCAACCACAAGTCATATCAAAAAACAATACTATTACTGGTTTTGAAGTGTTACCCCGATGGACAGACGGTAACTGTTCAACGCTTCCTCTTAGTAGTTTCTTGCCAGAAATCGATGAGATAGGAAAACAAAAACGGTTCTGTAGTATAATGATCGATCGGTTCAGAAGTGACTACGAACATTTTTTTTGTATGCGGGATAAATCGATTCGGTTTTCTATAAATATAGATCCATTTTTATTAATGGACGAAGACGTTGTTAATCATCTATTGAACTTCTATGAACAAGGTGATGTTGAACATACAATAGTATTGGAATTGAAAGAAAAATATATTAAAGATGGTTTTCAGAGTGAACTGGCTACTAGTATATTGAAACTAAGAACTGTAGGCTTTGAAATATCAATAGACGATTTTGGTTCGAACCTGTCCAATCTCGAAAATATTATCAGTCTACCTATTAATGAGATAAAAATTGATAGGAAACTAACTTGGAAATTCATTGGTAAAACAGATGGTTTGAAAATAGATAATGACGTAAAGGTCCTAGAGTCAGTAAACAACTTTCGAGTTGTATATGAGGGCGTTGACGATGAAAAGACCTCTTTAGCACTTCATGCTATCAATGTTAATGGCGACTGCATACAGCAAGGTTATCTTCACGGCGTACCTCTTATGCCCAGGGAAGCGGTAAAAAAAATAGAGGAAATTACTATTGCGGAAAAAGTTGTCAAAAGTGCAGATCTTTCCTGCATGGTTACATAATGAGAAATATTAAATAGGCAGTTTAGACTCCAGTTTGACCATTGCTAAGTTAAATAAGAATAAACGTACCTGTCAAACCCCTCCAAACTTTCGCTTATTGCTGAGGACTGTTATAGTTTTAATTCCTTTATTGAAAAACGGTGTTAGAGCAATAAACGAACGCTTTAACACCTATTGGATATTCAGTTAATGTCTGTACCTACTTGATAAAATTAAAATGCCTCAGTCAGAGACACAAGAGGCAAGATGGTCTGCGTCAGGGATATTGTAACTGATTATGTCTTCTTGGATATTAACGACATAGTAATTGTAACCAAACTCATCCAGTGTACTTGTCCAGGTATACAAGCCTACCGGCCATCCGAACTCTATGAATAAGTCTCCTTTTTCACTGGCGAATGTGAACAATTCATCTTTTGTTGGTCTACGCCAGCTCTCTCTCCCTGCAAAGTATATTGTTGCTAGATGCTGGCACCAACGATCGAGTTGTCCGCCACTTCCTGCTTGACCTTCGGCACTGTTATTCGGGGGCAAAACGTTAACACCGTCTTGTCGGAATTTGGCAAATTGCCCATTACTTGGGCCTAACTGAGAGTATTCTGTGTAATTGTAAATGGAAGCATAAGTTCTCCCCTCATTATCTTTGGTATTCTGCTTCTCATATTCCAACAAAGTTAGGGCTGCAAGACTTGGTGAGGATGTAAACCAAAGTCCATTATTAATGCTGATTACCTTCAAACAGGCTCCTTTGGCGTTTTCAGGATTCGTATCATTGAGTTGACCGCCACAGATTGGGACTAAAGGTGCTGTGAACGTAACATTACTTAGTGACTGTATGGGATTACCTTCTGTCGTTAAATAGGAGGACTTAACACTGAATGTCATGCCGGTGGACGGTGTTATATAACTAGGATCCCACTTGATTCTTAATCTTTGCTCTCCATTGGCATCCGTCTCGGTGTTTTCATTACTAATTATTGGAAGTACGGGGGCTGAAGTATCAGGGTGATTCTCTGGGGTTACAGTAAAATCGATTTGATAACCGACAACCGGGTTTACATTTTCATCGTTTAATCTTGCCGTTATCTGATTTCCTAGTTGGGAAGTGTAAAAGGCAAAATTTTGTGTTGCTTCGGATGTTAATTGCGCGGTTTTCTCATCTCCAATGAACTGAACCGTATGAGAAGTTTTGACGCCATTATAGCTCACGGTTAGTTGCACGTTTTCTGACTTAAGTGATGTTAAAATAAAAGAAGCGACGCCATCAGATCCCGTCAGAGCGCGATCACTAAACATCACATCGTTGCTATCAGACTCAGCATAAACATTGACACCTTCAGCTGGACTACCAGCTAATACAACTTTCACACTGACGACGGCTGTGTCGATTCCATTTGCAATTGCTTCGGTGTCAGATTGTGCCAGTACTTCAATCACGCCTTGTTTGACGCACGTTACATAAAATGCTGAATTATCCACCACATTAAGAATTGGGCCTGTTGGCATTTGATATGACAACACGGCATCATCTATCGGATTGTAAGCAAGATAAGGCGATTGAGTTGGCCAGTCATGATCGAGGCTCACATTGGTGTCTGCTCTCAATGCGTCGAGCTCTTTCGGTGTAGCTAGGTTGCCATCTAGGCTTGCGCAATAACGCAGGGCTGAGGATAGGGAATATTGCGCCATTTCGATAGCGGGTTCATAGCCACTATCAAGAGCAGTGCTCGTATAAGGTACGCTTGAACCTAGAGCATCCAATGCAGTAGGTGGGGGGGTAAAGTAATCAACTCCGAGGTGGATTCCATCCCATCGTGCCGACTGACTTGGGTCTATCACTTCAACTCGAAACAGCCCCATTTCATATGCGCCATTATGATCACTGACTGCAAAACTCACGTAGTAATACCCTGACCGATTGGCTTTAAAGGTGATGGCCTTGTTAGCCGTATTATCAGGATCCTTTGACGTAGCAATGGCATTGAATACATTAACGTAAACCAACTGGTAGTCATCGCCATCGTCTGAAGAGACAAACTGGCTAATATCGATATTGACGAGCTCATTTACGTTCACTCGTTCATCTAATGTACCATTATACTCGACGGTAAAACCTTGATTAGCATGATACCCAATCGCTATGTCTATGCTTCCCATGAGAACCAAATTGTTCGCTGGGTCCTCAAAAGAGTAAAGTATCCTGTCCACTCCTGTATAACCGAGAGCGGGCGTATAATCAAAAACCCTATCATCGATAAGATCTTGTTGAACGCTACCTGGTGTTGAGAAGGGTAAAGTGAGTTCGACCAAATCGTAGTTCTCACTCAGAACATAGCCCACGTTAAGCAGCGCCTCTTCAATATTGAATGCTATGGTTGTGTCTACTAATGTTGTGGTACTAAGAGGGGTTAATATTGTACCGTCTGGCTCTGCGCTGACCGCGACTCGACCTATCGCCGATGTGGATACTTCATTGGCATAGGTTGCTTTACTGTCTATTGAATGAGTTGCTTGAACGTAGTAACGATAGTCACATACTTTCGCCTCTGACGCTTGTACGATAAAACCCGATTTGGTGATGGATTGTATTTGGCAGTTATTAGTTTTGGATAAGACGTCGACTTCTGTGACTTGGAAACCAGCCCCTTGTTCGGTAAACACTTTACTCGATAAATCCACTTCATAGGTGTTATCTAACCCTGTCGACACAAAAAGATCTAAAGCCGTTATGCTGTAATCTTGTTTAGACTGCACAGTGCTATTCGATGTTTGACCAGGCTCTTTATCTCCACAACCAACTAGTGTAGCGGTTACCATGACCGCTATTATTGGATGGATATAATGTGTCGTATTAAAAATAACCATTATTTAATTCTCTGAATAGTAGTTAATGTTAATATCACCAAGGTACATGGAGTAATTAGTGAATATCAATTAATCTATTATTTACTTAGGGGTTAAATCAGTGTTAAACCCAATAATCTAACAAATAGAATAGTGTTAGGTAACTATACTAAGGGTCGGTAACTAAAACATACACATAAATAATCTCTACTGTGAAAGTAGAGATTATATTTAAAGTGAGGCTACTAATTATTCAATGTTGTTTATACATATAAAGAACCCATCATAGTAACTATTTGCTGCGTCTAAGACTGAACCTGTACCGGAAATAGTAACAATAACGCCTAGACCACCATTTATTTCAAATCTAGGGTCTTGAGCTTCATCATTTGTCCAATAGCCAGTCTTGCCAGGCCAAAAATCGTCAAAGTAATCAGATGTGGAAAAATCGATCAACTGAGCAGTCGTCAAAGGTGATGAGCCCTCAATAGTGCTGCAAAAATACTCTAAGTAATTACTGTCTGATTCTATACGAGGGGATGATACAAAGGTCGTTCCTAAGGTCGGCTCTTCTATAAGAGGAACTCTACCATCAAACAATGCATTGTATTGGTTTACGGTAGGTGGATAATAATATTTTGCGACTTCAGGAGGTGTGATCTTTTCTGAAATCAATCTCAAATCACAATCAGGTTCTACTATTGCGGTGTCTCCGGAGTCTACCAGAATCACAGTACATAGTTCTATAGTGGCAGAATCACCGAAGTTTATGTCTTGTTCTACTTCATATATAGCACCATCTTCATCGGCTTTTACGGTTTCAGGATCACTAAATGTTTCAAAATACAATAGAGTACCGTCTTCGTCATAAAAGCTTACTAGAGCAGCACCTATATTGGGAATATCAGTAGAGAAGTCTTCTTCTGATATATAGTTGATTTTGCTTTCCGATGTGAAGGGGGTTGTGTCTAAATAAATCAGTCCCTGGTTTGTTATTTTATTATCCACTTCCCAATAGTCGTTAAAATCAAATGGGGATGTTAAGCTTTTTAAATTTCTCTTATTATAGAAATATTCAGTCAAGTTTATTTCATTTGAGCAATAAATTCGATCTTTAGAACAAAGTGCAATTGTCTTGTTTTTATCCTTCTTATCTAATATGTAGGATATTCCATAATGCAATACTTCTGATGTGGTAACATCTATCCAGACATAACCATTAGCGTCACCATGCTTATTATAATACTGTATTCTATGGCCATCTTCAGTTGCTGATATATATGGTGTATTCTCTACTAAGGATATTGATATATCGGAGGCATGTGAATATGAAACAGTCGAAACTAACAAAGTGGTTAATAAAGGTGTAATTGATTTTCTAAACATTATAATATCCAGATTTTATTTATGGTTAACGTAACAAGTTATGTTCTATTTAATGGGGTTTATAGTCCAATATAATATATAAAATTAAGCAGAGTATATAAACGCTTGGGTTATGCTTATCAAAGCATTAATCCTATTAAGATTAATGCTTACCATCGCGCAGTTATCATCTATTGATTGAGAGTCTACTTAATCGCCTCAGCAACATAGGTAGTTGACCACTCACCATTTGCATCGTGACCTAGATTCCATTTGCAGATGCCAGAGTCATGTGGAAGATAGAAGTCATTTTTATCATCTTCAAAATGTTCATTTAAAGAGCGAGAATGCTCGCGAGTTTCTTGAAAGTCTATTTCCTTATTGGAAGCCCCATTTTTTATCTTTATTTTTCCTTTATGAGGCTCATTTAACCAAACATCATGCCCAGAATTGTTAGTAACGTAAGTCCACAGTTTCGCATGGGGAGAAAAAGGGTTTGGTGAAGCCCAACATTTTGTTTTAACTGTGATATTGACATAAGTTGGAGTGTCATTGTCATATATATACCCAGTAGCTTTGGGTGAACTTTCTAACTGGTCGGAAGAAAGAGTTATGGTGACACTTTCATTATTTTCTAGAATAGAGTCATCCACAACAGGTATTAGTAGGTTGTAGTTATTTGTGCCTTTCTTAAGCGTAACTTCAGGTTTAGGCGTGTAATCTGAGTTTTGTCTTGCGGAACCAGAGTAATTCAACGTTAAAATTAGGTCTTGATTCAAAGGCTCATCAACTTTAATTTCGAATGAAATAGGAACTCGTCCTTGTTCTAAACCGTCAGAGACCTTAGTGATACTTAATGATACTTGTTTATCAAAGATAACTTCATCACTGCATGCTTCTATGTAGGTAGGTTCTCCATATTTGTAACCGCCAATGGAGCAAGTTTTAATGCTTGTTGATGAATCAAGAATCGGCTTCCCAACTAAGAGTGAATTAGGATAATCAAAATCTATTTTATTATCAGTAACAAAGCCATCTTGGTCGATGTTCTCCATATATAGGAATGAAAACTCACCTTGAGTGATACTAAAATTGGAGTAAGACACGGGTGAAACACCAAAAGCTAAATCGTCGTAGTTTAAGAATACGACATCTAAGCTTGCTATATTATTGGAGATGGTATCTTTAGGGCTCTTTTGAGTCATATAATCATCTACAGATACGCATGATGGGGTATGATTATCTATACATAGCCTAATTTCGTCGCGATTATTCTCTATGATATAATAGGCTTTTTCTGAAATAACCTCATCATTTCCGTTGAGCCATTTAAGCGATCTGAAATTGCCATTTGAATCAAAGTTAGTAGCTAGATCTCCGTCTATTTTTCCGAATATAAAATTGCCTATATTTTCTATTTTTAGTTCGCTTGCACTAGAAAATGTAGCGACGAGTGAAAGCATGAATAATGAATATACATATTTATTAACCAGCATCAATATCACCTGTAAATATACAATAATTTTAATTCTAGAGGGGGTGCCACTAGAGAGGTATTGCTCTCTTGTCTTGAAAAATAAACATAAATATTTATTTATTGTGAGAGCGATTGTAGGTTACACGGATATTAAGACTCGGAGTTAATAAAAAGTTATCAATACTTATTATTGTTTTTAACGTGGTGCAGTGAGGGGCAATAAATTGAAGGAAGGTAACATTTCGGGTGCTCTATTAATAAGTTCATTATCTAAAGGAATCACGTTCGAATGAAAAGTTACCTTTGCTGCCGTGTGTGAACAGTTTGAACTATACGTTACACATTTCATAGCAACCCATTGTGGGACTTGTATCAATTAAACAAGGTAATAAATTCGACTTTTATCACAAATGATACATTCATCAGTAGTATTGATCAGAAGTATGACATTTACCTTTAGGAAAATGGGGGATGAGCTATATTTAAAGTTTCCCCCAAACGATGAGCGTCGCTCCATTAAGTTGTTTACTTGAACCAAGTTCAGAAGTGGAACTGAGCAGTGAAGTGCAAGGGGTGATTAAAGACATTCGAGTGCAAAGAGGGGATAAGGTTAAAGAAGGTGAGGTGGTGATGACGTTACGTTCTTCACTTGAAACCGCTGCAATGAATACTGTTCTTGCACGCCTAGAGTTTGCCAATCGAAAGGTTCAGCGTAATGCGGATCTTTTCAAAAAGAATTTGATCTCAGAAAACGAACAGGATGAGATGCTGACTGAGCAAAAATTGGCCGCCTATCAGCTCAAAGAAGCACGGGTTCGACTTGCGCTAAGAGAAACGCGAAGCCCCATTTCAGGGGTGGTTGTAGAACGAATAAAAGATCCAGGTGAGTTTGTTGATGAAACGCCCTTTCTTCGTTTAGTGACACTTAACCCTATTCATGCTGAAGTGATTTTACCCGCTGAACTTTATGGAACCGTTACAAAGAACGAATCCGTAAGTTTGGTTACATTAGGTTCACAGCAAGAGCATGTAGGAAAAGTGAAGATTATTGACCCGATCATTGATGCTGCCAGCAATACCTTTGCGATAACCATTGCACTGGATAATAAAAAGGGTGACCTTTCCGCTGGACTTCGATGCCAGGTACAGTTTTCGGAATCATTACATTCACAAGATAAGTAGCCCTATATGTGTTAGATGCTGTCCATATAAGGTTGTTGAACGCCTTGCTATTTTGGTGCTGTTAGTGGACAGTTATCGACAGCACTCTTGAGAAAGTGGAATATCTTCCCTGTAATGTCAGGTCTAACTTTATGTACTGGATGGCTACATTAGATTTGAGAGCGGGCTTTTTACTCCGCTTGCTCCTCTATCGATCACATGCGTGTAAATTTGCGTAGTTTTGACGTCTGTGTGCCCCAGTTGCTCTTGTACCGTTCTAATGTCTGCACCACTTTCTAAGAGATGGGTTGCGAAGGAGTGCCTTAACGTATGGCAAGAGACATTTTTACCGATTTTAGCCATTCTACTCGCATGCTTTACCGCTTTTTGCACGCTCGACTCGTTAATATGGTGGCGACGATAAGACTGAGAGTTAGGGTCCATCGACTGCCTTGCAGAAGGAAACAGATATTGCCAATTCAGCTCCTTATTTGCGTTAGGGTATTTCTTGGCCAGTGCGTCTGGAAGCCATACACCTGAAAAGTCATCTTGCTTTCGATCCTGCTGCCAAATTATTTTCACCTGCTTTTGTTGGTGCCGAATTGGCGGGATGAGCTCTTTGGCTAGCGTGACCACTCGGTTTTTATTCCCTTTACCTCGCCATATTCTGATCGCGCAATATTCAAAATCGATATCTTGGTACCTCAAACGTAAGCATTCCATAAGGCGCAGCCCAGAGCCATACATGAGTTGTACTGGCAATAAATGATGCGCGCTTACATGATTAAGAAGCGCACCCACTTCTTTCACCGTCAGGACGGTTGGTAATTTCTTACCTCTCGACGACTTTCGAAATCGCATATCTACTTCGATAGGTTCAGCGATAATGTGTTTGTATAAGAACACCAACGCATTTAATGCCTGACACTGAGATTGAGCCGCTAAATTTCTAGATATCACGAGATCGGATAGAAAATCTTCGACTTCTTTTACACCAAGATCTTTAGGGTGGGCTTTATGATGAAAATAAATGAATTGGCAAATCCAATAAAGATAAGCTTCAATCGTCTTTCTAGCGTAATGGCGAGCGCCCATGTATTCCTTTATATAAGTCAAAAATGGTGATTTCATACTAGTTCTTTGCACTGTGTTTTTATACATGTATTGACCATAGTGAACAAAAAGTAAGTTATGCGGAAAAATTCCGCTTTTTGTGATAGGTGATTAGTTTAATAATACCTAGTGCACTGATTTACATACCTAAATGATTTAATATGGTCCTATTCTAAAAAATAGAAGGCGGTAGCGTGAGAGCTAAACACGATTTCTTCCGTCTAAAAAGCGTTATACGTTTAAGGGTAATCCGCATGATTGTGATTTATGGCATTAAAGAAAATCTGAATCCAATAAAAGCAAAGTTATCTGATGTTATTCATGGGGCAATGCAAAGTGCTTTGGGAATGCCTGAAGATAAACGAATCCATCGATTTATTCCTATGGATAAATCAGACTTTTATTATCCTGGTGGTCGAACAGAGAATTATACTGTTATTGAAATTAATATGATGGAAGGTCGTCAAGTTGAAACTAAGAAGCTTCTGATAAAAACACTATTTGAAGACATTCAGCTTAAGCTAAATATTCTTCCTATAGATATTGAAATAACTATAAAGGAACAGCCTGCACATTGCTGGGGATTTCGTGGAATCACTGGCGACGAAGTTGCCGATTTACAATATAAAATAAACGTATAACAAGTTGCTTAAACGGAATAAAA
>NZ_AJYQ02000104.1 GCF_000287055.2 Vibrio genomosp. F10 str. ZF-129 | reverse complement strand
TGTCTAAATACCCATCAAGTTGCTGCAAAAGTCAGCTCGAAAGATCAACACGCCCTAGTTCATGGGAGACAACAGATCAGGATTCACGACTAAATTTCGTACCCCGTGAGCATGATTTTCATCAAAGACATTGTTTTCACACCAACGACCTACGCTACTAATATCTACTTTGGCTACTCTAGGACGTACACTCCACGTGACTTGAAATGGAGACCCTTTTTCATTAAAAGTAGGCCCAGTTGTCGAACCAGTGTACTGAATAGGTGTTCCGGTATCGCTCGGAATATTCACCGATTGATACTTGCCATTTTGTTCTTGGACACTCGCCAATTCAATAAAATCGCCAGCGTTGTTATCGTTGACCAGCACATAGACTTGGGTTTCAACACGAAGCTGCGGGTTACCAATCGCATCATTGAAACACGCCCCTAAGGTTGCTCCCGGTTGCACCTGAGATGTTGAATACACATAATGAGCTTCGATTGTATCGCCAACACTTAACCCACTAGGCTGGCTATGCTCACTATGCCCAGTAGGCTCACTTGGGCAAGCCTCACCCTCAAAAGACTTTCGCTCTGATGATGTCAGCGTACCTGAATATCGATAACCGCTTTGGTAGCCGTGACCATCGCCATTTCCGGCGTATTGAGTAAATTCTCCCCCTTTGTGTTCTGCATTTTTGTGAAAATGGATATTACATAGGTTCATTTCAGTAGCAGGAGGAGCAGCAGAAAATGTTCGTTGATTCCTTCCTTCTTTCTGGTCAAGGTCGCGTGGAGACTGCGGGCCAAACCCTTTCCCTTGAGTGTTCTTTGAAAGCACTGCACGCTGCTCAATAATGACACCATCCATGACGGAATCATCCGATGTATCATGGCCACTTTGGGCATTCACTAACGAAGACGAAGCAGCAATCACAACTGCTGCCGATTTTATCCAATAATTCATAGCACAACTCCATACGTTGTTTGATTAACTTAATGTTGATGACTCTAGTGCCTATTCAAATGGAGAATATCCAGATACCCCTTTGAACGTTCGTTAACACAAAGCCACCGCCTAACTTAATCAAACCCATTCATCACAATGTCAGTGCTTATCGTCCCAATGGTTAAAAAGAGAGTCTCTACCCAAATAATGTGCAAAAAAAAGCGATCATCATGATCGCTTTCCAAACGTTTAGAGCGTTCTTTCTATGTATTTAGAGCTAACGTTTTCACGTTCACGCTCACACTCACTAAGGTTTATACCAACCTTGCAGCCCTTGTTGTAAACGGTTAGCGGCATCAGTAGCCATCATTGAACCATTAATCACGCCAACACTGGTTTCCCAAATTTCCAACTCTAAACTCGGTTCGCCACGGTTTAAGATTTGGTAAGAGTTCCGAATCGTCGAGTCACAGGTGTCACGCCAAGCGATCATAGTTTTCGCTGTTGGATCAGCAACGTCAATAAAGTGATTCGATAGTGAGAAGAAGCCAGGTAAAGCGTTGGTAAAGAGGCCGGCGAATTCTTCGCTGGACATCCAGTCTATAAAAGTTTGTGCTTCCGCTAAGTTTTTACTGTTGGCGTTAATCCCAATACCGATATCAGTATGGTCACTGATAAAGCAATCATCGCCTGAGTTCTTAACCGGTGGTCTAAACACCCCTAAATCGATTTTGCTGTTAAAAGCAGAAATATCCCATGAACCGGCTGGATAAACGGCCGCTTTACCAGAGGCAAACATCTCTATCGCATCGGTATAACCACGATCTTGATATCCATCCCCCATGTAAGTACCCCAGCGGCCTAACTGCTCAAACACGGCTTGATATTCAGGGTCATTCAATTTCCCTTCGCCAGAAATCAAAGCAAAACGGCCATCTTCACCATTCCAGTAGTTAGGCCCAACATTTTGAAAGCCCATTGTTGCCGCTTCCCATTTGTCTTTTGTCCCCATGGCAATCGGAACATACTTACCACTGGCTTTGACTTTATCTAAGCCCATGAAAAATTCTTCCACGGTTTGAGGTTCTTTAAGGCCTAACTCAGAGAAGATGGTTTTGTTGTAAAAAAAACCGTGAATAACAGACGCCAACGGTAAACAAAAAGTCACGGCTCCATCATCAGTTTGCCATGCAGACTGTGCAAAAGAAGGGAAGTTTTCCATGCCGTCAACATCGGTTAAATCCACCAGATGGCCATCATTAAATAACTTAAGTGAATCATCAAACGGACGACACGTAATAATATCGCCAGCATTCCCCCCTGCAAGCCTTCCGTTTAATTGATCGTTATACTCGGTCGCTACAGTATGCTTGTATTCGACTTTAATATTGGGATGGACGGCATTAAAGGCGGGAATAATTTTGTTGTTCCAAATCTCCCCATCTTCACGCCAACTCTCGATAACCAGTGTTCCACTTTGTACAACTGCGGAAAAACAAACCGCAAATAACAGACATAGCTTGCCAAAATATTTCATAACACTCCCTTCCTTTTTATTTTTATACGTCCACACGGCTACAACTTAAACTTGTTAACCAGTGTCCGCTGCTGCTGCGCTAGCTGCGCTAACACGTCACTTACAGACGATGCGCCTCTCGCTTCTGTTTCGGTCTCAATCGCCACTTCCGATATTTCGTTGATGGTTTTTGCAATATCGCGACTGACCACTATTTGCTCTTCAGATGCATGAGCCACTTGCATGCTCATATCATTGATGGATTCCATACGCTCTGCCACCGACTTCAAGGTTTCATCGGTAATTCGACTCTGTTCAACACATTCTTTGGTTTTGTCCTGGCTCTCATTCATCACTTCGACTACTTGTTGAGAGCTTTCTTGCAGACTTTCTATCATCTTCTGGATTTCAACGGTGGATTGCTGGGTTCTTGTGGCGAGAGTTCTGACTTCATCGGCAACGACAGCAAAGCCGCGTCCATGCTCACCTGCTCTCGCCGCTTCTATCGCCGCATTTAATGCGAGCAAGTTAGTTTGCTCAGCAATGCCACGAATCACATCAAGAATGCTGCCAATGTTGTTACTAAACTCATCTAACTTATGGGTAATATCCACGGCGGTATTGATGGAGCGAAGCAGCTCCTCGACCAGCACTAAACTGCTGGCTACCTGCCCTCTACTTTCTTGAGTGCCGGTATTCGCCTTTTTAACCTCTTCTTGAGATTGTTCTGTTGAACGGAACACTTCAGACACGCTCACTTCCATCTCTGATATAGCGGCAGCCACTAAATCGATTTGCTGTTTCTGCGTGGACACACGGGACATGGTGGCATCGCTAATTTGTGATGCATTCTGAGCTTCTTCGGCTAAGCTGTCTGAGCCCGAGTTGATTTGAGAAAGCAAGTTTTTCATTTCAGAAACAAGTTGGTCAATGGAATTAGAGAGTTCACCGAATTCACAACTTGATTGGTAGTTCACATGGTGAGTCATGTCCCCTTGTGTCATCTTGCGTAATACCCGATTGATCAAGGACAGAGGTTTATGTATCGATCTGGATGTTAGGTAGCCAATGATTGCAGCAACAAATGCCGAGGCGATCGTCATAACGATGATCATAATTTCCGCAGATTCCACCGACTTAGCCGTGACTGAACTGGCCGAATCGACTTCGACCAATGCCATGTCTGAAAGCTGTTCAACCTCCGTTTCCATAGCACGTGTACTTTGCTGGGCTTGCTCAATCAAGCCTCGAATTTCGCTTTGCAGTTGGCGCTGACGAATCATTAGTGGCAGCATGCCTTTTTCTGATACTCCAGCTTCTTCTAGTTTCGCCAACGTTTTCTCGAATCGAGTAATGACTCCCGCACTGACTTTTATACTGCCAATACCTTCTTTGGCTCGGCTGACATTACTGGTAAATGTTTCCACTAATTTAGTCAGATCCATATCGGGGTTGGCTGCACGTAGTGTTCTGAGGTCTCGCTGTATTCCACTGGTTAAGCGATCGACTTTATTACTCTGAGAACGACTTTTGCTGACTTTATCTAGCAGCAGCAAGGTGACTTTTTGAAAAGAGTCTTCAAATTTCACAAAGACTTGTCTGGCACTATTAAGCTGTTGATTCAGCTCTATAGACTCCGTGTGCTGGCTCATGACTTGATCCGCCACTGAAAAATACCCTTCAGCGGTTTGTGTGATCACACTGGCTTTATCGGTTTGAGACGTGGTTGAGCGTATTCGCTCTAAAATGGCAAAAAATACCGCTCTTTGCTCATTAAATTCTTGTTGAATGGGAGGAAGAGATTCAATATCGGTATAAGTGATGTACTCAAGCAAGCTTCGTTGACTTTTTAAAACCGCCGTTTGTAACTTTGAAGTTTCGACTAAAAGCGGTGTGGCTTTTTGGGTAACTTGCCTAACATGAGAATCTACGGTCGTTAATTTGTAGTAACTGATCCCTCCGAGTAGGGCGAGCAACAGAAACATGATGAAATACCCACCAATGGTTCTTTGGACAATACTTAGTTTCATAATTTCCACCAGAAATGAACACTATCAATAAATGTAGACGAAGTTTTCACCTTGATCACAATTATTACTTCGTAGTTTCTAGACTTTCTGGATCTGATTAACGGATTTTTATTTCAGTAAACTCACTAACGCTCATCTTTAGGGGACCCCATCACCACCATTGTTGTGATGGATTTTACATGCTCACATTCACCCAGAACATCGGAATGGATGAGTTTATAACTTGCTAGAGAACTAGTCTCAATGCGAAGTAAGTACTCATTAGCGCCTGTGATGTTATGGCATTCTACAACCTCATCAACAAAACGAACATGCTCTTCAAATTCTAGTTGCGCCTTCTTACTGTGGCTGGCTAATCCAATGGACACATAAGCAATAAAACCAATTCCAAGCGGTTCACTGTTTAGGATCGCTCGATAACCTTTGATGACTTCTGTGCGCTCTAATTCCTGAACGCGGCGCAGGGTTGCTGAAGGCGATAACCCGACTCTGTCCGAAAGCTCAACATTAGAGATCCGGCCATCCACTTTGAGCGCTTGCAATATTCTTTCGTCAAACTTATCCATACCGTATTTTATTGCTCAATTAATTTTATATTCATCAATAAAAACACAAAATTGCGCATGATTCTACTTAACATTGTTTAAGAGAATAACAATGAACAACAATGAGGTACTTCAATGGAATTGGAACAACTGGGGGCACTGCTACTTTTCGCCTTCGTATCTACGTTTACACCAGGACCGAATAACATCATGTTGATGACATCGGGCGCGAATGTGGGCTTTGCGCGAACAATACCGCACATGCTTGGCGTTGCCCTTGGCTTTGCCTTTATGGTGATCTTAGTAGGAGTGGGATTAATGGGCGTATTTACGGCCTATCCAATCAGTCATCAGATATTAAAGTATGTGAGTGTGGCGTACCTTATTTATCTCGCTGCCAAAATTGCAATGAGCGGACGAGCAAAAGACGTCGATGATTTTAAGCCACTCTCTTTTATTGCAGCAGCGAGCTTTCAGTGGGTAAATCCAAAAGGATGGTCAATGGCCTTGAGCGCAGTAACACTATTCAGCAGCGCTGGCGCTTGGTTTGAACTGGCTATTATTGCCACAGCGTTTACCCTTGCTAACATTCCTTCGGTAAGCTTTTGGACGATTGCAGGTCAAAAGCTTCAACATTGGCTTATCACGCCAGTTCGTATTCGTGGTTTTAACCTTTCAATGGCGTTGCTGCTTCTCATTTCAACGGTGCCGATGCTGTAATTGAAACCCGTGCTTTAAGTAAAATCGGGGCTTTAAGTAAAATAGATGCTTAAGTGAAATAGATGCTTAAGTGAAACCGCAGCAATAATCAATAAGGCCATCTAGATTTCGATTGATGATACTAGATGGTCGTGATTGGGATAACCACTAACTATTACCTGGCTAAGTGGTCATAAAGAAAATCAATCAGTAAGCGTACTTTTGGCGATAAGTTTCGATTAGGAGGGTACACTGCCCAGATCCCCTCTTTGTCGTCTCGGTAATCACTCAACACTTCCACCAACTCGCCGCTTTCTAGCACTTCATTAACATAGTAATCCGGTAGCTGTACCATACCTAAATGACGTTTAGCGGCATCCAGTAGCGATAATCCACTGTTACACCGAATGCGACCCGACACTCGTAACGATTTTTCTTTGCCGCCCTCTTTGAAACGCCAGTGCCCTTGAGAGCCAACCAAGCAGTTATGGTGATTAAGTTCAGATAATGTGTGTGGTTCTCCCCAATGTTCAAGGTAAGTCGGGCTAGCACAAACATACAGCTGACGCTGAGAAAGACGCTTAGCAATCAAACTCGAATCTTCTAGCCGCCCCAATCTTATTGCGACGTCCACCCCCATTTCTATGAGATCGAGCTTCTGGTTGGTAAGCTGGAATTCTAAATCCACTTGCGGATATTGCGCTAAAAATTGATGAAGTAAAGGCGCCAGATGCGTTTCCCCATAAGTTACGGGGGCGGTCACTTTTAATAGACCTTTTGGGGATCGTTGCATTCGAGTGACCTCGATTTCAGCCAACTCTAACCCTTCAACTAAAAGTTTACACTGCTCAAAATAGATCTGGCCAGCCTCTGAAAGGGTCACCTTCCGAGTCGTTCTATGCAGCAGTTTTACCGCTAATCGTTCTTCAAGCGATGACACTCGCCGGCTAATTTGCGCGACCGATGTATTCATTTTTTTCGCCGCTCGAGTAAAACTGTTTGTTTCGGCCACGGCGACAAATTCACTCACGCCTTCCCAGTTTGCCATGCGATTCCTCAATGAGATTGGTGAAACCTTCATTATTACATATACGTAAAAATGTTTTCTATTATTACCGTATTATCATCTTTAATGAAATAGCTATACTGTTTCACAACAAATAAGACAAAACAAAAACAAGACAGCGGAAATCGACACTCTCATCTAATCTTATACAAGATATGGCAGCGCTTCCGCTTACTAAACCAGATAGGACTATCCAATGGCGATTGAAATCAAACCCGGTCAAACCTCTATTAAATCTAAAGCTGCTGTGGCATGGGCGGCTGGCGAACCCCTTAAAATGGAAGAAGTCGATGTTCAGCTGCCAAAAGCAGGGGAAGTCTTAGTTCGCATTGTCGCTACCGGTGTTTGTCACACGGATGCATTTACATTGTCAGGTGATGACCCTGAAGGAATTTTCCCGTCGATCCTTGGTCATGAAGGTGGTGGCATCGTAGAAATGGTAGGGGAAGGTGTCACCAGTGTTGAAGTCGGCGATCACGTGATCCCACTTTACACCGCCGAATGTGGTGAGTGTAAATTCTGTAAATCGGGTAAAACAAACCTTTGCCAAGCCGTCCGTGAGACTCAAGGAAAAGGGTTGATGCCTGATGGTACCAGTCGCTTCTCTATTAATGGTGAAACCATCTATCACTACATGGGCTGCTCTACATTTTCTGAATTTACTGTATTACCTGAGATTTCTTTGGCTAAAGTATCCAAAGAAGCGCCGCTTGAAGAAGTCTGCCTATTAGGGTGTGGCGTCACAACAGGGATGGGAGCGGTATTCAATACAGCGAAAGTAGAAAAAGGCGACAACGTAGCCATCTTTGGTTTAGGTGGTATCGGCCTATCAGCCATCATTGGTGCGCGTATGGCGGGTGCAAACATCATTATCGGTGTCGACATTAACGAGAGCAAGTTTGAATTAGCCAAACAACTGGGGGCGACTCACTGCATCAATCCACAAAACTTCGACAGACCGATTCAAGATATCATTGTAGAAATGACAGACGGTGGCGTGGAATATTCGTTTGAGTGTATTGGTAACGTTAACGTTATGCGTCAAGCGCTTGAGTGTTGTCATAAAGGCTGGGGCGAATCCGTGATCATTGGTGTGGCTGGTGCCGGTCAGGAGATCGCAACTCGTCCATTCCAACTGGTTACCGGTCGGGTATGGCGAGGTTCTGCATTTGGTGGCGTTAAAGGCCGCTCTGAACTGCCAGAAATCGTTAACCGTTATATGGCCGGTGAATTTGGATTGCAAGAGTTCATCACCCATACCATGGGCCTTCAAGACGTCAACGATGCCTTTGACCTTATGCATAAAGGCGAGTCTATCCGTACCGTTTTACACATGGATAAATAAACTCACTTAATGAATAAACCAAGCGACTGAATAAACCAAGCGACTGAATAAAATAGGTTACTGAATAAACGCCTTTGTCATTGAAGGCGTTTCACTTTTTACCTTTTGATTATTCGTACCGTTTTATTATTTGTACCTTTTGATTTTTGGAACCCTTATGACTATCGAAAACATCAGCCAAGTCAAAGTTTCAGGTGGTTGGCACAAGCAATTCACTCATCACTCAACGACTCTGAATTGTTCAATGCGCTTTGCTATTTTCCTCCCGCCGAATGCCACCAAAACCTCGCCAGTTCCTGTTCTTTATTGGTTATCAGGGCTAACATGTACTGACGAAAACTTTATGCAAAAAGCGGGGGCGTTTAACAAAGCCGCAGAGCTTGGCATTGCGATCGTCGCACCAGATACTAGCCCAAGAGGAAGTGATGTGGCTGATGATGACAGCTACGATCTGGGTCAGGGGGCTGGATTCTACCTCAATGCCACAGAAGAACCTTGGTCTCGTCACTACCATATGTATGATTACGTGTCTCAAGAGCTGCCTAAGCTCATCGAGCAATGCTTTCCAGTGTCATCCGTTAAGTCTATTTCTGGGCATAGCATGGGCGGCCATGGTGCTCTTACCATTGGGCTTAAAAATTCAGATCAGTACCAATCCATTTCCGCTTTCAGTCCAATTAGTCATCCAATAAATTGCCCTTGGGGACAAAAGGCGTTTAACGCGTATTTGGGGTCGAATAAAGACGATTGGAAACAGTACGATGCGTGTGAATTATTAAGAGATGCACCATCTAGTCTGCCGATTTTGGTCGATCAAGGTGAAGCGGATAACTTCTTGGCTGAACAGCTAAAATCACAAGAACTCGTTGAAGCCGCGAAGCAACATAACTCGCCTTTGGATTTGCGGATGCATGCGGGCTATGACCACAGCTATTTCTTTATCTCTAGCTTTATTGATGAACATCTGTCATTTCATGCTAAGTATTTGATCAATACCAATTGAGAGAACATGAATAACAAAAACCAACAGAGAGCGACCATTCGCTCTCTTTTTTGGATCCAAATCTTGGTCTCTGCTCTACTAATATAGCTACTCTACTCATATAGCTACTCTGCCAACATTGGTACCACACAAACAGGGACCGTTGTTTTCAACGTATGACCGCTGTAAACCAGGTCGCCAGTGTCTATGTCTCGTTTAAAACTCACCAATGAATTGGAACGCTGATTGGCAACAATACACCACTGGCCGTCATGACTCATGGCGAAGTCGCGTGGAAAGTCGCCTTCGGTTTCAACGGATTTAAGCCATTTTGGCAGTGCGCCATCAACTGAGAATATTGAAATTTGATTTTGATGGCGACAAGAAACATACAGAAACTGCCCATCAGGAGACAGTTTGATGGCAGAGGCTGCCTCTCCTTTTTCTTGATTCGGCAGTAAATCCGTTTCATCAACAACAACCCATTCGTCATCAATGTCTTTGAGCGTCACGAGCGTTTCAGACAATTCACACACCACATACGCTGTTTCTTCGATTTTATCGAAGACTAAATGCCTTGGCCCACTACCAGCTGGCATCAACACACTTTGCACCGGTGTGTTCTCAAAAGTCAGGCTATTGCGATCATAGGGGTAAAAATGAATAACGTCAGCCCCCAAGTCAACCACGGCTAATTGGTCACGAGTCGATAAAAAGGTGACCTGATGCGCATGGGGTGAGGTTTGTCTGTCGGGGTTCGCGCCTTTACCATCGACAAACAGATCCGCAATCAGATCGGTAGGGAGGCCTTGGCTGTCCAAAGTGACGATATTGACGTTGCCAGTGCCGTAATGAGCAATGGCGATGAACTGCTGATCTTTATCTACCGCCAAATGACACGGTGAATCCCCAATCAAATTTACAGTATGCTGTGATACGCTATTTGACATGTGTAATTTAGGAGGGCTTTCTTTTTCCACTTCATTTACGGTGTACACCGCCTTCGAGGTAGCTAAAGCATAAGAGGGGTTCTTCGTTTGAAGCATCACTTGCTTGTGCGCCATTTGACCGGAACGTCGGTTTAACTCGACAAGAAGCATTCCCTCATTGGCCTGTAAGCCATCACTGTAACATCCGATGATGAAATCCATTTATTCCCTTAATCAGTATTGAGTTAGAAAGAGCCTGTTACGACAGTCTACTATACATCTTCAAATGGATAGGGTGAGCTAGCTTCAATTGTTTGTGAAATAAGAACCGTTTATGAGATAAGAAAAAACCCACTCAGCTTTCGCTCAGTGGGTTTTCTGTTCTTACTCGCAGCAATCCTGCTACTGATAGATGCTCCCTGCATCGAATCCTTGATAGTAGGCTGATTCCTTCAGCGCTTTCCATATCATCGCCATCCTAGCGGTGTCCTTGGCCATCCTGCCCGTTAGCTTTCCTGGCTAACTTACATCACCCTTCCGTGAGTAGTGTCCTAACTTCATCATCCTGACAAAGATTTGCCTTAATCCTTTAAGCGTCCATTAACATAGTTGGTAACAATCCTTGCTACTAGCATCCAGCTAATGTCCTTTGCAGTCCTTGCTGACTATTCTTCCTGAATAACCATATCTTCTTCCTGAAGATGACCTTTCCTTGGGTCTTTCCTGTTCCGTGTCTGCTTCCTGCTGACAAGACAAATACTACGATGCTTATCCATCTTGGGCAATTATCAGCAAATAATCACTGCCAGATAAAAACGGATAAAAATAGTACAAACCATTATTAAACAAATACTTATTTAAGTTTCTTTTCTTTTATCGGCACAACTTGATTCCATACTCTCACATTGATGTAAGAGATCTCTTACACGCTAAAGAGCCGATTTAGAAACATCTGGCTCGCTTGATGTGAGCGACGATGCTTTCTTGATCACCTTTAGCATCGATTAACCCAATAATCATGTTAAATACTCAACCATCAAAAAGCGTTAGGGGATATAATGATGGTATATTCAACCCATTCTTCTCCCCTTCGCTTATCAAATAAGGAGCTCTAATGATCTCTAAATGGTCACAACGATTTTTCCAAATGGCTGAACTCGTCGGCTCTTGGAGTAAAGACCCATCGACTCAAGTAGGCGCCGTGATTACAAAAAATAATCGTATCGTCTCAGTCGGTTTTAACGGTTATCCCCATGGGATTTCAGACAGCGCCGATACTGATGACCGTGATATGAAGTACTTGAAAACATTGCATGCCGAAGAGAATGCGATTTTGTTTGCCAAGAGAGATCTTGATGGGTGTGAGGTTTGGGTCACCCACTTTCCTTGCCCAAACTGCGCCGCTAAAATTATCCAAACGGGTATTTCAACGGTCCATTGCCCAGAACAAACGGAAGATTTTTTGTCACGCTGGGGGGAAAAGATCAAGATTAGCCAAGATATGTTTTCTCAAGCGGGTGTTACCGTCGATTGGCTGCCATTGGATAGCCTAAAATAGACGGTTGACGGGGGCGATAAACGGTCTGTCTTTAAACACAAGTAGACTATCTAGGCGATGTTATCCTAGATAGTCTGACCCATTCTGAAACGCCTTTGCGTCACTTAACGCTTATCTCACCTTTACGTTTACCTTTTACTTTTTACTTCTTACTTCACCTAGTATTTCAGCTTTCTTTTTCAGCGCGTTCTTCACTGCCGACATACATCTACAGGCACTTATTCCGTTGGTAGCGATGAAGTAAATCGGCTTGGTCCACAGCGTAAAGTGAGTTCCACCATAGAATAGGGTAACTCAACGACTTTTCGCCAATCTATCGTTTACTTTTTATGTTGTTAATCTTCCATCCAGCACAAAATTAGTGAGCGTAATGAAAACAGAAAATAAATAGTGTGCCAATAAACCATATCGTCTCGAATTAAGTCTGTACTTTTAAAAAAGTCAATTGGCATTTGGCCGCGAGACACTAACACAATCCGCCTAGTTAAAATCAATATATAGTGTTAAATGTCGCCGTTATTTTTCCTAGCAGAATAACACTTCACCATTTACAATCCTGCCCCATAATAATTACAAAGATAAAACATCGGCTATTTACCTTTCTCCGCAGGGATCCTGAGCTTAGCCAAGGTCCTTAAGTACGATACTTAAATGTGACTCTTTAATGCGAATAGGTAGGTAAGTACCGTTTAGAACACGTTCCAATAACATAAGCTCAAATAACGAAAAGGTCCCCCACTACCATGTCTTCAGAAAAACAGAGTCCTGAGAAGCACCTTCGCGATTGGCAAACCAGCCAAACGATTGCAGAATCTACTTCACCCCTATTAGGCCAGCTGTATCGAGAAAAAGGGGTTGAAGTTATCCTCTTTGGTAAAACCCTCGTCAATGCAGACACTATCGATATCATTAAAGCACACCGACTCTCTCGTCACTTTACCGACCAGCCACTGACCCTAGAACAAACTTCTCCTATTATTCAATGCTTAACTAAAATGCCACTTTCGCCATGCAGAATCGATGTTGGACAACTTGCCCAGCAATATTGGCGCAGCCATGACGACACTCATGCATTGAATGATTTTCTGCACACAGCACTGTTAAAAGCCATGGATGGAAAGACCATCACTGAGCCACGTGATGTCGTTCTTTACGGCTTTGGCCGAATTGGTCGACTATTGACGCGTTTATTAGTTGAAAAGAGTGGTCCTGGTTACCCTTTGCGCTTAAGAGCGATTGTTGTGCGCGGAGGTAAAAAAGGCGATCTAGAAAAACGGGCTAGCCTGTTACGACGTGACTCTGTTCATGGCCAATTTAACGGCAGCATTGTGGTTGACGAAGAGCGTAAAGCGATCATTGCCAATGGTAACTACATCCAAATTATCTATGCCAATAAGCCTGAAGAAATTAACTACAACCATTACGGAATTAACAACGCCTTGGTGGTTGATAATACCGGTGTATGGAGAGACAGCGAAGGGCTTGGCCAACATTTAGGCTGTGATGGTGCTGAAAAAGTTCTGCTTACCGCACCGGGAAAAGGCGACATTAAAAATGTTGTATTTGGTGTGAATGAAGACGTTATTCAGCCAGAAGACACTATTATTTCGGCAGCCAGCTGTACCACCAATGCAATCACTCCGGCTTTGAAAGCGATTAACGACAGGTTCGGTATTCAATCTGGGCATATTGAAACGGTGCACTCGTTTACTAATGATCAAAACCTGATTGATAACTTCCACTCTGGTGATCGTCGCGGTCGTAGTGCGTCGTTGAATATGGTGCTAACCTCGACCGGTGCTGCCAAAGCAGTATCGAAAGCACTACCAGAGCTGACGGGGAAATTAACCGGTAACGCCATTCGTGTTCCAACACCGAATGTTTCAATGGCCATTGCCAATCTGAACCTAGAATCGAACACGACAAAAGAAGAACTCAATACGTACCTTCGTGAGATGGCATTGACCTCTTCACTGTCTGCACAAATTGATTACACAGACTCAACGGAAGTGGTATCTAGCGATATCGTAGGATCACGTCACGCTGGCATTGTCGATGGGGTTGCCACCATTGCGCAAGACAACCGTTGTGTCGTTTATATCTGGTATGACAATGAGTTTGGTTACAGCTGTCAGGTCGTTCACTGTATGGAGCAGATGATGGGCGTTCGCTACAAGACCTACCCTGCTTCGTTATAGTCAGTGTGTTTATAACTTAAGAAAATGAGACTCCACAACAACTACAATAAAAAGCTCACCCTGTCGTGATAAACCTTTAACGGCTAACACTACGTGGATGAGCTTATGCTTTGCCTTCATTTACCGCTTTCTCGTTTAACGACCAGAAAGCGGTTTTTTTACTTTATTTACTGCTTACCGGGAGAGTTGACGCACTAACGCTTCCGTTGGTCGAACTATCGCGACGATGGCTTCATCGTAGATTTTCGCCGACTCGTCGATTACCGCTAGATACGCTTGCGCATCCGCACCTCGAATTGTGTCGCCCTTCTTCGCCTTCTCAATTAAGGTCAAACCAAGCTCAGCGATTAACTCCGCTTTTTCAGCCATAATGACGCTATCAACGGCCGCAACATGGTCTGCGAAGATAGGTTGTGACGCAATGGCGGCTTCGCGCACGTTTTTGAAGTGCATTTCTAGATCCACCAATGCCGTGCTGTTACCCATAGCATAATCGGCAACCAATTTTTCCATGTCACGCACCGCGTAGCTTTCAACCACCAGCGCATCAACAAAGCGGTTTAGACGCTCATGTTGATTGTAAAGATCACCGTTATTCTCGGTAGAAATCCACTTTTCCCAGTTTCGAGCATAATATTGCGCAGGTTCCATATATCTCGCTAATGCTTGCAGCGGCTGAATATCTTGCCCTTTCGCCAAGCGTTTAAGCAACATATCGGCGTTAGCATGATGACGCAAGCCCACGGAAACCTCTGACCAAGTATCCATCACCGCCATACGCTCATACATACTCTCTTCATCAGTGATTGACGCATCCGACCATAATCTTTCTGCGATTGCGTAGCTACGAGGCCATAGGTACGACTCTACGGTATGGGTGTCTTTGTTCTCAAGCCAGATAGTGATTTCACCGCCTAGTATAAGTGCTTTCTCTTTTTCTGTTAGCTCTGCTGGATACCCACCATCAGGCTTAGGAATCACGCTGCCTTCGAGCGAGCTACTGGCGATAACTTCACCCGTTGTTGGCCAACGTACATTACCGATAAGTTGATAGCTTCCCTCTGCAAAGCCGTTCTGATTAAGATTGAGATTAAACTCTGTGTACGACATAAAGTTATCGAAATGCGCGACTAACGTTTCACCCGCTTGGTATTTCTTGATAAAGACTTCTTCTCGGGGTTTTCCATTGTAGTCAACGAACGCACGAGGTGTTCCGTCTGTTGCTTCGATGATAGTAAGTAACCCCTTACGTGGACCACCCTTAGTACACGGCTTTTTCCATTGATAGCTCACAAAGCTCTCTCCTGCATGAAGAGAATCATCAACGGTGATCCCTTTTGGAATCGGATCATTGCGGTAGTGGTAGCTGGTTGGTTGCGGCTGATCGAGGTAGTAACCTGTCGATAGAATACCTTGGTAGCCTTCTTTCGCTGCACGGCCAATACTGTCGTGACCTTGCCAGCTTTGGATCACAATCGATGTTGGCAAGTCTTTGTGCCAGATTTCATCCCAACCGGTCATCTTCTTACCGCGCGCTTCTAACATCTTCTCAACTTTAATGTTGAGATACGATTGAAGGCCACGCTCACCATCGAGATTATTATCAGCAATAAAAGCTTGGTGTTTGTCGATGTTTATCCATTGTGAGTAGTTTGGTTCATCGCCGCCAATATGAAAATACTCATCTGGGAACAGCGCAACCATTTCGTCAAATACATCGCCTAACATTTCGTACAGCTCAGGGTTTAACGGATCCATGAGTGGTTCAAATACTCCCCACTCACGTTCTTGTTCATACGCTTGACCTTCACCCCCCGACATTAGATGCGGATAAGCATGCGCTACCGCAGAAGAGTGCCCCGGTAGTGATACCTCTGGAATCACACGAATACCTAAGTTGCGTGCATACTCGACAAGGTAACGAACCTGATCTTTGGTGTAGTAGTTACCATCTGAGCTTTCAGACCATAAACGTGTCCAAGAATCGGTTTGGATACGAATACCTTGGTCATCCCAGAAGTGCCAGTGGAACACGTTCATTTTCGCTGAAGCCATCGCATCAAGTTGACGAATCAAGACGTCGAACTCAATAAAATGGCGAGACGTATCGTAGGAAACGCCACGCCATTGGAAGCGAGGCTCATCAACAATGGTTACCGCTGGAATGTGGTAGCCAGTCGATGTTGCTTCAACTAACTGAAGAACCGTTTCAATACCACGCATCGCACCATATGGGCTTTCTGAAGATAGCGTGATTTGATCGCCTTTGGTCTCGATTTTGTACGACTCATCAGACTCTATATTTTGAACTTCGGTCTTAGGAGCACGCTTGATGTCGATAACCAAGTTGGCTTCTTTTTCATTCTCAGTCTGCCAATTTAGTGTTGGTACACCGGTCTGTCTTTCAAGACGATCAATAAAACGTTTTGCTGTGTATTCAACACGGTCAGAGTTATAGCCTTTAATAAAAACCTTAAATTCGCTATCAACTGTTACTTGGCCTTTATTTAATTCCACCGTTTGTGGATAAGGCATTAGATTTAAATCAGTATTTGGAGCCATTGCTAATTCCATTATAAAAGTCAGTGAATCAACCAACGTAGAAACCAATGGAAAAATCATCGGCCTCAATATTAATTATTGGTATTTTTCCACTAATTAATACTGCCCTATAAATAAAGTGACTGGAACTACTATTATTAAGCACGATCTTTACGGTAACAAGTCACGTCAACTTCTACCTTCACATCTACAACTAAATCACACACCATACAAATACGTGCAGGCGGGTTCGCACCAAAGAACTCTTTAAAGACTTTATTAAATGATTGGAAATAACGAGAATCGGTTAGCACCACTTTTACGTGCATGACATCTTCAAGCTCATAGCCACACTCCGTCATGATATCGACGCAGTTTTGAATCGCTAGACGCGACTGATCAATAATACCACCTTCAACGACTTCGCCATCGGTCATTGGAGTTTGACCGGATACGTACAAGAAACCTGCCGCTTCTGTTGCTCTTGCAAAGGGTAAATGTTGACCACCAGTACCTGTACCGCCTTCTATACCATAACGTTTAATTGACATTTTCTTACTCCAGTTAAAATGATGAATACTATTCATTGCTAAATTAATATTGGATTGGTATTCATCTAATTATTATTAAATATAAATACACCCGATCGTTTCTTCAGTACTGCCCCTTTATAATATGACAGTACACCATTGACAAACACATACTCTATACCTTGGGACGCTGATATAGGGTTTTCAAATGTTGCAGTATCTTTAACCGTATTTGGATTAAAAATAACTAAATCAGCATAAGCGCCTTCTTTTATAATTCCACGCTGGTTTAAGTTATATCGCTTCGCCGATAAACCCGTCATTTTATGAATCGCTTCCGACATGGAAAACAACTTTTCATCGCGGCTATAGTGGCCTAACACTTTCGGGAAAGTCCCCCAAAGACGTGGGTGTGGATGAGGATCATTAGGCAAGCCATCTGAGCCCACCATTGTGCGTTTATATTTAAGAACTCGCTTCACATCTTCCTCATCCATGCAGTGATAAACTGCGCCCGCTGGCTGTAACGCTTTTGCAGCGTCCATCAATGGCAGTTTCATCTCTGTTGCGATGTCTTTTAACATCTTGCCTGCGTATTGGGGCAACGCTTTGGACCAGGTAATGAATATATCAATCTCATCAGTAACCTGTTTCAAATCTAGTGTTGATGAGCTGGCTGAATATGGGTAGCAATCGCACGACACGTCTTGGTGTTTGGATGCCATTTCTAGGTGATCAATCACCTCTACCGTTCTACCCCAGTTACCTGCACCCGCACATTTTAGGTGTGAAATAACAACAGGAACGCGAGCGTGTTTTCCGGTTTCGAACGCTTCATCCATCGCGCTGATAATTTCTTCAAATTCCGTGCGCATGTGAGTGGTATAAATACCACCATGTTCTGCTAGAACCTCAGACAGCTGCATGACTTCATTTGCCGTCGCTTGTTTAGCACTGGCATAAGCAAGACCTGAACTAAGACCTAGCGCGCCTTGATCCATCGCACAGGTCAAAGACGCTTGCATTTGAGCAATTTCATCATCGGTTGCTGTGCGATCTAAACGATCCATCACTTGATTACGCAACGTGGTATGCCCTACCAACGCCGCAACATTGACTGCAGGTTTTGCAGCTTCGACCGCTTCTGCATAAGCTAAAAACGAGGGGTATTTAAAATCTTTCTGCTCGCCCAATAAATTCATTGGATCAGGTGGCGCCGTTGTCAATACCGCGGGGGAAGCACTAATGCCACAATTGCCAACAATGACAGTCGTTACACCTTGGCTTATCTTAGGTAAACACTCTGGGTATCGAATCACGTTGGTATCATCGTGAGTATGCACATCAATAAAGCCTGGTGCTAACGCAAGACCGTGCCCTTCAATAACGTGCTGGCTGTCTTCGATATCTAGTGTGCCTATTTTTTCAATTCGATTATCTCGGATTGCGACATCAGCGAAGAATGGCTCTGCACCAGAGCCATCAAACACCTCTATATTTTTTATCATCGCATCGTACAACATGCGGTGTTCTCCAATCCGTCATCTCTATGCTAGACATTCTATTATTTCCACAAATGAAATAAGTGATTAACCACACAAATAGTTTCAGTTTGTTTGATAGTTTCTAACATTTACACCAGAATGCTAACACAAGAATACATCAAAACAATAACTTAAGTGATGATACTTGGATATTAACACTAGGGAACACGCCAAGATGAAAGATAGAAATAACCAAGAAATAACGCTTGGATTAGAAGATCTAGGCCATAAGGGTCGCGCGATAACATCAACTAAAGCGCCCGTTGAGTCAGCAAAATACAGTCTGGTTGAGGAAGACATTTCACTGCCCGTTGCCGTGATTAAACAGTCCTCGTTGTCCAACAATCTTCAATGGATGCAGCGCTTTGCCAATCAGCATCACGTTCATCTCGCACCGCATAGCAAAACAGCAATGACCCCAAGTTTTATGCAACAACAACTTGAGAGCGGTGCTTGGGGGATTACAGTTGCAACCCCGGCTCAAGCGGAAGTCGCCGCACTGGTAGGCGCCAAAAATATCATCATGGCGAATCAGCTTGTTGGTAAAACAAACATGGCGATAGTAGTAAATCTAATTGAGCGGTTTGATGTGAATTTTTATTGCTGCGCTGACTCTATGGTAAATCTTGGTCAATTAGAGCGATTCTTTTCCAAAACCAACACCACACTAAACATCCTTATAGAGCGCGGTGTACAAGGCGGGCGATGTGGCTGTCGCACCGACGATGAAATATTGGGACTTGCAAAAGCGATTCAAGACATGCCTTCTATGAACCTATCGGGTATTGAAGTATACGAAGGGGTAATACAAGGTGAACAACAAGAGCAGAAAATTAGAAGTTTCCTTGATGAGACACTCACGTTAGTTCAGCACCTTGCCGATCAAGGTTGGATTACCGCCAAACCTATCGTCACTGGCGCAGGGTCAGCTTGGTACGATGTTGTTTCAGAATGTTGGTCAAATTTAACACACACAACGGCAGTAATTCGCCCTGGTTGCTACGCTATTCACGACACAGGCATTTATTTAGATGCGCAAAATGGTGTCATGGCACGTGCGCAAGCGAATGGTGGCATCGCTTGTGATCTCGGTGGTGATTTAGAGTCTTCATTGGAAGTTTGGGCTTATGTTATTTCGAGACCAGAGCCTACTAGAGCCATCATAGGATTAGGCAAAAGAGACGTCGCTTTTGATGCAGGTTTACCAATCGCCGAACGTGGCTACCGCGATGGCCAACCTATTTCAGTCGCTGGTATCAAGTCAACCGCAGTTATGGATCAACATACTTTTGTTGAACTTGACGCAGAGAATGAACTGGAAGTCGGTGACATGATCGCATTTTCTACCTCACACCCATGCCTAACGCTAGATAAATGGCGTCATATAGCCATTTGTGATGACGACTATCAGGTGATGCATTGGGTAGAAACCTGCTTTTAATAGGCCGACATTCGGTATACTGAGAAAAATACAAAACAACCGCCACTTATTGCCAGTCAACGTCTAATAGTTAGTCAACGTCAAACGACTGATAAGTACCATAGTCAATAGACAACACTAAATCGATGCCAATAAGCGGTAACAAAAAAGGAATACTTTTTGACACTTGAAGTAGATATTGTTTCCCAAATTGCTGAGCGTTTTGGGGCGCTGCGAGAAGCAGAGAAAAAAGTCGCCAAACTGGTCATGGACGACATCAATTTTGCAGCAAACGCCAGTATTACAGAACTGGCTGAAAATGCAGGGGTCAGTGAAGCGACCATTACTCGCTTTGCTAAAGCCATTGGCTGTAATAACGTTCGCGATATGAAGATTAAGCTCGCTCAGTCACTGACCATTGGACAGCGATTCATACTCGACCCACCGGATCAATCAGGCTACCAGGGGGTATATGAGTCAATAAAACAATCGCTCGACATCAATCGCCGCCTAGTCAATGAACAAGACATCGAAATCGCAATAGATTGGCTGCACAAAGCAAGACAGATCATCTCTATTGGAATGGGAGGAGGGTCAACTATCGCCTCTCAAGAGCTTCAACATCGACTGTTTCGTTTCGGTTATGCCATTGTCGCTTATAACGATGGAATGCTTGCGCAAATGGTGGCGGCAACCGCAGATAAAAACGATGTGTTTGTTATCATCTCGGCGACGGGGTTTACACCTGTGTTGGTCGAAACCGCGCAGCTTGCTAAAAAATACGGTATGAAGGTAATAGCTATCACTCCCGTAAGCACACCACTGGCCAACAATGCCGATTTAATATTGCCGATTCAGCACGATGAGACGGATTTCATTTACAAGCCATCAGCATCGCGCTATGCAATGTTAGCGCTTGTGGATGTTATTTCATTGGAACTTGCAGTCGCACACAAGCGTCAATCAAGAGATAAATTAAGACGTCTAAAAATGGCGCTTGACTCTCACCGCGGTGGCAACGAACGGCAACCTCTAGGCGACTAGAAATCGGGGTAGCAAGTCACAGTAGCAAATCATAGTAACAAAATGGTTAGGCATAGAGTAAGTAAGTAAGAAAGTAAGAAAGGTGCTTCCAATAGTGTTCATCTTTCATTCATCTATTATTCGTTATAGTAGATGTGTTACTTAAGAGGTTAATATAATGAATAGATTAATAGTCACTACGCTTGCCTTGATTACTGGCTTTTTTACTCTGGTTTTTGCACTTGTCATGGCGATTCCTCTTGCCATTGTAGCTCTTATCACCGGTAAACGGCTTCAGAAGCAGATGCAAAATCAAATGAACGCCCACAGTGTAAACGAAAAACGCCGGACACCCTTCTCCGACGCTGGTGCTTTTCCACACACCAACACCATTGATGGCGAGTTTGAAGAAGTTAACCGATAGAGGCGATTTCTTCTTTTCGGTGTGAATCTGTTACCTGGTTTAGGACAACGTTGGCATCCTAAATCAGAAGCACCACATTTGCTCCAATTCCACTTTACTCCGTTTCACTCTCCGTTTTTGCCTATACTGTGAATATCTCTTCCATCTTCTTATAGGCGACCTGATGGCTGATCATAATATTGGACAAATACTCCAAGCGTTCAACAGTATCGAATCACAAATAAAAGAACAGAATAAAATGATCAAAGAGCTGGCATCGAAAGTCAGCTCCCTTGAGGCACAAAACAAAACAATGGCGCAATTGATACATCAACTTCAGAACTCATCACCGCAACCCCCGCTGTTTGACCATGATAGAAATGAGTTTCAAGTAAAAGTAATGCAAAGCCTGAGTGCTATCGAAAATAAGTCAAAAAAAGCCATAGAGTTAATTAAAGCCAACAGTGCAAGCACCAAAAAAAGGGCCTGGCCATAGCGGCTTAATGTCGCGTTAGCCCGCTCTCATTGATGCCCTCTCGCTCCTATTCTCTTTGAGTTTTTATCCCCCGGCCTCTATGTCTTAGCGCTCAAATATTTCGTTGCTCTAGCTAGACTCAAATGTTTAGTCTAAAAGATAAGTGAACATAAACATGTTTATGTTACTGTCTGCTAACTATTATATTAATAACAGATAGAACAACAAAGGGTAAAAATATGAGCAGTGGAAAAAGAGAAATTACATTGCGTTTTTTGGCTGAGCCTAGTGATGTCAACTTTGGTGGTAAGGTACACGGTGGCGCGGCGATGAAATGGATCGATTTAGCGGCTTACGCCTGCTCAGCGGCATGGAGTGGTAAATACTGCATTACCGCCTATGCGGGGGGCATTCGCTTTGTGGCACCTATCCATGTGGGTAATCTTGTAGAGGTCAGTGCAAAAGTGATCTATACCGGATCCAGTTCAATGCATATTGCCATTGATGTTCAAGCCAGTGACCCAAAAGAGATGAATAACCGACTGACAACACACTGTATCGTTATTATGGTTGCGGTCGATGAAAATGGTCATTCGACCAAAGTGCCTGAATGGGTACCTACGACAGAAGAAGACATTCATTTGCGAGATTCAGCCATTCGATTAATGAAAATGCGAAAAGAGATCGGTGCAGAAATGGAAGCGCACGTACAATACCTTAAGTAACCTTTACCTGCGCTAATTCAAAGAGAGATACCCAAAAGTCAAAACCGGTACCTAAAGTGCCCGTGCCAAAAATCGAAAGCCTAAGTCATGGTTCTATCATCATCGCTTAGGTTTTATACCAATCGTAGTAAATGACTGTTCACCCTAGCGGGTTAAAATACTCGATAACTGCGTTACAATTTTTGATTGTAGAATAACGACTGAACAAAAAATTCCTCCTTGTTCTCAAGCCTTT
>NZ_AJYQ02000103.1 GCF_000287055.2 Vibrio genomosp. F10 str. ZF-129 | reverse complement strand
TACTCCCTTAGCAGGGGAGCGCCTTCGGCCTCTCGGCCACCTCACCGTCTTGCGGAGGCACATATTACGATTTACCAAAAATATGTCAAACACTTTCTTGGCAAAAAGATTAAAAAAAACATCAACCGTTGGCTATTTAATCAAAGCGGTGTGAAATCACTCTTTTAACTCATAAATATGCACTACACATTAAAAAGGCCAGCATAACAGCTAGCCATTCAATCCGTATTAGTAACTACCAGGCGCAACGTTACCATTGCCTTTTTCAGCTTGAATTCGCATGTAGATTTCTTCACGATGTACAGAAACCTCTTTTGGAGCATTTACACCGATACGTACCTGATTACCTTTTACACCTAAAACGGTCACTGTTACTTCATCACCGATCATAAGGGTTTCGCCAACACGGCGAGTCAAAATTAGCATTACTAGCTCCTTGAGTAGTCTCAAAATTTAATTATTACGAAAGTATTATCTACCAAAAGTTATATTTTCGTAAACAACAATGTTAACCAAAATTAGCCTAAAAACACTTGTCTTTGATGACTATCGAATACTTGGCTTTGGGCAATATAAGCATCATGTAGTAAATGGGCTGCATCGTCGATGCATTCTTGAGATAAAACGAACGTTAAAGATAAACTCTCGGAAGAGCAATCAACAACCGCAATGTCACGTTCCATTAACAACTGTTTTGATGACTTAATTATTCCTTTTGCTTGCAAGCCAACAACAGTTAACAAGCTTACCTGTGAACTATTACGGATTTTCTCTCCGAACACCAGATCCAATTTTGATATTGAGCCATGTTCAATCACTATGCCTACATAATCTGCACGTTTGATCACATTACAAACGGTTATTCCTAACATTTGACAATGAGTCTTAGCGCTCGCTAATTGGCATTCTTCAACCTCGACTAAAAGCATGTCGCGACATATTGCCAGGCCTGTCACGTCCCGCTGTACCTTTTCACCTTCTATCAGGCTGCCTTGATTATGCTCGAAAGTCGATAGAACACGCAGTGGCACATTATTTTCCCTTGCGTATTGAACGGAAGGTAAATGCAATACTTTGGCCCCTTTTCTGGCCATGATTTCCATTGAAGGAAAATCAATCACCTCTAATTTTTTTGCATCGGGGATAACCCTAGGATCGCAAGTATAAACACCATCTACATCCGTATAGATTTGACACTCTTGTGCCTTGAGCGAACCAGCTAAAGTGACCGCTGTCGTATCTGAACCACCTCTTCCTAAGGTAGTGATATCACCGTTCGCTGTAATCCCTTGGAAGCCGGCAACAATGACGATATTACCGTCAGCAAAGAGATCATCAATCCTCTTTGTATCGATGCGTGTGATCGTCGCATCGTTATGCTGGCTGTTGGTGTAGATACTTGCTTGTGCTGCCGTCAATGAACACGCTTTATGCCCCAGCTTGTTCAATGTCACGGCCAACAATGCCATAGAGACTTGCTCTCCCGATGAAAGCAACACATCGAGCTCTCGAGCGTTTGGAACACTATCCACTTGCTTTGCGAGCGACACCAAGCGATTGGTTTCACCTGACATTGCCGAAACAACAACAGCAACATGGTTACCAGCTTGCTTTGCATTAATTATGTGTTCAGCGACAGTGCGAATCGATTCAATCGTTCCTACCGAAGTTCCACCAAACTTTTGTACGATAACGGGCTTATTCACCAGCCTTCACCTTCCCAAGACTAACATCTTATTACACCAATAAAGTGAGAATTATTGGTCATACCAATCACAATAATAGAGGAGTTAAAAATAGCTAGGATGACCCGCTATTAACTACGATTGGTATCAGTAAAAATACAAAAAACCAAGCCGTTTAATCAGCTTCAATGTTGCCAATTAAACCACTTGGTTCTATTTAGATTGTTATGCTCAATCAATAATAAATCATTGAGCACATCATTTCGTTATTTCAATCGCTCTTCAAGCCATGCACGAGTTGAAGCTAGTGCTTCTGGCAATGCATCAATATCAGTACCGCCCGCTTGAGCCATGTCTGGGCGACCACCACCCTTACCACCGACTTGCTCTGCAACCATCTTAACCAGATCGCCAGCTTTGACTTTACTGGTCATATCTTTAGTGACACCCGCAATAAGACCAATCTTACCATCAGCAATATTAGCAAGAAGAATAATACCGCTGCCTACACGATTCTTAGCTTCATCAACCATGATGCGTAAATTCTTATTGTCACCACCTTCGATAGCGGCAACAAGGACTTTAGTACCTTCAATTTCCTCAACTTTACCCATGATGTTGGCGCTTTCAGCGGCAGCCATCTTGTCTTTCAGTTGTTGAATTTCTTTCTCTAGCTGCTTTGATTTACTCACCGCTTCAGTCAGTTTGTCTTCATACTGAGCGTGTTTAGCATCAAGTGCGTCTAGCGCAGCCTCACCCGTCACCGCTTCAATACGACGAATGCCAGCGGCAATGCCACCTTCTGAGGTAATTTTAAATAGGCCAATATCACCGGTGTTGCGTGCGTGGATACCACCACAAAGCTCGGTAGAAAACTCACCCATTGAAAGAACGCGAACTTCATCATCGTACTTCTCACCAAACAAGGCCATAGCGCCTTTCTGTTTAGCCGATTCAATGTCCATGACATTGGTTTCAATCACGTGGTTGTTTCGAATTTGAGCGTTAACCATACGTTCAACTTCTTTCAATTCAGCCGCGGTTACCGCTTCTAAATTTGAAAAGTCAAAGCGTAGGTTATTTGGCTTAACCAAGGAACCTTTCTGAGTAACATGTTCACCTAGAACCGTACGTAAAGCCGCATGCAATAAGTGAGTAGCCGAGTGGTTTAGAGTAATTGCAGCACGGCGAGAAGCATCAACACTTGCGTTCACCTTGTCATTTTTTGCAAACACACCTTCAGCAAGCACACCGTGATGCGCAATGGCATTACCGAGCTTTTGAGTGTCTTCAACCATGAATGTGCCTGAATCTGTTTTCAATTGACCAGCATCACCACATTGGCCACCCGATTCAGCGTAGAACGGTGTCTCGTCTAATACGATAATGGCTTTATCGCCAGCTGAAAGCGATTGAACTTCTTCGCCTTCTACAAACATCGCAGAAATAACGCTGTTCCCACTGGTGCCTGTGTAACCGCAGAATTCCGTATCGGTATCCACTTTGATTGTCGCGTTGTAGTCTGTACCAAACTGGCCAGCTTCTCGAGCACGTTTACGTTGCTCTTCCATCGCTTTTTCAAAGCCTTCTTCATCGATTGATAGCTCACGCTCACGGGCAACATCATTGGTTAAATCCGCAGGGAAACCGTAGGTATCGTAAAGTTTAAACACGGTTTCGCCATCTAAAACCGTCCCCTCTAGATTATCTAGAGCATCGTTTAGGATCACCATGCCGCGCTCAAGTGTGCGGCTGAAGTTTTCTTCTTCAATACGCAGTACTTTTTCTACGATCGCTTGCTGTTTCTTAAGCTCTTCTCCTGCTGTTCCCATCACTTCAATAAGCACAGGTACCAATTTGTGGAAGAATGAACCTTGCGCGCCTAATTTATTCCCATGACGAACGGCACGACGAATAATGCGACGAAGTACGTAACCTCGACCTTCATTAGAAGGCATTACACCATCTACGATTAAAAACGCACACGAACGGATGTGATCGGCAACAACACGTAATGATTGGTTAGAAAGGTCGTCATGACCAATGACTTCAGCCGCTGATTTGATCAATGTTTGGAAAACATCAATTTCATAGTTGGAGTGGACACCTTGCATAATCGCAGAAATACGCTCAATCCCCATTCCAGTATCAACGGCTGGTTTAGGTAGTGGTTCCATCGTGCCATCAGCATGACGGTTAAACTGCATAAATACGTTATTCCAGATCTCGATAAAGCGATCACCATCTTCTTCTGGTGTGCCCGGACGTCCGCCCCAAATATGCTCACCGTGATCATAGAAGATCTCAGTACATGGACCACAAGGGCCAGTGTCACCCATTTGCCAGAAGTTATCTGACTCAAATGCTTTACCGCCTTTCTTATCACCTATGCGAACGATGCGATCGGCTGGAATACCAACGGTTTTGTTCCAGATATCAAACGCTTCGTCATCGGTTTCATACACAGTCACAAGCAGACGTTCTTTTGGAAGTTGAAGTGTGCTGGTTAAGAATTCCCACGCAAACGCGATGGCTTCTTCTTTGAAGTAATCGCCAAAGCTGAAGTTACCTAGCATTTCAAAAAAGGTATGGTGACGTGCAGTAAAACCAACGTTTTCTAGATCGTTATGTTTACCACCAGCACGTACACAGCGCTGAGACGTAGTTGCTCGCGTGTAGGCTCGTTTCTCTGAACCTAAGAAGCAATCTTTAAATTGGTTCATGCCTGCATTCGTGAATAGCAGGGTTGGATCGTTATGTGGAACTAACGATGAACTGTCTACGATTTGGTGTCCTTTGCTTTCAAAGAACTTGAGGAACGCGTTGCGAACCTCGTCAGTGCTCATGTACATGCAGCTCTTCCTGAAAATTATCGAGTTAGAATTTTGATGTATTGTAAATCATGGATAGATATTCGACTAGGGGATTCTCTGGACATTTGCCAGACAAGCCACCTCTATGCCTGATTGCTGATAACTTTTTGCTGACAATAAAGTGGGATAAAAGAACATTCAGCGTATGGAAAAATATGTACTAAAGAATGATGTGGGGTACGTAGCGTGCGTAGTCTTGAGTGATCAAGCTGTCATCTTCACGTATCGACATCCCTGCGGCTCGATCGTTAACCAACCAACTGCCAATCAGCGTATTGCTGCCATTAAAAACGGGTAACGGGTGATACGCCTGCACAATCATCCCTTCTTCACCATAGGGACCATCCGCTCTAGCGACTTGCTTTCTGTCTTTAAAAATCGAAATGTTGGCCCCTTCTCGTGAAAAAATCGGCTTGACCACATAGTCTTTTAAACGGGAGGCTCTTGGATCGTCCATGAAATAAGACGGCAATAAATTAGGATGATTGGGAAACATTTCCCACAACAAAGGCAAGAGCGCTTTATTGGATAAGATTGACTTCCACATGGGTTCTAACCAGTTGATATTAGCCGTGGGAAGATGCTGACCATACGCTTCATTAAACATAAATTCCCAAGGATAAAGTTTGAACATCCAACGAATAGGTCTTGATTTGATATCAACAAACTCATCGAGATTATTGATACCGATATCTTCAATGTGCACAAATGCCGTATCTAGCCCAGCCTCTGTCGCGCAATCTTGTAAGTATTGCACCGTTCCACGGTCTTCTTCAGTATCTTTGCAGCAAGAAAAGTGTAAGGTCTGCCCTGGCTGTTGTTTGGCTAACTGATGAAAGCGTTCAATTAAATAGTCTTGCAGGATGTTAAATTGATCGGCACGACGGCTCACTTGCCCTGATTTAACTTTATCTTCCAACCATACCCATTGCCAAAAACCCGTTTCGTATAAACTTGTTGGAGTATCAGCGTTGTTCTCCAACAGTTTTGCAGGTCCTTGCCCCGAATAAGCGAAATCAACACGAGAATAGAGTGACGGTTCATTTCGTTTCCAAGATGTCGCTACACTGTCCCACATCGACACTGGAACCTGAAATCGTTGCAACCAATTTTCGTCTGCAACCACTTTTTCCACCGCCTGCAAACACATTTGGTGGATCTCTTCAGTTGGAGCTTCGATATCCCTTTCAACTTGTTCAAGCGTAAATTGATAGTAAGCACGCTCATCCCAGTAGGGATCGTCATACATACTATGGTAGCCAAAGCCAAATTGCTTAGCGAGTTCACGCCAATTGGGTCTTTCCTTGGTATCGATACGAAGCATATAAATTTAGCCGCCCCAGCTCGATTTACCAGCGCTACTTTTGCTCTTGCTCCAACTGGATTTAGCGGAAACTGTCGATCCAAATCCGCCTCTGGACATGGTTCGAGTCACCGCAGGTTTTTTCTTCATTTCAGAGGTTTTGATCTTGATTTTTTTATATCCATTTCGATAAGAGCCGTAAGAGCGACCATCAGTCGAATACCAAGAGCCACCGTATCGATAGATAGGTTCAGAGTAATACCCTCTGGAACCACCCAGGGCTCTGCTGAATAAAAAGCCGCCCATTGCAGGGACGAACCAAGACGTATTTCGTGGTTGAAAACAACCTTCTTCACGAAATTCTGCACGACAATCATTTTCAGATATATAGCGCGGTGCCGTTCTTGCCGCTTCATCTAGTGCCTCTTCGTATGCGGCACGACATTGTTCTGTATATCCTGGGTTACTCTCCGAGCAATCATCAATACCAGAATAGATGTAAGCATCATTGCTTGGGTCGCTGTCAGAGCAACCTGCAATGACGACAACACCAACTGCGACAGTGAACGGAGCAATATTGATCTTGCTCCAATCTTTCTTCATTGAGGGCAGTATGACTCGTTGACTTCGTTTCATCGTTCAACCCTCAATTAATACGTCATGCATGCTGCGTTGAGCATACCAATCGCAATAGATGCGGCCCCCAATACGATACCACCTGATAGTTCATTATCTTCAATGCGTTGGGTGATTTTCGGCAAAAAGATGAATCGAACCAAACCAAACGCAATGAGCTGAGCAACGAAAGCGATAATCCCCCAAAGGACAAAATCAACGATATTGACTGAGTTCGCCGCCGCCCCAGAAATAGAGATACTGTAGCCTACAAAAGATCCCGACAGCGCAACAGCTGCGGCTACGTTGTTTTCTTTAACCAAAGCCCATTCATCGTATGGCGTAAATCGCGTATAGATCACTTTAAATAAAAGCAAAAAACCTATCGAAATAGCAAAATAAATCACAAAATCGACGAGTCCACCAAGAGACTGCATAATAAAATCCATGTTTTAATCCTGTAGTTATCCGATAACGGTAAAGTCGGTTGCTGAGACGTTGACACCGGTAATATGGGTGACACAACGTTCCAATTGGTGCTGGTTTTTGACGCTTTCTTCACACGCAATTAATAATGATTCCGCATAGTGATCGTTTACATCTCGCTCATAAAGCATCACGAATTGATCGGTTTGCGAGACTCGCCCTTCTCTATCGTATGTCTTTTCTGTCATCGCGACGGGCTGCTCGTTTTCCCACACCTTTTCAAAGGTATGTCCTTCCAATGACATGCTTGGCTGAACCAATGTCGAGTTTAACCATGAATCCCACAATGAGTCGCTATCAATAGGTTTAGTCTCATAAAAGTAAAACAACTTCACTTCTGCCACACCGCTGTCATCACGCCCATGCTGCAAAACTTGAAGGTAACCGTCATCATCGGTATAAAATCTGACTAACCGAGTGTTTTCATCTAAAGATACGACCCCTACAGCTTGGATGATTTGCGTTCTTGAGGCTCCTTCAATCACCAACTCAGGCTCGATCATTCGGAACTTCAAATCGTCCAGCTCAAACGCGCCACCGAGTCTCAAGCCTAATACCTCTGGTGCTGTATCTGAGGTTTCTTTGGGTTCGGTTGTTTTTTTCTTAAACCAATTAAACATTATTGTTCCCAATCAAAGTGTTCTACTCGTTCGTCGGCTATGTAAAACAGCTTGGTATTTTTCACAACTTCTGTATCCAATTTGGGGTTGAGCTCAATGCCATCACCACTATCTAAACCAATGAGGGTAGCGTGATACTCTTTCTTAAATTGATCGAACAAGACACTCACTGTTGTTGATTTGGGTGATGAGTAGGTAACAGAATATTGCGTCATACCTTGAGTTGAACTTAATAGTTCTTGGTGTAAAGCACTGGAGCCGGGATCGACCGCAGCCTTAGCTAAGAGCTCGGTTGCGATCGAAGGAATACATTCAGCATTATTACAATGCGTTTTTAGTAGCTGACTCAACGATTCATCTTTGAAGTAAGCTAAAAGATGCGCGTTAGGATTACGGTTAGCGCAATACAGTGCAGCAGATAGCGTGATGTCGTCTTCGGGGTTATCAACGATAATGCAGCTAGCCTGCTCTATGTTGGTTCTGTTCATAGCGATGCCGTCAGTAAAACTGCTAACATGAACAAATTCTATTTCAGACGGTAGCGGGTTTTCTATTTCAGCTCTAGCGCACAAAACAATGGGTCTACGGCCTGATTCCTCGTGCTGCAGCATTCGAATCAGATGAAGCGTTCTTTGCTCATTCCAACCCAATAAAAGAATATGATTGTCCACTTTTACTCTCCGTTTCCCTTGTACACCCGCACGCCAAGAATTGATTAACACCGCAGCAATCCGGCTCAACGACACTGCAAATAAAGCCAAGCCACCAGGAATAACAAAGAGCCCAACAACCCATTTACCCATTGCCGTTGCTGGCGACATATCACCATAACCGACCGTTGACGATGTCACTATTAGATAGTAAATAAAGTCCGTCAGATTTTCGGTTAAAGCCTCTTCGCCACACCAACTAAGCAATGACCATGAAATCACTACGTAGGAAACAAGTACGACCAACAAGTTTCTGCCGCTTAGCTCACTGAGGTGGGTATAGGCCCACCTCTTTACTATCATCCATAATGGCATGCTAGGTTCTCTGCTTATTTCCCTAAGATACGAGCAAGTTCATCTTCCGCTGAGGATTGCCCACCAGAAGTTATTCCTGCTGCTGCTAATTTTTTATCTAAGCTACTGCCTGATTGCTCTTCTTGCATTTCAGAAGCCGCTTCAAGTTGCGCTTGCTTTTCTGCTTGGCGGTTTTTAATTCGCTCTAGAGATTCGACGGCTGTCGTCATTTTACTGTTAGCGCCAACATTAGTAGAAGACACCGCTGTTTGAGCTTTTTGAACCGCTTCATTGGCTTTTACAATATCAATTTGTTGCTCTAACTGACGTAATTTATCTTTCGCTTGAGCGATATTTTCCCGCAGTCTCTTTTCAGATACACCAAATTGGTCAACGTATGTTTGCTCGGTAGTTTGCTGATTGGTAAATTCAGCCACTTTACCTGCACACTCTAAAGCGAGAGCTTGTTCGCCTTTTTCCATCGCTGAACGAGCATGCATTTCATATTCAGAAATACTATTGGCAAGACCCGATACTTTATTTTCAGCCAACTTTCTTTTTGCAATAATCGATACCAGAGCTTGATCCGATTTTCTCAGTTCTTCTTTTGCTTCTCGGATCTCTTGATCTAAAATTCTTAAAGCTTGATTGTCCGCTGCACTTTCTGCCGCTTCATTCACTCCGCCTTTTATTGCGGTAAACAGCTTTTTCCAAACACTCATGCTGATACTCCTAAATACTCGTCGTATAGTTCAATAAATGCTTCAACATTGCGATATAGGGTCGCGACTTCAATAACAACACTTTCTTCTTTTGATTGTGAAGATAACGAACCAAAGGCCACATAATAATCTTCATCCGCGATGGTATTAATGCCTATCGTCGAAAGTGGGAACATCTTATGCGTTCTTAAAATAAGACTGTTCAGCGCTGAGGTGTCATTCACATTCTTTTGCGAGAAAAGAACGACTTCAACAATAATTTGCTCTCCTGCTACAGCAACGTAAGCATCAATTCCATCTTCATTTGTTAATACCAATGAATCGGCACACTTCGATGTATCGACGCTCCAGCCTTCATGTTTCCCGAGCGCTGTTGTTAATTCAGATAAAGTCCAAGCCATAATATAAATTCCAATTTAGAAAATAACATCTTTACAGTCTCACCTTGCCAAGATGTTTTCAACTATAAACTTAAGTGATTAATTAAATTCAATATATTCACCATAAAAACCATTGGCAAAAAGGCAAGGATGAAATATCAATCGTAGTAAATAACGGTTCGCCCTAGCGGGTTAAAATAGTCGATAACTGCGTTAGAATTTTTGATTGTAGGATAACGACTGATAAAAAAATTCCTCCTTGCTCTCAAGCCTTTTTCCTGCGCTATTTCTGATCACTTATTTACTGTGATTGGTAAGCAGCAAAATCATCGTTTAAGCAGCGCGTTTACTTGGGATGTGACCTTATAGGCTTATGCGATTGGCATGGATTTTAACATCTTTTCCTCGCCGTTTTTATCCTATCTTAGAAACGACAAAGCCCCGCATCGCGAGGCTTTACATTAGTCATGGGCATGATTAACGTTTATAAATCTTCTTCTAACTGCTCGACATCTTCTGTTGGTTTCTCTAATTCAACAGGAGCCAACAACATTTCTCGTAATTTAGTATCGATTGCAAGGGCTGCTTCTGGGTTATCACGCAGATATTTACCTGCATTTGCTTTACCTTGACCAATCTTGTCACCATTGTAGCTGTACCAAGCACCCGCTTTTTCAACAAGTTTGTGCTTCACACCTAAATCGATCAATTCGCCTTCGCGGTTGAAGCCTTTGCCGTACAGAATTTGTGTTTCGGCCTGCTTAAATGGTGCGGCAATCTTATTCTTAACAACCTTGATACGAGTTTCGTTACCAACGATTTCATCGCCTTCTTTGATAGAGCCAGTACGACGAATATCAAGACGAACCGATGCGTAAAACTTAAGTGCGTTACCACCAGTTGTGGTTTCTGGATTACCAAACATAACACCAATTTTCATACGAATTTGGTTAATGAAGATTGCCATACAGTTAGATTGCTTAAGATTACCCGTCAGCTTACGCATTGCTTGAGAAAGCATACGAGCTTGAAGGCCCATGTGGCTATCGCCCATTTCACCTTCAATTTCTGCTTTCGGTGTCAATGCTGCAACCGAGTCAATAACCAATACATCAATCGCACCAGATCGTGCCAATGCGTCACAGATTTCTAGCGCTTGCTCACCCGTATCTGGTTGAGAAACTAGCAAAGCGTCAATATCTACGCCTAGCTTTTGTGCGTAGATAGGATCTAAGGCATGCTCTGCATCAACGAAGGCACAGGTTTTTCCCACGCGTTGAGCGGCAGCAATGAGCTCAAGCGTTAACGTTGTTTTACCTGATGATTCCGGGCCGTAGACTTCAACGATACGCCCCATTGGTAAGCCACCAGCACCGAGTGCGATATCTAAAGAAAGTGAGCCTGTTGAGATGGTTTCTACATCCATTGTACGGTTGTCACCTAGACGCATAATAGAACCTTTACCAAACTGCTTTTCAATCTGGCCTAAGGCTGCGGCTAGTGCTTTTTCTTTATTTGCGTCCATCTTTATCTCCACACGGTTCACGGGGTTCATCGTGAACTAGACTATACGGGTTACCCAAGCGGGTATTTAATTGGTTTTCATTATACTGTTGATTCATACAGTGTCTATACCTGTATGAAAAAAATCACGGCTTTTATTGTTTATATCACACAACGAGCATCCAACACTTTATTTACGTGTGTGAGAAAAAACAACCTAGGTCATTGATTCAAGTAACCTACAAGAGTTTGAAGCGCATATTCGACCGCTTGTGAGCGAACACTTGAACGATCCCCATCAAAATGGACAGTGTCAATTTTTGTCCACCCATTGGTATCGGCCCAAGCAAAACAAACGGTTCCTACTGGCTTATCTTCGGTTGCGCCACCAGGGCCTGCAATACCACTGATCGAAACGGCGATAGTAGCATTAGAATGTGTGAGTGCTCCTGTGACCATTTCCATCACAACCGGCTCACTCACAGCGCCATATTGATCCAGCGTTTGTGTCTGAACACCTAACATCTCAACTTTCGCTTCATTGCTATAAGTGACAAATGCTCGATCAAACCACGATGAACTACCCGCTATGTCGGTAATCGCGGTTGCAACGGCGCCACCAGTACACGATTCCGCCGTTGCCAAAATCTGTTTTCTATCGAAAAGCAGTTGACCAACCTGTTTGCTGAGCGATTGATGTGAGTCCATGACTAAAAACCTCTTTATGCCTTTGCGCTTGAATTTGTGCCTTTTCGCATGAAAAGGATTCACGTATCCTAAGCCGCAATAGAAAAAAACGAAAGACCAGAACAGTGAAAGCCGATCAAACACATACACCTATGATGAAACAATATCTCGGATTGAAGGCTGAGAACCCAGACATACTGCTGTTCTATCGTATGGGGGATTTTTACGAGCTATTTTATGACGATGCCAAACGTGCCTCGCAACTACTGGATATCTCGTTAACCAAGCGAGGTGCATCAGCAGGTGAACCTATCCCTATGGCGGGCGTTCCTTACCACGCGGTTGAAGGCTACTTAGCAAAACTAGTTCAACTTGGCGAGTCGGTGGCTATTTGTGAGCAAGTTGGCGACCCTGCCACCAGTAAAGGCCCCGTTGAACGTAAAGTAGTGCGAATTGTGACACCAGGAACCGTCACCGATGAAGCACTGCTGTCTGAGCGTGTTGATAACTTAATTGCAGCGATTTATCACCATAATGGTAAATTTGGCTACGCAACACTCGATATGACCTCAGGTCGATTCCAACTTATCGAACCTGAAAGTGAAGAAGCGATGGCGGCGGAACTTCAGAGAACATCGCCAAGAGAACTGCTTTTTCCTGAAGATTTCGAACCAGTTCACCTTATGACCAATCGAAACGGGAATCGCCGTCGTCCGGTATGGGAGTTTGAACTCGATACCGCTAAACAACAATTGAATCAGCAATTTGGTACCCGTGATCTCATTGGTTTTGGGGTTGAAAACGCAAAGCTGGGGCTATGTGCCGCTGGCTGTTTGATTCAATATGTCAAAGATACTCAACGCACGACGCTTCCGCATATTCGTTCGTTGACTTTTGATCGCCAAGATCACTCGGTTATTTTGGATGCCGCCACAAGACGTAACCTGGAGATCACTCAGAATTTATCCGGTGGTTTCGACAATACTCTCGCTGAAGTACTCGATCACAGCTCAACCGCTATGGGTAGCCGGATGCTGAAACGTTGGCTGCATCAGCCAATGCGTTGTATTGATACGCTTAACCAACGCCTTGATGCCATTGGAGAGCTCAAGGAACTTGGATTGTTCTGTGAGCTTCAACCGACATTAAAACAGATTGGTGATATTGAACGTATCCTCGCTCGCCTGGCACTGCGATCCGCTCGCCCAAGAGACATGGCTCGGTTACGTATAGCGCTGCAACAGTTACCCGAATTACACGCCTGTTTATCGGAGTTAAAGCAGCCTTACCTTGTTAAGCTAACCAATTATGCCGCGCCGTTTACTGAGGTTTGTGAACTGCTTGAACGTGCAGTAAAGGAAAATCCACCGGTTATTATTCGAGATGGCGGGGTCATTGCTTCTGGATACAGTGCGGAACTCGATGAATGGCGAGACCTGGCTGAGGGTGCTACAGAGTTTTTAAACAAACTTGAAGCAGAAGAGCGGGAACGTCATGGTATTGATACCTTAAAAGTTGGCTTTAATAATGTGCACGGTTTCTTCATACAAGTCAGTCGAGGACAAAGCCACTTAGTACCCCCTCATTATGTTCGTCGTCAAACACTAAAAAATGCTGAACGCTATATTATACCTGAGTTAAAGGAACATGAAGACAAAGTACTGAGTTCTAAATCGAAAGCCTTAGCCATCGAAAAGCAATTGTGGGAAGCGTTGTTCGATTTGCTTCTTCCTCATTTAGAGCGCTTACAAAATATCGCATCGGCGGTTTCTCAGATTGATGTGCTTCAGAATCTAGCAGAACGTGCCGAGAGTTTAGATTACTGCCGTCCAGAGATGAGCAGCGATATTGGTATCCATATTCAATCAGGTCGACACCCTGTCGTAGAAAAAGTCATGGACACCCCCTTTATTGCCAACCCCATCGTTCTGAGCAGTGACCGTAAAATGCTGATCATTACAGGGCCCAACATGGGGGGTAAATCGACCTACATGCGCCAAACTGCTTTAATTGCGTTGATGGCCCATATTGGTAGCTATGTGCCCGCTCAGTCAGCAAAGATCGGCTCAATTGACCGTATTTTCACTCGAATAGGCGCGTCGGATGATTTAGCATCTGGGCGTTCGACTTTCATGGTTGAAATGACCGAAACCGCGAACATCTTGCACAATGCGACACCAAACAGCCTAGTATTGATGGATGAAATTGGTCGTGGAACCAGTACTTATGATGGTTTGTCATTAGCTTGGGCAAGTGCCGAGTGGTTAGCGTCTAAAATCGGCGCCTTGACTCTATTTGCCACGCACTATTTTGAGTTAACAGAGCTTCCAAACCAACTGCCTAATCTCGCGAATGTCCATTTAGACGCCGTCGAGCATGGAGATAGCATTGCCTTTATGCATGCCGTGCAAGAGGGAGCGGCGAATAAATCATACGGCCTTGCGGTTGCTGGCCTAGCTGGCGTGCCAAAAACGGTGATTAAAAACGCTCGCGCCAAGTTATCTCAACTGGAGCAGCTAGGAAATAATTCAGAGCCTAGCAAGGGAACCTCTGTGGATATTGCGAATCAATTAAGCTTAATTCCAGAGCCAAGCGAGGTAGAAGCCGCACTGGCCGGAATCGACCCTGATGACCTCACGCCTAGGCAGGCACTAGAAGCCTTGTATCGACTCAAGAAAATGATCTAGTCGACAGGCAATAAAAAAGGTACATGCTTTAAACCAATAAAGCTGTACCTTTTTCTCTGTCACGTCACTTTCTATTAAATAAGGTTCTCTTATTTCAGAAACGGTAATGTGTTATTCATTTTCTACGCTGAATAGATTTTCCATGTTAAGCCCTTGCTTAATCAATACTTCACGTAATCGACGTAGGCCTTCTACTTGTATCTGACGAACTCTTTCACGAGTCAGGTTTATTTCGCGTCCGACTTCTTCCAACGTTGATGGCTCATAACCTAGAAGGCCAAATCGGCGCGCAAGCACTTCTTTTTGCTTAGGGTTTAGCTCATCAAGCCAATTGACTAAGGAAGCCTTTATATCATTATCTTGAGTTGAAACTTCTGGATCAGAATTATGAATATCAGGAATAATGTCCAGCAATGCTTTTTCGCCATCACCACCAATAGGGGTATCGACGGAACTCACGCGTTCATTTAGGCGCAGCATTTTACTGACATCTTCTACAGGTTTATCAAGCTTTGAAGCAATCTCTTCTGCGGTCGGTTCGTGGTCTAGCTTTTGAGACAACTCTCTCGCTGTGCGCAGATAAATATTCAGTTCTTTGACGACATGGATAGGTAAACGAATAGTTCGAGTCTGATTCATCAAAGCGCGTTCTATTGTTTGTCGGATCCACCAGGTGGCATAGGTTGAAAAGCGGAAACCTCTTTCAGGGTCAAATTTTTCGACCGCACGAATCAATCCAAGGTTACCTTCTTCAATTAAATCGAGCAATGCTAGGCCGCGATTGCTGTATCGGCGAGATATTTTCACGACAAGACGTAGATTACTTTCGATCATGCGCTTACGTGCTGCTTCATCGCCTCGGAGTGCTCGGCGAGCAAAAAGGACTTCTTCTTCTGCGGTGAGTAGTGGAGAAAAACCGATTTCACCCAAATAAAGTTGTGTCGCATCTAAGCTTTTACTCGAAACTTCAACTTCTTCAGTGGCTGCGGTCTTCGCTTTCGCTGTTGTTTTAGCTTTGGCTGTTGTTTTGGTTTTGGCGGGTTGTTTTTTAGATTTACCGATTTCCTTCGCGGTTGCCTCTAAATCCAACTCATCCATTTTTACTGCTGCATTGCTGATACCCATAGCGCCTCCCCCTGGCGAGCTAGCAAGACATTACTACTTCTTAATGTCGCTAAATTACCCATAAAGTAAAATTACGGTAAGTAGCGATTTGGATTCACCGACTTACCTTGGTAGCGAATTTCAAAATGTAATCGAACGCTGCTGGTCCCTGAACTGCCCATTGTTGCTATTTTTTGACCTGCTTTTACACTCTGTCCTTCTTGTACAAGCAACCGATCATTGTGAGCATATGCACTGAGGTAATTATCATTATGTTTTACAATCACTAGATTGCCGTAACCCCGTAATGCATTGCCTGAATAAACAACGGTTCCTCCTGCTGTTGAAACGATAGCTTGACCACGCTGTCCTGCGATATCAATGCCTTTATTCCCTTGTTCTCCAGCAGAAAACTTTTTAATGATTCTCCCTTTGGTTGGCCATATCCAGCTGTTAACTTTTTCACTTTTTGTCTTTGTTGTGTTCGCTACTTTGTTAACACTTTGTTGCCCTGTAGATTTAACATACTCCTTTGATTTTGATTGTTCAACCTTCTTTGGGGGATCTTTTTGTACTACTTTAGTCTTTGCTGAAGTATTTGTTTGGTTAGAGTTTTTGCTCGCTTTATCAACACTTGCAACCGTTGCGGCTCCCGCCCCTGTTCCGCCATAGGCTGGGGCCACATAGTTACTACGCCATAAGTTTAGTTTTTGCCCTGGATGGATCGTATAAGGTTCTTTTAAATTGTTATAGCGAATTATCTCATTCACGTCCTTATCCGTTATATAACTGATAAAGTAGAGCGTATCGCCTTTGCTCACCTCATAGAAGCTGCCGCGATAACTGCCACGAGAGACACTGTTGTAATCTTTATTTAGTCCGGAGACAGGCGCAGGATTTCTTGCCGTGCACCCGAGAAGAGCACTGACACAAACAATTACGACTAAGTTCCGGACTAAGCTTTTCATCGTTACGCAAGATCACCGGCAACGAGAGGGACAAAACGCACCATCTCTATATTCTCATAAAGATACTCACTGCCTTGCCGAGTGATCTTTATGAGCTGCTGCTCTTCTTCTCCAACAGGAATGATCATTCTTCCACCTTCCGCAAGCTGCTCGAGCAATGCCTCAGGTACGCTGTTTGGAGCAGCGGTAACAATAATGGCATCGAATGGCGCTTTATTGGCCCACCCTTTCCAGCCATCACCATGTTTGGTGGAGATGTTATACAGATCCAATTGCTTTAAACGTCTTTTGGCATCCCATTGCAACGCTTTAATTCTTTCAATGGAATGAACATGATCGACTAATTGCGCCAATACGGCGGTTTGATAACCCGAACCCGTACCAACTTCTAAGACCTTGCTGTTGCTTTTTAAACCGAGCAATTCTGTCATTTTTGCAACAATGTAAGGCTGAGAGATGGTCTGCCCTTGCCCAATAGGTAAAGCATTGTTGTCGTAAGCTTGATGAATCATTGCCTGAGAAACAAAGCTCTCTCGGGGAAGGTTATGAATGGCTTGTAATACTCGCGGGTCTTTAATACCACTCGCGACAAGAAACTCTATCAGCTTGTCTGCATGTGGGTTTGTCATAGTGCTTTTTCCTTAAACCAATGTTCCATAGCTCGTAAAGATTCGTGTGCGGTGAGGTCCACTTGAAGTGGCGTCACTGAAACCTGTCGTTTATCTACGGCATAAAAGTCCGTTCCCTCACCAGCATCTTGCTCTTTTCCTGGGGGGCCTAACCAATAAATATCATGCCCACGCGGATCTTGCTGCTTTATCATATTCTCAGCGTGATGACGGGCACCTAATCGTGTCACTTTGATCTTTAAATCATGGTGGCTATCGACATCTGGAATATTGACATTGAGCAATCGATTGGTTGGGATAGGCTGAGCCATATGTTGCTCGACGATATTTTTAGCCACTTGCGCAGCCACATCAAAATTGACCTTTCCTACTAATGAAAAGGCGATCGACTGCACCCCCAAAAAATGCCCTTCCATTGCCGCCGCGACCGTGCCTGAATAAAGCACATCATCACCAAGATTAGCACCGTGGTTAATACCCGTTAATACCAAATCAGGGAGATCATCTTTCATCAATTCATTCAGTGCAAAATGGACGCAGTCGGTCGGGGTTCCCTGAACTGAATATACAGAAGGTGATATTTCGTTCACTCTTAGTGGCTGCTCTAACGTCAATGAATTTGATGCCCCTGAACGATTACGATCAGGAGCAACAATCACTATCTCTGCGATATCTTTTAGTGCGTTCGCTAATGCATGGAGGCCTTTTGCGTGAACACCATCGTCGTTACTTAGTAATACTTTTAACTTTGGCTTCATATTCATTTTGCTTTAGTACACTCTCTCTACCACTTCTTCTTCCACCAACTCTCTAACAATAGAGGTCGCGAAACTCCCTGAATCTAATGAGAACGTTAATGTCACGCTGTTTTCATTATGTGTCCATGTGAAATTTTTAGGCTGTAAAAGCACAGCTCTGCGATCGTGTCGCATGCGATTGCCTCGAATCAAAGCCATTAAGTCGGGTTCACTGTCTAGGTTAGGCAGCTCTAGTTCTTGTGCTTTGCCCTTTGTTGGCAGCTCATTGTCACCGGCCATCGCTGCTGTAATTTGAATATCTTTTCGGCTCAGAGCTTGTTGTAGTGAGGCAATATTGTCCTCGGTCACTAAGCCCGACTCACTGCCTGAAACGACATCGCCCACCAATAACGTATCGAAGACACCTTGCTCTATACGAGCTGACACTATTTTGTTAAATATCCATGAACGAGCAGATGACAAATACAAGCTACGCTGATTCTGATTACGCGTTCGAACATTGTCACGCCCCCAACGACGAGCTTCCTCAAGGTTATTTCCCTGATGACCAAAACGTTGACTGCCAAAATAGTTTGGCACGCCCAGTTTTTCTATTTTTTCAATGCGTTCAATAACCTGTTCAACATTGGTGACATCAGACAAGGTTATCTCAAAATCATTGCCCGCAAGATCGCCTGGACGCAGTTTTTTGTTATGGCGCTGAGTGTCTAATATTTCAATGCTTGGGTATTGAGCCAAAAAAGCACTGAAGTCCGGAGTTTCGCCTGTCGGTAAGTGAACACTGAGCCACTGCTCTGTTACTGCATGGCGATCTTTTAATCCAGCCCAGCTAATATCTTTAGATTTGACCTGGCAGGCCTTAGCAAGTTCATTGGCAACGAAGCTGGTGTTCTCTCCCGTTTTTCGTATGCGTATCATCAGATGCTCACCAGAGCCTGTAAACTCATAACCGAGATCTTCACTGACTTTAAAATCTTCAGCTTTGGCTTTGAGTTTTGCTTTTGCGCTTGGTTTACCGTGTAAGTAATGAAACTGAGATAAAACATCTGACATAGTTTTCTTCCGTCACCGTGTGACTGTTTAATTGGGTTTTAACGTACCGCTACTGCAAGCGCTACTCTATTAATCATGCTTTTTCTATGGTGAGTGGCGTTATTTTTTCATGAGCAATACAACCGCTTCACACGCAATGCCTTCTTTCCGTCCAGTAAAGCCAAGCCGCTCTGTCGTTGTTGCTTTCACGTTGACATTGCTAAGATCCGTTTCTAAATCTTGAGCGATCGCCGCGCACATTGCTTCAATGTGTGGCGCCATTTTGGGTGATTGGGCCATGATAGTAATGTCTGCATTACCCAGTATATAACCTTGGTCTTTTACGCGACGATAAACATCTTTTAGCAGCTCTCGGCTATCAGCCCCTTTCCACTTATCATCGGTATCGGGAAAATGACGCCCGATGTCACCCGCGGCAATCGCACCAAGCAAAGCATCACTTAATGCGTGTAAAGCGACATCACCATCGGAATGGGCAAGGAGCCCTTGTTCGTAAGGAATCGCGACTCCACCAATAATGACGGGGCCTTGACCACCGAATTTATGCACATCAAAACCATGGCCTATTCGCATGACTCTTTTTCCTTATTATGGCTTAAATAAAACTCAGCCAAAGACAAGTCTTCCGGTTGAGTGATTTTAATATTGTCAGAACGGCCATGAACCAACGCAGGCGCAAGGCCGAGTCGTTCCATTGCCGATGCTTCATCGGTAATGGTTGCTTCAGCTTTTAACGCGTCATTGAGTGCGTGATAAAGCGAGCTTGTTCGAAACATTTGTGGCGTTAATGCATGCCATAGGTTATTTCGTTCGACGGTTGAGTCGATATTATTGGTGCTATCGGAGCGTTTCATTGTATCTCGTACCGGGCAAGCCAATATCGCGCCAACCTCATGGGCTAAAGCCGTCTCAATCAAACGGTCAATATCTTTGAGTTGTACGCAGGGCCTCGCGGCATCGTGGACTAACACCCATTCTGATACGTTTTCTTGATTCAGATACTCTAATGCGGATAACACAGAGTCAGCCCGCTCTTTTCCACCACTAACACGGATGACATTCGATTGATTGGCAATGGATAAACTTGAGAAATAAGGATCACCATCTGTGACCGAGACAACCACCGTATCAATCTTAGGGTGAGAAAGTAGCTTAAGGACGGTGTGTTCTAAAATGGCCGTATCGTTTATCGTTAAATACTGTTTCGGACGATCAACCTTCATTCGGCTGCCCACGCCCGCAGCAGGCACGATAGCTACGATGGAGTTTGGGGAATGTTTATTTGGCATTCTAGTGTGATTCCTCTCCAATCAAGCGGTAGAAAGTTTCTCCTTCTTTTACCATACCAAGCTCATGTCTTGCTCGCTCTTCAATGGCATCTAAGCCTTGGCGCAAGTCATCAATTTCAGCAAACATTTCATCATTACGAGCACGAAGATTATCGTTCACTCGATGCTGAGCTTGAATCTCACTATTCACTAGATTGAAATCAATAATGCCGTTTTTGCCAAACCACAATGTGTACTGCAGCCAGCCGAACAGGAGTGTTAAGGTCAAAACAAAAATTCGCATAATCGTAACGCAGTAAAGGAGAAAGAGACTGAAAGGCAACATATATACCACAATGGCGCTTTTCAAGCGAGGTCGTACACACTAAGGATCCTTAACAAGCAAGGAATCCATTACAAACAGGGATCCGTTAGCAAGTGGCGCTCTTTAACAAGCACCACCTAAATGCAACAGACTCATTACGCCCTAGTTAAACAGTAAAAATGCAAACAATCCGAAGCCCAGTATTAGGCGGTATATGACAAACGGTGTCATACCCATACGCGAAATCAGTTTCAAAAATAGATGAATACAGATATAAGCACTGACAAATGACGTTACGATTCCTGTCATCAGCACACCTAAATGAACCGGCTCACCACTGGAAATAAGCTTTAGCCCCAAGTAGCCGCCAGCCAGTAAGATGATCGGAATCGACATAAGAAATGAAAATCGAGCCGCCGCCTCACGAGTAAACCCCAAATACATTGCCGCTGTTATCGTGGCGCCAGAGCGAGAGGTGCCGGGGATCATTGCCAAGGCTTGTGAAACACCAATAAACAGTGATTTTTTCCAATCAGCTTGGTATTCGTCGTCGACCAAAGTGGCATTTTTATCGACATACCAAAGCAATAAACCAAAGACGATGGTCGTCGTAGCAATAACCCAAGCACTACGTAAATATATTTCGATCAGATCTTTCATGAACAGACCAAACACACAGGCGGGGATCGTCGCTAGAATGATCATCCAGGCCAGTTTTGATTCTTTACTTCGTTCGCCTTTAAAGATGGATCCTAAAAAAGCACTGAGTAGTGAGATCACTTCTTTACGAAAATAGATGATCACTGCGGCTAATGTACCCACATGTACAGCGACATCAAACGCTAAACCTTGATCTTCCCAACCCAAGACAGCAGAAGGTAAAATTAAATGCGCAGAGCTGGAAATAGGTAAAAATTCCGTCAGTCCTTGAATAAGGGCAAGGACAAAAGCTTCAATATAACTCATTAAAATCTCATTATTTCTTTAGTTCAAACCAGGGTTCAATACCGGTTAACGTGTCAAAATCAGTGGACTGGTTCCAAACCTGTTGGACCGTTCTTCCATCTAATGGAATGTGTAAATCAGGGCACAATTCATAAAGTGGTTGAATAACAAATGAGTATTTGAATATGTCACTTCTTGGTAATTGCGGATCACTTTCGCTCACCTCTTCCCCAAACAAAATGATATCAAGATCTAACGTTCGATCTTGATACTTTTGCGCAAAATCCGATCGACCCCAACGCATTTCAACGTTACGTAATGCTTGTGAAAGTTCCGTTAAAGAAAGTGCGGTTTTCATTTCTATTACAAGATTAAAAAAATTATCCCCGTCAAAATGAACTGGCGCACATTGATAGATCGTCGATAGCCTTAGTTCTTCACCTAACAAAGAAAGTTCATTGACCGCTGCCTCGACGTGTTTTTCACGTTCTACATTGGTTCCTACACCAATGTATGCGGTGATCATTGCTTGCCTCGCTCAATGATCACTCCCACACCTCGAGCTTGAGCAACCGCACCTGGCTTGGTTAAGCGAATTTTGATCCAAGGAACATTAAAGCGTCCCATGATCAACTCTGCCACTTCTTCAGCCACGCGTTCAACCAACAAAAACGTTCCGTGTTCAATATGCTTTAAAACAGCCTGACTCACTTCAAAGTAATCGAGAGCGTCCGCAACATCATCACTTTTTCCCGCAGGTTGATTATTGTGAGCCATTTCGATATCAAGAACGAGCTTCTGTTTGATCTCTTGCTCCCAGTCGTAAACACCGATGGTCGTAATCACTTCTAGCTGTTCAATAAATACTTTATCCATGATGGAGTCTGTCCTTTGTAGAGGTCGGATACCTAAGTAGGTCAAAACAACTTACTATCCTGAGGTAATCAATCACACTCACTTCTTCATATGAGAGTAGTGTGATGGTATGAATCACGATATGATAACAACTACTTGCTTTTAGAGCATCTGTTTCATAGCGCTCCTTTATTATTACCTAACTCTCCTAACTTCTATATAAGTTGGGGCTTTACACGAGTAAACACTGCATGAGCCCACTTGTTCTCACATTGATCATTTCAGCCTATCTGCTCGGATCGATCTCGAGTGCGGTATTGATCTGTCGAGTGTTGCGTCTTCAGGATCCCAGAGAAGTCGGTTCAAAAAACCCAGGCGCGACAAATGTACTACGAGTAGGTGGAAAGAAAGCAGCCGCTGCGGTGTTATTGTGCGATATGTTGAAAGGGACCATTCCTGTATGGGGTGGCTACTTCCTCGATATAGATTCGTTTCTTTTAGGCATCGTGGCGATCTCGTCCTGCCTTGGCCATATGTATCCTATCTTCTTTCACTTTAAAGGGGGGAAAGGAGTCGCTACAGCCTTAGGCTCGATAGCGCCTATTGGTCTAGGGCTCACCGGTCTCATTGTGTTGACTTGGTTATCGGTCGCGATTGTATTTCGTTATTCTTCTCTGGCTGCGCTGGTTACCGTACTTCTCACCCCATTTTATACCTGGTTGATAAAGCCGCAATATACCTTGCCTGTGGCCATGTTATGTTGCTTAATTGTGTTTCGTCATGGACCAAATATTCGACGTTTATTAGACGGCACCGAACCCAAAGTGGGCGAGAAAAAACAGGGATTAAAAAAGGCCTCATAATGAGACCTTAAAACAAACATCTAATTTTCACTCGTTATGCCGTTATGGATTTGAGCGAACCGGTTTAAGCTGGTCAATCGGCCAACGCGGTATCGCTTGCACCGACAAATCACTGGTCTCACCATTTTTAAGACGCTGCATACCCGCGTAAGCAATCATGGCGCCATTATCAGTACAAAACTCAGTACGCGGATAATAAACGTCACCACCCACTTTTTCCGCCAATTCACCAAGAGATTGACGAAGCTGTTTATTCGCACTCACGCCACCTGCAATCACAATGCGTTTCATGCCTGTTTGAAGTAATGCGCGTTTGCACTTAATCACTAACGTATCACACACGGCTTCTTGGAACGCATACGCAATATCGGCACGAGTTTGATCGTCGTTATCGTTAGCAGCAATGGTATTGGCTGTGAAAGTCTTCAAACCTGAAAAACTCATATCAAGCCCAGGTCTATCGGTCATCGGCCTAGGGAATTTGAAGCGCCCTTTAGTGCCATTCTCTGCCAATTTAGCTAATAACGGTCCACCTGGGTAATCTAGCCCCATGAGTTTCGCTGTTTTATCAAACGCTTCCCCAGCGGCATCATCCACCGATTCACCAAGAATTTTATATTCACCGACACCATGCACTTCCACCATCATGCTATGACCACCAGAGACCAGCACTGCCACAAAAGGAAACGGCGGCGGGTTGTCTTCCAGCATAGGTGCCAACAAATGCCCTTCCATATGGTGAACGGCAACCGCTGGCACGCCCCAAGCGTACGCGATACTTCGCCCAATGGTCGCGCCAACGAGTAATGCACCCACAAGCCCGGGTCCAGCAGTGTATGCAACTCCATCAATGTCTTTTGATGTTAAGTTCGCTTCTTTTAATGCGGCCTTAATTAATGGAATGGTTTTTTTGACGTGATCGCGAGATGCCAGCTCTGGTACCACACCACCGTAATCAGCGTGCAGTTTTACTTGGCTATAAAGCTTGTGAGCTAAGAGCCCTTTTTCATCATCATAAATCGCAATCCCCGTTTCATCACACGAGGTTTCAATACCAATAATGCGCATATTTTTCTCTGTATGCTTTTATCTATGGAGGGAATTTGCGGCAATCTTACCCTGCCTTGGCTTTGCAAACAAATTTTGTACAGACAATAATCGATAAAACGCTTTACAAAGCTAAGGTGATCGGATTAAAATTCCGCACCATTTTTGATCAAGCTGGTTAGCGACCAAACGTAAATGAGAGTTAGCTCGATGGGTAACTTCTCTGATTTGGCGATGAATGACCAGCGATAATGAATAACCCCTGAGGTGAAAGGCATATGCCAATAGTTAAAGTACGTGAAAACGAACCGTTCGACGTTGCACTACGTCGTTTCAAGCGCTCTTGTGAAAAAGCAGGTATTCTTTCTGAAGTGCGTCGTCGTGAGCATTACGAAAAACCTACTACAGTTCGCAAACGCGCTAAAGCAGCAGCTCAAAAGCGTCACGCTAAGAAGCTAGCTCGCGAAAACGCTCGTCGCGTTCGCCTGTACTAATAACTGAATCCCATAAGGAATCCAGTTATGGCTCTTATTGACCAACTCAAAGAAGAGCAGAAATTAGCGATGAAAGCCAAGGACAAATCGCGCCTTGGCACTATTCGTTTAGCCCTTTCAGCAATTAAGCAACGTGAAGTCGACGAGCGGATCACTCTGACCGACGATGACATTATTGCAATTCTGGTAAAAATGGTTAAACAACGTCGCGATTCTGTCGCTCAATTTGAATCGGCTAATCGTCAAGATTTGGCTGATACTGAGAAAGCTGAAATCACAGTGTTAGAGGCCTTCATGCCTCAACCGCTTACTGAAGATGAAGTTGTTGCATTAATTGTTAGTGCAATAGAAGAATCTGGTGCTGCGGGCATGCAAGACATGGGCAAGGTGATGGGCGTGTTAAAACCTCAGATTCAAGGGCGTGCAGAAATGGGTAAAGTCAGTGGTTTAGTTCGCGCTAAACTCGCTTAAACCCAAATCATATTGCAGCAAGCCGTGCTATCCTTTGGACGCACGGCTTGTTTGTATCTAATATAATCTTTTTTTCTTAGGTTTTATGGCAGGACACATCCCTAGAAGTTTTATCGATGACCTCCTTGCTCGACTTGATATTGTCGACATTGTCGATGCACGCGTGAAACTTAAGAAAAAAGGTAAGAACTACGGTGCTTGCTGTCCATTCCACAATGAAAAAACCCCCTCTTTTAGCGTAAGCCAGGAAAAACAGTTTTATCACTGCTTTGGCTGTGGTGCTCATGGCAACGCTATCGACTTCATGATGGAATACGAACGCTTAGAGTTCGTTGAAGCCATTGATGAACTTGCCTCTTTTTTAGGTTTAGACGTACCTAGAGAGCAAAGGAGTGGGAATGTCAGCAATCAGCCGACCGCCAACACCGAACAAAAACGTAATCTTTATGATTTGATGGGCAGTATTTCGCAGTTCTATCGTAGTCAATTAAAAAGCGCGAACAGTAAAGTCGCCATTGATTACCTAAAAGAACGCGGCTTATCCGGTGAGATTGTTCAAAAGTTTGGGATCGGTTATGTCGCCGATGAGTGGGATTCTGTCCGCAAGAATTTTGGTCAACAGCGTAACGCTGAAGATATGCTCGTCACTGGCGGCATGTTAATTGAAAACGACAAGGGCAATAGGTACGATCGCTTTCGTGGTCGAGTCATGTTCCCGATTCATGATCGTCGTGGACGAGTCATCGGATTTGGTGGCCGAGTTTTAGGCGATGGTACGCCAAAGTATCTCAACTCACCTGAAACCCCTATATTCCATAAAGGCAAAGAGCTTTATGGGCTCTATGAAGTCATGCAAGCCTATCGAGAGCCACCACAAATCTTAGTGGTGGAAGGCTATATGGATGTCGTTGCCCTCGCACAATATGGAGTAGATTACTCTGTCGCTTCGCTAGGAACATCAACCACTGGCGATCACTTACAGGTGTTGTTCCGACAAACCAATACTGTTGTTTGTTGCTACGATGGTGACCGAGCTGGGCGTGAAGCCGCTTGGCGAGCTCTAGAAAATGCGCTGAGTTATCTCAAAAGTGGGCATACACTTAAGTTCCTATTCTTGCCCGATGGTGAAGATCCTGATAGCTTTATTCGTAAACATGGCAAAGAAGCTTTCGAAAAAGAGATTCAACAGGCGAGCCCCCTGTCTGACTATTTAATTGATAATTTGGTGAACACTCAAAATATTAACCTAGGCACCAGTGAAGGTAAGTCAACATTACGCACGCTTGCTAACAATTTGATAGATAAAATCCCGGATGCCAGCTTACAAAAAGAGTTGGATGAAAAACTGGATAAACTGACTGGCTTTATGGGCCAAGGAAAGCGTCGACAAGCAAACACAAAAGAAACGCGACCTCAACCGCATAAAGAGATCAAGCGCACGCCAATGCGAGAAGTTATCGCTTTGCTTATTCAAAATCCGAGCTATGCTGATATGGTACCCGATCTCTCCTCAGTGAGAGAAATATCACTACCTGGGTTAACTTTATTGGTAGAAGTCCTTGAATACTGTCGAGCGCATCCCCATATCAACACGGGCCAATTGTTAGAACAATGGCGCAACAGTAAAAATGAGGCACTTCTGTCTCGTCTCGCCAGCTGGGAGATCCCGGCAAATGAAGACAATCAAGAAGACATATTTTTAGACTCACTGGACAAAATTTTAGCCCAGTGTGTTGAAAAACAAATTGAAAACCTACAAGCCAAAGCAAGAAGTATCGGTTTATCAGCCGACGAAAAAAGGGAGCTACTAGCGCTAATGCTAGATTTAAAAGCGTAACCCTATTGCCTTGGTTAGCAATGGAACAATTTGTTATTACTCGTGGTTTGCATTTCGCATACCAAATCCGTCACTAGATACGAAGTTGGATACCGTCTATGGATCAAAATCCGCAGTCACAGCTAAAACTACTTGTCATCAAAGGCAAGGAGCAAGGCTATCTGACGTACGCCGAAGTAAATGACCACCTGCCAGCAGAAATTGTAGATTCTGAACAGGTAGAAGATATCATTCAAATGATCAACGATATGGGCATTAAGGTAGTAGAAACTGCTCCTGATGCTGATGACCTTGCATTGAATGAAGACAACACTGTCACAGATGAAGATGCTGCCGAAGCTGCTGCTGCTGCGCTATCAAGCGTGGAAAGCGAAATTGGTCGTACAACCGATCCTGTCCGCATGTACATGCGTGAAATGGGTACCGTTGAACTTCTGACTCGTGAAGGTGAAATTGATATCGCGAAACGCATTGAAGATGGTATTAACCAAGTTCAAAGCGCAGTTGCTGAATACCCAGGCACCATTCCTTACGTCCTAGAGCAATTTGATCGTGTTTTAGCTGAAGAACTTCGCTTAACAGACCTTATTAATGGTTTTGTTGACCCGAACGACGATGGAACAGCAGCGCCAACAGCAACTCATATCGGTTCTGAACTCACCAATACTGACCTTGCTGATGAAGATGGCGAGAAAAAAGAAGACGAAGAAGACGCTGAGGAAGAAGAAGAGGAAGATACAGGAATTGACCCTGAGCTTGCTTTAGAAAAGTTCACCTCACTACGCAATACCTATCAGAACCTTCAACTCGCGATCAACGAACATGGCGCTGACAGTAGTAAAGCATCGAAAGCAACAGAGCTTCTTCAAGAAGTCTTTGCCGAATTCCGCTTAACGCCTAAACAATTTGATTACTTAGTTAATGAACTGCGCACCTCTATGGATCGCGTTCGTACTCAAGAACGTTTGATCATTCGTCAAACCGTTGAATACGGTAAAATGCCGAAGAAATCATTTGTTGCCCTCTTCACTGGTAATGAATCTTCTGATGCATGGCTAGACGAGGCACTCGCTTCTGATAAGCCATATGCCGAAAAAGTAAAACGTAGCGAAGAAGAGATTCGTCGTTCGATTCTAAAACTGTCGATCATCGAAAAAGAAACAAACCTAACGGTTCAAAGCATCAAAGACATTAGCCGACGTATGTCGATAGGTGAAGCGAAAGCTCGCCGAGCTAAGAAAGAGATGGTTGAAGCGAACTTACGTCTGGTAATCTCGATAGCTAAGAAGTATACAAACCGTGGTCTTCAATTCCTGGATCTTATCCAAGAGGGTAACATTGGTTTGATGAAAGCTGTTGATAAGTTTGAATACCGTCGTGGTTATAAATTCTCAACTTACGCAACTTGGTGGATTCGTCAGGCAATCACTCGTTCAATTGCTGACCAGGCTCGTACTATCCGTATTCCGGTTCACATGATCGAAACGATCAACAAACTGAACCGTATCTCTCGTCAAATGCTACAAGAGATGGGCCGTGAGCCGTTACCGGAAGAACTTGCTGAGCGCATGCAAATGCCTGAAGACAAGATCCGAAAAGTACTGAAGATTGCTAAAGAGCCAATCTCTATGGAAACACCAATCGGTGACGACGAAGATTCGCACCTAGGTGACTTCATTGAAGATACCACTCTAGAGCTACCACTAGACTCAGCCACATCAACCAGTCTACGTGGCGCAACAAAAGACGTGCTTGCAGGTTTAACACCTCGTGAAGCAAAAGTTCTGCGTATGCGTTTTGGTATCGACATGAACACGGACCACACGCTTGAAGAAGTGGGTAAGCAATTCGATGTTACTCGTGAGCGTATCCGTCAGATTGAAGCAAAAGCTTTGCGTAAACTTCGTCACCCTAGCCGTTCAGAAACACTGCGCAGCTTCCTAGATGAGTAATTCGTCGTCAATATAAGAAAAGGTGAGTGAAAGCTCACCTTTTTTGTATCTGATTGGTTTAAGTGGATAAAAACTGAGCGCAATTGCCCACTACAGTGGGTAGACAGGCTTGTTTCCTTCCCCTATAATCGTTCACCTAATTCGGCCCCTTAGCTCAGTGGTTAGAGCGCACGACTCATAATCGTTCGGTCCCCAGTTCAAATCTGGGAGGGGCCACCATATTCGGTTCGCTTCACAAAGAACAAAAAGGCCTGAGAGCAGTTATGCGTCTCAGGCCTTTTGCTTTTCCGCTCTCTATCTAGCAAATTGCACGTCTTTATAACCTAACCAATACTAGCTCAGACCTTCTCTAACAAAGTAAGCCGCTAACCTCGGCAACCATGTTTAGGGTGTCATTGTTGATACTAAAAGGTGGTATATAGGCCATTTCGATACTCGTGATTATGTTCGCCACTATAGCTTAACTTGATCGCTTACTTGATCGCTAGTTGATCGCTTACTTAGTCGTGATTTCGGGTTAATAACGGTTAACTAACCAATAAACCCTAGTTACAGCTACTGTTTTCTGATTTCTTGTGTATCCATGAAGCCAATAAGCATGCAGCTTAAAGCCTATCAGGCTCACCGTCACCGATTTATGTTCGGGTGCTAAGTGTGCATACCGAAGCGTCATTTTTAGATCTAAGTGACCAAGTAATTCCCAAACGGTATTCAAATCAACGCTGGCTCTATTTATTTTTAAGGCCCTATCTAGATGCGCTTCTAGATACGCCGATAGCTGACATCATACTTCCTCTAAATTTGGATCATGAAATCCAACATACATTAATCTATCGAGATTCATACCTAGGAGAAATGCTACGTTTAACAAACGTAATAGAAAGGTTTTACGGGAATGAAGTAGAAGTAATAAGTGCAGCCCTTAAGGTACCACTGGCCTCTATAATCAGTTGCAATGATCAAACCTGTACAGATAGTCGTGTAGTCACTACTTATATAAAAGGCCTGAGAGCGTTTATGCTTCTCAGGCCTTTTATATCTGTCCTACCCTTCATTCTGCTTTGCTACAGATACTTTGCACCGGATACAACGACGGGAGCGATTAGCTCCCGTCAATTCCAGCTCAGCAAACAAAGGTTATGTCATTATTTTTATAGGCGTTTAACGCAACCCCAAAGTAACAACAATCTTCCTTAATTAATATTACAGTTGGATATTTTGTGAGCAGTGATTGATTTGATTAAAAAAAAGGATCAAGATCGCATCGAAAAGGGGCGCGACTGGTTCGTTCTCGATAAAGCGAGGGAGAAACTCTTTTAACTTCCCCTATGCCATCAACAATAATCGCCCTAAAACGACTACCTATCTATCACTATTCACCAAACCAATGCATCTTCACCTGTCATTAACTTTCAGATAAAACCTGTGAGTTGTTAAATTTCAAGACAAAATGAAGACTCAAGTAGAAAATACCGACCGAAATCACATTAAAAATCACAGAAAGATTGAAAATAGATAAAATGGTGATGTGTATCACAATTTATTTTCAATTGAAATGAATGAAAATGATACATGCATCACCCATAATTTTGTTGACTTTTTTATTTAATCCATTCTGTAGGTAAATTACATACTAATAACTTGATGCCAATCACCAAAAGTTAACAAAGTCATTACAATAATGAGAAGATAATCACAAAAAACCCGTTGTCAGTTCTAAAATTAATTTATGTGGTAGATTGATTGAGTACTAAGCAACCAACGGTTTTAGCGAACCGTTACTACACAAATTTAAATAGAACATCGAACGGGGAATTCTAATGATATCACCAGATGCTAAGATCAAGATACAAAATTTTGGTCGCTTCCTATCTAACATGGTAATGCCAAATATTGGTGCCTTCATCGCCTGGGGGTTTATTACTGCACTCTTTATTCCAACTGGCTGGCTTCCAAACGAAACTCTTGCGTCCATGGTTGGACCAATGATTACCTACCTATTACCTTTATTGATCGGTTATACCGGCGGTAAATTAGTCGGCGGAGAACGCGGCGCGGTAGTCGGTGCAATTACAACAATGGGCGTGATTGTCGGGACTGACATCCCAATGTTTATGGGGGCAATGATGGTTGGCCCAATGGGCGGCTGGGCAATAAAAGTCTTTGACCAAAAAGTTGAAGGGAAAGTGAAAAGCGGTTTTGAGATGTTGGTCAACAATTTCTCAGCCGGCATTATCGGAATGGTATGTGCCATCATCGCTTTCTTCTTTATCGGACCATTTGTAAAAATATTATCTGCTGGTCTTGCTGGCGGAGTACACTTTTTAGTAGAAGCACACCTTCTGCCTCTCACCTCTATTTTTGTTGAACCAGCTAAAATCCTTTTCCTAAATAACGCCATTAACCACGGTATATTTTCTCCTCTGGGTATTCAGCAAGCCTCTGAAGCAGGCCAATCGATTTTCTTCCTTATCGAAGCAAATCCAGGCCCTGGTTTAGGTATCTTGCTTGCGTACATGGTGTTTGGTAAAGGCACAGCAAAACAAACCGCTGGTGGCGCATCGATCATTCATTTCTTTGGTGGTATCCACGAGATTTATTTCCCATACATCTTGATGAACCCTCGATTGATTCTTGCTGCCATTGCTGGTGGTATGACAGGCGTATTTGTTCTGACTGTCTTTGATGCGGGAATTGTTTCTCCAGCTTCACCAGGCTCAATCTTTGCTGTGTTACTTATGACTCAGAAAGCTTCAATCGTCGGCGTCCTAGCCTCTATCATTTCATCCGCTGCGGTTTCATTTGCCGTTGCTTCGGTATTAATGAAAACACAAACCACAACCGATGAAGATGGAGACGAATCAGCGCTAAATAAAGCGACATCTCAAATGAAAAATATGAAGTCAGCTTCTAAAGGCGCAACGGTTGCTCACCAAAATAAAGGCAACATCGATTTAGCCAATGTACAAAGCATTGTTGTCGCTTGCGATGCAGGAATGGGGTCTAGTGCTATGGGCGCTGGTCTATTGCGCAAAAAAATTCAAGAAGCGGGTTTAGCCATTAATGTCACTAACCTTGCGATTAACAGCCTTACAGAAGGTGCCGATATTGTGATTACTCATAAAGACCTGACTGATCGTGCTCGCATGCATACTGAAAATGCACACCACATTTCATTAACGAATTTCCTAGACAGTGAAATGTACAACCAGCTCGTAGCAAAACTATTGTCTGCGCAAAAGAATACAGCGGCCAACGAAGACAACATTGGCAAGATGTCAGTATTAGCGGCGAATGACGACAACTTTGAGCAAACTCAACCTTCGGTCTTCCAAATTCAAAGCAAGAATATTCACCTTGGGTTAAAAGCAAATAATAAAGACGATGCGATTCGCTTTGCCGGTAACAAACTCGTTGAGCTTGGTTATGTAGAGCCAGAGTATGTCGATGCCATGTTTGAGCGTGAAAAATTGGTCTCGACTTATCTTGGTGAATCTATTGCTGTTCCTCATGGAACCGTAGAAGCAAAAGATCGCGTAAAGAAAACGGGCATAGTGATTTGCCAATATCCATCGGGTATTCAGTTCACTGACGATAAAGACGATGTGGCGAAACTGGTTATCGGTATTGCTGCTAAAAATGACGAACATATTCAAGTTATTACCTCAATAACGAATGCGCTCGATGAGCCAGATGCCATCGAAAAGCTGACCAATACGCAAGATGTAAACGAAATTTTAAACATCTTATCAGGTCACCAAGCCGCATAAAGTTTTGCTCCTGAGCAAAAGAGGTCAACTGCGCCCCCTATACGGTTGACCTCACCCAGAAGCAGAATCGTTATCCATTTATATATTTTGAGTAGGTAAGATTATGAAAAATGCAGTTCATTTTGGTGCTGGTAATATTGGCCGTGGCTTCATTGGTAAGTTACTCGCAGACGCTGACGTTGCCGTCACCTTTGCCGACGTAGATGAACCACTAGTGGATCAGCTCAGTCACAAACAAGAATATAAAGTCAAGGTTGTTGGTTCGAAGTGTCAAACGGACACGGTCACCCATGTCACTGCTGTTAATTCGGCGAGCGAAGATGTCATAGACCAAATCGTAAAAACCGATTTAGTGACAACAGCCGTCGGTCCAAACGTTCTCGACATCATCGCTAAGACGATTGCCAAGGGAATCGAGAAACGTTTCATCTCAGGGAATAAAAAGCCCCTTAATATCATTGCTTGTGAAAATATGGTTCGTGGGACGACGCATTTAAAAGGCGAAGTTTACAAATACTTAGATGAATCATTGCACCACCAAGCAGAGACCCTTATTGGGTTTGTTGATTCAGCCGTTGATCGTATCGTTCCTCCTACCTCGGCAGCCAATGACGATCCTCTCGAGGTGACGGTTGAAAGCTTTAGTGAATGGATCGTTGACGAGCAACAATTTAAAGGTGAAATACCTGATATTGATGGTATGGAAAAGACCTCAAACCTAATGGCGTTCGTTGAACGTAAACTGTTTACTCTTAACACTGGTCACTGTGTTACTGCCTACCTAGGGTGGCTTAAAGGACACCCTACGATTCGTGATGCCATTGAAGATAAAGAGATTCGAGACGAAGTGAAACAAGCGATGCTCGAAAGCGGTGAAGTACTGATTCAACGTTATGGCTTTGATCGTGATATCCACAATGCGTACATTAACAAGATTCTAGATCGCTTTGCCAACCCATACCTTATTGATGAAGTGGATCGTGTAGGACGTCAACCGATTCGAAAATTGGGGGCTAATGATCGATTAATCAAACCGCTATTAGGTACAATCGAGTATCACCTTGAAAATAAAACGCTTTTAAAAGGCATTGCTGCCGCTTTAAAATACACAAACGCTACCGAACCACAGGCCGTCGAGTTACAGCAGTCGATACAGACACAAGGTGTTAAGAAAACCTTAGCGCAATATACGGGCTTAGCTGAATCAAGCGAAGAAGTGAAAAGCATTGAGCTAATTTTCAATCAACTATAGACAAATAGGGGCTTAATGCCCCTTTTATCGTAATTTTAAAAGAAGTGTATGCCCATTAATATCAACGAAACTGAGATCATCGAACAGCTAAATAACGCACCTTCTGTGCGGGGTTTTTTTATTGCGACCGTCGACGTTTTCAGCGATTCCATCGATGCTTTAGTTCAGCGAATATTTCGTAAAGACAATTTTGCCGTGCAGTCGGTCGTCGGGCCACTGTTGCAAGATACTGGCCCATTGGGTGATCTTTCTGTTCGTTTAAAGTTGCTGTTTGGCTTGGGTGTCCTTCCCGATGAGGTATATCACGACATCGAGGATATTATTAAGCTCAAAAATAAACTGAATAACGATGCGGCGGATTATCAGTTCACTGATCCTAATATTCTTCTACCAATAAAAGAACTCAACCTAGTCAAAAAAATGGGCATGGTTCAACTTGAAGTCACTGAGCCTGATGACGATGTTAATATTGAGTTCTATCACCTTCAATTACAGCGGCAGCAGCAAATTATTAAATCAAGCCTATCACTGGCTATTGTCGATATCTGCAATGAACTCGGCAAAGACAGTCCATTCTAGCCTTTATTCCCTTTTATTCGCCAGTCAATGCTAGAAACCGCATGAGCAAGCGGATTTGGTAAAAAAGAATGCGCATGTGCAATTAACGGCACCTCAATAAAGAAAATATAAAGCCAAGGCGATGACCTTGGCTTCAAATATAACTAATTGTCGTTTAGCTCTCTGACCATTTATTCCACCGTCACAGCTTTAGCTAGATTTCTAGGTTGGTCGACATCCGTACCTTTGATCAGCGCGACATGGTAAGACAGTAACTGCATTGGAACCGTGTAAAAAATAGGGGCTGTAATATCACTCACATGAGGCATTTTGATGATTTTCATGTTCTCATCGCTTTCAAACCCTGCCTTTTCATCAGCAAACACATACAACAAACCGCCACGAGCCCTTACTTCTTCGACATTCGATTTTAACTTTTCCAGTAAATCATTATTTGGTGCAACAACAACGACGGGCATATCCGCATCAATCAACGCAAGAGGCCCATGTTTAAGTTCACCAGCGGCATAGGCTTCAGCATGGATGTAAGATATTTCTTTCAGCTTCAATGAGGCTTCCATAGCAATAGGATAGAACTCACCGCGCCCCAAGAATAATGTGTGTTGTTTATCAGCAAAATCCGGAGCCAACGCTTCGATCTCTTTATCAAATGTGAGTGCTTTCTCGATATCAGCTGGAAGTTGGTGCAGTGCTTGAACGATCTCAGCTTCTTTCTCTTGATTGATGCGACCTTGTAGACGACCAATTGACGTTACCATCATCAGCATCGCTGCTAGTTGGGTAGTGAAAGCTTTAGTAGAAGCAACACCGATCTCTGTTCCTGCGCGAGTCATGAAGGCAAAATCAGATTCTCGAACCAAAGAAGAACCCGCTACGTTACAGATAGTCATTGCTGACATGTAACCTTTCTCTTTTGCAAGACGAAGTGCAGCCAGTGTATCAGCCGTTTCACCAGATTGAGACAGAGTTACCAATAGGCTGTTCGGGCGAACAACGAAGTCACGGTAACGGAACTCAGAAGCGATCTCTACGTCACAGCTTACGCCAGCTAGAGACTCAAACCAGTAGCGAGCCGCCATACCTGAGTTGTAAGACGTACCACATGCGATGATCTGCACGTGTTCAACCTTGCTTAGGATCTCTTCTGCCTTAACACCAATTGCATTAGTGATAACAGACGTTTCAGAGATGCGACCTTCCATCGTGTTGATTAGCGCTGTTGGCTGCTCAAAGATTTCTTTCTGCATGAAGTGACGGTATTGACCTTTGTCACCCGCATCGTGTTCTGCATTTGACTCAACGATGTCACGTTCCACACGCTCACCTGCTACATCAAATACCGAGACATCACGACGAGTCACCTCAGCAACATCCCCTTCTTCAAGGTACATGAAGCGACGGGTTACACTTAGTAGTGCCAATTGATCAGATGCTAGGAAGTTCTCACCAACACCGAAACCGATAACAATCGGGCTACCAGAACGCGCCACAACAATACGGCTAGGATCTTTACGATCAACAGCTACCGTGCCGTATGCACCGTCTAATTGTTTTGCTGTTTTTTGGAGAGCTTCAACCAAAGAGTCTGATGTGCGCAATTCCCACTCAACTAGGTGAGCAATAACTTCAGTATCCGTTTGTGAAGTAAACACGTAGCCACGCTCTTGCAAGAGAACGCGCAGTGCTTCGTGGTTTTCGATAATGCCATTGTGTACAACGGCAATATCACCAGACATGTGAGGGTGTGCATTCGCTTCAGATGGCTCACCGTGTGTCGCCCAGCGAGTATGTGCAATACCAGTACCACCAATGACATGTTGCTCGTCTACTGCGTCTGCTAACTCTTGTACTTTACCTAGGCGGCGTACACGAGTTAGGTTAGATTCGCTATCAACCACAGCAACACCTGCTGAATCATAACCTCGGTATTCTAAACGGCGAAGGCCCTCTACTAAAATCTCGGCCACATCACGCTGCGCAACGGCACCTACAATTCCACACATAGTATTACTCCATTATATTTTTATTGTGTTCATCCCCAAGGCGGCAAGCGAAAGCCATAAAATAGGGACGTTGTCTTTTCTAACATTCTTTTTAAGTGAGATTTTTAAGCGAGAATGACTCGCACATTATTGAATTCAATCTCAGCACAATGTTCTGGTGAAAGATCGCTATCGGTCACCAATACATCGATACTTTCCCAACCCAATTCTAAATTGGGGATTTTTCGGCCCAGTTTTTCAGACTCAACCATCACCACAACTTCCCGTGACACCTCAGCCATGACCTTGCTTAACCCGACTAACTCATTAAATGTAGTCGTTCCTCGGCTAAGATCGATCCCATCGGCGCCAATAAATAGCTGATCAAAATCGTAAGAGCGCAACACAGACTCTGCAACTTGTCCTTGAAAGGACTCTGAGTGAGTATCCCAAGTGCCACCGGTCATTAATAAGGTTGGCTCACTTTCAAGATCATTCAGCGCATTCGCCACATTTAAAGAGTTGGTCATCACCACTAATCCGTTTTTATGATTCAACTGCTGTATAAGAGCAGCAGTGGTGCTGCCACTGTCAATCACAATGCGATTATGATCTCGAATAAGATTCGCGGCGGCAGTTGCAAGTTTGATCTTTCGAGGCGAAACTTTAGGGCCAAGCTCTTCATTGACGACTTCTTTGGGTAGTGCAATTGCACCACCATAGCGTCTTAATAGCTGGCCATTTTTCTCAAGTTCAGCCAGATCCTTTCTAATCGTGACTTCAGATGTTGTAAACTTACAGGATAATTCCTCTACGCTGACTTCTCCCAACTCCATAATTAGGTTTGAAATGGCGTGCCTTCTAAGCTGTGTATTTCGTTTCGACATCAAAAAGTCCACTTAAAGTTTCGAACTGAAACCAATTATAGTCAAAACGAAAGATAATCGTCCATTTATTTCGATCTAAAAAATAAATATTTCATACCAAAACCTTGTCCTAAGACAACTCTATACCGTGATATTGGAATGATTCGGTGGTAGAATTGCGCCCGAAAAGAAAATAAATTACAGAATTAGTCGTTATTTGTTTGCAAACTTACCCAAGCAAGTGGGGTGAGTCCTATAAAAACCCAATATTTGCGCTTTTACTTGGTCATAAAATGACTAAAACAAGTGAAAGACTTACAAGACTGATGTAGTTATTTAAAAACCAATGAGTTTTGGCTAATAAGAAATGCTAAACGCAGGTTCTACATTAAAATGACAAACCAATTTCAAATTTAAATATTACTTACCGGAGAGTATCTTCCATGAAAAAGACCAAAATCGTATGTACGATCGGCCCAAAAACTGAATCTGTTGAGAAACTAACTGAGCTAGTGAATGCAGGCATGAACGTAATGCGCCTGAACTTCTCACACGGTGACTTTGCAGAGCACGGCACTCGTATTGCGAACTTCCGCACTGTAATGGAAGCAAAAGGCGAGCAACTTGCTATCCTTCTTGACACTAAAGGTCCTGAAATCCGCACGATCAAACTAGACGGCGGCAATGACGTTGACCTAGTAGCTGGTCAAGAGTTCACTTTCACAACTGACGCTTCAGTTGTAGGTAATAAAGATATCGTTGCTGTTACTTACCTAGGTTTTGCTAAAGACCTAACCGCTGGTAACACTATTCTAGTCGATGACGGCCTTATCGAAATGGAAGTGATCTCAACGTCTGAAACTGAAGTTAAGTGTAAAGTTCTTAACAACGGTGCTCTAGGTGAAAACAAAGGTGTTAACCTTCCTGGCGTTTCTGTTCAACTTCCAGCTCTTTCTGAAAAAGACAAAGCTGACCTTAAATTTGGTTGTGAGCAAGGCGTTGATTTCGTTGCTGCTTCTTTCATCCGTAAAGAAGAAGATGTTAAAGAAATCCGTGCTCTTCTAAACGCTAATGGCGGCGAAAGCATCCACATCATCTCAAAAATTGAGAACCAAGAAGGTGTTGATAACTTCGATTCAATTCTTGAAGCTTCTGACGGCATCATGGTTGCTCGTGGCGATCTAGGTGTTGAAATCCCAGCTGAAGAAGTAATCTTCGCTCAAAAAATGATGATCGAGAAGTGTAACCGCGCACGTAAGATGGTTATCACTGCAACTCAAATGCTTGATTCAATGATCAGCAACCCACGTCCAACTCGTGCTGAAGCGGGTGACGTTGCGAACGCTATCATGGATGGTACTGATGCTGTCATGCTTTCTGGCGAAACAGCCAAAGGTAAGTACCCTGTTGAAGCCGTAACTATCATGGCTCAAATCGCTAACCGTACTGACAGCGCTCTTAAAGCTGAGCTAGGTTCTCGTTTAGACAGCCCACGTCTACGTATCACTGAAGCAGTATGTAAAGGTGCGGTAGACACAGCAGAGAAGCTAGCTGCTCCTCTAATCGTTGTTGCAACTGAAGGCGGTAAGTCTGCACGTTCAGTACGTAAGTACTTCCCAACAGCAAACATTCTTGCTCTTACTACCAACAAGAAAACAGCAGCGCAGCTAGTACTGACCAAAGGTGTTAAGCCAGTTCTTGTTGATTCAATCGAAAGCACAGACGCTTTCTACATCAACGGTAAGACTATTGCTCTAGAGTCTGGTCTTGGTAAGAAAGGCGACATCGTACTAATGGTTTCTGGCGCACTGGTTGCTTCAGGTACAACTAACACAGCTTCTGTTCACGTTCTTTAAGAACTGACTAGATTCTGATGTTAAAAAAGAGAGCTTCGGCTCTCTTTTTTATTTCTATCATTCTTAGATTTAAAGCCTTAACACGCCTCTTCAAGGCTGGTGGTTACTGAGCCACTCACTCATTCTCAAGCTTGTAAATCACATCCACTCTATCTCGAATCACTAGAGTAGAGTCTTGATAACTGTTACTTTCCGCTTTTGCATCCATTGACATTGAACGCATAAGAACAGGCTGAGTACTTGGCATGTTGTAGTCTATGCGCCATACGCCACCTATCTCTTGTTCAAAACCTTGCGCTAAAGACTTTGCTTTGGCATTGGCGTCTTTTATTGCAGCAAGTCGCGCTTGTTGTTGATATCTGCTTTCATCACGAACTTTTAGACGAATAGCATCAACCTGATTTATGCCTTCATTTAAGGCGACATCCAGGTATTGATTAAGCTTGGTCAAATCATCCACTTTTACCGTCACAGTACGAGATGCACGGTACCCCACCAGCTCTGGTTTGCCTTTTTTAGGGTAATGATATTGAGGGGTCAGATACAAATTTGAGCTATTGATGCTTTCGCTTGTCACGCCATGTTGGCTAAGCTGAGCAATAAAGTCATCGACCACCGTATCAACTGATTGTTTGGCTTGCTCTGCGGTCATGGTCGTTTCAACCACTCTCACCGTAAACTCTGCCATGTCTGGGGTTGCCTGAACTTCCCCGTAACCCGTCGTCACTAAATGAGGAAAATTAGGGGCAGTAGCAAATGCAGTTAAGCTCATCAAACCACTGGTTACTAAGGTCAAAATAGGTAACATCTTCATCTTTAATACCTTATAGTTTTATCACTTATATAATAGGCCATCCCTTACCATTGGCTACCATTTCACCAATAACCTGACATAACTTTTACCTAGACTTATCTTATTGTCATTGAGATTCACTCAGCCCTGTATTTCATCATATTAACGTCTGGAAGCTTATAGCGAGCAACAATAAAAAAGCGAGTCTCATACAACCCATATATCTCACATACTGGGCTGGATGAACTCGCTTTTGCTATGGCAGACCGTTGCTATTCGGCCCAACCTAAAAATGTCTTTTTATTAATCGACTTTATTAAGGTGTACGTCCATTTGAGGGAATGGGATTTCGATATCATTTTCATCCAAAGCAATTTTTATCGCTTGAAGCGTATCAAAGTAAACATCCCAATAATCGGCGGTTTTACACCAAGGTCGCACGACAAAATTAACCGATGAATCAGCAAGTGCGCTCACACCAATTTGAATACCTTTCTCTTTAATTAAACGAGGGTCAGCTTCAAGTGTTTCGCGAATAACTTGTTCCGTTTTCTTTAGATCGGCACTGTATGACACACCAATCACGTGATCGACACGGCGAGTATCATGACGAGAATAGTTAGTGATTGGGCTACCAATAACACCGCCATTTGGCACAACAACCATTTTGTTATCTGGCGTTGTTAATACCGTTTGGAAGATCTGAATAGATTCAACTGAACCAGCAACCCCACCAATCTCCACGTAGTCGCCAGACTTAAACGGACGGAATGCAACAATCAGTACACCTGCAGCAAAGTTTGAAAGCGAACCTTGCAGAGCAAGACCCACAGCTAGACCCGCAGCACCAATAACAGCAACAACAGAAGCGGTTTGAACACCCAACCTGCCCAATGCTGCAATAAGAACAATCACAAACAACAGGTAACGAACTAGACCATGAATAAATTCAATAACGGCCTTGTCCATATCCTTTTTCTTTAAAACCTTCGCAACGCTATTCGCCACTGCTTTAACGATCATATTACCGATAAACAGAATAAGTACTGCGGAAATAATGTTCACACCATACTGAACAAATAAATCGGAATTATTCGTTAACCACGTTTCCGCATGTGTTAACCCATCAACCAAAGGAGTTTCAATCTCCAGTGAGCCCTCTGCCATATCTTAGTCCTCTTAAAATACATCTAAACCAAACACATTTAACACCCGCAGCCTTAGAAACAAACCGTTACAAATGCCGTCGAATTTTTGGCACAATATCTTATTTATGGCGCATTGCAAAGTAAGAGTTTGGTTAACTTACGTTGCTAGACCACTTTTGATAACAATCTGTTACAGATTACGCAAGTTCGTCACTTTTCGCTAGGTTTAATCACGTCTTAGAAATGAATTTTAGGCATAAAAAAACCCGCCATAGGCGGGTTTTTGAAACGGTTATCGAAGACTAAATTATAGTACGTCGATTGCGTTTAGGTCAGAAAATGCTTTTTCTAAACGAGTAACCATTGAAGCTTGACCAGCACGTAGCCATACGCGTGGATCGTAGTACTTCTTGTTTGGCGCAGCTTCACCAGTTGGGTTACCGATTTGACCTTGAAGGAAATCAAAGTTTTCAGCTGAGTAAGTACGGATACCGTCCCACGTTGCCCACTGTGTATCAGTGTCGATGTTCATTTTGATAACACCGTAGCCGATAGACTCTTGGATTTCAGCTTCAGAAGAACCAGAACCACCGTGGAATACGAAGTTTAGAGCGTTAGGTGCGATACCGAACTTCTCTGCACAATATGCTTGAGAGTCACGTAGGATAGTTGGAGTAAGCACTACGTTACCTGCTTGGTAAACACCGTGTACGTTGCCGAAAGAAGCAGCGATAGTGAAACGTGGGCTAACTGCGTTTAGGATCTCGTAAGCGTATGCAACATCTTCAGGAGAAGTGTATAGCTCAGATGCATCCATATCAGTGTTATCAACGCCGTCTTCTTCGCCACCAGTACAACCTAGTTCAATCTCAAGCGTCATGTCCATTTTAGCCATGCGCGCTAGGTATTTAGCACAAGTTTCGATGTTCTCTTCTAGAGACTCTTCAGAAAGGTCAATCATGTGAGAAGAGAATAGAGGCTTACCCGTTTGTGCGAAGAACTCTTCACCAGCGTCTAGTAGACCGTCGATCCATGGAAGAAGTTTCTTAGCCGCGTGGTCAGTATGCAGGATAACTGGAACGCCGTAAGAAGCAGCAACAGCGTGTACGTATTTTGCACCCGCTACAGCACCAAGGATTTGTGCACCTTGACCTTCAAGTTTCACGCCTTTACCAGCGAAGAAACCAGCACCGCCGTTAGAGAACTGAACAACAACAGGAGCTTTAACTTTAGCAGCTGCTTCTAGAACACCGTTGATTGAATCAGTATTGACTACGTTTACTGCAGGAAGAGCAAATTTGTTTTCTTTTGCTACTTCAAATACTTTCTGTACGTCATCGCCAGAAATTACACCAGGTTTTACAAAATCGAAGATCTTAGACATGGAAAAAGTCCTATTTATTCTATCGTTTTAAGATTAAAAAACTAAAGTTTAAAAACTTGCAAACGTTTGCTCACAACGCGCGCATTGTATCAAACAAACATAAAAAAAGCGGAAATTTTTATTCCCGCTTTCATCAATTACTTCTTAGCACGCTCTTCAAGCATTGCTACAGCTGGAAGTACTTTACCTTCAACAAACTCAAGGAAAGCGCCACCGCCAGTAGAAATGTAAGAAACGTCAGCTTTAATACCGAACTTGTCGATAGCCGCTAGCGTATCGCCACCACCGGCTACAGAGAAACCTGCAGAGTCAGCGATTGCTTTAGAAATACCAGCAGTACCTGCTTCAAAGTTTTTGAATTCAAATACGCCAACTGGGCCATTCCAAAGAATCGTTTTAGCATTGCCGATGATTTCAGCTAGAGCCGCTGTTGAATCAGGGCCAAGGTCGAAGATCATGTCGTCGTCTTGAACTTCAGAAACGTGCTTGATTTCAGCTTCAGCATTTTCATCAAATGCTTTTGCACATGCAACGTCAGTCGCTACAGGGATAGCACACTCTTTCATGAGCTTTTGAGCCGTTTCAACCAGGTCTGCTTCGTATAGAGACTTACCTACGTTGTGGCCTTCAGCAGCGATGAAAGTGTTCGCGATACCACCGCCAACAACCAGTTGGTCAGCGATTTTAGAAAGAGACTCAAGAACCGTTAGCTTAGTTGATACTTTAGAACCACCAACAATAGCCACTAATGGACGAGCTGGGTTGTCCATTGCTTTACCAAGTGCTTCTAGCTCAGCAGCAAGAAGAGGACCCGCACACGCGACAGGTGCATAAGTACCAACACCGTGAGTAGAAGCTTGTGCACGGTGAGCCGTACCGAATGCATCCATTACGAAGATGTCACACAGTGCTGCGTACTGCTTAGAAAGTGCTTCTTCGTTCTTCTTTTCGCCTTTGTTAAAACGAACATTTTCAAGAACAACCAGTTCACCCGCGTTTAGCTCTAGGCCATCTAGGTAATCTTTAGCGAGTTTAACGTCGCAATCTAGTGCGTCGTTTAGGTAGTTAACAACAGGAGCTAGAGAGAACTCTTCGTTGTATTCGCCTTCAGTAGGACGACCAAGGTGAGAAGTAACCATAACTTTTGCGCCAGCTTCTAAGCACAGTTTGATAGTTGGTAGCGATGCAAGAATACGTGCATCTGAAGTTACTTTACCGTCTTTTACTGGCACGTTAAGGTCAGCACGGATGAAAATGCGTTTACCTGCAAGTTCCAGGTCAGTCATCTTGATTACAGACATGTTTGTCCTCTCAAATAATTTAATAAATAAAGTTTTTGGAAACCCGGCAACCCTGCCGAGCCTAATAATTCTTCAAACTGGTACTTATATGGAGATACATCGCTTTATTTCAACCTTAGAAATAAACATTTCTCCACGGCATCCTTTCCATTCTATTTGAACTGGGATGCTTGCATTGCGAGCGCGGTATCCAGCATACGATTCGCAAAGCCCCATTCGTTATCACACCATACGAGCATCTTAACAAGGTGCCCATTGCTTACTCGTGTTTGTGAACCATCGACTATCGCGCTATGAGGATCGTGATTAAAGTCGATAGAAACAAGCGGCGCTTCAGTATAGTCAACAATGCCATCTAATGTACACTGAGATGCGGTCAAAATGGTTTGATTTACGTCATTAACTTTCACATTTGTATTAATTGTGACACTTAAATCCATAGCAGTGACGTTTACTGTGGGAACTCTGACAGAAATGGCTTCAAATTTGTTGGAAAATTTCGGAAAAATCCGTTCAATCCCCTTATGAAGCTTAGTATCGACCGGAATAATAGATTGGCTGGCGGAACGGGTTCGGCGCAGATCACTGTGATAAGCATCGATCACTTGCTGATCATTCATCGAAGAGTGAATGGTTGTGATCGTCCCAGACTCAATACCAAAGTGCTCATCAAGCACCTTAATGATTGGAACAATACAATTTGTTGTACAAGAACCGTTAGACACGATTCTATCATTCTGAGTTAAGGTGTCGTGGTTAACGCCATAGATGATGGTGTTATCAAGATCGCTGTCACCAGGGTGTGAAAACAACACTTTCTTTGCCCCTGCCGCTATATGCGCCTCGCCATCGGCACGACATCCATAAACGCCAGTGCAATCGAGAACAAGATCAACGTCGAGATCTCGCCATGGTAATAATTCAATATCCGCCAAATGAAGAATGCGAATCGTATCTATGGTTTTATCACCGTGATGAATGTACATATGCTCTTGATCATTCGTCACTTTTTTTCCAAATCGACCGTGGCTAGTATCATATTGAAGAAGGTGAGCCATCGCATCTGGCTGAGCTAGCTCATTGACAGCAACGATCTTAATTTGATGGTCTTTACCACTTTCATACAGTGCACGCAGAATGTTACGACCGATACGGCCAAATCCATTGATCGCTACTTTTAACATAATCCCATTGCCTTACTTCACTCGAATCGTCTTCACAAAGTTTGTGCTACAGATACTAACTGATAGTGGTGAAAAGCGCATCAATATCGTGACTTGCCTCGACTAATGCTAACACTCAGTTTGAGCAACCACGCCAACATATAGCATATTAATGATTGTGATGCTGACGTATTGGTGGTGTGTATTTTTGGCTGTTTCTTGCCTATTTTTTCAACCAAAAGGACCGCACTATGTCATACCCAGCTACTCACTTTTGTAAACAATGCAATCAAGACACCAAGCACGGTGAAGTCCTAGTACGCAAGCCTAGCAGCTACGATACACAGACAACCATGCGCGGTAGAATCTTACTGTTCTTGAGAGAGTTTATTAACGGCGGGCATTACTACAACATGGATCGTTATGTGACATGTAAAACGTGTGGTCACCGTGAGCTCGACAATAAAGGTAATGAATTTGAGTAGATCACAACATTAATACTGATTTCATTCAAATTGGAAGCATTAAAAAACCGAGCAATTTTTGCTCGGTTTTTTTTAAAATATATAAGTCAGCGGTTATTTTTCGTCTTCTTCACCGTCATCTTCTTCATCAAACAACGCATCTTCGCCTTCGTAGTATGTGCCCCAGCCGTCATAGATGATGTCGTATTTCTCAGCAAGATTAACCAACTTTTCTACTTGCGCATCAATCGTTGCGGCATTTAAAGCTGATTGCATTGTGGCATCACAACAAAGAAGCTTTTTGCCATCTTCATCTTCAGTCTCTTCTGCTTCTAGAACTTCAAAGCCCATCTTAAAGGCTTCTACTGCTGCTTTTTCTAACGTAGCAAAATCTTCTGCAAATAAATGATGTTCAATCTCGTACAGCGAATCGGGTTCACTACCATCTTCCAACAAGGCTTGAATGATATCGCGAGTCTCTTCCTTTTGAATCTCAATTAAGTCTTCTACTGATAGATAGTCATCTGCGTGAGACATAGTGTGTGCTCCGGATCGTGTTCATAAAATTGAAAATAATTGCTGCGAAATATCGCATGGTTCGAGAAAAATTGCCACCAACAAAGCGATCCTTGTAAGATCTTTATCTTAGAACGGTAGAATAATCTGCCCGGCTATTGTCTGGTTTACATTTTTTCAACATTCATCACTCTATTGTAAAATTCAGAGTTTTATCTTACGGGTGTCCTTATCTTTTTTACGCAAAAAGTGCGTGAATATGGTCAAACACTGAATATCATTATTTTTCCAAATTTGAATAAAGATTTACACATCTGCTCAGTTTGCCTCTAAGGTGAATATCTATTCGAGATTCGCTCAATATTTCTCTTCTATGCTACATAAAGAAAACGCATAGACACGCAATAGGTATTAATCTATCACTAGCACTTAATGCAAAGTTTATATCTATACAACAGCAAAATAACAGGGAATAAATCTTAAAAATAAACTTAATACAGTGATTCACATCCACATTGCCACTTGCATCTTTACCGTAAGCTTGTCATAACTAACGACTGGAATTTTAGTAAGGATACGAAATGAGTAAGTTGTACGTTGGATCTGAAGTCGGTCAGTTAAGACGAGTATTATTAAACCGACCTGAGCGTGCGCTCACTCACCTCACCCCATCAAACTGCCACGAATTGCTTTTTGACGATGTGCTCGCTGTCGAAGCCGCGGGGGAAGAACACGATGCTTTTGCCAAGACGCTCACTAATCAAGGTGTGGAAGTTTTACTGTTGCATGATCTTCTGGTCGATACCCTGGCGATAGAAGAAGCAAAAACCTGGCTGCTCAACACTCAAATTTCTGATTATCGCTATGGACCTGTCTTTGCAAAAGATTTGCGTCATTACCTAAACGAAATGACCAATGATCACCTAGCAACGGTTCTATTAGGGGGTTTAGCGTACTCCGAGCTTAAGATTCAATCGTCTTCGATGCTGCCTAAAATGCACAGACCGTTGGACTTTGTTATTGAACCTCTTCCCAATCATTTGTTCACCCGAGATACGTCTTGTTGGGTTTATGGCGGTGTGTCTCTCAACCCAATGATGAAAGCGGCACGTCAACGTGAAACGAATCATTTGCGCGCGATCTATCGTTGGCATCCAGTCTTTGCAGGGCAAGATTTTATTCAATACTTTGGCAACGAAGATCTTCATTATGATAATGCCAATATTGAAGGGGGGGATGTCCTTGTTATCGGCAATGGTGCGGTACTGATTGGCATCTCTGAGCGAACCACCCCTCAAGGTGTCGAAAACTTTGCAGCTAACCTGTTTAAACATGGCCAAGCGAAAGAAGTGATCGCAGTTGATCTTCCTAAACATCGCTCGTGCATGCACCTCGATACGGTCATGACACACATGGATATCGACACGTTCTCTGTTTATCCGGAGATCATGCGTAAAGATCTTGATACCTGGCGTCTCACACCCAAAAGTAACGAGGCCATCGGATCAACCGAGATGAACGTGGAAAAAGTACCAAGCTACACTCACGCCATTGAAAACGCATTAGGGTTGGATTATTTAAAGATCATTACCACCGGCGGCGATAGTTACGAAGCTGAACGGGAACAATGGAACGATGCCAATAACGTTTTAACCGTGAAACCCGGTGTGGTTATCGGTTATGAGCGTAACGTGTATACCAATGAAAAATACGACAAAGCAGGGATTGAGGTATTAACCATTCCTGGAAATGAGCTTGGTCGCGGTCGCGGTGGCGCACGTTGTATGAGTTGCCCAATCGAGCGCGACGGTATTTAGAAAAAGCCGAAGAAGAAGCGAAACAGCAGGCAGAAAATAGGGAGAGTTTAAGCTCTCCCTTTTTTATTACTCAGTACCACCAACGGTTAACATATCGAGTTTCAATGTCGGCTGTCCCACACCAACAGGCACACTTTGTCCGGCTTTACCACAAACACCCACACCACGGTCTAAACTGAGATCGTTGCCGACCATAGATACTTGCTGCATCGCTTCAATACCAGAACCAATCAAGGTTGCGCCTTTGACTGGATGCGTGATTTTACCGTCTTCAATCATATACGCTTCAGACGCAGAGAAAACAAATTTCCCTGATGTGATATCAACCTGGCCACCGCCAAAGTTCGGAGCGTATAAGCCTCTTTTAACCGTCGAGATGATTTCTTCAGGCGAATGTTCGCCAGGCAGCATGTAGGTATTGGTCATGCGAGGCATAGGCAAATGTGCGTAAGACTCACGGCGACCATTACCCGTAGGCGCAACCCCCATTAAGCGAGCGTTGAGTTTGTCTTGCATGTAGCCTTTGAGTTGACCATTTTCTATTAGGGTATTGTATTGGCCACTCACCCCTTCATCGTCCACATTCAGTGAACCACGCAAATCTTTTAACGTGCCATCATCAACAATCGTACAATGTTTAGAAGTGACCATTTCACCGATTTTTCCAGAGAAAACCGATGACTCTTTACGGTTAAAATCACCTTCTAGGCCATGGCCTACCGCTTCATGAAGCAATACACCCGGCCAACCCGAACCCAGCACTACAGGCATCGCACCCGCAGGGGCAGCCACCGCTTCGAGGTTAACGAGTGCCTGGCGAATCGCTTCATCAGCGAATTGATAGGCGACTTTTACGCCATCGTTGTCTGACAGGAAGAAATCATAGCCGAAACGGCCACCACCACCAGCACTTCCGCGCTCTCTACGATCCCCTCTTTCCGCTAACACGCTAATAGACAAACGTACTAAGGGGCGAATATCGCCAGCATAAGTCCCGTCGGTCGCAGCAACGAGCATATTTTCATGCACGCCACTCAAGCTGACGGATACCTCTTGGATCAATGGCTCTTTAGTGCGAATGTACGCATCAAGCTCTTTGAGCAGTTCCGTTTTTTGCTGTTTCTCCCAGCTCGCGAGTGGATTGATCGCTGAGTAATAAGCTTGATTATCATGACGACTAAACGCTTTTACTTTTAAGTTCTGCCCTTGCTGAGCAATACCACGAGCAGCGTTTGCACTTTGCGTTAATCCTTCAAGGTTAATTTGGTCAGAGTAAGCAAAACCGGTTTTTTCCCCCGCGACAGCACGTACACCAACACCACAGTCAATGTTGAATGAACCATCTTTAATGATGCTGTCTTCAAGAACTAAGGATTCATGCCAGCTGGATTGAAAATAGATGTCAGCGTAATCAATTTGACGTGTGGCAATACTTGCGAGTGTCTCTGATATTTCTTGCTGTGTTAGACCCGTTGGCGATAACAATGCATCTTCGATTCGGTTCAGGCTCATAATCTACTCTTAATTATTTTTTAAAATGGTTTTCAAACCGAGTGTGCGACGCCACTGGCATGGTGTTACGAATGTCGATAAGCGATTGTAAATCGATCTCGACAATCGCACTTTGAGGTTTGTCTGTAAGGCGCAGAACAACATCCCCCCAAGGGCTGATGATCATGGAGTGCCCCCAGGTTTCTCGGCCACACGGGTGCCGACCGACTTGATTCACCGCGACGACCCAAGACTGTGTTTCAATCGCTCGGGAGGTTAATAGTGTTTCCCAATGTGCTTTGCCCGTTACGGCGGTAAACGCCGCAGGAACGAGCAATATTTCAGCCCCTTGTTTAACCAGCTCAGAATATAAATGGGGGAAACGCACATCATAACAGATTGACAGCCCCAATTTCCCAAAAGGCGTCTCTGTCACCACGATTTCTGAGCCTGGTGTAAACGTTTCTGACTCTCGGTAACGTTGATGGGTATCTTTTACATCGACATCAAACATATGCAATTTATCGTAATGAGCAACCAGCTCACCATCATGATTGATCACAAGACACGTTGTGCTGACATTACCCTGTTGGTTGCGAATAGGCATACTGCCAATGATGATCCACACCGACCAGTGCTGAGCCAAATCGCAAAGACGTTGCTGAATTGGCCCCTTTCCCAAAGGCTCTGCGTGGTGGTGATAATCGCTGCGATGACCAAATATCAATGCGTTTTCTGGGGTAACAATCCACTTTGCACCTTCGTTAGCAAGCTTTGATACTTCCTGTTCAATGTACGTCAGATTCTCGATAGGATCTGACGTTGATGTCATTTGAATAATGCCAACACATTCCATTGTGTATTACTCCGATTCCGCCTCTTTAAGAAGCTTTTTGGGCAGTTTGAACTCAGCTTTCCGACGCGATAACTCTTTCACGGTTGGTGCGTCGAGTGGCCCTTGAACCTGGTAATTCACCTGGGTAAAAACCTCGACTACAGGCGCGATCACCGTCGTAATAGCCAAAACATAAATAGCGGTTTGTGGCGTCACAGCAAAAGCGGTTAAGACAGGGATCCCTGAAGTAATATCTGGGACAAAATTCACTTCCGCATCGACGGTTCGATCATTGAGATTCGCCAACCCTTTGATGTTCATTTCGCCAGCCACTGCATCCATCTGAATATCGTTAGTAACAAAAATCCCATCTCGTATTTCACCGGTTCCTTTAATCGAATTAAACGCCATTCCTTTATCGAACACATCCGTAAAGTCGAGCTGCATCTTACGAATAATAGAATCTAAGCTAAACAGACCAAGCAATCGAGCGGCACCGCTCACATCAGAAACCACCCCCTTACCAAGCTTACTGCTCACCTTGCCCTCTAAGGTATTCACTTGCATTGACCAAGGTGCACCGTTCCACTTCAGTTGTGCAGAAAGATCAAAGGGGGCGCGCTGAATACCGGAACTGATACCAAAACGCTCCATAAGATCACTGTTGTTATCACCACTCATTGCCATATTGTATTCAGTGATACTTTGATCGTCCGTTAACGTCCAGGCACCATTGATTGAGATGCTATTGGTGCCACTTTTGACCGAAATATCATTCCATTCTAACCGGTTGCCTTGGCGTACTAAATCGACATTCACTTTACCGACTTTGTAACCTTGCAGCCAAAAATCATCAATCGCTAATGTTAAGTTTGGCATTGACTGGTGAAAAGTGCGATCAAAATGTGTGATTACCCCTGCTGGCTCACTCTTACTGGTTAAAATGGATCGATCTTCCTTTACCTCATCTAAAGCGGGAATATAAACATGCAAACGATCCAGTGCGACCGAAAGATCATAAGGCTCTATATAGCTTGCTTGACCACTTGCCTCTTGGCTCTCGAGATCAAAATGCCAGCCTAAGTTTTTTCTTCGTGCTGAAAAGTTAACATCATGCCATTCGATATCCGCCAACGTGAGATCCGCCACATCGATATTGACCCTTTCCGGCATAGGGATCTCGGGCGTATTGAGTTCATCCAGAACGGCCTTTTGCTTCGGCACTGGTCGACTGCCAATCTCGAGCCATTTATCCAGGTTAAACTTATTGGTTCGAATCTGTGCGTGATGCCCCGCGATAGGGCTAATTTTAAAGCTGCCATTTCCTACAACGAGATTCGTTGCCGTTAGCACAGGCGTCTCAGGTCTAATATCAATTTCTGCTTGGTATTTTGCTCTTGGCATTAATAAACGAGCACTGATCGATTCTTGATTGCCTGACGCTTGCAAGCGTGCTTCCCCTTTCTGTTTTAACGGTTTGTTTAACGGATAAGGGTAATCGCTTTTTACCATGGTCATATCTGCGGTTAGATCGATTTGATAAGTAAATCCAACATCATTGAGTTGGATATTAATCTCAGACTGCCAAGGCGCATGACCGGAGAGCTCTTGCGTCCAACGATCACCAACATAAGGAGATAATGGAGCAATATCCCAATCTGCGAGTAGATCTATTCCGACGGAATAACCCGAACCCGATGAATTTTCACCAGAAAAGTCGATAGAAATGGGCTGTTTTAATAGATCCGCCGATAGGCCAGCTGCTTGAACAACGTCGTTATCGAATTCAATTCGCCCCGTCACTTTCTCGAGTGTCATAGGCGGTGCTTCTATCTCAACGTGATTACTGGTGAGATCGGCAAAACCCCAAGCGCGTGATTCAGTTTCACTATTAAAAGGGATGTACAATTGAAACTCTGACATCACTTCGCCATCGACTTGAATTGCGGTGAGCGCGGCCCCCACCGAATCAACCAATGGTGAGGCCGTCATGTAATCTCGCACGGCGTTGCCTTGTGCTACGGCACTGGCCTCTATTTCAATATGCCCTGCACCTGATAGTTCAGGAATTCGACCTGTAATGCGCTTTGCATGAACATCCACCAACGTGGCGTCTTGTGAATCTAAGTACATAGCGGCATTTTCAAACAAGAGATCGAGTTGCAGATCAGTGATCGGAGGCCATGCAGTATCAAAACTGAACTTCGCTTGCTTCAGCCCTACCCAGGCTTGGAATATTCCATCATTATTGTGATAAGGGAAATCACCAAGCTCACCGTACCAAAGCAGTTTTGACGTATTTACTTTACCGGCTTGGATTCCCGTTGATAAGTAATCCGTTAAGCCCTGACCTAACGCTAATGTCGGTAAATATCGCCAAGTCTGACCTGCGTTGTATAAATCAGCTTCGGCATAAAAAGAGAGAAATGGACTGCGGTTTTCTGGAAAATCTAAACGGAATGCTCCTAACACTTGCAAGTCAGGAGTGGCAGCCGTTACCTTATCGGCCCATAACGACCAGCCATCAGGGTTATTTTGCCACACAATATCGACTTGTCCTTGCCTGATATTGAGAGGGGCTTGGAACACATTTCCATACGGTAAAATGTCATCAATCAAGGAAACGGAAGCTTTCGCTTGCTCGATATTTCCAGAAACAGACATTGACGCATGATGGACTTCAGGGAGTAACCCCCATTGGGCCATACCGGCGTTATTTAACTCACCAGAGTAACGAAGTGACTCTATAGTTTCGCCCTTCGAAATTCTGACATCTTCTAACTGACCGGTAAAATCCAGCTCTTCAATAAAATTCACCGTATCGTCTGAATCGGGAACCAATCGAACCAAAGGGCGGAGTGCTTTCAAATCAAGCTGAGAGATATTTAAACGCCATAAATCCGGTTGCCAATCAAACGCAAGGTCTAGTTCTGGCCATTCGATACTATCGGTTCTGACCTGCAACGAATGCGCATCAACTCGCAAGCCTTCTTCACTCGGTAACAGTTTGATAATACCCGATTCAAGCACCAGTAGATGCTGCTGTTCGTCATTCCAAACCAGTTCTGATGGATTCAGATCGACATAAGCATCAATAGGACGTCCGTGCTCTAACGTTATCCAACTACTAAAGCTAACAAAGCCTTTCTCTATGCCCGTTTTTTCCCGCCATTCACTTGGAATCCAGGGGGTAATGTGAAGATTATTGGCGGCCAAATAGAATTCACCCGATACATCCTTTAATGATCCGTAATCATAGAAGTTAGCGCTTACTTGCAAGGAATTTAACGCGGTATCAGCAATACTGACCGTACCTTCAGCTTTATGTAAGTTTCCTTGATTGAGCCAACGCAAGTTTTCAATATCTAATTGACGCGTACCACCATCAACCGCCTGATACATGATTGATGAGTTGAGTAAAGAAAAGTCATCCAGTTGGGACAGTAATAATCGATCTAACTTAGCCACCACAGAGCTATCATGATCTGGGACGTTTTCACTCGTTTCTTCAGATTGTTGAAATAACGAGACCGACCGTATATCCAGCTTCATCTCATTGATCGATAAATCGGTCACAATAGGTTGAAGCTGAAGAATAGATTGGATGAGGTCAAACTCCACTTCCAGAGTTTTCGCCGAAAGGTGGATATTGGAATTATCAGGAAGATCAGCCGCAAGCCCTTCCAAAGCGATAGAGGGATGAGTATTGCGCCAAAAACCTTTGACGCTATCAATGTTAAACTCAATCCCTGCACTCTGACTGACCCAAGATTGAATCTCATCTTGAAAATGATTGAGCTTAGGCAGAGCGATGCGCAAGCTCGTCACCAAAATTGCTAATGAAACAAAAATGGTGAGGAGCAAGAATAACAACACCCGCAGCAGGTGGACGAAAGCGGAATTCACAAAATGCCTATTACATCATAACGACGTCAAATTGCTCTTGAACATAAAGAGGCTCAGCTTGAATACGAACTTCTTTGCCGATAAAGACTTCTAGTTCAGCAAGAGCGTGAGATTCATCATCTTCTAACGACTCTGCAACCGCTGGTGACGCGTAAACAACAAACTTGTCTGCATCGTATGCACGGTTAACCCTTGTAATTTCGCGTAGTATTTCAAAGCACACGGTCGCCACCGTTTTCACACTCCCTCGACCTTCACAAGCTGGGCAGCTAGCACACAATACATGCTCGATACTTTCCCTTGTGCGCTTACGCGTCATCTCAACAAGGCCTAACTGGGTAAAGCCGTTTATGTTGGTTTTGACCCGATCTTTATTGAGCGCTGCATCGAGTGAGGTGAGCACTCGCTTACGGTGATCTTCTGAGAGCATATCAATGAAATCAATGATAATAATCCCGCCAAGGTTTCTTAAACGTAATTGACGAGCTATCGCCTGAGTCGCTTCAATATTGGTGTTAAAGATCGTCTCTTCTAGGTTTCTACGTCCGACAAACGCACCGGTATTGATGTCTACCGTCGTCATTGCTTCGGTTTGATCGATGATGAGATAGCCACCTGATTTTAATTCGACTTTCCGATCAAGAGAACGTTGAATCTCATTTTCAGTGTCATACATATCAAAGATAGGCTTATCACCTTCGTATAGCTCCAGTTTATCTGTCAACTCAGGAACATACTCACTGGTAAATTCAACCAATCGCTCATATTCAAGACGTGAATCCACCATGATGTTATCCAGCTCTGTGCCGACAAAGTCTCGGATAATGCGGTGCGCAAGGCCAAGCTCACCGTACAGATTACTTCTCGTTTTATACTTAACTCGTCGCTCAACAATCTTTGACCATAAGCGCTTCAGAAATGCGGCATCTTGAGACAGTTCTTTCTCATCTGCCCCTTCCGCAGCGGTACGAATAATGAATCCGCCATGCTCATCACAATAGTGAGAAACAACTTTCTTTAACCGGTTACGTTCTTTCTCGCTTTCAATACGCTGAGAAACGCCCACATGGCTCGCGCCTGGCATAAAAACGAGATAACGCGAAGGCAAGGTGATGTCCGTGGTGAGGCGCGCCCCTTTTGTCCCAAGAGGATCTTTCACGACTTGTACGACAATGTCTTGCCCTTGTCTGACTAGCTCCGAAATGTCGCGAACTTGGAATTGTTTTTTCTCATTTTCAGCCACGCATTCCGTATGTGGAACGATGTCTGAGGCGTGCAAAAAGGCCGCTTTATCTAAACCAATATCAATAAAAGCCGCTTGCATGCCAGGTAAAACTCGACTGACTTTACCTTTGTAGATATTGCCGACGATGCCACGTTTTGCTTCACGTTCTATATGGATTTCTTGTAGAACCCCACTTTCTATCATCGCCACCCGTGTTTCACTTGGCGTGATGTTTAGTAATAACTCTGCACTCATGAGTACACCTCAAAATTATAATTATAAAAATTCGCGCAGCAGTTGGTCTGTTTCATAAAGGGGTAATCCGACCACGGCAAAGTAGCTGCCTTCGATTCGGGTGACAAAACGTCCGCCCAATCCTTGAATGCCATAACTTCCCGCTTTATCTTGTGGTTCGCCCGTATGCCAATATTGTTCTATTTCATTTTCAGACAAAGGCTTAAACCACACATCGGTCGACACAACCACTGAGTGCTGTTTTTGATTTGATATCACCGTCACTGCGGTGAGCACTTGGTGGCAGCGGTTGGATAACTGCATTAACATCTGTTTTGCGTGCACTAAATCATTGGGTTTTTCTAATATATTGTCGCCACTCACAACGATGGTATCGGAGCCTAAAACCACGGTATTACTTTCATGATGTAAACGCTCTTCACAGCGTAAAAGCCCAGCCTTCGCCTTATCTAATGATAGACGCTTAACATACTGCTCTGGGGTTTCTGACGCTAAGCATGTTTCTTCAACGTCGGTCACCAATACCTCAAACTCATACCCTAATTGAGTAAGAAGTTCTTTACGTCTTGGCGACCCTGACGCTAAGACCAGTTTTTTCATGTTCATCATTTTATTTGCCAATGTCGTCTTACTCGACGCATTAATAAAAACATCCAAGGCCACAGTATGGCATTTATCAGCCCGCTCCACAGTGACAATGGATTAAAGGCAATGTCTTGAATTAAGAACTCACCAAAAAAGATCATTCCTTCAAGCGCGATGGATAACAAAGCAATAATGATCGCTTGTTGCCATAAGGCCATATTTCTTAGAACGAGGAAATTGATTGCTACCACATAGATAACTATCGATAACATCATTCCTCGAATACCCAGTGTCGACCCAAGTAAAAGATCCCACAGGAGACCTAAAACTAATGCGGTTCCTACGTTGACACGATGTGGCAAGGCAAGAACCCAATAACAGATCACTAGCAATAACCATGCAGGTCTTAAAAGATCAAGCACGCCCGGCCATGGGATAGTTTGTAAAATGAGAGCAATAAGAAATGAAGTCATAATGACGATTCGACTCGATAGAACTCTATTGGTCATTGTTTGCCTCTTCTTCCATCACCTCAGGATCCGCTTGTAATATTTTTTCTACTCTCGATTCATTAGGCCAAATAAGCAGTAAATATCGTAAACGATCAAACTCAACCACAAGTCCTGCACTGATCGCAGCGAACTCACGCTGTGTATCTCTATCAACGCTTGTCACATAGGCAACGGGATACCCCTCAGGATAAACACCGCCAAGACCTGATGTCACAAGAAGATCGCCTTCTAAAATATCGGTGCTGGTTGGGATGTGCTCCAACTGAAGTTTATCGATGTCCCCAGAACCGGAAGCAATCACTCGGATATCGTTACGGATCACCTGAACCGGAATCGCGCTATTGCTGTCAGTTAATAATAGTACTCGGCTATTATGCGCCGCAACAAAGGTGACTTGACCGACGATGCCATGCTCGTTAGTCACAGGTTGACCAACGTACACACCATCCACTCGCCCTTTATCAATCACAACCTGACGGCGGTAAGGCGTGGTATCAACCGCCATCACTTCAGTGACGACCTTACGTTCATCTCGAATGAAAGAAGAATCTAACAGCTTACGCAGCCGATTGTTTTCTTCTTTATATTGATCAAGTAATAACAGGTCACTTTTAAGTTTGAGGACTTCTCGCTTTAAAGTTCGACTTGAGTCAAGTAAGGCTTTGCGGGTATTAAAATTATCGTAAAAACCATCAAACATCAGACGTGGCATATCCGCCGCGTACTGGATCGGAGCCACCAAACTGTTTAAAAAATATCGGACGCTTGAAAATGCACCTAAACGACTATCAGCCAGCATAAGGCTGGCTGATAGGGTAACCGCTAAAAACAGGCGAAATTGAAGTGAAGGCCCTCTGCCAAATATCGGCTTCATGATATAGAGATCCTAATTTTTCGCTTTATTGGCCTTGATAGGATTCATACCAAAGCCAATAAATTCATTACTCTTCGCTAAACAGATCGCCACCGTGCATGTCGATCATCTCAAGGGCTTTACCGCCACCTAAAGCAACACACGTCAACGGATTTTCAGCGACGACAACAGGGATCCCTGTTTCTTCCGTTAGTAGACGGTCGATATCTTTAAGCAGTGCACCACCACCAGTTAATACCATGCCGTTTTCTGAAATGTCTGACGCTAACTCTGGTGGACACTGCTCCAATGCAACCATAACAGCAGAAACAATACCCGAAAGAGGCTCTTGCAGTGCTTCTAAGATCTCGTTTGAGTTTAGGCTAAAGCTACGTGGTACACCTTCTGCAAGGTTACGGCCACGCACTTCAATCTCTTCAACTTCATCACCAGGATAAGCTGAACCGATTTCATGTTTAATTTTCTCAGCGGTTGCTTCACCAATTAAGCTGCCGTAGTTACGACGAACGTAGTTAATGATCGCTTCATCAAAGCGGTCACCACCGATGCGTACAGAAGATGAGTAGACCACACCGTTTAGTGAGATAACCGCCACTTCAGTAGTACCACCACCGATATCCACAACCATTGAACCAGTAGGCTCTGAAACGCGCAGACCAGCACCAATTGCCGCAGCCATTGGCTCATCGATCAAGTAAACCTCACGAGCACCAGCACCTAATGCCGATTCACGAATGGCACGACGCTCAACTTGAGTTGAACCACAAGGTACGCAAACCAAAACGCGTGGGCTTGGTTTAAGCACACTGTTGTCGTGAACCTGTTTTATGAAGTGTTGTAACATTTTTTCAGTGACATAGAAGTCAGCAATCACCCCATCTTTCATTGGGCGAATGGCTGAGATATTGCCAGGTGTACGACCGAGCATTTGCTTTGCGGCATGACCTACAGCAGCAACGCTCTTTCCAGAGCGCGCACGATCTTGACGAATAGCAACAACAGAAGGTTCGTCGAGAACGATCCCTTGTCCTTTGACATATATAAGTGTGTTGGCAGTACCTAAATCGATAGATAGGTCGTTAGAAAACATGCCACGAAGTTTTTTAAACATATTCTTCGTTCGTCCTGCGAGAATTAGAAGATAAAAATTGCACTAAATGTACCAATGCCTTGCCATATCAGCAAGGCATTGGTACATAAACATGGAGCAAAATCCGCATTTTCTAACAGTTTCCTTACTTAGCGCATGAAATGATGTAAATCACTGACCTATTAAGCCACTTTCGCCTCGGTAAATGACGCGATCATTACCACGATGAATACCAAAGGTGACAACCGTTGATGGATCTTCTTCGTCTGTATCTGCGCCATCCCAATTGTAACGAAGCCATGGCAATCCGTTATCACTTCCAGTACAGCTACTACTCTCTCCGTTTTCTTCTTCTGGGCTATCGAGAACGAGCCAAAATTTCACTTGTTCTCTTGCAGGGTCCGATTGCGAGGCGACCAGTTTTCGAGATTCACCGAGTGAAACCGGCCCCGTTCCTGATAAGCTCGCATTATCAGTGCCGATATCAGACCAAATCAATTGGTGACAATAGCCGTTGCCGTCAAAATCAGTGCTGCTATCATCACTATTAGTGATAAAACGGCTGCCATTCCAATATTCAACAGTAAGAGGAACGGTGATAACGGTATTTTGGTTGCCACCTACATCTTTTAAGCTCATACGTCCAAAGCGGATATCTGGCTGAACCGTCAAGATGTCACCACCGGTGGTGTAATTGATCGGATCAATATTGGTCACGGATATAGCACCATCTAAAGTGATATTAGAAACCTCGATATCCTCCAAAGCGTTGAAAGGGCCGTCAGGAACAAATGTGGTTTGCTTCAACCAGCAGATACTATCGGTACAGTCATTATTCGCGGAATTGGAGAACGTCCCAATTGAGCGATTCGTATTGACAGCCCAAGAAACATCCTCTAAGGCAGGAGCAGCTAGGCGAGTACTAAACGCACTGTTTTCATACAAATCAAACTTCGCTAGTAGCGACGGATCAAAAAGAGGATAGTTTTGCACCGCATTGTTACTACTATTTAACGCTTCTACATCGAACTCTACACCATCAAATGGTTGCCCCATGTACACATGTGGTTGTGGGCCTGGATAATCCCATCGCGTATCGATCACTGTAAAGAAAGCAGGGTAGAATCGGCCAATGCTTCGGGAGCCTTGATTGATATCCATCTCCAGGTAAATAGCTTGAGTATCCACCAACAAACGAACACTGCCGACTTCATCCCAGCTCAGATCTGAGTAATTGTAAAAACCAACGCTGCTATCATGACTTTTTAATAATGAGCCCGATAACTGACCATCAACACCGCCTAAAGGCGTAGCGACCTCATGTGTCATTTCAACGGTAGCGCTAGGGGCACCGGAGATGAAGAAATTTTGAGTGACGGCCGCGCCACAATAGCCCGAGGTTTCAATCACCCCAGAAGTGCTGCCGCCTGTTTGCCAAACAATAGGCTTTACTTGTGTCGCAAATACTTCGCCTGACTCTTTATACCCAACACCTCCAGTCGCTGTGCCGCTTACATCGTCATCAGTACAAATCGCAAAGGTCCATGGGCGAGAATTTACCGTAAACACCCCAGTGAGCTCATCTTCCCCTTCAATGGGGCAATCATCATAACCTACGCAATTAAAACTAGTATCTATCAACGAGACGGTTAACTGACCAGACTCACTAAATTCGATTGAGCTTGATTCATCTGTTGAAGTTCCACCGCTAAATATTGGAGCGTATGTCAATGTCCCTGAGCCCGAGCTTGGCTGCACCATATTACTCGTAATTGTAGGCGTACCAGAATACCCCACATCTACCGCATTACCTGAATTACAAGCAAGTACCTTGGCTGCAACGCTTTCTGGTTTCATCGCTATTAGGTATTGATCAGGTACGTCAAAGCGATACGGTACAAATTTATAATTGCCAGTGTCGCTATAAGATCCACCATCAATCGTGGTTGTTACCTCCGCATCGGCTGTACTTGCTTGTGTCGCCGATAAGTCAAAAGTAGCGATACCAGAATTCGCCGCTTTCGTTTCCTTATCTAAACCATCTACAGATAAGGTGATATTCCCATTAAAGCTGTTATCAACTGCATCATCTTTATAAACCGTTGCAGTTAAAGGTATCGTTTCGCAGGTGAGGGCGATGTCTGTAGCTGGGGTTAAGACTAATTGATAGTCGCCACTCGGCGGACCAGAAGAACAAAAGTTATCCTCTCCCACAATTCGAGACCCGCTAACATCCATAATAAGATTATTTGATGAAACGGATCCTCTTAAAATTATTTGATTAGTAAAATGTACATTAAGGCCCACGATGTTGAGATAAACGTCAGAATTAACGTTCTTAATCGTCACATCTGCGGTTGGACCATAGACGATGAGATCCTTCAAGCCACCAGTATCCGTCATTTCAACAGGAGTATCTTGCAAAAATGTTGATTCAATATTCAGAATGACATTTGATGAATATGTTAATTTCCCGCCAGTGCCGTTAGATGTAAATGAACCGAAGGTATAATTAGAATTCGCTTCGAATATACTTTCTACCTTCCCATCAGAAAAATAGTCTTCGATAGAAATTCCATCTCCTGATTTTGCTAAGAATGTTACTGTAAAAATTCTACTTGTATAATTTGAAACTTTTAGACTACGCAATGAATCTGAAATAGTAATGGCAATTGTTGTGCCATCATCGGTAAAACTGCAAGATGTACTATTGGTGCAGTTTTCCATATTCCAGAAGTCTAAAACTAAACCTTCTTGTCCCCATTCAGGATCGAGGGCTGGAGGTATAGGAATTAAGGGAGGCTGTAGTATCCCGTTACGCAATGCGCAATCTTCTGTAGACGAGCCTAAAACACAACTTTGTGCTAATTGTGAAAGTGAATTGGCATTTTCTGTAGCATCAAAAGGAACTTGTAAAGAACCATTGATGAAATACTGAGATTGATATTCTTCTGACCAACCACTGATTAGGATATTTGGAGATCTTAAGTTTAGTTCACCATTAGGCCCCCAACTTTGTACAGGCTCAGGAAAATAAGTACAAATATCGATATCGATTTCAAGACGCTCAAAAGCAAAATACCCAAGCTCTTCTCTTAAATGAGTTCTATCGAGAAAATCCTCATCAATGGCAAAACTCACCTGATTGTCGTTTTTAATTTCACAGCGACGAGCCCAACCACCATGACCTCCATTGCGCTCTTGCTTCTTACCAATAATGCCATCAATGCCATCGAGTGGAATACTCGCATAACCTCTGGTGCACCCATCTTCCATAGGGTCATTGCCTGTTTGATCTGGCGTTCGAAACCCTCGACCAAAGTGTATGTTATACCCGTCTACTTCGAGAGCACTTAAAGAGTTAGTGGCGATAAAAGCGATCCGCTCTTCTACATAGTTGTGGTTTCGATCTCTTGATGCAGAGAGTTCAAGAAATAATCGCGCGGAATTATTGTCATTGCCTGTCAATAGCTTGCCTGACGTCATCCATTTATCACCATTATTTCTGGTTTGGATTTGATGCAAAACAATGGGTGAGTTAAACGAGCCTTGTTTTCCAAAATCAGAAAATGGCACATTGGCCGAGTTCCCCGTATGCGATTTGGAGTCATTGGCGTTGGTATCCACATAACCAGCAATGACTTCATGGCCATTAAAGCTTGCCACACCAGGTTCGATAATTAAGTAACTGACCTCAGTAATAGGTACATCATTATCCATTTGTAGGAGATTAATGGTGTCTTTGGTTATTTGAACGGATGTGGAATCAGCAGTGAGTTCAGAAGAAATGTATAGCGTTGCTGGTTTATCTTCATCAGGACTAACGGTATCAATTGTTGGCATAACAAAGACAAGAGGGGCAAAATCGTAGTCTTTTGTAAACTCGATAGTACAGGGCATTGAAGAACACTGTTTCGTTCCAAATTCATATTGAGCATTTGAGGAATAAACTGGGGGAGGTATCACCTCACTGACTTCTTCACAAGAATAGCTCCCAACACCAACTCCATTGCCGGAAATATTTCCATTTTCAATCGATTTATTGACACTTTCTATGAACTGCCATGCGTTATCAGAAGGACTCCGGCGATAGTAATAGCTCATGTTAGTATCAGCATCATGATCAAAACGAAGCACATATGCAGATCCAGTGGTGAGGTTTTGTTCATTAAACAAATAATCTGGATTTGGGTTAGAAATTCCCGTATACCACAATGTTTCTTGTCGTTGGTTCCCATTTCCGCTTGTAAAATAAAACTCTTGATAACTATTGCTACCAGTGACATTGATCGTAGCAACGAAGTCTTTATTTCCTTTCACCTCACAAGAGCTTGAAGGTGGAATGCTCCCCCCTGCTCTCGCAAATGAACTAAAAAGAAGGATGCATAACCAAAAAGAATTATTCCATTGCATAACTACTCCTTCACCCAAATTTCTTGTACGCGCTGTACTTGGTTAATACCGCTTCCACATAGGGTTGAACTCTCTACTTTGAAGAAGCTTTCACCGGCTAATGTGCCAATAGGTGTACAAACAGACGTTACCTGTGAACAATTCGCATGCTGTGACGCAAGCCCTTGCAGAGAGTTAGTAATGGCCGATGGCAGTGGCGCTGTGCAATTGGTCGCAATCGCGGAGGAAGCATTCAGTGGGTACATATAAGTGAGCACCAACTCATTGGCCGAATGAGAAAGCAACCACGCTTGAGTCCCAAGTGCATCGCGTGTTAGAGCATCATTGTTTGACCATTCCATTCGCGTTAATGCGGCGCCTAAAAAACCCATCACCACCAGCACGAATACGGCAATAATGTACAAACTGCCCGACTGTTTGCGTCGTCCATTCAGCATTTGGCTTTTGCTGGACAATCGGTTTCTATAGGACAATCGATTCTTATGGAACATTGAGCACCTGTATGTCTTGTTGGAAACTCGTGGTTTCTCCGTCATCAGAAAAGACCAGGTCAAGATGAACGACGCCGCCGCGCTGTAAAGTTGGTGCATCGTAACTGATGTCGCCACCGGTGACGCTATCTGCAACTTGAACACTGTTTCGAGTGATCGCAGAGCCGGCCGAGTTAAAACAATAAGTCACAAGGTCTTTATAAATATAGTGCCTATTTGCAATAGATTCACTCGCAAGAGGCTGAGTGAGTGTCACCGTGGTATTCGTGCCAGATAAAGGGATAGCGATATCGGTGTTGGTAAGGTCACTCTGTTGGCTTGGGTTAATGATCATAGAGAGGCCGTCATAACTCGCGGGAGGAGAATCATTCCCAACCAAGAATGACAGGCTGAGGTTATTAGCGGCAGAAACAGAATAGAAGCCTGAATACAAAATAGGGTAAAACGAAAGGCACTTGTCTGTGGCTCCTGAGACAGAAATGCTATTAGGAATTGAGTGTCTGACTTCACGCGATATTTTTTCCAACACAAATCGAGCTTGAGTTTGCATTCTCTGTCGGTCAACGGTATCGGAATAGCCTTTCATGCCCAGTTCGATAAAGCCTGCAATGCCAAGCACCAAAATAGCCCCGACGATGATCGTCATCACCATTTCAATGAGTGTAAAGCCGTTGCGCTTCATCAGTAATTTCCCTTATATCCGAAAAAGCGGTAATCGCCCCACTTTCCTGCTTGGATCTGTACGGTGATCTTTTTCATCGTCGTAATGCTGGTTGTGTCTGAAAAAGAGGTTGGGTCAACATACGTGGCTGCAACAATCACAGTGAAATTGTTGTATTGCGCTGAAATATCCGCCCCTAGAATATCGGTTAACGAATACGTTGGCGTAACACTTCCACACTCTGAGCTGTTGGCGCCTCTCCAGCAACCGATGTAGTCGTCGACGTCGTTAAAATCACTGGGCTTGGCTTCTGCTCCATCCTTTCCTAGAGCATCAAACGGTGTACAAGTTAAAGCACCACTAGCAATTTCTCCACAACGCACCGTTCCACCATCAAAATCACTGTTGTGGTCAAAGCCACGCGCTAAAATTTGGCTGAGCATACTTTGGCCCAAGGTGACGGCACGAGTTTGATATTGAACCGCCGCAGAACGTTCGATCTGTGGGTATAGAAAGCTGGTGAGAGCGAGCATCGCAAAGCCCATGATCACAATAGCAATCACGCTTTCTATGAGAGTGAATCCTTTGGGAAGCTTCATAAGCATGCTCCGCCATAAACATAACCTTGAGAGTTTATGCACACATTGGCCGCACTTTGACCTGCGGTAATGGCAATACTGACGCCACCACTGGCAGCGTCAAGTGGGTTGCCTAGCAGATCAAAAGTGATTTGGGAAACAGAAGGCGTAGTACTGAAGGCGACTTGATCGGCGACCACGAGATCACTCCGAGCACTTGGGTCACTTGCACTACAGCCGCTTGAACTACCAATACAACTGGCGTTCGCGGTGATTCGACTGCGAAGACAGAGCTCTTGAAGATCAGGGTTACTAGCGTCACTGCAATAGGTATAAAGATCAGGAATATTGGTTTGAATGCGATTGACTTGAACCTGGCGAATCACCGAGATGATCTGTTCTTGTGCGGTAAAGGCAGAAAAGCTTGAAGTACCAAGATAACGGCTTGTGGCGTACACCGAGACAATCGCTATCAATAAGATAACCACAATCAACTCAACCAGAGTAAAGCCTTGTTGTATTGAGCGTCGGTCGTCCATGAGTCACCTGAGCTTTGACAGCAATAAAATAAAAACTAAGTAATTAATATTATAGTAAAAGATAAGAAAGGTAATGTGCTAAATAGTGTGTTTATGACGGGCTTAAAAAAGGCCAGCGATGCTGGCCATTTTCAAATAAATTACTTACGGTGCTGGCGCTCCACAATCCGAACCAGCAACTCCTGGAATAACGGCTACTGTTGCGATTTGATCATTACCAGTACCTGTTGCTGCTGTATAGCGAACACAGCTATCAGTAAAACCAGCTAGACCTAAATCAATCCAAGCATTCGTTTGATCTGTTGCATCACCTTCTGCAGAAGCTAGAACCACAAAATCATCCGATAAATCTACAGACTGAACAATTCCACCTAAATTACCTGCATCGTTATCTACTGCAGTAGGGTAACCAAAGTTATGTGCTATATCATCAATGACTGTCCCAGGGTTGTCAGCATCTACAAATGCGGTATACCCCTGAGTTTCAATCCCATTAATAGCAGCTCTTCCGTAGGTGATTCCCATAGCACCGGCTACAGCTCCTCTCAAACCTTCCAAAGTGGCTTGGCGAGCATCATCTTGCAAATTCAAGAAACGAGGTGCTGCAGTAACCGCAAGAATACCCAAAATAACAATCACCACCACTAACTCAATCAGGGTGAAACCGCCTTGTCTTTTCATAGCCAAAATCTCTCTATTTTTCATTAATGCAGAGTTACTGCAAGGTTACGGTCACACGACCTGTTTCAATTTCATAAACAAACTCATGATTGGTACCACCTTCTTGCTGCACATAAGTACAAGTGTAGTCCGTGTCATTCGCTTGAGCAGAATACTTCACGTTAGAATCTGTTGCTGCGTTAGCCACCGTATCAACTTTTGGCGGGTTTTGTAACAAATTATCCATTAAATCAATACAATATTGATCTGAAAGCGTTGTAGGGAATGCACCATTACCGGTATTCAGAGCAAATGGGTAGCCATCGCGAAAACCGGTGTCTGTACCGTTGCTAGAACGAGAACGCGTTAGCCAGAATTCAACACCATCGTAGTTCACGGTGTTGTATTTTTCGTTACTAAGTGTTTCAGAAGGGCGAGCTTCCGCTTCCCATTGCGCGCGAGCAGACAATACCCCGGTAGCATAACCACCAGCGACGCCTTCAATACTGGCTTTTTTCGCTTCATCGGTCACATCTAAAAAACGCGGTAATGCGGCAACGGCTAAAAGCCCAACCACAACAATCACGACCACGAGTTCTACTAATGAGAAACCAGCTTGTTTATTATTCATCTTTTTACTCACTTAATTCGTATGGCGTATTATACGGTAATTTTTGTTACTTTCTATTAGTAATCTGTCAATTTTTACACTTGTGTTAGAAAATCGACGCTGACCGTAAAATTGCCATTATCTAACTGAATAACAATCACTTGATCACTGGCATAGAGATATCTACATTGATATTTCACACCTTTATCATGGCGTTCGACCGATTCACTATAAGCAGGCCATTGGCGATTTTCCGGGTATAACAATTGTAACCAAAATGCGCAATTCACCTGCTGATTTTGATCCAGCGGCAATACCCATCCTTGCTCACTCATGGCTAATTCACGGCCGTCTATAACAAGTTTAGATGGCTGCTTGTGCAACAACCACTCTTGTTTGTAAAAACTGGCGCGCTCAACCACTCTTTTACTTGCGAGCAATAGCGCTGTTTCGCTTGCTTCCTCATCGACGTTTTTCCATGCCAACATAAAACTCAGCACCAAAATGATCACCAGCAATAACCAAATAACAAACTGTGAACGAGCATTATCCACCAGCATGCTATCCCTTCATCGCATCTAACATGCCCCACATTGGCAAGAATATACCGAGCGCAAGAATCAATACCATACCTGCAACAATAACCAATAAAATCGGTTCTATTCGCGCGGTTAACGTCTTCAAATCGTAATCCACTTCACGGTCGTAAAAATCAGAGACCTCAAGAAGCAACTCATCAATTCGCCCGGTTTCTTCACCAACAGAAATCATCTGAATGACCAGTGGGGTGAATATATTGGCATTAATTGCCGTCGATGAAATGGTGGAACCGGCTTCAATCGAGGCTTTCATTTCCAGTAACTTTCTTTCTAGGTATTTGTTGTCCAATGCTTCAGCAGAAAGCGCGAGTGATTGATTCAGTGGTACCCCTGCTTTTAACATCAATGCAAAGGTTCTCGAGAACCTAGAGAGTAACGCTCGGTTGATCACATCACCGACTATAGGTGTTCGAATGCGAAATAAATCCCAACGTTCTCGGCCTGCCATTGTGTTATGCCAGGCTTTAAAAGCAAACAACAGCCCCACCATTACCCCGATCATTAAGGCCCAGTAATTGACGAAAAATTCAGACATCCCAATTAAAATACGAGTAGGCAAAGGCAAATCAACGCCAAACCGGCTGAACATGGTGGCAAACTGGGGAATCACTTTAAGATTGAGAATAAACAGAGCAACAAGAATGAAGCTGATAACAAACGTTGGGTAACGCATGGCGGTTTTTATCCGCTTACGTGTTTCCACTTCCTGTTCGTAATAACCTGCAAGTTGCAACAAGGCTTCATCAAGACGACCGGTATTTTCCCCGACGCTGATCATCGATACAAACAAAGAGCTGAATACTTTTGGGTGAAGTTGCATGGCACCAGACAAGCTACGTCCATTAGTGAGTTCAGCTGCAACCTCTTCTAACGCTTCTTTAAGTTGTTTATTCGCACAGTTTTGTGTCAACCCTTTCATCGACCTCAACAGTGGAACGCCCGCTTTCGTTAAGCTGTATAACTGACGACAAAAAATGACCAGTACATCAAGAGGAACAGCAGGAATAAACAATGTTTTTAAATCAAAGTCGAACGAAAAAGCGTCGCCACCCACCGTGATTGAAGTAGGAATAACCCCTTTATTCATGAGTGTCTCCGCCGCCAACTCTTCGTTTGCGGCTTCAACCTGCCCCGACGCTTTGCTGCCATCAAGGTTACGCCCATTATATTGATATGTTGGCATAGCTTTCCTGTATTAACACTTTCCTACATTAAAATCGCTTTATTGATGCCTGAAGAGTCACCTTCACTCAGATTCATCACTTCATCGATACTGACCACCCCTTGCAATGCCAGCTCCATCGCTGACGCAAGTAGCGGTTTATAGTCCTTGCAGTTTCTCGCGGCTTCAGCAAAACCAACCGCATCTTCGGAACGTAACGCGTCCATCATCGATTGCTCTAGCTCTAGCATTTCAAAGACACCGATTCGGCCTCTGTACCCTGTGAGGTTACAGTTCTGGCAACCACTTCCACGAGAAAAATGAGCATGTGCTTGGTTTGGAAAACGCACAGCTAACCATTGCCTTCTCGATTCGTCTACTTCGTCTTCTACTTTACAATCGGTGCAAATTTTGCGAACCAATCGCTGCGCGACCACGGCTCTGACGGCGCTTGCCACAAGGTAGCCTGGCGCCCCCATATCCATCATACGAAGTGCACTATCGACGGCATCATTGGTGTGCAAGGTGCTGAGTACTAAGTGCCCCGTTAACGCTGCTCTCAGCCCAATTTCTACCGTCTCTTGGTCACGCATCTCCCCCACCAGAATGATGTCGGGATCTTGACGTAAAAAGGTTCTTAATATGGTGGAGAAGTCCAAATTGATCTTTGGGTTCACTTGAACCTGATTGACTCTAGGTAAACGGTATTCCACCGGATCTTCCGCGGTAATGATCTTTTTACCCGGTTGATTGAGCTCTGACAACGCGCCATACAAGGTGGTGGTTTTACCTGATCCCGTTGGCCCTGTCACTAGGATCATTCCGTGAGGTCTTTTGAGTTGCTTACGCAATTTTTCTAAAAGATCCGCAGGTAATCCTGATTCTTCAAGTTTTCTGACGCCCGATGACTGATTCAAAAGACGCATCACCACCGACTCGCCATATTGAACCGGCATCGTCGACATACGAATGTCCACCGATTGGCCTTTAGTTCGAATATTAAAACGACCGTCTTGAGGTAAACGTTTTTCTGAAATGTCCAGATTAGCCATGAGTTTTAATCGCAGCACCAACGCGGAAGCAATGTTAACTTCGTTCAGCAGCGTTTCATGTAAAATACCGTCGATACGTTGGCGCAAACGCAGTACATTCGAATCTGGCTCAATGTGAATATCAGACGCCCCCATTTGAATCGCATCTTCAAACAGAGAGTTAATCAACTTAACAACGGTGACTTCATCACTGTCGCCACCTTCATCCAGATTGTTAATATCAAAAGCATCGTTGACCTGATGTTCCGCCTGCAATTGCTCGGCGAATGATGCGATCTCTTTGGTGCGGCGGTAGTATCGGTCAAACCCTTCAACCAATTGACTTTCAGGCGCGATCACAAACTCTAAACTGAAATTAGAAAGCTGACCAAGCAGCGCTTCTTGAGCAAATAAATCCGCAGGATCACTCATCGCAATGCGTACTGTGTCGCCACTGCGAGAAATCACGAGAGCACGTAAACGACGCGCGTGAACTTCCGGAAGCAGTTGAACCGCATCAACGTCGACATTTGCTCGGCTCACATCAATTAAAGGTAGAGCCAACTGTTGCGAGAGAAAAGTCAGCATCTGGTGCTCGGTTACGAAGCCAAGCTCAATAAGCATGGCGCCTAATTTACGGCCTGTGCTTTTCTGGGCTGCGAGTGCTTGCTCAACCTGACTCTCAGTAATAATGCCTTCTTCAACCAGCAAATCACCAAGACGTTTACGAAGTTTAATTTGCACTGCTGCTCTCCTTTATTGCATCAATCAATTTCAACCGTTCACGTACAAAAGTCTGAGACTGCTTTGAAAGACCGACTTTCGTGAGTGCTTGCTGATACGCGACTTTAGCCTCTGGCATGTTTGAATTTCGCTCTTGTTGAATCGCCAACCCCAGCCACCAGCGAGCGTTGGCACTGTCGGCAGAAACAAGCTGCTGATAGGTTTCCAATGCCACATCATCAAGGCTATTTTTTTGAGCTAACGCTGCCCTTAAAGACAAGTAATCCACACTCGGAGAATGATTTAGGTGAAGAAGAGGAGTGAGTGCAGCTTCTGGTTGTTGTTCTTTAATCAACAGCTTGGCGAGGGCAATCCGCAAGGCTTCACTGTCGTTATCGATTTTTATGCCATCTTGCAATATTTCAAACGCTCTACGAGTATCCCCCTTACCATAATATAAGGCCGCTAGCTGTTGTCGGCTGTTTTCATCTTTAGGAGTGTAGCGAAGTACGTCTTTGTAGCTGTTTAACGCTTCATCGATGTTGTTACTATCGATCGCTTTGCGAGCTCTGATCTCTGCTTTCTCAGCTAATTGAACTGGTGTCAGTTCGACTTGTTCAACAATAATGCCACCTTGCTCAACAGGCTCTGACTTGGTTGCCGCCTTCGAACTGACGCGAGAAGGGCTCAATGTATTGCTAGCCAGTAATATTGGCTTTTGAGGTGACGATTTGCTGACGACTGGCTTTGGGTCTTCGGGGGATTTAGACACCAATGCTTTAGAAACGGACGCTTTAGAAACGGATGCTTTAGAAACCGACGCGTCAGACGTTGAATTTTTAGCCACACGAGTTGAAGGCTGTTTGACCTTTGTTGTCGTTTTTTCAACGGCGGGGGCTTGATATATCGTGACCTTCTGAGCAGAGGTTTTCGTGGTCACTTCAGCGATACTTGGCACTGAGTTCGGTTCAAGGGCATCATTGGATTCCACTGCAACCGTGGTCGGTTCAGAGATCACCACTGAGTGATCTATCGATCGTTTTATAGAACGATCGATGGTTTCGGATTGATGCGATACCGCCCAGCCACCAATGGCGAGACTGATTGAAAAGCCACCAATAACCCAAGGTAAAACAGGGCGAGTTTTCACCTTATTAATTTGAGCTTTTTCAATCTTAACCGATGCACCCTGTTGTTCTTTATCAGCAAGTTCAGAAAGCGCTTGATTGATGGTACTCATTAGTGACTCCACCCCCATAAAATTGGGGCTTTAAATTTTGGTTTACAGCTATCAAACGTATCGTAAATAGCGCTATAAACATGGTGATTATTGACTTTTTCAGCCTTGTCGCCAAAAGCTAATATAAGAGTCTTGTGGCATATCTGATTGATCAGGCGAGGATTTCCATGGCTTGCCCGCCAAATCGCTTTCTTAATAGCAAGACTAAACACCGCTTCACTGGCCGCGCTTCGGGTTAAACGAGTATCAATATAAGCCACACTTTCATCCACCGATAACGGGCGTAACTTCGCATTGAAGGTGATGCGTTGACGAAACTGCCTTAAATGATGCTGCTCAAGCCTTTCATCCAATTCTGGTTGACCAATCAGGACAATATTAAGCAGCTTTGCCTGCTCTGTTTCTAGGTTTCCAAATAGGCGCAACACTTCTAGGGCTTCATCAGATAAAGCCTGCGCTTCATCAACAATAACCACAGTTTGCTTGCCCGATTTAGAAAGTTCGATCAACTTGGTTTGAATCTTATCAACAACTGACATTGAAGAGTGAATCTCAAGCCCCAGCTCAGCGGAAACCGCCAACCTTAATTCTTCTCCCGTTAGAACTGGGTTAGGTAAGTAAACCAGCTCTACGTTATCTTTTAGGTGATTGATCAGCATTCGACATACCATGGTTTTTCCTGAGCCCACCTCACCAGTCACCTTGATTACGCCTTCTCCCATATCCAGAGCCGCTGTCACCATTTGAATCGCTTCATAGTGCGGTTCTAACCCCAAAAACAAGCCAGTATTTGGGGTTAGATGAAACGGGTATTGGCTAAAACCAAAGTGGTCAAGATACATGCTTTACCCTGGAAATCGGTTATTCAGAATCTGGAAACCATTCTTGTAAAATATCACGTGAACGTTCGAGCTCTTTCTGCCATGTATTTACACCAACAACGGTTGGTTTCAGTAAGATAACCAGTTCGGTTTTCTGAGTAAGCTCGGTGGTATTTCTAAATAAATGTCCTAACGCCGGAATATCGCCCAAAAACGGTACTTTGGATACTTGATCAAAAGTGTTTGATTTCATCAATCCACCAATAACCACAACATCGCCATCACGAGCTCTGATGATGGAATCAGATTCACGAATCGAGCTTTGGGCCAATGGAAGGCTAATTGTGTTGCCACCATAACCAATCTCTTTCACTTGTTCTTTCACATCGATAACGGCTGGGTGAACATGCAACAGTACGTTACCTTCATCATCAATCTGAGGCGTTACATCTAACGAGATACCAGAGAAAAATGGTGTAAGTTCAACTTCTGGTGATGCTTCTGAATTATCACCACTGCCTACCACACTAGAAAAGTCGGTCACGTAATATTCATCAGTACCCACCTTAATCACCGCTTTTTGGTTGTTTGCTGCGGTAACTCGAGGGCTTGAAAGAACATTCAAATCACCTTGTGTGTCCATGAAGCTCAACACGGCTTCAAAGCTGCCATCAGAAACGGTTACATTTGTTTGTCCACCTAATAAGCTCCCGATCGCATCAAGCCCAGGTAGCGCTGATGAGCCAAGCCTATCAATCACCACTTTGCTGTCGCCGATGGAAATGTTGGACCAGTTAATACCTTGCTGGTAGCCATCATTTAAGGTCACTTCTAAAATCTTAGCTTCCAGAATAACCTGACGCTGTAGGCGCTCTTGAGAAACATTCAAAAAGTGCTTCACTTCACGGATGGCATCAGGGTAGGCACGTACTGTAATCACACTGGCTTGCGGAGTAACCACCACACTTTGACCTTCACCACTGCCAATTAATTGAGATACAGCGGCCTGTAGTTGTGGCCAAAAGTCACTTTCACTGATCGTTTCAATTTCAGTGCCGCCTTTAGAGCTTGTTGATGAACTTGTCGATGAAGATCCTGATGAGCTTGAAGAAGATGAACGATTAGATGAATTATCTGAAGACGATGAACCTGAATCCGTATTGGTAATCGTTCCCGTGGTGATCGAAGTCAGAGAGCGGCCTTTACGCTGCATCTGTAAGTAATCGACTGGTATAGTGACCGTGCGTATACCAGCTGGATATACCTGAATCACCTTACCTTTTCGTTCTACTTCGTAGCCATACATATCACGAACCACAGAAAGCACTTCATCTAAGGTGACATCAGCTAAGTTAACGGTGATATTTCCTTCGACTGAAGGGTGTATCGCTGCGCTGTAGTCGGTTCCTTTGACTAAACTGGCAAAAAAGGTACTGGCCTCAACGCCATCCGCTCGAACTCTAAAGCGCTTGACGTTCTGCGCTGAGGATAGGTTTACACCATCAATGTTTGGCATTAAATCTTGCTGCACAGAAGCAGGAAGATCATTGAGGCCTAAGCTATTGGCTTCATTAATGGCTTCGTTGATGGCGGCTTTTGCTTCTACTGGATCTCGATGGCCCATTGAGCATCCAGATAGAGATACGATAGCGATAGCAAGTACGATTTTACGCATAGAATTATTATTACCTTAATTCTTAATATCTAACGAAAAAAGCTCTAATGTCCAAAGCTTACTTCCACGTACCAAAGTCACTTTTTCATCAGTTATCTGACGGACTTGGTATCCATTTAATTTATCTCCGGTCTCGACAACACTATTGTTAAGAACGGCATTACATCGATTCACATGATCACATGCGATACTTTTGAGTGTCGGTAATCGGTAAACAACGGTTTTTTTCGCTGTCGAGGTAGAAGAATCTTTTTTTTGCCACCCTAACGGCGCCGTAGGGTCTTGGGCTGTGTTTTGATTCGGCTTGTCTGACACATTATCTGAAGCATTGACGGAATAGCCCAATACAGCGAGACTCAGTAACGTGATTTTCAACGACATCTTCAATCGTATTTTTAATTGAGTCTTTAATCTCATTGCTGGCTAGCCCCCTATAAACTCTTTACGAGCCCCTAAAGTGTAGACTTCCAAAATCAGTCGTGCTTCGGGGTACTCTTCCACTTGATATTGAAAACTGCGCCAATAATAATTGGCAGGCATCGCCTCAAGCGTTTGTAAGTAGGTGAGGATATCAAAAAATCGGCCTGTCATTTCAATTCGAACTGGGTGCAGATAGTAATTACCCTCTTTATCCTGTCCTTTTGCAATGGACTCTGCGCCTAGCGTTTCCAATGAAACCAGGTGAAGTTGCTTACTTTCAGACAAAACACCTTCCAACAGCAGAGTCATTTGAGAAGGTGAAATCAAAGTATCAATCACATCGGCTAACTCTTGCGATAAGGATTGACTCTGTTTCTGGAGTTTATTCAGCTCAATATCGATTTCTTGGTCTGGGTCTTTTTTCAGCTTAGCGGTCAAGACTAGGATCTCGCCCTGTAATCTCTGAATCTCAGATTTGGTTGCGACGTTTTGACGCGACAATTCATTATCCGTTTTCATTGCGGGTTCAAAGACAAATGTAAACATGACCAAGGCCGTGACGGCGAAGCCACCCAGTGTAATGAGCCACTTTTCTCTCTGGGAAAGATCCGAAAATTTAGCCTCTATTTTTCCTAATGCTTGCTTCATTATTTTACATCCTCCTGCGTTCGCAATTCGAATGTAATGACATCTTGTTCATTTCTGCCTATTTTCAGCTTTTCAAACGATCGACCTACCAAGTTAAGCTCTTCTCTAAACTGGTGAACCCAATTGGGCACCGTTTCAGCATTTTTAGCTAAACCTTGTAAATTCAGTTTTTGGTTGTCGATACGAATACTCACCAACGAAATATCATTCCTTCCAATATTCGCTAAAGAACCCATTACGCCTGCGTAACCTTGTCGCTGAGACTGATTGTAATCACCAATCGCATTTAATGAGCGGTTGTGCGATTGAATTTGATCTTTTAGCCTGGCAACAGCGGCCACTTTTTCTGGAGACGGTTTGTGCTTCTCTAACTGCTCTCTCAGCTTTTGAGCTTGCTGAGCCAGTTGTGCCGATTGCTGCTGCTGGAGTTTCAATTCTGCTTTTAACTGTAATGAACTGTAATGATAATAACCACTGCATGCTAAGAGCAGTGCTGCAACTAGAACCCAAGAGGTCGCAGCGTTTTGAAACGTAAAATACTGTTTTTGAGGACGCAAATGATCGGGGTAAAGATTAATGTGATCGCCCATCAAATGTGTAGCGGTAACCGCGAGAAAATCTCCAGACCCAATGAGTTCCGTTGATAATGGCTTAACTTTAACGTTTAATCGTTCGTCTAATGCTTCGGCTAACTCTTGCTGATCTTCTTCATCACAACTGGTGAAAAGCGTGTGTAAAGGCACACCTTTAAGCTGAGACGATAGGTAATCAATCGAACGCTGCAATTCCAAAGCCATGCCATCGAGCTGAAAATCGGAGCTTGCTGTTCCAGTTAATGGTGAAACGACATTACGAATAGTGCGTTGAAATACACATTTTCCTTCGTGAAACGCACAGATTTTATAACTGCCCTTAACACTGCGCTGCAACAACAAGTAACTGCTTAATTCAGATGAAGCAATGCCCCATACATCGTCTTCTGTCAGCACTTCATCTAAAGAGCATTTCTGCTCAGCCAAAAGATGAGTCAGCTCAGTAATAAGTGATTTTTTGATCACATAAGCTTGAGTTTTATTGCCACTAGGCAAAGTAAAGGCATCGGCAACAATGTCCGTTACTTTCTCTGTGACGAGATCTTTGAGCAAAAATGGCAGAGCAATAGACAGCTCTTCTTGAGGCACATTAGGGGTATCTATTTGAAAGGTTTGATACAGACTTGAATTCAGAACCACACTGACTGTGACATTTTCAACAGAGTGCGTTTTTAAGTGTGTGGCGAGGGCCTGCGGCCAATGTCCATGATCAAGCGCTATTTTCGGTAATGTGTACACCGAATGCTTTGAAAAGTAGATGGCATCAGGCTCCACTATCGCCAATAAGTTGGAGTGCTGCTTTTTTGTCGGTCTAAATTTATCTATGAGGGACTTTATATTCATCCACTGATCACTTTCGTTAAATTATCGCCATCGGTTTCGTCGACCCGGCTTTATTTTATTTGAAACATTAGTATGAGCTTTGTTATTTATTCTAGCCCATACTTCTAATTCTGTATCGAACAGTCGCCCTTGAACGCCATGTACACCGAGGTCTATCAGCGTCTTATGCTCTGCTTTCGTTTCGACACCCACTGCAATGACCTGAGTTTTTCCGCCACTGCATGCACCGATTATGCTTCTTACAAAGAGTTGATTCTCATCTCTTTGGTCAATTCGTTTAATCAAACTTCGATGCAACTTAAGGTAATCGACCTTTAAGTCTTTTAAATAGTGGGTACTAACTATTGTTCGCCCCGCTTGACCAACAATAACCTGACACCCTAATCCTGAGAGCATCCGTATGACGGGCCTCATATAATCCAGGTGTTTAATCAAACGCCCTTCAGAAAATTCAAAACTCAATTGTAAGCGAGTTTGAGACGTCAGTTGTAATAATTCATTACGCAGCCACTTAAAGTGTTCTTTATCTGCAAATGGACTGACATGAAGGTTTACAGAATAACATAGGTTTAACTGAGATTCTTTCATACATGTTATTGTTTTTCTGAGTATTGCGCGATCCATCTTAAGCTCATAACCCACCTGCTCAATGGCTGCATTGAATCTTGAAGCCTTGAGTGTGCCTTTCTCTGGATCGTCTATCCGCGCAAACAATTCATGGTGAATCAACTTAAGTTCGCTCGTTGCCGATAGCAAATAGCAAGGCTGACCGAATACGCGAATATTTTCTGGTGTTAACGTCTGATCAAACAGGGTACGCCAGCGAACGCTACCACGATCTTCTTGATCCACGGTTGCTTTATTAAATCGGCTCCAGGTATTAATTTGCTGTAACTGGGCACTCTTGAGCGCAATTTCAGCCTCATCCATGATCTTGCCCTGGCGATCTCCCTGGTTAAAATTGGTCACCCCCATATGGCACCAATTGTCTTTATCGACTGGGGATGGTGGAGAGATTTTAACCAGCTGCTTCATGCATGCGTTAACAAGATGTGTCACTTCCTTTGTCCCCTGGTATGGAACAAATATCGCAAAATCAGAGCTATAATATCGAGACAACAGCACATCAGGGTAACGCTGTATGACTCCACTAATGGCTTCTGCCAATTCCACAATGAAATCGTCACTGACACTTTTACCATTCAGTTCTTTAACATCTTCCCAGTCATCCACTCTCAGCAGAATGACAGCACCATGAGAACCACTTTCATGCAAAACTGACTCTAGTTTACTGTCAAATAACACGCGATTTGCTGTTCCAGTCAGTTGATCTAAGAACGTTTGAGTTCGGATAAAAGTATCAAATCGACTTCTCTCTTGGCGGGCATCTTGTAACTCTTCAATCAAACAATCCAATGCCTCACTTGCTGTATACGGCCACTCCCTGAGATCCCCTTTTGCAAACTGCTCGACACGCCCCGCCAAGATCATTCTCCCACGTTCCTCTAACAGCTCCGATCCCAATAGCTGTTCTTTGAGCCATTTAACACCTCTGACTAGACAAAATATGATCAAGCTAACGGCGAGAGTGATCGTCCATAAGGCACCAAAAGAGTCGGTAGAACCTAGATACGGTGGAACGGCCTTGAAAGTCACTTGATAGCCACTGTTTCTTTCCAGTCGATAAGTTTTGTTGTACAAGCGTGAAGGGTCAACCCGAGAATCGGTATCGTTAAACTGATATACGATTCCTGCTGGTGAAGATAGCTGCATTTCGACAATGCGTGATGCTTGCAGCATTTTGGGCATCCAACGCTGCATGGATTGCGCCGATTCAGGATCTTCCATTTCTCTATCAACAACGACAACAATGCCGTCCAAATAATGATTAAGATATTCTTGGCCAATTTTTTTGAATGTCAGTGTGCCACCGACAAATAAAATAAAGGTCGCGCTGATCACAATGATGGTAACAAAAGCCACCAGCCTTGTACTGAGCTTTAAGGTCGGAGTAAACCTCATAAATTAAGAGTTCCTTTCTATATTTTATTGACCGGTTTCAGTGTGCTGTTATCAACAAGAAAGCAAATCATTTGCCTCTACTGTTACTATATTAAAAAGTCTCCAAGAACTCGTTTTATTTTGACTACTGTTATCGAACTTTGTTAGCCAAACGTGATCTCTCTCTTAAAGCGCCACGAGTATTAGAGATCACAAGTGATCATGCAGTTCGCCACGAGGATGCAGTGAATAGAATCAATAACGCAATCACAAAAAAAAGCCCCGTACTACGGAGCTTTAGTTTGTATTATTAATTCTAGATATTCACAGAGTATTAAATTCTGAGATTTCTCCATCAAACGTGGCTAGAACGGGATATCGTCATCGAAATCCATTGGTGGCTCGTTATATTGAGGCTGAGCTTGCTGTGGAGCTTGTTGAGCCGGTTTGTGCTGAGGAGCCGATTGAGGCTGTTGCATCGCTGGCTGCTGTTGCTGCATGGCTGGTTGCTGAGGTTGGCCCCAGTTATTATTTTGCTGCTGACTAGCCTGTTGACCGCCACCACCTTGACCACGCCCACCTAACAGTTGCATTTGACCTGCTGGCCACTGAACAACGACTTCAGTTGAGTAACGATCTTGACCACTTTGATCTTGCCACTTTCGTGTTTGCAGTTGACCTTCAAGATAAACTTGAGAGCCCTTACGTAAGTATTCACCTGCAATTTCAGCTGTTTTTCCAAATAACACAACACGGTGCCACTCTGTCTTTTCGCGTTGTTCACCAGTTTGCTTGTCACGCCAAGTTTCAGAAGTGGCGACTGTAATATTTGCAATCGCACTACCATTGGCAGTGTACTTAACCTCAGGGTCTTGCCCAAGGTTACCCATAATGATGACTTTATTTACGCCACGGCTTGCCATGCTCTGCTCCGTCTAAATGATGTCTAAAAAATTCTGAGGGGTAGGATAGCATGCTTTAACACAGGCTCAAATCGTATTAAAAAATCCATCTAATTGTATGAGCCAATCAAGATTTTATTTACTCGTTTTTTGAACCCTCCCCTATCTCATCTAAATGACAAATAAGTAAATTACCTAACAATATGAAACCAGACGCAAAACAACATACTCCGCCTCAATATGCCTAGATATTCAGCTCGGCTTGCTTCATTTTGTAAACATAATGTAACAGGCTAGGAAGGTATATAATGAGAAAAGCAGATTACACTCGAACCGTTTATTTTTTATGTGAAGATAAGCACGCAGACTATCCTTACGTCAGTCGATTGGAGGCCGAACTATCGATAGAACTTCCAAAAATAGAGCCCAACGATTTACTCGAAGCCAACCCAAAACACCGACATAAGATTTTACTGATCGATTATCAAACTCATAAACAACTTCAACAACAAGTTCGTAATTTACCGATTACAGATAAGAACTTTGAAGTGATTATTTTCAACCTCAATAAGCGGCTTACGACCGACGAGTTACTCTACTTTGGCAACCTAAAAGGGTTATTTTACACTTACACAAATGTCGAAGATATTGTTCGAGGGCTTGGAGAAATCATTAATGGACAAAACTGGCTCCCCCGAAAGGTAACAAGTCAACTGTTGCACTATTATCGTCATGTGCTCAACAGCAACACCGCTCCTGTGATCGTTGACTTAACCTCTCGTGAACTGCAGATATTGCGCTGCCTTCAAGATAATTCATCCAATATTCAAATTGCTGATAGCCTATTCATTAGTGAATTTACGGTAAAATCACATCTTTATCAGATTTTCAAAAAACTCTCTGTTAAAAATCGAGTGCAGGCGATAGCATGGGCCAATCAAAATTTAGCGTCTTAATTTGGCGACAAAGTATGAATTCTGTACTAGATAAACCGTGGTTAACTAGCCAGGAACATAAAGCATGTTATCTTGACGCAAAATCATTATTTATACGGAATTACAAAGGGTTTTATCATGATCAAAAAGTGCCTCTTCCCGGCAGCAGGTTACGGAACTCGTTTTCTGCCAGCCACTAAATCAATGCCAAAAGAAATGATGCCAGTGGTCAACAAACCACTCATCGAATACGGTGTTGAAGAAGCGATTCAAGCGGGTATGAATGGTATGTGTATTGTTACTGGTCGTGGCAAACATTCGATCATGGACCACTTTGATAAGAATTATGAACTGGAACATCAGATCAGTGGCACGAATAAGGAAGAGTTGCTCGTCGATATCCGTAAAGTGATCGACAGTGCGAGTTTCACTTATATCCGTCAAAAAGAAATGAAAGGCCTTGGCCATGCCATACTCACTGGTCGTGACCTTATTGGTGATGAACCTTTCGCTGTTGTGCTGGCCGATGACCTTTGTGTCAATGAGCAACAAGGTGTGTTGGCGCAAATGGTTTCACTGTATAAACAGTTCCGCTGTTCAATTGTTGCGGTTCAGGAAGTACCTGAAGATGAAACTCACAAATACGGTGTGATTTCAGGTGAAATGATTAAAGATGATCTTTTCCGTGTCGACGACATGGTAGAGAAACCAGAGCAAGGCACTGCGCCAAGCAACTTAGCGATTATTGGTCGTTATATTCTGACTCCAGACATTTTCGAATTAATTGAGCAAACTGAACCAGGCAAAGGTGGTGAAATTCAGATTACCGATGCGCTTCTTAAACAAGCGAAATCTGGCTGTGTATTGGCTTATAAATTCAAAGGCAACCGTTTTGATTGCGGTAGTGTTGAAGGCTATATTGAAGCCACTAACTACTGCTTTGAAAATCTCTACCTAAAAGATGAAAAAACAACGGAGCTCGGTAAGCACTCAACCCATAAAGAGTAATAAGATCGAGTGCTAAATCGCCTTGGAGTCAACTAACAATAACGCCAAGTCTTTTGCCGTTACACCTAAGGCCACTTTGGTATCAAAGTGGTCTTACTGTTTTTTTATCCAGTATTTTATTTGCACAATTGCCACACTATGTAATACTTGCAGCACTTAGTATTTCAATGAGCTTAGACAATGGACACAATTGAAGTTCGCGGTGCACGAACCCATAACCTTAAAGATATCAACCTCACCATTCCTCGCGATAAATTAATCGTTGTCACCGGACTTTCTGGATCAGGAAAATCCTCTCTCGCTTTTGATACGCTTTATGCCGAAGGGCAGCGCCGTTATGTTGAGTCTTTGTCAGCTTATGCTCGCCAATTTCTTTCGCTCATGGAAAAGCCGGATGTCGATCATATCGAAGGGCTGTCTCCCGCGATTTCTATTGAACAAAAATCCACCTCCCATAACCCGCGCTCAACGGTGGGAACCATAACAGAGGTGTATGATTACTTACGATTACTTTACGCGCGCGTTGGCGAACCACGATGCCCAGAGCACAATACCCCACTCGCGGCTCAAACCGTCAGCCAAATGGTTGATAGAATCTTAGAACTGCCTCAGGGTTCTAAGAGAATGCTTCTGGCTCCCATCATCAAGGAGCGTAAAGGTGAGCATGTAAAAACACTTGAAAACCTCGCGGCTCAAGGCTTTATACGCGCCCGTATTGATGGTGAAACTTGCGATCTTTCCGATCCACCAACATTGGAACTTCACAAAAAACACACTATCGAAGTCGTGGTCGACCGATTTAAAGTTCGTGATGATTTGCAGCAACGTTTGGCGGAATCTATAGAAACCACTCTCGAGCTCTCTGGCGGAATCGTAGTGGTGACGCCAATGGATGAAGAGGGTGAGGAAATTGTCTTTTCTGCCAATTTTGCTTGTTCACATTGTGGTTATAGCATGCAAGAGCTTGAGCCAAGGTTGTTCTCATTTAATAACCCAGCAGGTGCCTGCGGAACTTGTGATGGTTTGGGGGTTCAACAATATTTTGATCCTGAACGCGTCATTATGGATGAGAATGCGAGCCTAGCCGATGGAGCGATTCGCGGATGGGATCAAAAAAACTATTACTACTTTCAAATGCTCACCTCATTAGCCGATCATTATGGTTTTGACCTTAACACCCCTTTTAAGAAGCTACCTAAAAAGACTCGAGAGATTATATTAAAAGGTTCAGGTCGAACTGAAGTAGAGTTTAAGTACATCAATGATCGCGGTGATATTCGCGTTAAACGTCATCCCTTTGAAGGCATTCTTAATACCTTAGAACGCCGTTATCGTGATACGGAATCAAATGCGGTCAGAGAAGATTTGGTGAAATACATCTCAACGAAGTCTTGTACAGGGTGCAATGGAACACGCTTGAGAATCGAAGCACGTAATGTATTCATCAATGATACCGCCTTACCTCAAATTGTTGAGTTTAGTATTGCTGAAGCACTCGACTTCTTCCAAAACTTAAAGCTTGATGGCCAGCGTGGGCAAATAGCCGATAAAGTGATGAAAGAGATCAATGATCGCCTTCAATTTCTGGTTAACGTCGGTCTTAACTACCTTAACCTATCGCGCAGTGCCGAAACTTTGTCTGGCGGAGAAGCCCAACGTATCAGACTTGCCAGTCAAATTGGAGCTGGGCTTGTTGGGGTTATGTACGTTCTAGATGAACCATCAATTGGTCTGCATCAACGCGATAACGAAAGATTGCTTAAAACCCTGACACACCTCCGTGACTTGGGAAATACCGTTTTAGTCGTCGAGCACGATGAGGACGCGATTCGATGTGCCGATCATGTGATTGATATCGGCCCAGGGGCTGGTGTTCATGGTGGTCACATCGTAGCGGAAGGAACCATGGAAGAGATTATCGCAACTCCGGAATCTCTCACTGGTCAGTACTTAAGCGGCGTCAAAAAAATAGAGATACCCAAGCAACGCACTAAAAAAGATCCAAAGAAAACCGTTGAACTTATCGGCGCTACCGGCAATAACTTAAAAGAAGTCACACTATCACTGCCTGTTGGCCTGTTCACTTGTGTCACTGGCGTATCTGGTTCGGGTAAGTCGACATTGATCAACGACACCTTCTTTAAGATTGCTCATACCGCTTTAAATGGTGCAACCACAGCAACGCCTGCGCCTTACAAGAAAATAAAGGGGCTAGAACACTTCGATAAAGTGATCGATATTGATCAAAGCCCAATAGGCAGAACACCGCGATCTAACCCCGCGACCTATACCGGCATCTTCACGCCAATCCGAGAACTGTTTGCTGGAACGCAAGAGTCTCGTTCACGAGGGTATAAACCTGGTCGATTTAGTTTCAACGTTCGTGGTGGGCGCTGTGAAGCGTGCCAAGGGGATGGCATGATCAAAGTTGAGATGCACTTTCTTCCAGATGTCTACGTCTCGTGTGATGCATGTAAAGGAAAACGCTACAATCGTGAAACCTTAGAAGTGCACTACAAAAGTAAGAGTATTGATGAAGTTCTACAGATGACCGTCGAAGATGCACGCGCTTTCTTTGAACCTGTACCGGTTATTGCCCGAAAATTACAGACGTTAATGGATGTCGGCCTTTCCTATATTAGGCTTGGGCAAGCAGCGACCACCTTATCGGGTGGGGAAGCACAAAGGGTTAAATTAGCTCGCGAGCTATCTAAGCGAGATACAGGCAAAACATTGTATATCCTAGATGAACCCACAACCGGATTGCACTTTCACGATATTCAGCAATTACTCACCGTTTTGCACCGATTACGCGATCATGGAAATACCGTGGTGGTCATCGAACACAACCTCGACGTCGTCAAGACAGCAGATTGGGTCGTTGATTTAGGTCCGGAGGGTGGCCAAGGTGGTGGAGAAATTGTCGCTGAAGGTACGCCCGAATCAGTCGCAAAAGTGAAAGGTTCTCACACCGCTCGTTTTCTTAAACCTATGTTAAAATAGAAATAAACGCTAAGATAAAGAAACCAGCAGTGACGCTGGTTTCTTTATATAGGATGAGTAATCACATGGCAATATTGCATACTGGTGGCACCCGCCTTGAACCTCATGCACCAAGCATTCCTCTCAATAAGCCATTCTTAATCTCTCTCGCTGTTGTCTTTATCGTGGCGATGCATTTTTTTATGCCAAATCCGGGAGGATCAGGGCTAGCACTTTCTTTTAATGCCACCACTTGGACTGCCTTATCCGTCACCCTTTCTATTGGGCTTTATCAATTAGCCACCAACCAATCTCTGATGTATTCAAAATTGACGATTGGTCTGCTGGTATGCTGTCTCTTAATGACCGTTCCAACGCTATACGGTAATGCAACGACATCAGCAGCACTAGGGCGGCTCGTCGGTCTTTGGGCTGGCTTTTTACTGTTTGTCCTCTTGCAACAATTTCGTTTCAGTAATAAACATAAACAGAGACTGTTGTGGTTTATTGTTATCGCCGTTTTTATTCAATCTGTATTTGGATTCTATCAATACCTACTTTTAGAACCTAATAATATGTTTGGCTATGATGCGATACGTAACAGACCATACGGTATATTTCAGCAACCGAATGTCATGGCAAGTTTCCTGGCTACAGGGTTAGTGATATCGGCGTATTTGCTTGCACGACAAACCAATAAATACGGTCGCTTGAGTGAAACCTCATTTTTATGCTTGATACCCTTATTAACCGCCCCTCTTTTGATCATTATAGCCTCTCGAACCGGTTGGTTAGGTGCCATCATTTCACTGTGTTTTGTGCTTCCATACTTATACAAATATTCGACACGTAAGCGATTTTTTTCCTGGGTAACCTGCTGCCTTCTCGGGGTTGGATTAGGTTTTTTCGCTACACATTCACAGGGCACAGATGCGCTGCTTTCTAGCAAAGCGGATTTAGAGAGCCCTAGAAAATACACTTTTCCTCAAGCGCTTGATATGGTGATTGAAAAACCATTTACCGGATACGGCTACGGTAAGTTTGAAGCGGAATACATACTTTACACTGCTCGTCAGCACCAATTGAACCCAAGTTACAAACCCGGCTTACCCGCCATGGACCACCCTCACAATGAGCTGCTATTTTGGGGGGTCGAAGGCGGGCTTATCCCGCTCCTGGCGATTTTGTTAGCGGCAAGCTTAGTGCTTTCTCGTATTTACTATGCAAAGAAGGGGATAAGGCTCGCCATGTTTGCGCTGTTTGTTCCGATAGTCGTGCATTCCCAACTTGAATACCCATTTTACCATTCAGCCATTCACTGGATCACATTCATGATCCTATTGTTCTGGGTGGATCAACGTGTCGCCAGTTATAAGCGTCTTCATTTTGGTCAATTTACAAAAAGTTTGCTTAGAGTAACGTGCATTATTACTCCCCTGATCACCAGCTTCTATATGTTCAGCGCCCTACACACTAACTATGTTCTCACTTTGTTTGAACGCTCATCACCAAAACAACCTGAGATATTAGATCGAGTGACGAATCCTGTCGTTTGGAAAGATCGCTTTGACTGGGATATATACAGCACTTATCTCAATATTGGGTTACACACCCAAGAACCTGAGTTAATCAAACCCTACATACAGTGGTCGCTTGACATGATTCAGTCGAAGCCTAGACCCGCGTTTTACAGTAACTTAATTCTTGCGTACCAAGGATTGGGGGACAGTAGCCGAGCAGAACAAATTCGAGCTGAAGCGCAGTATTTATTTCCTAATAAAGACTTTACCGCCATTCAATATAGGCCACAATCGTCAGCGGAAGAAACGTCAGCGGCAGAATCTACACCGAGCGAATAAAACCATAAAGGGGCTAGAATGCCCCTTTATCAATGTAGACTACGATTGCAAATGATCGTTACTGATGCAGTGTTTCTTCCAATGCTCGTAAACATAAAGAAACATTCTCATTTCTAGCAGCATACCCCATTAAACCAATCCGCCAGGCTTTACCCGCTAAACTCCCTAATCCCGCTCCTATTTCAAGATTATACTTTTCAAGCAAGGTTGACCTAACTTGCGCATCATCTACCCCGTCTGGAATATAAATCGCATTAAGCTGAGGAAGTCGAGAGTCTTCATTAACGACAAATGTGAAGCCAAGCTTTTCTAATCCCACTTTTAATTTCGCATGCATCTCTTTATGTCGTTGCCAGGCATTTTCTAACCCTTCACGTTTGAGCATCAATAACGACTCGTGTAATGCATAGAGGCTGTTGACGGGTGCTGTATGATGGTAGCTTCGCTTGCCCTCTCCACTCCAATATCCCAGAACGAGACTCTGGTCAAGGAACCAGCTTTGAACCGGCGTCGTACGAGCATTAATTTTCTCGATAGCTTTAGGTGAAAGAGTTAACGGGGATAACCCTGGCACGCAAGATAGGCACTTTTGGCTTCCCGAATAAACTGCATCGAGTTCCCATTCATCGACTTTCAATGGCACCCCACCCAACGAGGTGACGGCATCGACAATAGTAAGAGCATGATACTGTTTCGCAATTTGACTCAATGCCTGCGCATCAGAAAGCGCGCCAGTAGACGTTTCCGCATGAACAAAAGCCAATATTTTGGCATCAGGATTCTCTTTAAACGCTTGCTCTACTTTATCTGTGCTGACAGGGGCACCCCATTCGTCGTCCACAACGATGGCTTTGGCACCTGCACGTGTGACATTCTCTCGCATTCGCTCACCAAAAACCCCATTGCGGCAAACGATGACTTTCTCTCCTGGCTCAATAAGGTTAACAAAACACGCTTCCATGCCTGCGCTACCAGGAGCAGAAACGGCAATCGTAAACTCATTATCTGTCTGGAAAGCGTACTTAAGTAGCTGTTTCACTTCGTCCATCATGCCAATAAATAACGGGTCTAAATGGCCAACAATTGGGCGACTTAAAGCTTGCAATACTTGGGGAGAAATATCAGATGGTCCAGGCCCCATAAGTATCCGTTGAGGGGGGATAAAACTTTGAATTGGCATGCATGCTCCTTATTACACGATGGTTTGAGTAACTACACTAGATCAAATCCCCAGAGCTATCAATGCGGCGTAAGTCTAGTGTGAATTGATGATCACACTTTGTAATTAATTCGTGGTAACAAATATCCATTGACATTCAACCGACAAAACCGTTCAATGAACGAGCTTTATGCAGAAGAGGAGCACTGCCCAGGCAGATATATGGTGGAACCTTAATTCCAATACAATATATCAATGGGGAGCAGTGCCGAGGTAAACGTAATGTAAGGGTTATGTTTATCGGTTAAGTGGGCTGAATCCCCTTAACTGTCACTAGCACCGCCTAGTGATGAGCTTCTGAGGTCAATCTATCTATATGCACCTCTTTTTCGCTCAACGATTCTCTTCGCTAAAGAACATTAGGTTATTATCAACCTGTTTATTTTTTACCCGTTGTAGGAGAAATGCTGTGAGCGCATTCAATGTCGCCAAATTTGGTGGGACCAGCGTAGCCAACTTTGAAGCGATGAGCCGTTGTGCTGCTATTATCGAAAACAATCCAGAAACTAAGCTTGTCGTTAGCAGCGCATGCTCTGGAGTCACTAATTTACTTGTTGAACTCGCCAACGGTGTTTCAGACCAAGAACGACGCAGTGACATTTTACAAAACATTGCCACCATCCACGATTCGATTATATCCAGCCTAAGTGACGGGGCAGAGACGGCATCTGAGGTGAATGCAATCTTAGAGACGGTAGCAAACCTGGCTGAAGCCGCTTCCATTCAGGCTAGTACCAAGCTAACTGACCATTTGGTGGCGTGTGGTGAATTAATGTCAACTTACATCCTGACTCGGGTGATGAGAGAGCGCGGTATTAATGCTGTTCGCTTTGATATTAGAGAAATACTGAGAACAGATGGAACCTTTGGCCGTGCTGAACCGCAACTGGAAGAGACCTCTGCATTAGCGAAAGATAAATTAGCGCCACTTTGCCAAGAACACGTTGTTATTACCCAAGGGTTTATCGGTTCAGATGCCGATGGCAATACGACAACACTAGGCCGCGGAGGCAGTGATTACAGCGCAGCCCTGATCGCTGAAAGTGTTGAAGCTTCGGGCCTCGCAATATGGACAGATGTTCCTGGTATCTATACCACAGACCCTCGAATTGCACCTAAAGCTTCACCGATTCCTGAAATTAGCTTTAGCGAAGCTTCAGAAATGGCGAACTTCGGTGCGAAAATCCTTCACCCATCGACGTTAGTTCCCGCGCTTCGCCATGACATCCCAGTATTTGTGGGATCGTCCAAAGAACCAGAACGTGGTGGCACGTGGATTCGTCACCACGCAGAGTCTTCTCCACTGTTTCGTGCATTGGCCTTACGAACCAACCAAACAATGGTTACCCTTCGTAGCGCCAATATGTTTCATGCGTATGGTTTCCTTGCCAAGGTGTTTGAAATTCTGGCTAAGCATAAGATATCCGTCGATTTGATCACAACGTCAGAAATCAGTGTTTCATTAACATTAGATCAAACAGACACATCAGGCGGCGCACCACAACTTCCTGAGCAGGCACGAATTGAACTGGAAGAATTATGTCATGTGGAAGTCGAACATGGTCTTTGCTTGGTGGCCTTAATCGGCAATAACATGAGTGGAAGTAAAGGCTACGCAAAGCAGGTCTTTGGCACGCTAGAAGACTTCAATTTACGTATGATTTGTTATGGTGCAAGCGCTCATAACCTATGTTTCTTACTCAATGAAGCTGATTCTAAATCGGCTATTCAAAAGCTTCACACTGAATTGTTTGAATAACGACAACGCAGGGCTGCTCATCATGGTAGCCCTGCATTTCTAGTCATTCATTCTACAAATCCTTCGTAATACAAACCACAAAACACATTACTTCCGCTAGCCACCATCAGAATCAATCTACTTTTTATTTCTGACTATCCCCTATCTAGATAGTTTACTTACTCACGCAAACATGACAAATAATGATTGCTATTTAAGCTAGCAGCGTTGAAAATTTCACGACATATTTTGTTACAAAGTCATGAGCCAATGTCCATCTACTACACACTTTGCTTTCTCTCAGCAGCAGCAATGCTGATTGCGTTTCTCAACAATAAAATCGTAAAGATGCAAACCACCATTGCGATTACAGCAGGAGCAATGGTGCTGTCATTGGCTATTTTAATAGTGGGTCAAAATAACTGGTTTCAATTGACAGACATCGCGACGACCACCATTGCAAGTATCAACTTTGAAGACTTTCTCCTAAAAGGCATTCTTGGGTTTCTGTTATTCGGTGGTGGCCTAGGAATTAAGCTGCCAAACCTGAAAGACCAAAAATGGGAAATTACCGCTTTAGCACTAGGGGCGACATTGATTTCGACGTTTCTCATTGGTGGTATCTTGTATGGGTTCTGTCAACTGATTGGCATTCCCTTTGATTTTGTCTATTGCTTGTTGTTTGGTTCACTCATCTCCCCAACAGACCCGATTGCTGTGTTGGCGATTGTAAAAAAACTTGATGCGCCTAAACGAATCTCTACACAAATAGAAGGTGAGTCTTTATTTAATGACGGCTTTGGTTTGGTGATTTTCGTCACTATTTTTACTATCGCGTTTGGGACAGAAACACCAACTATCGGAAGTGTCAGCTTATTGTTTGCCCAAGAGGCTCTTGGAGGAATTGTATATGGCTTTGTTCTCGGCCTTCTTTTTCATTACTTAATCAGTGCCACTGACGACCATTCCATGGAATTATTACTGACCATCGGAATCCCAACTGCAGGGTACGTCTTTGCGGATATCATTCATGTCTCAGGGCCTTTATCTATGGTGGTATCGGGTATCATGATTGGCAACTGGACTCGTTTTACCGGATTCTCAAAAGAGAGTGAAGAGCACTTAGATCATTTTTGGGAACTCGTCGATGAGTTCTTAAATGGCATTTTATTCCTCTTGATTGGCATGTCGATGCTACTTTTTAAATTCCACCAAGAAGATTGGATTTTAATGGCGTTCTCAATTCCATTGGTGCTGTTCGCTCGTTACTTCAGTGTTTTTGTTTCCTATCTCGGCTTCCAACGTTTTCGAAGTTACAATCCTTGGTCAGTGAGAATACTCACTTGGGGAGGACTGCGAGGTGGGTTAGCTTTAGCAATGGCTCTTTCTATTCCTTCTGGGATTTGGGTGATACCTGACAAGCTGATTGATGTGAAAGAAATCATTTTGGTCATGACTTATTCGGTTGTTGTTTTCTCCATTTTGATCCAGGGCTCTACGATTACGCCCATGATTGAGAAAGCCAAACAAGCGGAACAAGACACCTCCTCTGGCACTGGCACTGGCACTGGCACTGGCACTATAGAATAAGTCAGCTTCTCCATAACCTCTATGTATAAAGTCGTCGATATACAAAGAGCTGCCTAATAGGCAGCTCTTTTCTTTTGATGTCCTAGGTTACGACAAGAGCATTAGTTGATATTAGGTCCCAACCATTTTTCTGCTTCCAATATGTCCCAGCCTTTACGCTCGGCATAACTTTCAACCTGATCTTGTTGAATTTGAGCAATGGCAAAATATCGACAATCAGGATGAGAAAAGTACATACCTGATACTGAGGCGCCTGGCCACATAGCATAACTGCTGGTCAATGACATATCGATCGCTTCTTCAACATTCATCATCTCCCATAACGTCCCTTTTTCGGTATGTTCTGGACACGCCGGATAACCGGGTGCAGGACGAATTCCTTGATACTTTTCGCGGATCAGATCGTCATTACTTAGGTCTTCACCTGGAGCGTATCCCCAAATTTCTTTACGTACTTCTTTATGCAAATATTCAGCAAAGGCTTCCGCAAGACGATCAGCCACAGCTTGAATCATGATCGCGTTGTAATCATCACCCGCCGCTTTGTATGCATCAGCTAATTCTCTTTCGCCAATACCACCGGTTACAGCAAAACCGCCAATCCAATCCGCTTTGCCGCTCTCTTTGGGTGCAATGTAATCAGATAAGCAATAATTAAAACCTTTCGGCTTATCCGTTTGCTGACGTAGATTATGCAATACCTTAAGAACCTCTGTGCGAGATTCATCGGTGTACACTTCAATATCGTCACCAACACTGTTCGCAGGGAACAAACCGCACATCCCTCTCGCTTCAAGAAGCTTCTCTTTCTCAACGCGATCGAGTAAGTCATTCGCATCTTTGAAAAGGCGTCTAGCCTCTTCACCGACTTCTTCATGGTCTAAAATGGCAGGGTATTTCCCCATTAATGTCCAAGTCATGAAAAACGGAGTCCAATCGATGTACTGACGTAGAACCGACACATCAAAATCTTTGAAAATATGAATACCCGGCTTTGCTGGTGCGGGTGGTGTGTAAGCAGCCCAATCGATATCAACCTTGTTTTGGCGAGCTTTTTCTAACGTCACTGGCTTAGTGCGGGGGGTTTTACGAGCATGTTGATCACGGACACGTTCATAATCCAAATCCAGCTTTTCTGTAAATGCTGGTTTTAATTCATCGGACAGTAACGATGTACAAACACCGACAGCACGGGATGCATTATTTACATAAACCACGGGTTGAGAATAATTTTGTTCAATTTTCACCGCAGTATGGGCTTTAGAGGTTGTCGCACCACCAATAAGAAGCGGAATATCAAATCCTTGACGCTCCATTTCTTTGGCGACATGAACCATTTCATCCAAAGACGGGGTGATTAACCCAGATAGGCCAATAATATCAACGTTTTCTTCTTTTGCGACTTTTAAGATTTTTTCGCAAGAAACCATTACACCCAAATCGATAATGTCATAGTTATTACACTGGAGAACAACACCGACTATGTTCTTACCGATATCGTGAACATCCCCTTTGACGGTGGCCAATAAAATTTTACCGTTAGTCGCGCCAACATCTTTAGTTGCATTAATAAATGGCTCTAGATGAGCAACAGCTTGCTTCATTACCCTTGCAGACTTAACAACCTGAGGAAGGAACATTTTACCTTCACCAAATAAATCACCGACAACATTCATACCATCCATCAAGGGACCTTCAATCACCTCAATTGGACGCGCCGCATTCAAACGGGCTTCTTCGGTATCTTCAACGATGAAATCCGTAATGCCTTTAACAAGGGAATGCTCTAACCGTTTCTCTACCGGCCATGTTCGCCATTCGAGGGCGGACTTATCTTCGACTTTACCGACCGCCCGTTCTAAATATTCCGTGGCCATATCAAGCAGACGTTCGGTCGAATCATCGCGGCGGTTAAGAACGACATCTTCTACCGCTTCGCGTAAGTCTTCTGGAACGTTATCGTATATCTCCAATTGACCCGCGTTAACGATCCCCATATCCATTCCATGCTTAAAACAATGGTAGAGGAATACCGCGTGAATCGCTTCCCGAACGTAGTTGTTGCCTCGGAAAGAGAAAGACACGTTAGAGACACCACCAGAAATCATCGCATGAGGCAGGTTTTGCTTAATATCGGCTACTGCTTCAATAAAGTCGACAGCATAATTGTTATGCTCGTCAATCCCAGTTGCCACGGCGAATATGTTGGGATCAAAAATAATATCTTCAGGTGGGAAGCCCACCTCATCGACCAAAATATTATAGGCGTTAGTACATATTTCTACTTTTCGTTCACGTGTATCAGCTTGGCCTACTTCATCAAACGCCATCACAATAACCGCGGCGCCATATCGTCGGACTAATTTAGCTTGCTCTATGAACTTCTCTTTACCTTCTTTTAAAGAAATAGAGTTAACAATACCCTTACCTTGAATACACTTAAGGCCCGCTTCAATGACTTCCCACTTTGAGGAATCGACCATCACCGGTACTTTCGAGATCTCTGGCTCCGATGCACATAAATTAAGGAAACGAATCATACACGCTTCTGCATCCAGCATGCCTTCATCCATGTTTATATCAATGATCTGAGCACCGTTCTCCACTTGCTCGCGGGCAACGCTCAACGCTTCGTCGTAGAGTTCTTCTTTTATTAGGCGCTTAAACCTCGCAGAACCTGTGACATTAGTTCGCTCACCAACATTAACAAATAGAGATTCTTTAGAGATGGTTAAAGGCTCTAAACCAGAAAGACGGCACGCCACTGGAATATCTGGTAACTGACGAGGAGTAACACCTTCGACCGCTTCAGCCATTTGTCGAATATGTTCAGGTGTTGTACCGCAACAGCCACCAATAAGATTCAAGAACCCACTTTCAGCCCACTCTTTTACGTGTTCAGCCATATCTTCTGGAGATAGGTCATACTCACCGAACGCGTTAGGTAGACCAGCATTAGGGTGTGCTGAGACGCTGCATTCTGAAATACGTGACAACTCACTGACATACTCACGTAATTCGTCTGGACCTAACGCACAGTTCAAACCAAACGAAATAGGTTTTACGTGGCGCAAGGCGTTATAGAAAGCTTCCGTTGTCTGCCCAGAAAGGGTACGCCCAGAAGCATCCGTTATGGTGCCTGAAATCATAACAGGTAAAGTGATGCCCATTTCTTCAAAAACCGATTCAACGGCAAATGAACACGCTTTGGCATTCAACGTATCAAAGATCGTTTCAATCAAAATCAGATCTGAACCGCCTCTGATCAAAGCGCGTGTCGATTCAGAGTAAGCCTCGACAAGCTCATCAAAGGTTACGTTACGAAATCCGGGATCATTAACATCGGGTGAAATAGTGCAAGTTCGGTTTGTTGGACCTAAAACGCCGGCAACATATCTTGGCTTATGTGGTGTTTTTTGAGTCCACTCATCAGCAACCTTTCTAGCGAGCTTAGCCGCTTCAAAGTTAATCTCTTCACTCAGGCTTTCCATCTCGTAGTCAGCCATTGCGATTGTGGTTGCATTGAATGTATTCGTCTCAAGGATATCAGCGCCAGCTTCTAGATACTGGCTATGAATATCTTCAATGATTTGAGGCTGAGAAAGAACTAATAGGTCATTATTTCCCTTAAGATCACAATGCCAGTGAGAAAACCGTTCACCGCGATAATCCTTTTCTTCAAGCTTAAAATCTTGAATCATGGTGCCCATGCCACCGTCGATAAGTAAGATTCTTTCCTTTAATTGTGCTTCAATCTGTTGCTTTACATTACTTCCCACAATACAGCCTCATTCCTTTTTTATACCTTACATCCTACCACAGTCTATTCAGCTGTCTAGACGTCTAAACAATAAAGAACGGGTCTTCGAATAGATTTATCTCCAAAGGGCGTTTTATCGATTTGATGTCATGCTGCAATATCAGCTAAGAGGCATAAGTAATAAAAATCAGAACGAAAAATAGAAGATATCGACACTGGATTTTGAGAATTTTGATCTTATCCAAACGTAAAAAAGCCCAAGTCTTTCGACT
>NZ_AJYQ02000102.1 GCF_000287055.2 Vibrio genomosp. F10 str. ZF-129 | reverse complement strand
TCTAAAAACAGCGGCTCTTCTAAAAACAACGGTGCTTCTAAAAACAATGGTGCTTCTAAAAATACAGTTGTGCCAGCCCAAAAGGGTAACGCCAGTACCATAACCAGCCCATCAAATACTATCGAGTTTTCGATCAGCTCGTACAATAACCTAGCACCGTTCATCCGTTATTTTGAAAAGAAAGGATGGGACTGGTCTGCCATTGCTGCACAATCACAAATGCCCCAACTCACACCAGACTCCACTCACCATTTGGTCACAAAAACTCTCATGAGTTTCATCAGTATGATGGCAAAATCCTATGATGAGAACTTAGGCTTTAACGTTGCAAAGCAAATTACGTTAGAAAGCCTGCCGCATAGTATTGCCCATGCGGTTAAAAATAGTGACAATCTAAGTGCTTTCCTATCGGCTCTAATGCCCGCATTTCAAACGCTTAGCAACCATGTCGTGGTGTGGGTAGAAAATATTGAAGGCCGCTATTTCTTATGCCATCGAGGCAACTTTCCACCAAGTACCGCAGGGCAATTCCATGTCGAGCAATACCGCACTCTTAGCATGATTAGGCTGCTTCAGTCTTTCATTGAACCAGACTGGGTACCTGATATTCTTTGGATGAACAACAACAGTGTCACCAACCAAAAAACGTTTAAGTCGTATGTTAAATGTCAATCTAACATCTACACAAATAAGCATTTTGGTGCCATTGCGCTGCCAGACAATTTTGTTTACCGAACCAGCATCAAAACCGAAACGAACCATACATTAGACCTCACTAAAATTATCAGCAGTTACGCCCTACTGCCGCAATTTTCAATTCGTTGGTTCTCGACGTTAATCAACATGAGCACACGTACCGTTCAACGCTACTTAGATAAACAAAACGTTAAATTCACCGAAATAAAAGATCAGATCAGACACAATCATGCCATTACACTCTTAGCACAAGATACCGATCGGTCAATTTCAGATATCGCCTTTTCATGCGGTTACACCGATATTGCCAATTTCAATCGTGCATTTAAACGATGGGAACAAGTAACAGCAGCCAAATATCGAGAACGTTGTCATTCCTGACAATATCAATAATTCCAGAGGCCATTTCAATTTATGCCTCGTCGTCTCGCTGAGTGACCATATTTGCGCTCAGCGATTCCCCCGACACACTCCCCTTCTTTCTACTCTTTTGTTCTCTATTGTTATGCCTATCTCCTATAGACGCGTCCTACCATCAAGTGAGCCTCACCCGTTGTGGCGGTAACTGACCTACACCCTTCCCGTATTATCGACTATATTTACATCAACTTAAGACGCACCACCTTTTACCGAACTTCAATTTAATGCCCCCAACGCTGGGCACAATAGACAATAGGAACAGAGTAAAAATGGCAACATTACCTTCATTTATAAAAAAAGCATCGATACTGAGTTTAGGGCTCTTATCACCCTTGGTTATCGCGGCAAATTACGACGTCGTTATTCTAAATGGTCGAGTCATTGACCCAGAGACAAACTTCGATTCAGTGGCTAACGTTGGGATTAAAGACAACAAAATCACAGCCATTACCACCGACGTAATTACCGGTGAAAAAACGATCGATGCCACAGGAAAAGTCGTTGCACCCGGATTCATCGACGTTCATGCCCACGGGCAAAACATTGGTGATTACCGCATGCAAGCAATGCAAGGCGTGACGACCATGCTTGAGCTAGAATCTGGTGTATTACCGATTAGTGATTGGTACGCAGGTCAAGCAGAAAAAGGGCTGCCACTCAACTACGGCGCAGCAGCGGGTTGGACATATGCTCGCATCGCTACGTTCAGTGATACTCTGCCTCAAGCCACTGCAACGTATTTTCAACAAGCGCAATCTCGCAACGACTGGAAAATGGATATCGCCACACCAGAGCAAGAAAGCAAAATCATCAAGTTAATTGAACAAGGCCTTGATGAAGGTGGATTAGGCATTGGTATTAACGCCGGATACGCACCTGGGCACGGTCAAAAAGAGTATTATGCACTTGCTGAACTCGCCGCAGAGCGTGATGTGGCCACTTACACTCATGTTCGTTATGCGAGTAATACCGAGCCACAAAGCTCTTTTGAAGCAGTCAAAGAACTTGTCGGTAATGCAGCCATTACTGGTGCTCATATGCACCTTTGCCACATCAACAGTACTTCGTTGAAAGATATTGATTCCATTTTGCCTATGGTCAATAAAGCGCAAGACAATGGCATCAATGTTACTGTTGGCGCTTACCCTTGGGGTGCTGCCAGTACCGTTGTCGGCGCTGCTATGTTTAGTGGCAACGGATGGCGTGAGCGTATGGGATCAACGGCTGAAAACTTTCAGTTGGGTGTTGACCGCATGACAGAAGAGCAACTTGCTGAGTATCAAGCAAATAAACCCGGTACATTCATTGTTTGGCACTTTTTAGATGAGCAAAACCCAGACGATCTTGCTTTGTTAGATGCCTCGATTTTAAACCCGAATGTATTGATTGAATCTGATGAAATGTTCTGGATGCACATGGATGAAGAAGGCCACATTGATAACTATGCAGGTGACGAATGGCCGCTCCCTCAAGAGCTTTTCTCTCACCCTAGATCAAACGGCACGTTCGCTAAGGTTTTACGAGTCTATGTCCGAGAACGCGGCTTATTAACGATGTCTGAAGCATTACGCAAAATGACACTCATGCCTGCGCAATTAATCGAAGATTTTGTCCCTCAAATGAAGAATAAAGGTCGTATTCAAACCAATATGGATGCCGATATCGTGGTCTTTGACCCAGACACTATTGCTGATGTAGGCACTTACCAAGATCCGAATCACCCGGCAGTTGGCGTGCATTGGTTATTGGTTAACGGCGAAATCGTTGTGAATAATACTGAATTAGATACCGCGGTTAAGGCAGGAGAACCTATCCGTCGTGATATAGCAAAGTAATCCATTTAACGAAAACTGTTTATTCAAATCGTTAGTGTAAATAAAGCCAGTAAGGTCTTCTTGCTGGCTTTTTCACGTTAATTGCCTTGTGTCTGTCGCTCTCCATCAATGGCATCCATTGACTATCACCTCAAATTATTAGTTGGGCAACATTGTTACAGTACGTCAATGACTTTGGCGCAAAGTGACCTACATCACGATAAGAACATTGGTTATAGTTCATCCCACACAAACATAGGAGAACAACCATGAACACTTTTACTAAAACCATTCTAGCAACGACTTTACTTTGCTCTGGTATGAACCTTGCGCTTGCTGACGAGTCTACTGAGAAAGTTGACCCATCAAATCTAACTGCTGTTAATACCTCAGGGTATGTGGGTATGAATAATCAAGGTGATGTAAAGCTATCTGCTTCACTGGGCTTTGGCTTAAAAAATGGTCAAATGGCCATGGGTACCCTTGAAGGCAGCATGGATAATGATGGTAAATATAAAGATAGCCGACTTCAGTATTTCCACGTATTTAACGTCGGTAACCCAGTTGTGCCAACAGCGGCTGCATCCATTGATATTATTGATAACACCAACTTTACAACGGCTGCTGTCGGTGCGGTTGCGATGTTCAAGCCAGGCGTAGAAAGCTTAACTATCTTTGGTCGTGTTGGCGCGTTAGCCGGTGAATACGATGAAGGTTTTGCCTCTGCAATGGGAGAAACGGATACAGATATCGTTGGTGGTATGGCGGCGGCCTATCTTTCTTGGAAGCCAGGCGCTGATGGTACTTACCTGATGCTGTCACCAGAATACACCTATATGGACGGTAGTATTGAAACGTCAACGCTTAAATCATCAATCACTGTCGGTACACCATTATCCGCTGATGGAAAACGCTGGGGACAGTTCAAAATTGAAAATACGGTTGGTAGCATGCAATCTACCCATCAAACCGTCGATATTGATGACACCGTTGCGTGGGCATTTTACAAAGTCTACTTCTAAGGCCTAATTTACCTTAATATAGTTTATTAAAAAGCAGGGATGCTTTTTACCTCTTGACCATAAGTACTCAATACATTTAGCTGCTTTCCAACAAGATAAATCATCGATTCCTCTCTTCCCTTTCTTCTTGTTCGTATCAGAAATAAGGTACTCACAACCGTTCAACTGGTTCCCCCTATTTTGCCTCAATCACTTCACTATCCTTTTCAATTTTTAGCACATCCAACTCATATCCTATATGATACAGACTAACGGTAGTCACATGGAGCTGTGCGCATTAATGCCAAATACCATCAACATTAGTAATTCAAATAACCTACTTCCTTTCCTCAACTATTTTGATCAACAAGGTATTGAATGGAAAAGTGTTGCTGAAAAATATCAGTTTCCTGAAGATTTGAAGGACGGCGAATACTGGCTACCTTCGCATCAAACAATGGCGTTTCTCAATACCATAATGAGAAAATCCAATCGTAGGATAGGATTAGATGTTGGTAGACTGATCACCCTAGAACAAATTTCGCCCGAATTACATTCTGCGTTTGTTCATTGCGACAATCTGGAACAGGCGATCCATACCCTCATTGAAGTCATGCCCACCTTAAATAGCCATGTGGTCGTCTGGCCAGAAAAGATTGAAGATAAGTGGTATCTATGTCATCGCGGGGCTTACCACCCATCAGTATCTGGCTTTGATCAGGCAGAGTGGTTTCGAGCTTTTGCATTGCTTTCCTTATGCCGTTCATTTTTGGGGAAAACGTGGGAGCCCACATCGGTATTAATGAGTTTACCTGGCCATTTAGCAAAAAATTTACCCGCTGCATTTAGTTCAGTATCGTTTACTTTCGGCCATGCGTTTGGCGCAATAGAAATCCCTTTATCGGATAACTTTATTGGTGTTGAGCCTCAAAAAAGAGAGCATGATTGGCACACCACGCTAGATGCCCTCATTAACACTTACGCCGTTTTGCCCTGGTTTAACGTTGAATGGCTAGCACAACTCATCGGCAGCTCTCCGCGAACGTTACAACGACGCCTTGCCGACCAAGGGCTTACTTTTAGACAATCCAGAGATAACGCACGTTGTGAAACAGCAACCAAGCTACTCAGAGAGAAGGTGTCGCCTTTCGAAACCGCCTGGCGCTGTGGCTATACCGATTTATCCAACTTTAATCGCGCATTCAAAGGTTGGATGAAGAAAACCCCAGCTCAATATCAAAGCCAGTTCAAATAAGCAAAATCCAGCAGGCTAATTAACACAGTGTTAGCGCCAGTGGCTTGACTATGAACGACTTAAGAATAAAGGAAAAGCGCAATCTCATTGGCTATTGATTCGTGTTGGGTTACAGGTTCTCTAAGTTTTCTATGTATTGATCAGCCGTGTGTAATATATCGCGGCGTTTCGCTTCATCCATGTTGTCCCAAGACCGATAAATCATCTTAATTCTAGGGTTCGTCGCCAGTCGCTTTGCGTGCTTATCCATAAATCGCCAATAAAGGCTATTAAATGGGCATGAACCGTCACCGCTTCGTGCTTTATTGTCGTAATGGCAACCTTTGCAGTGGTCACTCATTTTATTAATGTAAGAACCACTTGCCGCGTAAGGTTTGGTACCCACAATTCCACCATCCGCAAACAAAGCCATTCCGCGAGTATTCGGCATCTCTACCCACTCAATAGCATCAACATAGATGCCTAGATACCATTCATCGACTTGATCAGGCTCGACTTCAGTGAGTAAACAAAAATTGCCCGTCACCATTAAGCGTTGAATATGATGCGCGTAAGCATAATCTAACGACTGTTCAATGGCGTTTCGCATACATGCCATCTTTGTTTCTCCCGTCCAAAAATAGCCAGGTAACTGATTTCGCGCTTCCAATGCGTTTTTCTTGGGGTAGCCGGGCATATTGGCCCAATAAACACCGCGAATGTATTCTCGCCACCCTAGGATTTGACGCACAAAGCCTTCGACCTGAGCAATATCGATCTCCGCGTTAAAATGAAAAGCTTTGAGAGCGGCATCGATAACTTCCTTCGGATGAAGCAATTTACAGTTCAGCGAAAACGACAAACGGCTGTGATAAAGACTCCATTTTGCTTCATGCTTCTCGGTCATTGAATCTTGAAACCGCCCGAAGTTCGGCAAACACACCTGACAAAAGTTCGCGAGTAGAGACAAACTTTGTGCGCGATTAACGGGCCAAATGAGGTCTCCATCTAAACGACCAATCGTCGTAATATGATGGCGAGTTAATCGCTCAACAATCGGATCGGCATGGGTACGAAATAACAAAGGCTTGGGTAATTTTTCAAGGTCACTCGCTTTTAACTTGTTGCGGTTGTTCGCATCATAGTTCCATTTTCCGCCCAGTGGTTTTCCATCTTCCATCAGAATATTGAAGCGCTTACGCATGCGTCGATAGAAATGCTCCATCATCACATGTTTGCCTTGAGTAAACTGCTGTGGGATCTCTTCAAATGGCAACAGAAAGTGCTCGGTATCAACGCACTGAACTTTGACATTGTTTAGATCAAGTGAGGCCAACTGCTGTTGTAAGCGATATTCGTCAGGCCGTTGATAGTCAAACTGAGTAGCACCAACCTCGTTTACATAGTGAGTTATCATCTCAGAAAGATCAGAAAACCGATGAGTGTCGTCCAGTGTTAGAGACAACACTTGGTGCCCTTCACGCTGACGTTCCTGTGAAAAATGAGCCATCGCAGAGAAAAACGCACACACCTTTTGAATATGGTGGGTGACGTATTGGCTCTCTTGCTTCAGCTCAGCAATGATGTAGAGTACGGTTTCATCTACTTGCGAGAACCAAGAGTGCTCGCTGTTGAGTTGGTCTCCTAGAACCAACCTTATCGAATCGAATTGCATTTAGCGCCCTCTTTGGCGGTCACTTTTAAATGGAATGCTTTACGCTATGCCTTTAGCTAATAAATCATCTCTCGTGTTTCAGTTCATGACTCATCACCTATCATTATCAGGCCTAACCTGAAAAAACCGCCACACGATCTGGTTAACATTCCCTCACACATGAACAATTTAGTCGCTGAACCGCATTATCTCTCATGCTTTTCTATGTATTGCCGTTATAATAACGGTATCAAAATGAAACCTTTGCTTACAAATCATTAAGTATGATGTATCGTTTATCGCTAATGGACGCTGGCATCACAGAGTCATTCGTGTTTGCCCGCGTGATATTGGTTGGTATTGAATCCATCGTTGTATTGTACTGACAATGTACCGGAAACGATCACATTGATAGGCCGCTACCATTTACCTTGTCACCGCATAAGTTTACAAGGTGTGTTGCATATGCTCACATCTAACTAAATAGAAGAAGTCAAATAAAGATGAATCAAATTAGGGTTTTAATATGCTGAAACTAAATTCAATGAGTATTAAACAAAAAGTGGTTTTAGGTATCACGTTCGCTGTACTCGCTTCTACAGCATTCGTTGGCATTATGGCTCAAAAGCATGCGCGAGAGATGCTCACGTATCGTTTGATTGAAATAGAATTTCCTTCGATGCTGGGGCAAATCAATGCTGAAATTGATCAACAGGTGAGCCAAATGCTTTTGGCGGCAAAGCAACTTGCCAACAATGAATTTATAGCGGATGCGATTAAATCGACTGATCGCGATCCCGCTGTCGAAAAAATGCTCGTCAAACAACTCAACAATGTTCGTGACCAGTACCAGTTAAATGACGCCTCTGTTGCCAATCGAGAGTCCGCTTACTACTGGAACCAAAACGGCTTTTTGCGACAATTGAACCAAAGTCAGGATGGCTGGTTCTTTGGCTTCACTAATTCTGGGCAAGACACGTCTGTCAGTATCTTCCAAGAACCAAACGGCGATGTGAAGATGTTTGCCAATTATCAAAACTTGGCGAGCTTTACAATGTCCGGGCTATCTAAGTCGATGGACGACATGGTGTCTTTATTGAATGGATTCCGTATTGAACAAAGCGGTTTTGTCTTTTTGACTGACAGCCAAGGTGCGGTGCAGATTCATCGCGAGAAAGACAAATCCAACTCATCGCTGAATCGACTCTTTGGTTCCGAAGCAAACGACTTGTTAAATAAATCTGCATTCAACTTGATCACCGCTGAATACAATGGTCAAGAAGTGTTTGTCGCCGCGACCTACGTACCTTCTATGGACTGGTTTGTTGTGGGTGTGGTGCCTACCGAAGAGGTCTTTGCCGACTTAAACGCCACGGCCCAAAAAATGCTGCTGACGACACTTGCTGTCGCGTTTGTTTTTATTGTAATGGGGATATTCCTAGCCAACAGCATCATTAATCCGATTAAACTTCTTGCGGAACGATTTACCGAATTAGGGAAAGGTGAAGGCGATTTAGCGCAACGAATTGAAGTGAAAAGTAACGATGAAATCGGACAACTTTCAACGGGTTTTAATGGTTTCATTGAAAAGATTCATTCGACCATGATTGAAGTCGCGTCCACCAGCGGCTCCTTGAGTAACGCTGCAGAAAGCGTGTCTGACAAGGCGACAAGAACCCTCGATAATAGCCAAGTTCAACGAGATCAAACGATTCAAGTGGTCACGGCCATTAACGAAATGGGTGCCACAATCAACGAAATTGCATCTAACGCCGCGACCGCTGCAGAAACGGCAAACGAAGCATCAGACAACACCAGAGTTGGCCAAACTGTGGTTTCTAAAGCCAAAGAAGTCATTTCTCGCTTGGCGGATGATGTTGAATCGACGAGTCAAGTCGTCACGCAACTTGCTACCACAACCAAAGACATTGGCTCGATTCTAGATGTCATTCGTGATATTTCTGAACAAACCAATTTGTTAGCATTAAACGCAGCGATAGAAGCAGCGCGCGCTGGCGAGCAAGGACGTGGTTTTGCGGTCGTTGCCGATGAGGTTCGTAACCTTGCCAGTCGCACTGCGGCGTCAACAGAAGAAATTCAAAAAATGATTAATCAACTTCAAAACGATGCTAAAGACGCAGTGAGTGCGATGGAAGCAGGCCAAGCGGTGACGTTTGAAGGGGTTGAATCGACCGATGAAGCCGTGAAAGTACTGCTAAGTATTTCGGAACGTATCATGGACATTTCTGATCGGAATACCCAGGTTGCAACGGCTACAGAAGAACAGTCAACGGTGGTCGACACGATTAATCAAAATATTGAAGAGATCAACACGATTAACGAAGTGACAACGGGCACCGCGGAAGAACTGGCTTCAGCAAGCCAAGAACTTCGCCAGCTGTCAGAGCGTCTTGATAACATGGTTGGCCGTTTTAAGTTGTAACGTAACAATCAGCGTAACTATTAATAGATAACCTCAATTCACGGTGGCCAACTCTTGGCCACCGTTTTTTAAATCATGATTTAAATCGCCATTCAAGCCGATATTCAACGCTTAACAATCCAGCGAACAAATTCTTCTTGTCGTCATGTACTGAGAATATGAACACGAAAAGCCAAGCGGCAAACGCAACTTAGTACTTCCATTCCATGCCGAGCATAATTCTATGGTTGTCTCTAGAATCCGACACACTGCGCTCATACGTTGAATAATTGTATTCAACACCCACCATTAAATCAGGTTGAATATTCCACAGCAAATTAGCCATAACATATTGGCTAGACGTTAATGTGTCCTGCTCCTGTTCGTCTTGCCAATCCAAAGCATCGCTCTCAACCGAGCCATACGCAAATACAGATTTAAGGTCTTGCTTCCAATGTCTTGTGTATGACGCCATCAAGCTATTTGTTTCTCGAACATCGAGCGTCTGTTCATCTTCATTCCATGTTGCGCCTGTTCCCGATAAGCCTAATAGATATCTGTCTGTTCCCTGCCCTGTATACAGCAATAATGTCACCGTATCATTAGGGGTGATGTTCCATCCTCCAGATAACTGAACACCGTAACCCAACTCTGTATATTCATGCTCATTGGAAGACAGACGTATCTGACTCAGCGCAGCCGTTGCTCTTACCCAGCCATGCTGGTCGTCTAATTCAAGGCCTGCCACTAAATCGGGCAATGACCCACTGGTGTCAATGGTATCCCCTGATGGGTTTTGAATATCCGAATTGGTACCGCTTTCTAATGCGACATCATAGCGAAATAATCCGATATCTTGTGACCAACGGAGCATAGGTTGACGTTTAAATACCACACCGCTCAATGTTGGTTCGGCCAGAGACAGAGGATAGTTGCGCATATCCATAAAGGTCGACCAAGTTTGCCCAGCTAACAGATCGCCGGCCTCAGTATGGTAGGTTAAATAAGCTTCTCTTAATCGTGGTGACATACCACCGTCATTGTTGGCGTTAAAGTCCATGACCAATTTAGAGTCGATGGAGGTGCCATTATCGAAATCCTTTAGCGCTCCAAATCTAAATTGAGATAATGAAGCATCCACTTTTGTATCGCTATGGTTGCTCTTACCAAATAGGCTATTGCTGGGGATATTCACCCCGACTCCAGCGGTATCATTATCATGAATCATGATCGCTTTAATTGTACCACCAAAATCATAGGTGGTTTCAGATGCGAAACTGGCTGCGCTCATTAGTGCTGCACTAATAACTATTGCTGTGTATTTCATTTTCATAAGGATTAGAAAGTAATAGTGATCACTCAAGCAATCGACATTACAAATTGCGTGGTGAGTATTTCAAATGAAAAAGTGCCCACTCTTAAACACAGGAGTATTTACATAAAGAGCAGGCACTTAAATTGAAGACTACCGAAGGGATTGAGCGTCTCAATTCTTCGGTAGGACGAGCAGTTAAACGAATCAGTTACCTGCTAAGGCTTTTGCAGCCGAACGCATCAGTGCAGGTGCTTTGTTTTCACCATAGCCTGAGTGGTATGGGTTGTTAGAGAAAACAATACCCACAAAATCTCGGTCTGGGTCGATGTAAATAAACTGGCCTAGATTGCCGCTTTTCGCCATCGCACCATCGTCAAAGATGTAATCGAATTGGTATGAATTATACGATGCTTTCTCGTTGAAAGCGTGCACAGTGCTGTCTTCTTTTGTGGTACCTGCAAACGCTTTTGGATCGCCATTATTATGGATACGATCGATGA
>NZ_AJYQ02000101.1 GCF_000287055.2 Vibrio genomosp. F10 str. ZF-129 | reverse complement strand
TCGCTGGTTCAAGTCCAGCAAAGGGAGCCATATTTGAAGAAGCCTCATCTTATGATGAGGTTTTTTTTTGCTCACTTAAAACATCCCGATCTAAACCTAAAACATTCCTATCGATTTTATCGCTTTCCAAGGTCCACGAACCGAATACTGTGCAGGTATCATTTTACTCTAAAACAGCAGAGTTTACTTTCCCTCTCTATCAACAAGCCCCAGAAGGCCGTTCAATCTAAACTTGAAGATAGCTTTCGCTTATTTCATTCGATAATACTGTGTAGTCACGTAGAGAGCCCTAACATGGCTTCAGCTCAGCATTTACTGCAGACATAAAAAACCAGCACATAGGTGCTGGCTAATCAATGAACGTTGAATTTAGTGCGAGTGAATCGCTTACTCTTTTACTGCGCTCGATTGATTCAGTATTTCCACTTCTTTATCTAGCGCTTCAAGCTTTTCTTTCATCCGTTCACGACAGTCATTGGCAAGCTCTCGAACATTAGTTTTGCTGTAACCCTCTGCGCTGACAGGTGGCAACATTTCGACGATGACATGACCGTTATCCCATCGATTAAGCTTAACATTCTGTGTAGAGCTACATACGATAGGGACAAGAGGCACTCTCGCACCAATAGCCGCATGAAAAGCGCCCGTTTTAAATGGAAGCAACCCACGGCCTCGTGAGCGTGTGCCTTCTGGGAACATCCACACCGAAACGCCACTGGTCTTAATGCTACCCACCACCTGATCAATGGTACCTTTTGCTTTAGAGCTGTTAGCGCGATCAATCAGTATATTACCCGTTAACCAATACAGCTGACCAAATAGAGGCATCCAGGCCAAGCTTTTTTTACCAACAGTAACAACCTTAGGTGTGACTGCCGAAGAAATCGTAAACAAATCCCAGCTATTTTGGTGGTTGGCAATATAGACATGCTGCCCACGCTCATAAGCATCATCAGGTATGCGCAATTCAAGTTTAATGCCAAAAACCTTCGACATACGGCCGAAATAACGCCCAAATGTGAAGACGTGTTTCGGGTTACGCGGACTAAATAAACAGTAGCCACAACCAAATACAAACATGACGATCGCAAAAACAGCTAAAGCCAATATACGAAAGAGTGCAATCATTTTTGTTCTCCAGTAGAACCTTATAAAAAAGCCGAAACGCCAGTTCTAATCAGACAAATGCCCCATTAGACTTAGGTTTCGGCTCTAATTCTTACGCCAATATTAATTTGATTCTTTGAATCGCTCAATATTTGCGCCTAGCCCAGACAATTTATCTTCTATTTTGTCATAGCCACGATCGATGTGATAAATACGGTCAACGATGGTTTCACCCTGAGCAATACAGCCGGCAATAACGAGGCTTGCTGAAGCTCGAAGGTCGGTTGCCATCACTTGAGCGCCACTTAATGACTCGACATCACCACAGATTACGGTATTACCTTCAATCTCGGCTTTCGCCCCCATACGCATAAGTTCAGGGACATGCATAAAGCGGTTTTCAAAGATATTCTCAGTAATAATACCCCCGCCTTTTGCCATTAGGTTCAACAGCGTAAATTGAGCCTGCATATCGGTAGGGAATCCAGGGTGAGGCGCAGTACGAATGGTGACCGCTTTTAACTCTCGATCGGTCATATCAACACTGATCCAATCATCGCCCGTTTCCACCAGTGCGCCCGCTTCTTCTAACTTCGCTAATACCGCTTCTAATAAGTGTGCCTTGGTATTACGACAGACCACTTTACCGCCAGAAACCGCTGCTGCAACTAAGAATGTACCGGTTTCAATGCGATCGGCGACAACTGAGTGGCTTCCGCCACCAAGACGCTCAACACCTTCAATAGTGATGGTATCGGTACCTGCACCAGTAATTTTAGCACCCAGCTTATTTAGGAAATCAGCGGTATCGACAATCTCAGGTTCTCGTGCTGAGTTATCCAGTACGGTTGTACCCGTTGCCAGTGTTGCTGCGCACATGACCGTTATGGTTGCGCCAACGCTGACTTTATCCATCACGATATGAGCCCCTTTCAGGCGCCCATCGACCGATGCTTTAACATAGCCATCTTCAAGCGTAATGGTCGCGCCAAGCTGCTCCAATCCGTGAATATGCAGATCCACAGGACGAGCACCAATCGCACAGCCACCAGGAAGGGACACTTGACCATAACCAAATCGAGCGACAAGTGGCCCTAACGCCCAAATTGAAGCACGCATGGTTTTCACTAAATCGTAAGGGGCGCAATATTCATCAATCTTACTCGGGTCAACATGCACTGAACCATTACGTGATACCTTTGCGCCTAAACGTTTTAGCAGCTCCATGGTCGTATCAATATCACGCAAGCGAGGGACATTGCTAACTTCAACGGGCTCTTCCGCCAGGATAGATGCAAATAGAATTGGAAGTGCTGCATTTTTAGCACCAGAGATCGTCACTTCACCGCATAGCGGTTTGTCCGATCCAATGACTCGAAACTTTTCCATTAAATAACCTTACAACGACATCAGTTTTTTATCGCGCGCCCATTCATCAGGCGTGAACGCTTTTATTGATACTGCATGGATGTCGTTTCTTTGAATGAATTCCATCAGAGGTGCATAAATCAATTGTTGTTTTTTAACGCGACTCATCCCATCAAAACAAGCATCAACAGCAACGACTTCGTAATGGCTTCCTTCGCCTTTTACGTGCACTTCTTGAAGGCTCAAAGCCTGCTCTAATATCTGTTGTACTTTTGCGTTATCCACAATTCACCTCTGCTTAATGTTTATGTGGTCCGTTAAGACTGATTCTATATGGCTTAACTTGAACAAAGTGCTCAGCTGTTCTGGCACGAAGCTGAGCATTATATGACAGTTTTGTTTTTTTGCATGCTCTATTAAGTGAATTAACATCACCATTCCCGCAGAATCGATTCTTTCGACGTTTTTCAGCGAAAGTTGCACCTCTTTTTCGCTCGTTTTCCAACGTTGAGCATAACCCCAAAGTGACGGAACCGTGTCTCTATCAATAATGCCAAGTAAACTCACACTATCAAAACTTGATTGTTGCCATTGAGGGTGACTCATCACTGAACTCTCTCGAATTGAATAGGTTGAGCTGCCAGCGATTCTAACTCTTTAGCCACCGCTAGAATGCCTTCCTGGCGAATTTTACCACTCCATTCAGACTGCTTACTAGAGAGCAAACTGATCCCTTCCGCAATAATATCAAACGCTAACCACTCGCCTGTTTTCTTGTCTTTACGTAACTTAAACTCAAGATGAATATTTGGCCTTGGCGGATCGAGAATATCGACTTTGATGGATGTTATTCGTTTATTCTCTTCAAGATAGGGCTCTGGTCCTAACTCTATCGTCTGATCGGTATATTGGGTTAATACTTGTGCATAAGAGGTCACCATATACTGACGAAACGCCTGCATGAATACACCAACATCGCTGCGATTCGCACCTTTCACATTTTGTCCAAGTAACTTCAACGCAGCATATCGGTCGTTAACATAAGGCATTAACTCTTCTTCAACGATCACCTTGAGATGCTCTGGGTTTTTCTGAACAATGTCTTGTTCTAATTTAAGTCGCTCAAAGGCCTGTTCAGACACTCGCTTCATCATTTGATACGGCTGGGTCTTATCCAGTACCTCAGCCTGCACTGAGGAAGAGACTAAAAGACTGCCTATAAGCCCCCACACAATAGTTAAAATGGATGCTTTCAAAGAATGAATCCGTCTTAATTGAGACTGTAACATCGCACTACTCCCCCGATTCATTTTCGTCAGAGCCACCGAGACTGTAGAGTACTTGACCTATCAAATTCTCAAGTACCAATGCAGATTTGGTGTCTTCGACGTAATCCCCGTCGGCTAACATTTCTTCGTCATCAAAAACAAAGCCAGGCACGAGGCTGATGTATTGCTCACCGATAAGGCCAGAGGTCAATATTTGTAAGCTTGAGGTTTCCGAAAACTGCTGATAATCACTGTTAATATCCATGGACACGACTGGCAATAAGCTGTTTGGGTTTAAACCAATGCTGGTGACTCGTCCAATCACAACACCACCAACCTTGACTGGAGATCTGACCTTTAGGCTGCCGATATTGTCAAACTCTGCATTTAGAGAGTAAGTATCGTTTGAACCCAGACCTTTAACGTCAGCAACTTGAAAGATCATTATCAAGATGGCGCAAATTCCGACCAATACAAAACTGCCAACCCAGAATTCCATTTTTTTATTTTGTTGCATGATTAATTCCCAAACATCAATGCGGTCAGTATAAAGTCTAGCCCTAATACGGCTAGAGACGAATGCACAACAGTGCGTGTCGTGGCTTGGCTAATTCCTTCTGAGGTAGGAACTGAATCATAGCCATTAAACAAAGCAATCCACGTAATAGTAAAAGCAAACACCATACATTTGATGACGCTGTTACCGATATCTTTACCCAGTTCAACAGACGATTGCATTGCCGACCAAAAGCTTCCGTGATCGATGCCCTTCCAGTCTACCCCAACAATCTGCCCCCCCCAGATCCCCACGGCAATAAAAATCATTGCCAGAAGCGGCATAGAGATGATCCCAGCCCAAAACCTTGGAGCAATAATACGCTTTAAAGGATCAACCGCCATCATTTCAAGGCTTGAGAGCTGCTCAGTCGCTTTCATTAAACCTATTTCTGCGGTTAATGCCGAGCCCGCTCGTCCGGCAAACAACAAAGCCGTCACCACAGGACCAAGTTCACGCAATAACGATAATGCCACCATTTGCCCCAAGCTGCCCTCGGCGCCGTAATCCACCAAGACAACATAACCTTGCAAGCTCAAGACCATACCAATGAACAGCCCTGACACGATAATGATTGCTAAAGACTGAACGCCGACACTGTGGAGTTGCTTAACCAATAATGGGAAATTTTTAATCGGTTGAGGGCGAGTGACAAGCGCACCGAAGAGCATAAAGCTTGCACGACCAAACGCCTCACACACAGAAATAGCACGCCGACCCGTAGCGTTGATAAACGTCTTCAACGTCGTCATCATTGGAATAGCTCCTGTTCAAGATCACCCGCAGGATAGCGAAATGGCACCGGGCCATCTGCGATTCCTTGTAGGAACTGAACCACTTTAGGGTCAGGGTTTGTTTCTAATTCTTGTGGCGAGCCTTGAGCGATCACTTTCCCATCCGCAAGCAAATACACCCAATCAGCAATACTCATCACTTCAGGGACATCGTGAGACACCACAACAGCGGTCACACCTAAGGCTTGGTTCAGGTTTCGGATTAATTCAACCAGAACGCCCATGGTAATAGGGTCTTGGCCAACAAAAGGTTCGTCATACATAATTAGATCGGGGTCCAGAGCAATGGCCCGCGCCAAAGCAGCACGTCTTGCCATTCCGCCAGAAAGCTCACTCGGCATCAATTGAGCCGCACCACGCAGGCCCACCGCCTCAAGTTTAAGCAGTACTAAGGTTCGAATTAACGCTTCATCTAAATCGGTATGCTCTCGCAAAGGAAAGGCGACATTATCAAACACACTGAGATCAGTGAACAGAGCGCCGGATTGAAACAACATGCTCATCTTTTTTCGCGCTTGATAAAGCTGGCTGCGATTTAATTGAGGAATGTTCTCGCCATCAAACCAGATTTCACCAGAATCAGGAGCCAATTGACCACCAATCAAACGCAATAAGGTTGTTTTTCCAATGCCCGATGGCCCCATAATTGCGGTAATTTTTCCTGTAGGGACAGATAAGCTTATATCATCAAAAATCACTCGGCCTGAGCGAGAGAAATTCAATTGATTGATAGTAATTAAATCGTTTGAAGACATAGGCACTCTATAACATCCATCAATGTGCATCCTTTAGATGATGAATCATAAGCATATTGCTTATGAAATTAAAGTAATTGGCATCGAAATCAGTATTGAATCGAAATTCACCAAACTTATTGTAGTAATAAGAAGATAATACACACTGACTGCGAATTAATTTCATCTAAATCTTCCCTTTTACGAATCAAACCGTCAAAATTAACGGTTAATTCACTTCTTTATATTTTTAGGAATCATCATGCTGGAAGCGGTAGCATTTCTCATTGTCGGACTGATATTTTTAGTATGGAGTGCGGACAAACTGGTTTTTGGCGCCGCTGCACTGGCACGAAATGTCGGTATCTCCCCTCTCGTTATTGGTATGACTATATTAGCGATGGGATCGTCTGCGCCAGAAATGATGGTGTCAGCCACAGCGGCTTTAGACGGAAAGACTGATACCGCCGTCGGAAACGTTCTCGGGTCCAACATTGCTAACATCGCGTTGATCCTCGGTATTACCGCATTAATTAAACCGCTCTCTATTAGCTCCGCAGTATTAAGACGCGAACTTCCCCTGATGATAGGGGTGACTCTGGTTGCTGGGGCTATTTTATGGAACAACCACTTAGGCCGAGCCGAAGGCGTGTTGCTTTTTGTGCTCTTTGCTTTTTTCATCTTAGCGATGCTACGCATCAGTCGCAACGAAAAGAAAAATGGTGACGTACTGATTGATGAGCAAGAGTCGGAAGTCCCAGAAGGCGTCAGTAACGTCAAGGCCGGAATATGGGTCGTGGTGGGACTGATTATCCTTCCTGTTGCAGCAAGCGTGTTGGTTTCAAACGCCGTCATTATCGCTAAATTCTTTGGTATGAGTGACCTGGTCATCGGCCTGACCATCATTGCTGTCGGTACGAGTTTACCTGAACTTGCTGCCTCGTTAGCCGGTGTCTTAAAAGGCGAAGATGATATGGCCGTTGGCAACATTATCGGCTCAAATGTCTTCAACATCCTCGCAGTCATGGGGATTCCCGGTATTTTAAACCCATCAATCATCAATGAGCATGCGATGGGAAGGGACTTTTGGGTCATGCTTGGTGTCTCTTTACTACTGGTGCTAATGGCATTAGGTAAATCACGCAGCATTAACCGTATTGAGGGTGGCATATTATTCACCATTTTCATTGCATACCAAGCTTTCCTTGTCATTAATATGACTGCGTAACGCAGAATTGGAGTCGCCCAATGTCACCAACTTTTGACTATCATCGTGTTGCTAAACAAGTCCTGACGACAGAAATTCAAGCGCTAGAACAACTCGAGCAATATTTTAATCAAGACTTCAACGGCGCTTGTGAACGAATATTAAGTAACAAAGGCAAAGTCGCCGTAATGGGTATGGGTAAATCAGGCCATATTGGTAATAAAATCGCCGCCTCACTGGCGAGTACCGGCACCTCAGCCTTCTTTGTTCACCCAGGCGAAGCCGCCCATGGTGATTTAGGCATGATTGAAGCGGGTGATATTGTGCTTGCCATTTCAAACTCGGGCGAGTCTTCTGAAATACTGTCACTATTTCCCGTTTTAAAGCGTCGTAATATTTGCATTATCAGCATGACCGGCAAACCAAGCTCTAACATGGCAACGCTGGCGGACTACCATCTACAAATCACCGTACCAAAAGAAGCGTGCCCACTGGAACTTGCTCCAACCTCTAGCACAACCGCTACATTGGTGATGGGTGATGCATTAGCCGTCGCTCTAATGGAAGCACGTGGTTTTACCGCCGAAGATTTTGCTCTGTCTCACCCTGGCGGTGCGCTAGGCCGTAAATTACTGCTCAAACTCTCAGACATCATGCATTCAGGTAATGCTCTACCGGCAGTAAAAGCAGAAACATTAATACGTGATGCATTGTTAGAAATCAGCCAAAAAGGTTTGGGAATGACTGCTGTTACTGACGATAAACAGCAACTGGTGGGAATATTTACCGATGGTGATTTAAGGCGTATTCTAGATAAGCGTATTGATATTCACAGCTCGACGATTGGCGAGGTGATGACCAAAAATCCAACCGTGGCTCATCCTGATATGCTGGCCGCTGAAGGGCTTAACCTGATGCAAGATAAGAGCATTAACGGCTTAATGCTTTGCCATGATGGTCAACTGGTTGGCGCATTGAATATGCACGACTTACTAAAAGCGGGAGTAATGTAATGACTACCTTGGTAGAAACACTGTATGGCGACGTCGACGCTGAGATTATCGCCTTAGCAAAAGAGATCAAGCTTCTCATTTGTGACGTTGATGGTGTCTTTTCTGATGGTCGTATCTACATGGGTAACAATGGCGAAGAACTCAAAACGTTTCATACTCGTGATGGCTATGGGGTTAAATCTCTGATGAACGCAGGGATAGAAGTCGCCATCATTACAGGTCGTCAGTCTCAGATTGTAGAAAATCGCATGAAAGCGCTGGGGATTTCACTGATCTATCAAGGCCAAGACGATAAAGTCAAAGCGTATCAAGATATTTGTAACAAACTCAATATTGCCCCACAGCAAACAGGCTATATCGGCGATGACTTAATTGATTGGCCGGTTATGGAAAAAGTCGGATTGAAAGTATGCGTAGCTGATGGACATCCATTACTGGCAAGACGAGCAAACTATGTTACGTCGATTAAAGGCGGACATGGCGCGGTACGTGAAGTATGCGACCTGATTCTTCAAGCACGTGATGAACTCGATAGCCACAAAGGACTCAGTATATGAGTCTGGCCCGCATTGCTTATATCTTGCTATTTTTTGTTGCGACGTGGTCTGGCTATTATCTGTATGACAAAGAGCAAGAATTTGATATTCAAGTCGCCCCCAATCAAGAGCTACCGATGTTTACCGGTCGTAATATTGAAAATACCTCTTACACAGACGAAGGCCTTCGTAGCTATATCATTACCTCGGTATATTTAGAGAACTTCGCTGAAAATGGGGATACTTGGTTTGATCTACCGGTACTTAAAGTGTACAAAGATGGGACTATTCAGGAGTGGGAGATCACCGCAGATAGAGCGAAACTCGACAGCGATCAGATACTCACACTTTATGACAACGTGATTGCGAATAACATGCTCGATGAATCCGGCTTCGATACCATGACCACATCAGAGCTCAGCATCAAATTAACCAATCGTGATTTTTGGGCAGACAATCAAGTGAATCTTGTTGGCCCACAATTTGAAACGGAAGGACAAGCGATGAAAGGCAATTTTGCTGACAATAACGCTGTTCTTTATAACTATGTTCAAGGTAGATATGAAACTCTCGCACCTTAGCCTGATAGCTTGTTTGGTCGCATCAGGTAGCGCTCTGGCGCTCTCGACAGATAAAGACCAACCCGTTTACATTGATTCAGATAGCCAAAATCTTGATATGCAAAGTAATCGAGTCACCTTTTTAGGTGATGTAAAACTTAGACAAGGCAGCATTAATATTAATGCGGATAAAGTCATCGTTTTGCGTAACCCTACCGATGGCACGATTGAAGAAATCGAAGGTTACGGCGATCTCGCGACTTTTTCACAGCTGACCGATGATGGCAAAACACTTTACGGTGAAGCTGAAGAGCTATACTACAAACTCGTCGATGACCGCTTAACAATGATAGAACGAGCGATGCTTTCCCAAGATGGCAGTATCATCCGAGGTACCAAGATTCGCTACCAAATCACCGAACAAAAACTAATGGCTGACGGCAAAGAAGGTGATCGTGTATCAACCGTTCTTCAACCTCAAACCGTCCAAGAGTAATTATGTCGATATTAAAAGCGGAAAACTTAGCCAAAAGCTATAAAAATCGTCGAGTGGTTTCTGACGTAAGTCTTCAAGTTGAATCCGGACAGATCGTTGGTCTGCTTGGCCCTAATGGTGCCGGAAAAACCACATCGTTTTACATGATCGTCGGCTTAGTCGCACGAGATGAAGGCAAAATCAGCATTGATGGCAAAGACATTAGTATTTTGCCAATGCACAGTCGCTCTAGAATGGGTATCGGCTACTTGCCACAAGAAGCCTCTATTTTTCGTAAGTTATCAGTAGAAGATAATATCATGGCGGTTCTTCAGACTCGCGAAGAGATCACCCATGAAGAGCGCCAGGACAAACTGGAAGACTTACTGGAAGAGTTTCACATACAGCATATTCGTAAGAGCGCAGGTATGGCTCTGTCTGGTGGTGAAAGACGTCGAGTAGAAATTGCTCGAGCATTGGCGGCTAATCCTCAGTTCATTTTACTTGATGAACCCTTTGCTGGTGTTGACCCTATCTCCGTCATCGATATAAAGAAGATCATTGAACACCTACGAGATCGTGGATTAGGCGTGCTGATCACCGATCACAATGTTCGCGAAACCCTTGATGTTTGTGAAAAAGCTTACATCGTGAGCCAAGGACACCTCATCGCAGAGGGAACTCCGGCGGACGTTCTCAATAATGAACAAGTAAAACAAGTTTATCTCGGTGAACAATTCCGTCTATGATTAAATAGAGAGCGAAGTGGATTATAAAAATAACAAGGTAAACGATACTGAATGAAACCCTCATTACAGCTCAAGCTAGGTCAACAGTTAGCCATGACACCACAATTACAGCAAGCGATTCGCTTGTTGCAATTGTCGACTCTCGATCTTCAACAGGAAATTCAGGAAGCGCTTGATTCCAACCCGTTACTCGACGTGGAAGAATCTAACGATGAACCGAGCGTTAATGAGGAGAAGAACACCCAGGCAGAACAAGCGCCCACCGTCGAAGTCACAGAACCGGATCAAAAAGACAGCTCTGAGCTGATTGAAAAGTCAGAGATCAGTAATGAACTTGAAATCGACACCACATGGGAAGATGTTTACTCAGCAAATACGGGCAGTACTGGTATTGCATTTGATGATGATGCCCCCGTCTACCAGGGTGAAACCACTCAATCACTTCAAGACTACCTGTTATGGCAGCTCGATTTAACGCCATTCAGCGATACCGATAGAACCATCGCTTTGGCGATCATTGATGCGATTGATGATTACGGTTACCTTACGATTTCAACCCAAGATATTTTAGAAAGCTTTGATAACGAAGATATCGAGTTAGATGAAATTGAAGCGGTTCGAAAACGCATTCAGCAATTTGACCCCTTGGGTGCAGGCTCCGTCAACCTACAAGACTGCTTATTGCTGCAATTGGCGACCTTCCCAAAAGAAACCCCCTGGTTAGAAGAAGCCAAACTGGTCCTCAATGACCATATCGATCAGTTGGGCAATCGTGATTATAAGCTGATCATCAAAGCCACCAAGCTGAAAGAAGACGACTTACGTAGCGCCTTATCTCTTATTCAACAGCTTGACCCTCGGCCAGGCAGTCGAATTACGCCAGACCACGCTGAATATGTCATTCCAGATGTCTCTGTTTTTAAGGATCACGGTAAGTGGGTTGTTACCATTAACCCAGATAGCGTGCCAAAGCTTAAAGTAAACCAGCAATACGCCAGCCTTGGAAAAGGTAATAGCCCCGATAGCCAATACATCAGAAGCAATCTTCAAGAAGCAAAATGGTTAATCAAAAGCTTAGAGAGCCGAAACGAGACGCTGCTCAAAGTTGCTAAATGCATAGTTGAACATCAGCGCGATTTCTTTGAGTATGGGGAAGAGGCGATGAAACCTATGGTACTCAACGATGTGGCATTGTCGGTTGAAATGCATGAGTCCACCATCTCCAGAGTTACAACACAGAAATTTATGCATACCCCAAGGGGTATCTTCGAGTTGAAATATTTCTTCTCTAGCCATGTCAGTACAGACAATGGAGGGGAATGCTCCTCAACTGCAATACGTGCGCTTATCAAAAAGCTGGTTGCCGCAGAAAATACAGCCAAGCCACTTAGCGATAGTAAAATTGCAGCCCTACTGGCCGAACAAGGGATTCAGGTCGCTAGAAGGACGATAGCGAAGTATCGTGAATCTTTGGGGATTGCCCCGTCGAGTCAGCGCAAACGCCTGTTATAAGGCAACAAATCGAAAAGGAAAGTCTATGCAAATCAATATTAATGCCCATCACGTTGATCTTACCGATTCAATGCAAGACTATGTAAATACCAAATTTCAAAAGCTTGAGCGATTTTTCGACCACATAAATAACGTTCATGTGGTTTTGAAGGTTGAAAAAGTAAGCCAGATCGCTGAAGCTACCCTCCATATTAATCAGGGAGATATTCACGCCACTGCAAATGATGAAAATATGTATGCAGCGATAGATGCACTCGTGGATAAACTCGTAAGACAACTGAACAAACACAAAGAAAAGCTAAGTAGTCATTAATCATGCAATTAAGCGAAGTATTGTCACTGGACTGCACAAAAAGTGCCGTCCAGTGCACCAGTAAAAAAAGAGCCCTTGAAATGATCAGCGAGATCGTTGCAAACCAAACAGGGCAAGACTCTACAGAGTTATTTGAATGCATGCTAAGCCGAGAAAAGGTTGGCAGCACAGGCATTGGCAATGGTATTGCCATTCCTCACGCGCGAATGAACTCTAGCGATCATGCCGTTGCGGTACTGCTGCAATGTGAGCAACCTATCGAGTTCGACGCGATCGATAACCGACCAGTAGACTTACTCTTCGCATTACTTGTTCCTGAAGATCAGTGTAAAGAGCACCTAAAAACATTGTCATCAATGGCGGCTCGCCTTAATGATAAACAAGTTTTAAAGCAACTTCGTAATGCGCAAAATGACGAAGAATTGTATAACATCATGATCAATCACTGAGTTCAACTATGCGTCTAATTGTTGTAAGTGGTCATTCTGGGGCCGGAAAAAGTGTCGCGTTACGCGTGCTGGAAGATCTTGGTTACTACTGTGTAGATAACCTTCCGGTCAACTTGTTAGATGCATTCATGGAATCGGTGAATGACAGCACACAGAACGTCGCCGTCAGTATCGATATTCGGAACCTGCCCAAAGAACCGAATTTAGTTGATGACCTTCTTGCAAAACTAAAAGAAAACGACAGCATCAGCGTTCTCTTTCTCGATGCTAACCAAGAAACGCTCCTCAAACGCTATAGTGAAACTCGCCGCATTCATCCACTGTCATTAAGTGATTCAAAACCCTCTCTCGCCCAAGCAATTTCTTTAGAGAAAAAAGTCCTATCACCACTTAAAGAACACGCAGATTTAGTCATCGACAGCAGCAATCAATCGCTGCATGAACTCAGCGAGACAGTCAGGGTAAAAGTAGAAGGCACTGAGAGCAAAGAGCTCATCATGGTCTTTCAATCTTTTGGCTTTAAATATGGCCTGCCGAATGATGCCGACTATGTTTTTGACGTAAGGTTTCTCCCTAACCCACATTGGGAGCCGGAACTTCGCCCAATGACAGGGCTTGATAAGCCTATCATTGAATTTTTAGAAGATCATGATGAAGTGGGTCAGTTACAAGAACAGATTCAAACCTTCATCTCTAACTGGCTACCTAAGCTTGAAAAGAATAATCGTAGCTATTTAACGATTGCTATCGGTTGTACTGGCGGCAAGCATCGCTCTGTTTATCTGACTCAGCAATTAGGCGAATATTTTTCAAAGCAAGGCAAACTCGTTCAAATTCGACACGCCTCTTTAGAAGAGCATCATTCGTAGCCAAGCCAGAATGCTCTCAACAACATAACTATTTGGAAGGTGGTAGCATGCAGCAACAAAGCCGTACCGTTTTAATTCAAAACCGTCTTGGGCTACATGCGCGAGCGGCGGTTAAGCTCGTTGAGCTGGCTCAGTCTTTTGATGCCATTCTTACCATTGTTAATCATGAGGGTACAGAAGCCACGGCCGACAGTGTCATGGGGCTATTGATGTTAGAATCCGCCCAGGGCCAATACGTGACGATTAATGCCGAAGGTGCCGATTCCATCAACGCTTTAGAAGCGGTTTGTCTCCTTATTGAAGACCGATTTGAAGAAGATGAGTGATTTTTATCGCTACTCTGCGATGGTTTTTGTCTGTCGATTATTATCCAATATTCAGTCACATAAGTAGTTGCTTAGGTATAGAATTAAGTTACTATTCAAAATATTGTAAGCATATAGAGTTAGGGGGAATCAATGGCAGAGCAAACTGAATTTGACCAGGCTCACCAAACCCTCCAAGAAGTGACCGATGCACTGGAAAACGGTCGTTTTGTTCATGTCCGACGCCAATTGCAGGACATGGAACCTGAGGATATCGCTCACCTGCTGGAAGCCTCGCCACGCAAAGGCCGAAATGTTCTTTGGCAATTAACCGATCCCGAAGACTACGGTGAAATCCTTGATGAGTTAAGCGAAGACGTTAAAGACGAACTCGTCTCTAAAATGGCGCCTGAAACCATTGCTGAAGCTACCGAAGGGATGGACACAGATGATGTAGCGTATGTCTTACGTAGCCTTCCTGATGATGTCTCACGCGAAGTCCTTTCTCAAATGGACATTGCTGATCGCCAACGTGTAGAAACCGCTCTGTCTTACCCCGAAGATACCGCGGGTGGGATCATGAATACTGACGTCATCACTATTCGTGCGGATGTGGATATTGATGTTGTTCTTCGCTATTTGCGCATGAAAGGTGAGTTACCCGAGGCGACCGATGCTCTCTATGTCATTGATGAACAAAGCCGACTTATAGGCCATCTTTCACTAACCGCCCTACTAACAACCCAACCTGATACACCGATTACTGATGTGATGGATGACGCTGATGAAGCGATTTCGGTCGACACCAGTGATACTGATGTAGCCAGTTTGTTTGAACGACGAAATTGGGTTTCAGCGCCCGTCGTAGATAAAGATCAACACCTAGTTGGCCGAATTACCATCGATGATGTGGTTGATGTCATTCGTGAAGATGCCGAGCACTCCATGATGAGTATGGCCGGTCTTGACGATGACGAGGATACCTTTGCACCCGTGGTTAAATCGGCGCGAAAACGAAGCGTATGGCTTGGTGTCAATGTACTCGCGGCGCTCACAGCAGCGTCTGTTTCCAATATGTTTGAAGCAACCCTTGAGCAGATGGCAGCCATTGCGGTGCTGATGACCATCGTTCCTTCAATGGGTGGTGTAGCCGGTAACCAAACGGTCGCTCTGGTCATTCGCGGCTTAGCGCTTGGACATATCGGCGACTCTAACAAGCGAGAGTTGTTACTAAAAGAAGCGGCCATCGGCTTCTTAAATGGCATTCTTTGGGCTCTGATTATTGGTGCTATCGTTGTCGCATGGAAAGGAGACTGGGTGCTTGGTGGGATCCTGTCTGCCGCCATGATGGTCAACTTACTGGTTGCAGGCGTAGCCGGTGTGAGTATCCCTATCCTACTTAAAAAAATGGATATTGACCCAGCATTGGCAGGGGGAATGATGCTCACCACAATCACAGACGTGATCGGATTGTTTGTCTTCCTTGGGCTGGCAACGCTCGTTATCTAACTGTATTGATGGAATCAGAGCACCAACTAGCTCGATCCAAGTAGGCTTAATAAAAAGGCTTAACAAATAATGTTAAGCCTTTTTACATGTTATCGAGTCAAGCTCTCGCGACTCAATCAAATGCTGGATGTTCTTATTTCATCAGATGACATCAAACTTTTATCTACCAACAGCTTACTCACCAGCAATCTTCATATTATCTAACAAGATAGAGCCCGTTTGAATTTGAGAGCGCGTTTCTACATCACTGCCAACCGCAACGATTCGAGAGAACATATCTTTTAACTCACCCGCAATGGTGATTTCAGAAACTGGATACTGAATCTCTCCATTTTCGACCCAAAAACCCGCAGCGCCACGAGAGTAATCACCGGTGACGATATTGACCCCTTGCCCCATCACTTCAGTAACCAGAAGTCCTGTGCCAAGCTCTTTTAGCATTTGATCAAAGTTCTGACCGGTTGATTTCACATACCAGTTGTGAATGCCACCAGCGTGACCGGTGACTTGTCGATTCATCTTACGAGCAGCGTAACTGGTGATCAGGTAAGTCGCGAGAACACCATCAGTGATGATTTCACGATCTTGTGTGAATACGCCTTCACTATCAAAAGGACTGGACGCTAAACCGCGTAAAACATGCGGGCGCTCAGAGATATTGAACCACTCAGGTAGAATTTGCTCTCCGAGTTTATCCAATAAGAAAGAAGATTTGCGATATAAATTGCCACCACTTATCGCCATCACCAAGTGACCAATAAGCCCGGTAGCAACATCCGAAGCAAACATAACCGGGTAGCTGCCCGTTTTCAGTTTTCTGGCATCTAAGCGACTGATGGTCTTCTCAGCGGCCTGCTGACCGACAGTTTCTGGCGTCCACAGGTCATCACGGTGACGGGCAACGGTATAGCTATAATCGCGTTCCATTTCACCGTTTTTCCCTTCACCAATCACACTACAACTGATGCTGTGACGGCTAGAGGCATAACTCGCAAGCAAACCGTGGCTATTACCATAGACTTTCACGCCATAATGGCTATCGTAACTTGCCCCATCACTTTGCTTTATTTTATCGCTGTAAGAGAGGGCTTTCTGTTCTGTCGCAATCGCCACTTGTGCCGCATAGTCGGGATCAGGCGTATCCGGGTGGAATAGGTCAAGATCAGGGATATCCTTGACCATAAACTCTTCTGGTGCAGGGCCAGCATACGGGTCGGCTGAAGTATACTGAGCAATATCTAACGCGGCTGCGACGGTTTGAGCTATCGCTTTATCACTCAGATCAGAGGTGGACGCACTACCCTTCTGCTGATTTCGATATACGGTGATCCCCAACGCACCATCACTATTAAACTCAACATTCTCTACTTCACACATTCGTGTCGAAACACTAAGACCTGTGGATTTAGTAATGGCGACTTCTGCTGCGTCTGAGCTGACTGAAGCCATCTCTAAGGCTTTCGCGACCGCGGCTTCTAAATCAACACGTTGTTGAGCGACTTGCTGTTTTACATCCATATCTAATTCTAATCTGAGTCATTTGTGAATTATATTGCTTAGGATAACAAGAATTTCGCAATCTCCCCACGATTGTTGTTAAAATAGGCCTAATATTAGTTTAAGACAGTGATATAGGCAGAAAAGATGGCACGTAAAAATCAGAAAGCGCCTTGGGAACCAGAAGAAGAGATCATTTGGGTCAGTAAAACCGAAATGAAACACGACATGGACATACTACAAAAGCTAGGTGAAGAGCTTGTCGCTCTGACACCAACCATGTTGAAGAAGATCCCAATGAGCGAAGACCTTGCTGATGCGATTAAAGATGCACAGCGATTCAAAAATGAAGCAAAGCGTCGCCAGCTACAATACATTGGCAAAATTATGCGTAATATCGATACGGAACCTCTGCAAGCAGGTTTAGATAAAATCCGTAACAAACACTCACAAGCGACTGCAGAGCTACATAAAATTGAAAAACTGCGAGACCGAGTGATTGAAGAAGGTGATAGTGCGATTGCTGATGTGATGGATTTATATCCAGAAGCGGATCGCCAACGTTTACGCCAGCTCTCTCGCCAAGCGAATAAAGAGAAAAAAGCGGGCAAGCCAGCAAAAGCTTTCCGTGAAGTATTTCAGGTGTTAAAAGAGCAGCATGAAAACTCTCAAGACTAACACGCCGATTTAGGCTTTGGTTTGGATAACTGGCTTTCGACAGCGTGTTTTAGATAGCTTGTTTTAGACAGATTGGTTTAAACAGAAAAGGTTGATGACTTTCATCAACCTTTTTTCTTGCCCAACTTTTATTGCCCAAGAGAGTCTTTACTGACCGGAAAAATCACACTAAACACGATGCACTATTGTGCGGCTTTGACAAATTCAGCCAGTTGAACGTTTGAATGAAGAGCGGTTAATTGATCGATTCGACCGGTGCTTTCTACCTGAAAGTTAGCAATAAAGGCAAAGTGGCTGGCGATTGCTTTGGCATCATTAACATGATGAGTCACCATCAGTACGGTAATGTTTCTCTCCGTAGCTAAACGCTTAACAAGCGCCAACATCTCTTCTCGCAACACAGGGTCTAGCGCCGAAAATGGTTCATCTAAAAGCCAAATAGGATGAGCTTGCACAAAACACCTTGCCAAAGCGACACGTTGCCGCTGACCACCGGACAAATGCTCTGGGAGCCTATCCAATAAGCTATCTACACCCACTTGCTCTGCGGCATTAATGACTTTCAGCTTGTGTTCATCGGTTAACTTTAGTCCAGGGTGGAGCCCCAACCCTATATTCTCTCGCACGCTCAAGTGGGCAAAAAGATTATGCTCTTGAAATAGCATAGAAAAAGGGCGTTGGTAAGGGTCTTTGCCGATAACAGACTGACCGGCCACTTCAATAGCACCCGATACGGGATCGATAAAGCCAGCCACCAAACTCAACAAGGTTGATTTCCCTGCCCCACTCGGCCCCATTAAAGCCGTGATCGAGCCTTCTTCAACCTCTAAATCAAAGCGAAAGGATTCTTGCTGGTAGCGGTAATCAATCTTTTTTAAACTTAGCATTTATCGATACTCTTACTTGGCTTTAAACAGTGTTTCTATCACAGCAAAGCAGCTGATACTTAACAATAGCAATGTCACCGATACCACCGCAGCCGCATCCATTTGATAACTTCCTAGTAACTGAAACAGATACAGGGGCAGTGTTCTAAACTCTTGGCTACCAAAAAGGGCGATGGCACTTAAATCCCCCATCGAAAACATAAAGCTGATGGCAAAAGCGTGAGCAAACGGTTTTCGGAGTGCTCGAAACTCAATAACTCTAAAACGCTGCCACCCCTTCATCCCCAAACTCGCGCAAACATACTGATACTGTTGAGCAATATGCAGCATAGGTTGAGCCAGTGTTTTTATCACGTAAGGCAGCGCCATCAATGCATTTACCGCAATAACAACCACTCCTGCAACACTGAACACATCGGTGATATTACGTAATAAAAGAAACAAGCCAGTACTCACCACTAAACCGGGCGTCACCAAAATAATGGTTCCCATAAGTTCGATTTGATCTGCTTGTCGCGATTTACTTTGTAAACGAAGGGCTCGGCTAGTCACCAGAATAGCAATACCCACGGTGACAGCAATAATACTGGCTAAGCTCGCTACTTTGAGCGAAGACCATAAGGCAGACCAAAAGCGAGCATCGGTTAACACATGTGGAAGCTGGCTGTTTATCCCACTAATAATGACCATGGACAATGGGGGTAATACAAGCAATAGAGCACCGATGATCCAAAAGCAATCCCACCCTCTCGATACCCAGGTATCATTAACTAAATACAGGCGTTTTTGCATTGCGCCAGTGCTGACTGACAACGGAGCTGATAGCCGCTGAATACTGAGTGCGATAAGACCACAGAGCAGCATTTGCCAAATCGCCAATAAAGCACCTGCCTGCAGATCGAAATCGAATTTGATGGCTTGATAAATCGCCAATTCAATGGTTGTAGACTTTGGCCCGCCACCCAATGCCATTACGGTAGCAAAACTGGTGAAACAGAGCATAAACACTAAGCCAAAAACATGGGGTAATTGTTGCTTCAGTCTCGGCCATTCCACCCATTTAAATTTTGTCCAGTGGCTCATTCCTAAGTGTGCGCAAAGTTTATGTTGTTCGGCGGGCACGGTTTCCAATGCTTGCAGAAGTAATCGGCTCGCATAGGGAAGATTGAAAAAAACATGCGCGAGCAAGATCCCATTTAACCCATAAATTGAAAATGGCATCGCAGTATCGAATTTCTGTAACCAAACGGATATCAACCCACTATTACCGTATATGGCGAGCAAACCAAACACGCCCACTAATACGGGCAGAACTAATGTTGTTGCAAACAATTTAAGTAAGAGGTCTTTGCCTTTAAAATGGCGACGCGATAAAGCATGAGCCACTGGAATGGCAAAACCAACACTCAATAAACTTGAAAGCAATGCCTGATAGAAGCTGAACTTGGTGACATGTCGATAATACGGATCACTCCATATTTGACGCATGTCCAGTGAAGGCGCTTCAAACAACAGCGCTGCTAACGCAGAAATAACAAAGGTCGCGATAGCAATCGCGACCCAAATACCTATTTTAGGAATGGCGTTCAAAATAGATTCTCAACCAACATCATCGGCATTGATTACATGGTTAATGCATTCTGCCATTCTCTGATCCATGTTTTACGCTCTGTCGCAACGTCATCAGAACTGAAGCTTAATGCTTTTTCAGGGACAGTTAATGTTTCATAGCCTGTCGGGAGTTCAATCCCCGTCACAGGGTACATCCAGTTACCCGTTGGCATCGCTGACTGAAACTCATCACTCAAAATAAAAGCCATGAATTCATCAGCCAATTTTTGATTGGTTGAACCGTTCACTTTGGCCGCTACTTCTACCTGTGTGTAATGCCCTTCAGAAAAGTTAGCCGCTGCGTATTTGTCATCATTTTCAGCGATGAGGTGATAAGCAGGCGATGTCGTGTAAGACAGCACTAAATCAGACTCTCCTTTTAAGAACATGGAATAGGCTTCAGACCAACCCTTAGTAACCGTCACGGTTTTCTTCGCCAATTGTTGCCATGCCTCAGTGCTTTGATCACCATACACCGACTTCATCCAAAGCAGTAAACCTTGGCCTGGTGTTGAGGTGCGAGGATCTTGATAGATGACGGTCAGGTCATCGCGTTGTTCAACCAATTCTTTTAAGCTTTTTGGTGGGTTAGTCAGCGTTTCTTTGTTATACACAAAAGCAAAGTAGCCATAATCGTAAGGGACAAAGGTATCGTCATTCCAACCGTTTGGAAGCGTTACAGAAGAAGTATCAACACCATGAGTGGTCAACAGCCCTGTTTTTTTCGCTTCTGCCATAAGATTGTTATCTAGACCTAAAACGATATCCGCTTTGCTGTTTTTCCCTTCTAAGCGAAGGCGATTCAAAATAGACACACCGTCATCAAGCGCGACCAATTTCAAGTCACACCCACATTGGGCTTCAAAGGCTTTTTCAACAACGGGACCTGGGCCCCAATCTGCAGCAAATGAATCGTAAGTGTATACGGTTAAAGTTTCTGCTGCATGAAGCGATAGAGGGGCCACTGATAAAGACGTTATGGCCGCTAAGGTAAATAGATTTAGAGGGGTTTTCACTGCTCTCTCCTTGGTTGAGCAGCGTAGATAATCAGGTGGAATCTCTATCAGATACAGTGTTTACACGTATTGATTCATCCACACTCATTTCCTACGCCAGCATTATCTGGTTCAGGTTCAATATCACGATCACTTCTATCAGCGTCGTAATAACACGGGTCCCAAGCTTGGCTTGATCTCAGCGAATACGGTTAACGTATCTGGCTCCCCGATGAGTGGTTTCGATTGTATGTGGTATTGAGAAACTTATCTATAAAGATTAACGTTTATTCAACAATTAACCCGGTGAATCATTTAACGCTGCTACTTCTTGTATCCCCAACGAGGAACAAGACCTTGTTCGATGCCTAAATGATCTAAAATTCTAGCAACCATAAAATCCACAAGATCTTCAATCGATTGGGGTTGATGATAAAAACCCGGTGCAGCAGGCATAATAGTGACGCCCATTTGAGAAAGCTTGTGCATGTTTTCTAAATGAAGCGTAGAAAACGGCGTTTCACGAACGACAAGTAACAACTGGCCACGCTCTTTCATCACCACATCTGCGGCGCGTTCAATGAGATTATCAGACATACCATGTGCTATCGCGGCGACACTTCCTGCTGAGCAAGGGCAAACCACCATTTGCTTTGGCGCTGCTGACCCCGATGCCACGGGAGAAAACCAATCTTCTTTGCCACTGACAAGCAGCTTATCTCCATCACACCCTAAATGCTCGACCAATGCTTTTTTGCAGGCGTCTGGCCCACTGGGTAATTTCAAATCATGTTCCGTGGCTAAGACCACCCTGGCCGCGGATGAGATCAATAAATGCACGGTATAATCGGCGGCCAGCAAACATTCTAATAAACGCATTCCGTAAGGAGCCCCCGATGCACCAGTAAAGGCTAAGGTAATGGCTTTATTCGTCGCTGTTTTCATTTATCGGTCACTTACTAGTTAGGGTTATTGAGAGAAGAACTTAGCGCTTCTAATGCCGCAAGCAACTTGCCATGTATACCTTCAAATCCGCCATTACTCATGACGAGTATGTGATCACCAGGCTGAGCTTCTAAAACGATGTTAGCGACAAGTTCATTGATATCATCGCTCACATACGCCTGCTGCTCACATCGGCTTGCCACATCTTGAAGCGACCAATCGATATTATCTGGTTGATACAGGTAGACGAAATCCGCTTTTGAGAGTGACAAAGCGAGGGTGTCTTTATGAACCCCTCGCTTCATCGTTGCAGAGCGTGGTTCTAACACCGCGATGATTTTTTTATCACCTACTTTATTACGTAAACCATCCAAGGTGAGATCAATCGCAGTTGGATGATGGGCAAAATCATCGTAGACCGTCACTTGATTCACCACACCCTTTAACTCCAGTCGACGTTTAGTATTAATAAACTTCCCTAATGCGTCGCAAGCTAAATCCGCAGTGACGCCAACGTGTCTCGCTGCGCCAATCGCCATCAGCGCGTTTTCGACATTATGATCACCCACCAGATCCCAGTCCACACGCCCCACACACTGATTTTTAAAATACACATCAAAGACAGAACCATCTTTGACTATTTTTTCCGCGCGCCAATCCCCCTGAGAGCCCATAGATTCGGTTTCACTCCAACAGCCACGCTTTAGAACATCATCAATGTCTGTGCTTTGCTGCGGATGGAAAATACGCCCATTACTGGGAACCGTTCTGATCAAATGATGAAATTGGCGCTTGATCGCTTCAAGATCATCGAAGATATCGGCATGATCGAACTCTAAATTATTCATCACCAAGGTCCGTGGATGGTAATGCACAAACTTAGAACGCTTATCAAAAAAAGCACTGTCGTATTCATCAGCTTCAACAATGAAAAACATGCTGTCACCTAGCCTTGCTGATACCCCAAAGTTTCCAAGAACCCCACCCACCAAAAAACCGGGTTGGTAACCGCAGGATTCAAGGATCCAAGCGAGCATACTAGAAGTCGTTGTTTTCCCATGAGTACCCGAAACAGCCAAAACCCAGCGGTCATGCAGCAGAAATTCTTGAAGCCATTGTGGGCCAGACGTATAACGAATATTGCTGTTTAATACATGCTCGACACAAGGGTTCCCACGGCTCATCGCATTACCGATAACGACTAAGTCAGGTTGAGGGCTTAGCTGAGAAGGATCGAAACCTTCAATTATTTCAATACCTTGAGATTCAAGCAAGGTGCTCATTGGTGGATACACGTTGGCATCTGAGCCGGTGACCTTATGCCCGAGTTGACGAGCTAAGACCGCTGCGCCTCCCATGAATGTGCCACAAATTCCCAAGATATGAATATGCATACAACTGTGCCTTACGAAGTGATTTTCGATTGAGACTCTCATTATCGCCATTTCAACATCAAAAGAAAGCGCGAATGTAAATCGCTGGAAATCGACAAATGAATTGAGAACTCAAGCGGTTAGTTCATTACCATAAATAAGATCTAACGCTTACACTACAATGAGTGTGATGACCTACAGCCCAACAAGAGGCAATCGTTATCGCTATGCCCCCACACTCATAATTGTTAAGGATATAACATGTCTGAAATGCGCACCCTTGGCGAGTTCATTGTTTCAAAACAAGCGGACTTCCCCCACGCTAGCGGTGATCTTTCATCTCTTATCTCTTCGATTCGACTTGCTGCAAAGATCGTAAACAGAGAAATCAACAAAGCTGGTTTAGTCGATATTACTGGTGCTGTCGGTACTGATAACATTCAAGGTGAAGAGCAACAGAAGTTGGATCTGTACGCGAACGACAAATTTAAAGCGGCACTTGAAGCGCGCGATCAAGTTTGTGGTGTTGCCAGTGAAGAAGAAGATGAAGCCGTTGCTTTTAATAAAGAACTGAACAAAAACGCGAAATATGTTGTGCTAATGGACCCGCTGGATGGTTCATCAAACATCGATGTTAACGTTTCTGTTGGTACGATTTTCTCTATTTATCGCCGTGTTTCCCCTGTTGGAACTCCTCCAACACAGGAAGACTTCCTTCAGCCTGGGAATAAGCAGGTTGCCGCAGGTTATGTCGTTTATGGCTCATCGACCATGCTGGTTTACACTACAGGCAACGGCGTGAACGGTTTTACTTATGATCCTTCGATAGGCACTTTCTGTCTTTCTCATCCAGATATGATGACGCCCGACGATGGTAAAATTTACTCTATCAATGAAGGAAACTACATTCGTTTTCCGACAGGGGTAAAAAAGTACATTAAATACTGCCAAGAAAATGTGCCGGAAGATGGTCGCCCGTATACGTCTCGATACATCGGTTCACTGGTTTCAGACTTCCACCGTAACCTGCTTAAAGGCGGCATCTACCTTTACCCAAGCACTCAAAGCCACCCTAACGGTAAACTGCGTTTGTTGTACGAATGCAACCCAATGGCATTTATCATTGAACAGGCAGGTGGCTCTGCTTCCGATGGTGTTAATCGCATCATGGATCTAAAGCCCACTGAGTTGCACCAACGCGTGCCTTTTTTTACGGGCTCTAAAAGCATGGTTGAAAAAGTTGAAGAATTCATTGAAAAGAACCAAGACTGATCACTTATAACGTTAAAATTAAAGGTAAGCGCTGAGTACGTTCGCTTACCTTATTTTATTTCTTGCTTTCTTCAATTCAGTAACCGCCAGCCAAGGTTGTCATCGCTCTCTTCGCCCTTCTTAAACAACACGCCATTCTCAAATAACACACCACTTCCTACACATTCATCGAAAATGATGAAAGAAGCGATATTTTTCAATTCTAAATCTACCAACTAGACTTACATGACTTACTAATTATTCCTTAGAGGAGCTCGAAATGAGTCTAAAAACCGTCCCTGCTGGCCTATCTCTGCCTGACGATATTTATGTCGTTATCGAAATTCCTGCGAACGCAGATCCTATCAAGTACGAAGTAGATAAAGACACGGGTGCCGTTTTCGTTGACCGCTTCATGTCAGCCCCGATGTTTTATCCATGTAATTATGGTTACATCAATCACACCCTTTCTTTGGATGGTGATCCTGTCGATGTACTGGTCCCGACGCCTTTTCCGTTGATACCTGGATCGGTGATTCGCTGTCGACCGGTTGCCGTATTAAAAATGAGTGATGAATCAGGTGAAGATGCGAAAGTCTTTGCAGTACCGCATCAAAAGCTATCAAAGGAATACGACAATATTCAAGATGTCGATGACATCCCAACGCTTCTAAAAGCACAAATCACGCACTTTTTTGAGCGCTACAAAGAATTAGAAAGTGGTAAATGGGTAAAAGTGGAAGGCTGGGAAGATATCAATTCAGCAAAAGAAGAGATTGTTCAGTCTTTTAAACGAGCTCAAACATAAGAACGATGTGTATTGACGAAAAGAGTGGAAAAGCTTAGCTGCCTGCAACACATGAAGCAGCTAAGACTCTACAAATCAACATCGATGTCTCTACCTTAAAGATCCTGACTCTCTGCCAGAGTCATAATCCGCTCGGAAAAATACGTTTACGTCATCGCATATTCCTCGGTAAGGCTTTCCTGACGCGCCGAGCATACGAGCATCTTGGGCGCAGTATTCTGATTTACCTTCTTGGTAACCTTTACCATACGCTATGTATAAATTGTCGTTGAGCACACCTTTTTCATCGAGCTTATTTAGCCTTGATTGAGAATCATACAGCTGGCCATCTATTGCTCTTTGCTTACCAAATTCAGACCAATCGTTCTCAGCGTATGAATCTGGCGTTTGTACCTGTGCACAGCCCACCGTAAATAAGGCCACTAATAAATATAAGTACTTCATTGTTTATCCCCCATTGCATGAAGTTGAACCAATAACTACTACCGTTCATCTACTTACAACGAGACCCGATAGCCATTAGTTTTATTTCACGTATCAATACGTGTATCGAATAAAAAAGATCACTCAAACTCAAATTGATAAAGTAAGTCCACGGCATTATCCGCACCCGATAAGACTTCGAGGTAAAGATCACTCATTAAACGGTATCGGACGGTAAACTCCCCAATGGATTCGAAAATCCCTACCCCATACTTAACTTGCAGCCCTGGCAGCACGTAACCACTTACTGTAACTTGAGAATCCTCACCAGAACCCGCCGTATCTAATTGTAGGTCTTGGACACCAAAAGCTTCACCAATTTCGCCAACCACCTTACCGCTTTTCGCTAAACTCAGGCCAATCAAAGTGGTTGTCATCGCATTACCGCCGGTTTCAGCGTCGATATCCTGTCCTCGCAGTAGATACGACAACGCATTTGCTTGTGGCATAGCGGGCTCAGAGAAAATCGTGACGCTAGGCTCGTCAGCCGGGCCATCTACTCGCACCCCTGCAATAACATCATCTCGGGTATTATCTGGATTCCGAATTGCACTAATGGCAACATAAGGCTGATCCACCGGGCCATTCATTAAAATCTTCCCTTCATTGATCACCAACTCTTGACCAAAAGATCGATACGACCCATCAACAATATTAATTTCACCGTGAATGATTGGGCCTTTGTCTTTTTGCGTGACGTTCAGCTTACCCACTAGATTGCCTTCGAGCCCAAAGGCAGACAACGTGAATTCATCACCAATAGAAATGTTGATATCCGTTTCAATAGCAAAAATACTCGAGCTCGAATCATCAATAGGTTCGAGCTGCTCATTTAAAATAACCTGATCTTTTGAAATACCAATAGCACTCGGTGGAAGCTCTTCTACAACAATGTTACCCCATGGTAAATCGATGCTTCCCGTCACCTTAGCGTATTCTGGCGATAGACTGATCGTCATGTCTGGACTCACTTTCATTTCAATCATCGGAGGCTGACTGACCAACAACTTATCAGCAAAAACTCGAATATTGCTATTCCAGGCCTCAAGAACCGTCCAGTTAGCATCGCCTTCAATACTCAGTGGCCCATCTGGAGTATCGATGTTTGCCTCTAAATTGGCTTTCGTCCCTGAAAATTTAGCAACCACTTCTCCGCTCTGGATATCCAGAGGAGAGACCTCACCTTTCAGTATGAGATCATCGACTCTTAGATCGCCTATCACCTTAGGCTGAGCGAGTGAGCCACTTAACGCCAATTGTGAATTGATCTGCGCATCAAACTCATTGTACTCACCAAGAAGCGGGGCAAGAAAATCCAATCCAATCTGAGACACACGAATATCACCGGCTAACTCTTTATCTGCAACAGCAATATTGGGGATCGTAATATCACCTGACAACTCGCCATTATCGGTAAAGTCTAACAACCAATTGGCTTGCAGTTGGTTTTCAGCAAGATTTGCATTAAACGCCATCGAATTCCAGCCAATCACTAAGGGGGCATCTGGCATACCGCTGAACTGACCTTTTGGTATTTGAACATTAACGGCTACCTCCGGTGAAACGTCAGGCCCCCAGTTGGCGAGCGCTTGAGCATTCACCTCTCCATCGACGACGACACCTTGTGGCATAAAAGCAGCCAATTGAGAAAAACTGAACCGGGTAACCGACAATTGCGCTTCACCTTTCTTGCCAACACTGGTGTCGTTATCAAGACACACTGACGCATTAGCTTGCAGCCAACAGTGCGCAGAGACAAACGCTTGCTGACTATCAACATCAAAACCAAGCTGTGTACTCTTATTTAACGTCCACTGACCTTGCTCTGTACTGAACAACATACGTTCTAAATCACCACTCCAGCTTGGCGTTGGCTCTTGCTGAAGCCCCCCTGAAATGGCGAGATTGGTCGCCACAATATCGGATCCCACTTCTAGCATCAGGTTATGATCATTCAGTGATCCTGCGAGTTTAAGATCGACACTATCAACTACATTGTTCTGATACTGAATAGTACTCGCTTGTAAATGAAGGTCGGCATAAGGTTCTGGGAGTGGTTTAAGATCGCCAGAGATCGTCAGTTGTTGCAGGCTTGCTTCTTCACGCCAATCGATGTTGTTTGCGGTTAATGTTAGGTTGATGCTCGGCTCTTCAAGCTTCCCTTTTAACGACACATCCCCTACCACAGATCCGTTAAGATCAGGCACCGACTTGGCGAGATCAGGAATATTTAAAGCCACATTCATCTGCCAAGTTTGGCTAAGCTCTCCTTTCGCCTGGACAGAATTAGGCCCGTGAGCAAGTGTCAAACTTGGGGTTTGAATGCTGAATGCCCCCTTCCCTTCTTTATCGGACGCGAACAATGAGCCAGCAATATTAAGCGGGTAGTCTCGTAGAATCCCGTCGATATCAATGACCGTGGTCTCGGTTATCCACCCCCCTTCCTGAGTTAACGAACCTTGGGTATGAATATCACCGCTGATGTTCCCTTCAGCCTCAGGCCAATACAGGCCTGGCTGAATTTGATTCAGGTGAAGTTTTCCTTGCCAATTGATGGGCGCATTCCAATTGGCAAAGACTTCACCCTCAACAGTTCCGCCAAGCGTTGATAATGCTATCTCGCGCAGCTCGATTTGTTCTAGGTTGCCATTGCCTTTCACATCAACATCGAGATCAGGGAGACTCACCCCTTTGATGCCCGCTTTTAAATCAAGTTCGTAGCCTTCTAAACTGCCCGAACTGGACAGTTTATCAATCGCTACCTGATAATCAGCCGCGCCAGTAAGAGGCCACTGTGCATTAGCTTTGCTGAGCAAGAGTTGATACGGCAACGTCGGCTCTAGTGGTTTTAGGTTTCCTTGTAAATGGGCTTTTATTAATCCACTCAACTGACTTTCAATGGTAAGATCAGCCACACTTCCCGAGGCTGATAGGGCAATTTTTTGCCCATTCGCTTGAGGGTGTTTCACATCAGCAGATAACTTGGCATTGAGTGGGTAAGCCCCTTGAAGTTCAACATCGGCAACCAAATTAGCGTTCACTTCTGGCATATCAAGATCAAGCGTCTTAATGACTACCTTTGAACCAGAAGCACTCGCTTCTAACCCGAGATGATTGATTGAAATCGGCGACTCTTGCTTTAGCTTAAACTGCTTAATATCGAACCGTTCAACCACTAACGATAATGGCATCGTAAACGGGGGCAATACGATAGGGCTAGGGTCTGAATTGTCCTCTATAGGTGACGTCGATGAGCTGTCTCCCCTATCCACTGAAGGCGCTAAAGATAGCGAAATATCCTGCCAAAGGGTCGGGAATAGTCGCAGCTGATTGTTCTGGAACCTTGCTCCGGTATTTAGGCTTTTCCAAGTGACTCTGTTTTGTAAAATATCGAGATCAATATTGGATAGCCTGACACGGCTAATTTGAATGGGAATAGGGGTAGATAATTTAAAAGGTTTATCATTTGTGTTAACTGAAGCTTCCGATTCTTCTGATTCAGCCAGCTCTGGCATTGAAAAATGCAAGCCATCGACGGCCAGATCGTTAATGCAAATGGATGGCTCTAAAAAACAACTCGGATTCACGGCAAGCGTCAATGATTGAGCGTCAAACTTAATCAATAACGCGTCATCCTGAAAAGCGACTTTTTTTAGAGTAAATCGAGGAAATACAGAACCTTGGGTGCTTTCAACTTGTAACTGAGGCACCGCTTTCTGCGCTCCCCATACAAGCACGTTTAAACCCGTATTGGTGTACAGCAAACCAATCACGAAAACCAACACCAGTACCACCAACGAGGTCACTGTAATGGACAGCCACTTTGTCCATTTTAAGACGACTTTCTTCATAACTCAGGTCCTAGTGTAAAGTGGATCTGATATTCATCGCCCTCTTCTGCATCTAATCCTACCGCAAAATCAAGCCGAATAGGCCCCACTGGCGATGCCCATCGAACCCCAACCCCCGTGCCCGCTTTAAAGTCGGCTTTTTGGTTAAATGCACTACCATAATCATAGAAAGCCGCTACCCACCAATTACCCACTAGGCGATATTGATACTCTAACGAGGTGGTCACCATATATTGGCCCCCGGTCAATGCACCACTTTCATCTTTTGGCGAAATGGATTCATAGCTATAGCCACGTAAGTTGTTATCACCCCCGGCAAAAAACAGCAATGATGGGGAGAGTTTTTCAAACTCTTCCGTAAAGTTAGCGCCTCCATCAACCCGAAATAAGCCTCGGTGATTATTGCCGATTCCTCTAATCCATGAAGTTCCACCAACCAAACGCACTAAACGGGTTTCAGACAATAAAGCTGGATCGCCATATTCAAACGTTATGGTTTGACGATCCCCCCACATGGGCATGCTTCCACCTTTGGTACGTGTACGAGAAAAGGACACCCCAGGCAAAACAAAGTGGCCCACATCGTCTTGTAACCCTTGTTCATAGTTTTCAATCAAATAGCGTGCTCTCACCGTTTGATGCCAACCATTATCAAGTAACCAATGTCGGCCAATAGACAGGTTAGATTCCAGGCTGTTGGTATCGCGGCTATCGACCTTTTTCATACCGTACTGAATTTGATAATACTCATGCAACGCATCATCTAACGGGATCTTATAACCAGCAACAACACTCTGCTCTGGCTTTGACAGAGAAATACTGCTGTTAAAACTGTGCCCACGATCGTTCACCCAAGGTTTATTCCACTTCAAGGTTCCTCGAACGCCCACATCGGTTGAATAACCCAGGCCGGTTTCAAATTGATTTCTTGATTGAGGAGATAAAGAGACCTTCATAGGGAGCTCACGACCTTCATCTAAGCGATTTAAATCCGGCTCAACAAAGACGGAAGAAAACCAATCGGTATTAGAGAGGTTTTGATTATATTCTCCGACCTTTGACACAAGGTAAGGATCGCCTGCTTGATATGGCTGCAAAGATTGAACCCGTTCATCTCTGATTTGGCTACCAGAAATCGATGTAGACCCAAAGTGATAACGCATGCCACTGTCGTAGTGTAAGCGCACCATCGCCTTGTTTTGGCTTGACACGATTTCTAAGCTGCTCTTAGTAAAATCACCTTTAAAGTACCCTTTTTGTAAAGCCTGACTGCGAATGGATGATTTCAGTGCATCATAACGTCCATGGTTCACGGGTTGATTTAGCGTCAATCCACTTTCTGCAATGAGTTTTGAAAAGGCAGGGTCTTGCTGAGCTTCGCCTGTGACGATGATATCAAGTTCAGTAAGCAGTACGGGATCGCCTTTCTCCACATGGACAATGAGCTGTTTATCTTCAATAACTTCAAAGCGAAACTTAGGGTTGTAGTATCCGAGGGCATTAAGCGCTTCGGTCATGCTATTACTCAAACGAGACTTAAAACGCAGTGTGATTTCATAATCACTTTCAGGAATCGACAACAAGTAAGCATCAACATTATCCAGCAATTCCCCCTCTAAGCCGACAATACTTAACTTAACTTCGTTAGCATTAACAAAGCCAGATAAGACAAGGCTGAATATAAAAACTGGAAATCGCTTAATGAACATGCTTAATTATTACAAACCTAAAATGAGTATTACGGCGAATAAAAATGATACCTAGATTAACTCGGTTAGTCTTTAGCTATGTCAACGTATTCGCATAATTTGTTCATTCTTCCGTACTAATAAGGTATTACATACCATGGGCTCAACCGCGAACAACATGAAAACAAGCTTGGTGTCACCTCAAGATGCTCTGAAAGGCAGAGAGGAAAGTATCCTGGCGCCAGCCGTTCACTTTGTCACTCAAACCCCTATCAATCCTTCACCTCAAGAAGGCCAACAGCAGGTTTTATTGGGGCTAGGCTGCTTTTGGGGCGCAGAACGCCTATTCTGGCAGCTCGACGGCGTGACTTGCACAACCGTTGGATACGCGGGTGGTTACACAAAAAATCCAACCTATAACGAAGTGTGCACGGGCCAAACGGGTCACACTGAAGTCGTTCAAGTGTTCTTTGATCCTGCGGTTATTTCTTTTTCACAACTTCTGACGCATTTTTGGGAACGACACAACCCGACTCAAGGTATGCAACAAGGAAACGACTCCGGAACTCAATATCGATCGGCTATTTATATCTATGATGAAGAGCAAGCAAACACGGCTATAGATTCGCAACAACGCTACCAAGCACTATTGACCGAGCAAGGAAAAGGCATCATTACGACCGAAATACTGCCAGCAGGCCAATTCTACTATGCGGAAGAGTATCACCAGCAGTATTTGGCAAAGAACCCTAATGGGTATTGCGGGCTAGGTGGCACTGGTGTGTGCTTTGTCAAATAATCCATCAAGATCACAGCTTAGCCATTTGATTATCAGCCTTTTTCTTGGCTTGGGACTATACTTTTTCGGCGTAATTAAAAGGAAAAAATAATGACTAAAAAACCACTTGTTACCCTACTACTTGCTTGCTCTCCATTTTTCGCTGCGGCTCATAACCTATCTTTGGGCCAACCCGTGATTGATGTTGAGGTCACCAACTACGGTGAAATCATGCTGACGGATAATGAAACCCGTTACCAACCTTGGGACAATCAATCCATGCTGGGTAAAGTTCGGGTCATTCAGGCCATTGCAGGACGCGGCAGCTCCAAAGAACTCAATGCGCCTCTTATGGCAGCCATTACCGCCGCAAAATTTCCAGTAGAAGCGTACCAAACGACCACGATTATTAATCAAGATGATGCGATGTGGGGAACCGGCTCTATTGTGAAATCTAAAGCTGAAACCAGTAAAGAAGAGTTTCCTTGGTCATCGATGGTGCTCGATGCCGATGGTGTGGTAGCCAAAACCTGGGGGCTAGAAAACGAATCGTCCGCCATCATCGTTCAAAATAAATCAGGTGAAGTTCTGTTTATCAAAGAAGGCGCATTAGATGACAATGACGTGACATCAGTATTAACGCTCATTCGTGAACAGTTGTAATCGATCATTTGGAAAATCCATAACAAAATAAAGCGATGGCCTGAATGCTATCGCTTTTTTAAGTCAACACAGAAGTGGACATAAACAAAAGTTCTTAACGTTAGTTCAAATTGTGCTGACATTTTCCCAAGGCTTATTGTTATACTATAACATTGAAAATCCATAGGACCTTCCCTTTGCCATCAACTCAGCCAATACAATCTGTGAATAGATTTGTCATTGCTTGCGCACTGATCGCCGTCTTGTGGCTCAACTTCGCCTACATTGAACATCAAACCGACTTAACGCCTGAACATCACAATCAACACCAATGCGAACTTTTTTCTAGCTTAGGTCATGGTCTAAACCATTCACTGGCAATCGCTGACATGACTGTAATCCAATACAGTCCGTTACTGACTTACGTGGCAGACACGGTTGCTGCTTCTTTTTATGCCTATTTGGCTCGCTCACCGCCGCTTTAACTGATCGATGAACAATAGTGTATTTTATATTAACCATTTAGGATTAGAACCAATGCAAATTAAGACAACTATCGCGACCAGTATCGGCTTACTTTTGAGCTTTTCCTCTCTTGCAGACGACACTTTCCGTCAGCATGATGCCCATGTGCATGGTCATGTCGAGTTCAATATTGCGCAAGATGCCCATGAACTACTGATTGAAATTACCGCGCCTGGCGCTGACGTTGTTGGCTTTGAACACCAACCCCAAAATGAACAGCAAACAGAGCAATTAGCAAGCGCTGTCAAAATGCTCAATGAAGCAAGCAATGTGGTCTCTTTAAATAGCTCAGCAAAATGTCATATCGAATATAAATCCGTAACTCATACTTTAGGTGATGACAACCATGATCATGATGAGAAACATGAACATCATGACCATGACAAACATGAACAC
>NZ_AJYQ02000100.1 GCF_000287055.2 Vibrio genomosp. F10 str. ZF-129 | reverse complement strand
CAGATTGATAGGTTTAAATTGTTAAAGAGCTTTTCTCTAAAAAGAGAATGCTTTCAGTGCGTTAGCACTTAAGCAGGACGCGTATAATACGCTTTCCACTTTGAAAGTCAACATAAAACACTAAGAAAACTTAGAGCTCTATGGTGACTCGTCTCATCGAGACAAGTCGAATTTAAAGCCTGGCGATGTCCTACTCTCACAT
>NZ_AJYQ02000099.1 GCF_000287055.2 Vibrio genomosp. F10 str. ZF-129 | reverse complement strand
CGCCGCTAAGCCATCAGCGACAGTGGCCGTTCCGGTTATCGCGCCAGTCGTCGCAGAAAACTCGACACTTCAAGAGACCCGTGATACCGAAAAGGTCGTGACTCGTTTAACCACGACTATCGATGGGCTTGAGTATCGAGTCCCTTACACCAATGACCAAGACGGCCAATTTTATATGGAGCATGGTTTACCATGGAACCGCTTAGATTACACCGCGGCGACCGAAGTGTGTGATGCTATGAGTATGCGTTTACCGTTAGAAAAGGAATGGGAAACGTTACTGGCGGCGGAAATCATGCTTGATAACAATTGGCCGATGCACTTGCCTTATTGGGGATACGAGAAAAAAGGGCTGTTCACCAGCGGAAAGGTCAGTCAGTTGAAAGGGACCTCTCTTTTGAATATCGTGTGTGTCAAATAATACGGTAAGGGACTACGACGGTTTATCAATCTCTTTAGCTAATTGAAGGTATTTGTTTTCAACAAAATCTTTCTCTTTGCTGAGGTGTTGCATCTGCTGCTGAACCTCTTTTAGCTCTTGTTTCATCGCATCGACATCTTCATGACTGCCGCCTTGCTCAGCCTGCTGTTTGTATTCTTCAATCGTATTAAGCAATTGCTCTTTTTCGGTTTGATACTGAATGGCGAGGTCCTGGAACCCTCCTGCTTCACTAATCTGAATATATTCTTGTTCTAGTTTCTCGAAATCTTTTTCGAGAAGCGCATTTTGTTCACGCAAACCTTCGACCGTATCTGTTTGTGAAAATAACTTTTTCTTCGTGATTTGTAATCCTTTGACGCTTTTATTCAAATCCCCTTTGAGCTTTCGAATGAGTTTATGAGATTTATTTAGCTTAAGATTTAAATCATCAATGGAAGCTTGCTCCTCTGCACTCACATGCTGGGCGGTAGAGCTTCGCAGCAGTGCCATTTGGCTTTCTAATGCCTGTTGCAGTTGAATCAAGTCAGTGAGTGTGTCGTTGTTCTCTGAGGCATAATTAAGGGCGTTGTCGACGGACTGTTGGCACAGATGCAGAGTATTGTCATCGATGCCTTTGCTTGTGCTTGGTTTGTTGAACCCGTGCGCAAATTTTCGAAACTCTCGAATGATGAGGAGCAGAATAATGAACCAACCACTCAGAATCACTAAGCCAAGATCAATGGCGAGCATCCCGAGAATTTCTTCAGTCAGTAAATCCGTTATTGACATATTATTCACTTATTGCAGTGGTTTACTTAACAGGTAAGTTTAGTCGTTATAAAAATTTGTGCCTATACTTTGAACAGGTTACATCGAGGAAGATGAAAGTTTGTGAAGGTTCTAATTGTTGATGACAGTAAAGCGACGTTGGAAATTGTTCGGCGGTCACTTGAAAAATACCCGTATATGCGCTTATCGATTAATAAAGCGGATAGCGGTGCGGACGCGTTGGTACTGGTGGAAGAGTGGAAGCCCGATATCCTTTTGACCGATTGGTACATGCCAGGGATGACGGGGCTAGAGTTGATTGAAATAGTCACCGAACGCAATCCAGATATCAAGACCGCGATGATAACCATGGTCGATGATGAGCAGTTGATTGTTAAAGCACAGAATGCAGGCGCGTTATTTGTACAGTCGAAACCGTTTGAAGATGAGGATTTACATCAGCACCTTCGCCCGCTGACCACCACGATAGGCGACAAAGGCATGTTGGGTGAGCCGACAGAATATCAAGGCGACCTTGCTCTTCCTCAAGTGTCTCAGCTTGAAAAGCACATGCAGCGTATCGTTTCTGATGATATGACGCTGTATATGATCCACCCTCAAGAGTTTGATGAAACTAAACTGCCATGCTTGATGGCTATGTATGTGGATAGCGAAACTCAAAAACCCAAAACCATTGCATTACTTGATCTGCAAGCCATCTGCTTGTTTGCCCAAGGGAATAAAAAATTGACAGAAAAAGACTTTCAGCATGCCCTTGATAGTCGGGTTGTCAGTAAAGAGATATTAGACTCATGTCATAAAACCCTAACGGATACAGCCTTAGCCTTTTTAGATAATCGGACCAAAAAAAGCTTACGTCTAAAGAGTGTTAGCTTGCTGCCCCATACCTTCGAAAAGTTGGAAAAGCTGTTTGCAAAGGGCCCCGAAGAGCGAGTCGACTTTTCGTGTGAAATAGGAGACTCCGAGCAAGGAAAAGTAACATTAGTCGGGTATTAGTCGCGTTAAGTTGTTAATGTGAAATTGCTGATGATAAATAAGAAAAGGGTCAATGGATTCGTCTTTAAACCTTTCATTTATTTTCACGTCTTAACTCAATTAGCAGTTAGCAGTTAGCAGTTAGCAGTGAGCGTTTTTCGGTATCGAGCTCTCTTTTCTATACACTATTGTAAAGGTAGATAATGCAAATTCCTGATGTCGTATATGGTTTCTATTTTGATCACAATGGAGACTCCCAAAAGATTGCACCTGACTCAATAGTCAATATTGATAGACCACACTGGCTTCATTTTGATTACACCTCGGAAGCGACCATCGAATGGCTCAGAGAGCACAGCCAGCTAAACTCGATTGTGATTGATGCGCTTCTCAACGAGGAAACGCGGCCAAGGACAACGGTGCTGGGTGATGGGTTATTGATATCACTAAGGGGGGTAAATCTAGCGGCAGGCAGTAACCCCGAAGATATGGTCTCTATTCGTTTGTGGGTCACAAAAGACAAAGTAATCAGCACCCGTCGCCGTAAATTGCTTTCAACGCTAGATATTGCCAATGAATTTGAGCAAGGAAGTGGACCTGGTTCACCACCAAAGTTCGTCATTGATTTAACCGAGAAGCTCATTTCGAGAATGAGTGAAACCATCAACGAGATAGAAGAAAAAGTGGCGGATATTGAAGAGAATATCATCACTGCGACCAATTATAGCTTGCGTAATGATCTCTCTGTTTTGCGTCGGCAAATTATTTCTTTAAGGCGGTATCTCGCGCCACAAAAAGAAGCGATGCTGCAATTGCTCAGTGAAAAAATCACTCTGTTTTCAATGGAAGAAAAAATTCAACTGCGGGAAACGCTCGATCACTTGGTTCGCTATATTGAAGATTTAGATTCGATAAAAGACCGAGCCGCGGTGAGTCAAGAAGAGCTGAGTAATCGCCTTGCTGAGCAGATGAACAATCGTATGTATGTGTTATCAATTGTTGCTGCGATCTTCTTACCCTTGGGTTTTCTGACTGGGCTGTTAGGGATCAATGTTGGTGGTATCCCCGGCGCAGAAAATAGTGCTTCTTTTGCTATCTTCACATTGCTGTTGATGGGTGTCGTCGCCATTCAAGTTTGGATTTTCAAAAAGAAAAATTGGTTCTAAGCAAAAGCTAGATCTCGACACCTGGAAATAAATGCAGCGCCTGCTCTATCAGTTCGACTTTATGGCTTTTTTCGAGATAAATGGCATAAATTTCACGAGAATAGATAGGCGCATCTTCAACAATAAACAATCGATCGTTTGAGACATATTCAAACGCCATTTGTTTAGGCAAGTAGGCACTTCCTCCGGCATCCAAAATAAAGTTTAACGCCACCCTAGGTTGATTGATGTGGTGTTTTGCCGCCCCAACATCTTTAAAGGCCCGAGTATGCTGGCTATTTACCGATTCACCATAATCGACCACGATGTAATCATCGAGCAGTAAATCTTGGTATTGGGTATTTTGGTGTGTGGTGACTAAGTACAAAGGGACCGTTGCTACCTTTTCAGTTTTCATATCGTCAATAAACGGAGGTTCGAATAGAAACGCCACATCCATCAAGCGATTCAACACATTTTTTCGAAGCTCGGTGGGGGAATAGGTACTTGTGTACAAGCTCACGTCATCAATGTTGCGATGGATTTTCTTTAGCCATCCTTGAAGTACGATATCCCAAATGGACATCACTGAGCCGATCACCAATTGGTGAGCATCATTTTCGGCTATGCCCACATCTTGCTTGGTTTTGTTCCACATGAAAATCATGTCGTTGGCGTGCTTAATCATGCGATGACCTTCCGCGGTCATTTTTAAGTTTTTGTGGCTGCGGTCAAAGAGCAAGACCCCTAACTCTTCCTCAAGTAATTTGATTCTTGCACTCACCGCTGACTGGGTTAGATATAAGTTTTCGGATGCGACTCTAAAATGCAGCGTACGGGCTACTTCCAAAAAGGTCGTCAATAGTTCGATTTTCATACATAAACCCCTTGTCTAATCGATTTTTTTTATTAAACCGACAATAATTTATCGTTTTATTGTTTTCGATACCCACTATACACTTCCCGAAAATCAAATCACTAGCCAATATACGCAGACTAAAAAGGCACATTCCATGAAAATAGCCATTCTTTCAAGAAACCCAAATCTCTACTCAACTCGCCGACTAAAAGAAGCGGGCGAAGCCATGGGACATGAAGTTGATATTATCGACACCTTGCACTGCTATATGGATATTACGAGCAGCCGCCCAACTGTTCGATACCACGGTGAAGAACTGCCAATGTACGATGCGATTATTCCTCGTATTGGTGCTTCTGTGACTTTTTACGGAACCGCGGTTGCGCGACAGTTTGAAATGATGGGCACATTTAACGTTAACGAATCGGTGGCAATCAGCCGCTCTCGTGACAAGTTGCGTTCATTGCAATTGTTATCTCGTAAAGGCATTGGTTTGCCAAGAACGGGTTTCGCTAGCAAGCCAGACAATATTAAAGACTTAATCAAAAATGTTGGTGGTGCACCCGTGGTGATCAAGTTGCTGGAAGGAACACAAGGTATTGGGGTGGTATTGGCCGATACCGCAAAAGCGGCAGAAGCCATTATTGAAGCGTTTATGGGGCTGAAAGCGAATATCTTAGTACAAGAGTTCGTCAAAGAGGCGGGTGGTGCTGATATTCGTTGCCTAGTTGTCGGTGGCCGAGTGGTTGCAGCTATGAAGCGTCAGGGCGCAGAAGGTGAATTCCGTTCTAATTTACACCGAGGTGGTTCGGCTGAAGTCGTGAAACTCACCAAAGCAGAACGCGAAACCGCTGTTAATGCAGCCAAAGTGATGGGGTTGAATTTCTGTGGTGTGGACTTACTTCGTTCTCAAAGTGGCCCAATGGTTATGGAAGTGAACTCTTCACCAGGGCTTGAAGGCATCGAAACCGCCACAGGAAAAGACGTGGCAGGCATGGTCTTTAGCTTTATTGAGAAAAGCGCGAAACCGCACCACAATAAAACACGCGGCAAAGGTTAAACACTCACAGGAAAAGATGAAGAGCTGGTCATTAAACCACTGGCTCTTTCACTACTGACCCTTTAACCCTATGCGTTCATTAAGTTTCTATCGTCATGGTTACACGGATATTGAGAACATTATGCACACACTAAGAATTGGTGAATTTGAAATACTGCCCGGTGAACAGCGTAAAATTGAACTACCTGTTGCGAAACTCTATACCGATGCCAATGTGTCATTACCGGTTTATATTATTCGCGCCAAGAAACCAGGGCCAACGATTTTCATTAGCGCTGCGGTTCATGGTGATGAGCTCAATGGTATTGAAATAATACGACGCCTAATCAGCCAGAGAAAGTTCAAATTGACGCGTGGCACAGTTATCGCCGTGCCAATGGTGAATGTGTACGGTGTGGTGAACCAAAGCCGGTATATGCCTGATAGACGTGACCTTAACCGATGCTTTCCTGGTTCGGCTAAAGGCTCTTTGGCCGGCAGAGTAGCGCATATTTTCCTTAATGAGATCGTTAAGCATTGTGACTATGGTATCGATTTGCATACGGGGGCGATAAACCGTTCGAACCTACCGCAAATTAGAGCCAATCTTTCAGATCCAGAAACCAAAGAGCTCGCGCTAGAGTTTGGTGTACCGGTTGTATTGAACTCGAATATTATCGACGGATCTTTGCGTGAATCTGCCGTGAAGAATCAAACCAAAGTTCTGCTTTATGAAGCAGGAGAAGCGCTGCGATTTGATGAATTTTCAATTCGAGCAGGTATGAAAGGGATCGTGAATGTCCTCAAGCATTTAGGGATGTTGAGACGCTCAGCAAGGTCTAAAAAGTTGAAAAAAGAACCGTTTATTGCCAATGGCAGTCAATGGCTCAGAGCCAACGCCAGTGGTATTGTGAATCATAAGGTTGATCTTGGTGAGCAAGTAGTAAAAGGCGATGTTTTGGCCGACATTGGCAGCCCTTATGGCGATATTATCGACAAAGTGATTGCCAGCCGTTCCGGCATTATTATTGGTCAGCAAAATATCCCCTTAGTACAAGAAGGCGAAGCGATGTTCCATATCGCGTATTTTTCAGAAGATGACGAAGATATCGCCGAACATATTGAAAATGTTATTGATGATTTAATCCCGACGAAAGAAGGCTAATGCTATGCCAAAAACAAAAAAAATCGTTATCGGTCGATTGGAGTCGATTGCACTTCCCGATTTGTCGATAGAAAACATGCACGTTCGTGTTGATACTGGTGCAAAAACCTCGTCATTGCATGTTGATAATATTGTGAAGATAAAAAAGAACGGTAAACCGCACGTAAGCTTTGATATCCACCCTGACGTTCATAATGTAGATACAGTCGTGAGTTGTGTTGCCGCGATTAATGACATTAGAAATGTAAAATCGTCAAATGGTGAAGTTGAAGAGCGTTATGTCATAAAGACATCCATGGTGTTAGGTGAGCAAACTTGGCCTATTGAGATTACCTTAACGGATCGTTCTGATATGAGTTATTTAATGCTCTTTGGGCGTGAAGCAATGGGCGATCGTTGCTTGGTCGATCCCTCTAAAGTGTTTATCGGTTCGTAACCTTAGCAATGAAGGAGTAGTGGGTGTTTGAAGAAATAAAAAGTGTATTGGCGCACAATGTCATCACAGTCTCGGGCGAGCCCGTTTCTCTGGGTGATATTTTGCTGATTCCGGCGGTATTGATCATCGGTTTTGTCGTGACTAAATACGCAGTCCGTGCCATTACCAGACGATTGACCAGTAAAAAAACAGACCCCAATGTCATACATTTATTGCAACGTGTTTTGTATGTTATTGCAATTGGCATACTCATCATTACCACGTTGGACTTTATTAATGTGCCAATCACAGCCTTTGCTTTTCTTTCCGGAGCAATAGCGATTGGCTTTGGTTTTGGCGCCCAAAACATAATTAACAACTTCATTAGCGGTTGGATACTCATGTGGGAACGGCCGATACGTATTGGTGATTTTCTTGAAGTTGAAAATGCCAAGGGAGTTGTGGAGCAGATAAATACGCGTTCTACACGTATTCGTCGTGTGGATGGTGTTCATTTACTGATCCCAAATAGCAAACTACTCGAGAATACCGTGGTGAACTGGACGCTAGTAGATAGGCTAGTCAGAACTTCGGTACGTATTGGGGTTGCCTATGGTTCACCAGCGAAAAAGGTCGCGGATTTAATTTTACAAGCCACAACCGAGCAGAAAGAGGTATTGACCGAGCCCGCTCCTTTTGTCTCTTTTGAAGACTTTGGTGATAATGCACTTATCTTTGAAGTTATTTATTGGATAGATTCACAGGTTGAAGGTGGCTTGCGTCGCAGCCGAAGTCAGATCCGATTTAGATTGGATGAGTTGTTAGAGCAAGAGGGTATTGTCATCGCATTCCCTCAGCGAGATGTGCACATCGACGGCTCGATAAAGTTAATCCAGTAAACGATTCAAGGTTGAATCATAAAAAAGGGCTTAAGTGAAAACTTAAGCCCTTTTGCATTGCATCGTTGAGTATTGTTCGATCAACGCATCGTTACAAATTCTTCGCTACCAGTAGGGTGAATCGCCACGACTGCATCAAAGTCGGCTTTGGTTGCGCCCATTTTCATTGCAACGGCGAAACCTTGGATCATTTCGTCTACTGTAAAGCCGATACCGTGCAGGCCCACGACTTTTTCATCTTCTCCTGCGCAGACAAGCTTCATCTTACAAGGTTGACGGTGCTTGGTTACCGCGGTGTACATCGCCGTAAAACCAGAGGTGTAGACTTTAACGTTCTCTTTGCCGTATTGCTCTTCCGCTTCTTGAGTCGTTAGACCAATGGTGCCGATAGGTGGGTGGCTAAAGACAACCGTTGGAACAAGATCGTAATCCATTTTGGCGTTGGTTTGGCCATTAAACAGTCTTTCAGACAGCGTACGACCCGCTTTAACCGCGATAGGGGTCAGCTCGATACCGCCTTCCATGATGTCGCCAACACAGTAGATACCTTTCACATTGGTTTCTTGGTACTCATCAACTTTGATGTAACCGCGATCGTTGGTTGCAACGCCTGTCGCTTCAAGATTGATAGCATCCGTTGCTGGATGACGGCCAATAGCCCAAATCACCTCATCAACATTTTGGCTGTTGCCGTTCTCTAGGTGAAGGGTTAGGCTGCCATCGGCTTCTTTAGTCACTTCTTTTGGAACCGAGTTGGTATGAAGCGTTGGGCCTTCGGTGTTCATCACTTCAACCAGTGTCTCAATGATCATTGGGTCAAAGCTGCGAATAGGGGTTTCTTTACGACAGAATAAGTGCGTTTCTGTCCCTAGCGCGTGTAGTACACCTGCAATTTCAACGGCGATGTAACCAGCCCCAATCACTGCCACACGTTTAGGCTGCTCTTTCAAATCGAAAAAGCCGTTTGAATCGATACCGTATTCAGCACCTGGGATGTTTGGAATGGTCGGACGGCCACCCACAGCAATAAGAATATGATCCGCTGTGTAGTGTTCACCGTTCACTTCAATCGTTTTGGCATCGACACCTTGTCCAGAAACAAAACGCGCAAAACCTTTGATCACATGAACTTTGTTGTTACCTAAAACGCGATCGTAAGATTCGTGAATACGGCCAATGTACGCTTGGCGGCTTTCGATCATTTTGTTCCACTTGAACTCTTTCAGTTCAACATCAAAACCGTAATCTTCTGCATACAAGTTAATGGCTTCAGCAACTTGAGCACCGTGCCACATGACCTTTTTAGGAACACAACCAACGTTCACACAGGTTCCGCCAAGATCTTGAGCTTCAATCAGTGCAACTTTAGCACCGTGCATAGCCGCGCGATTCGCAGAGGCAATACCGCCAGAGCCGCCGCCGATACAGATATAATCAAAATGAGTTGCCATTATTCTTCCTTTCTCTAATTTATTATAAGTCTTTATGTTCGAATGAATGATTTCATACCATTTACTCTGGCACAATCCAATCGACTTTAATGTGTCCTGTTGCTGGTGCAATCGCCTCTTTTAAGAAAGGTAAAATTTCTTTCATTTGGCTTTCCAGCTTCCATGGCGGATTGATGACAATCATACCCGATGCGGTCATCCCACGCTCATTGGTATCCGGTGAAACGCCGAGCTCAATTTGCAGTATGTTACGAATGCCTAGGCCTTCCAAGCCCTCAATCATATCTTCAATATCACAGCGATTCACTACAGGGTACCAGATCGCGTAAATCCCTGTCGCCCAACGCTTGTGACTTTGAGCAATGGCCGTGACCACATCTCGATATTCTTTAGCAAGTTCATAAGGGGGATCAATCAAGACTAAACCACGGCGTTCTTTAGGTGGAAGGCTGCCTTTTAGGCGTTGAAACCCATCTTCTTTATAAATTCTCACCTGGCGATCACGATGAAACTCTTGCTCCAACAGGGGATAGTCGCTCGGATGCAGTTCGGTGAGTACCATTCGGTCTTGAGGGCGTAGGTGAGCACGGGCAACACAAGGCGAACCGGGGTAATAACGCAGCGTGTCACTGTCATTCAATTGTTTGATGGCGTCTAGGTAGCTTTGGATATCTTCAGGGATATTCTCTTGCGCCCAAAGACGCGCAATACCTTGTTTGTACTCGCTGGTTTTCTCTGACCATTCGTGAGTCAGGTCATAACGGCCTACCCCAGAATGCGTGTCGTGATAGACAAATGGCTTCTCTTTTTGTTGTAAGGCGTTCAGTATTAAGCTCTGAACGATGTGCTTAACAACATCGGCATGGTTGCCGGCATGAAAACTGTGGCGATAACTTAGCAAATTAGACTCTCAAACACTCATCGATAAAGTGCGCATAATTGAAATATACTGTTAAGAGGATTATACGCCACTATTGAAATTTCCATAACCTACCTATATTTAGTATTTACTATAAATAACAAATTTCGAGATCAGCACACTTGCTTTGTCTCTTACTAATTAGCTTCACCGTCAAAAGGATTGCTTATGTCGAACCCGCTATTAACTTTCACTGATTTACCGCCCTTTTCTCAGATCAAGCCTGAGCATGTAAAGCCAGCCGTTGAACAATTAATTGCTGATTGTCGTGAAAAAATTGAACAAGTCTTACAAGACAATAGCAACCCTAGTTGGCAAAACCTGATTGCACCAATTGAAGAAGCCGACGATAAGCTGGGTCGTGCATGGTCGCCAGTGAGCCATTTAAACTCGGTAATGAATAGCGAAGAGCTTCGCGAAGCGTATGAAAGTTGCTTACCGATTTTATCGGAATACGGCACATGGGTCGGTCAGCACAAAGGGCTGTTTGAAGCGTACCAGCGTATTCAGGCGAGCGATGAGTTTGACACCCTGACGCACGCGCAGAAAAAGTGCATCACCAATTCATTGCGAGACTTTGAGCTTTCCGGTATTGGTTTGCCAGCGGATGAGCAGCACCGCTACGGTGAAATTAGTAAGCGCATGTCAGAGCTGGGCTCCCAGTTTTCGAATAATGTTCTCGACGCAACAATGGGCTGGAGCAAGTTGATTGCCGATGAGAGCGAGCTTGCGGGCATGCCAGAGTCTGCTATTGCAGCAGCGAAAGCCACAGCAGAAGCGAAAGAACTTGAAGGGTACTTGCTGACGCTAGATATACCGTCATACCTTCCGGTTATGACGTATTGTGATAACCAGGCGCTGCGTGAAGAGCTTTACCAAGCTTACGTGACTCGCGCGTCTGACCGTGGCCCGAATGCGGGTCAATGGGATAACACTGATCTGATTGCCGAGCAGCTGAAATTGCGCCATGAAATCGCTCGTATGCTCGGATTTAATACCTTCAGCGAAAAATCATTGGCCACCAAAATGGCAGAAACGCCAGAACAGGTGCTTGGTTTTTTGAACGACCTAGCGGTTAAAGCCAAACCACAAGCGATGCGAGAAGTGGAAGAGTTGCGCCAGTTTGCGGCAAAAGAGTTCGGCGTAACCGAGCTGAACTTGTGGGATATCGCTTACTATAGCGAAAAGCAGAAGCAGCATTTGTTCGAAATTTCAGATGAAGATCTTCGCCCATATTTCCCTGAGTCGAAAGCAGTCAGTGGTTTATTTGAAGTGCTTAACCGTGTGTTTGGCATGACAGTAAAAGAGCGCCAAGATGTCGATACATGGCACGAATCGGTTCGTTTCTTCGATATCTTTGACGCTAACGAACAGCTTCGTGGCAGCTTTTATCTTGACCTTTATGCGCGTGAGCACAAGCGTGGTGGTGCATGGATGGATGATTGTCGAGGACGTCGCATGACCGAAAGTGGCGAACTGCAAAGCCCGGTTGCCTATTTAACGTGTAACTTTAATAAACCCGTCGGTGATAAGCCTGCATTGTTTACCCACGATGAAGTTGTTACCTTGTTCCATGAGTTTGGCCACGGTATTCATCATATGCTCACTCAGGTGGATGCGGGCGACGTGTCTGGTATTAATGGTGTGCCTTGGGATGCGGTTGAGTTGCCAAGTCAGTTCTTAGAAAACTGGTGTTGGGAAGAAGAGGCGTTAGCGTTTATTTCAGGTCACTACCAAACCGGTGAAGCGTTGCCAAAAGCGATGTTGGATAAAATGATGGCAGCCAAGAACTTCCAATCGGCCATGTTTATCATGCGTCAGCTTGAGTTCGGCCTATTTGACTTCACACTCCACACGGAATTTGATCCTGAGGTTGGCCCACGTGTTTTAGAAACCTTGGCCGAAGTGAAATCAAAAGTAAGTGTATTACCAAGCCTTGAGTGGAATCGTTTCTCTCATAGCTTTAGTCATATCTTTGCAGGTGGTTATAGCGCAGGTTACTACAGCTATTTATGGGCGGAAGTGTTGTCATCGGATGCATTCTCTCGTTTTGAAGAAGAAGGCATCTTTAACAAGGAAACAGGAAAAAGCTTCCTGAATAATATTTTAGAAATGGGTGGCAGTGACGAACCTATGACGCTGTTTAAACAGTTCAGAGGGCGTGAGCCTCAGATCGATGCCATGCTAAGACATGCGGGTATTGAAGCTTAATGCCGATATTTTAACATTTAGGCAGATTGCTCACTAAATAAAGAGCGCTCACTAAATAAAGAGCGCAATCTGAAATGAGACAATAGACCCAAAAAGCCACTCTTTGAATAACAGAAAGAGTGGCTTTTTAGTGTTAACAACAGTGAACGTCTTGGCGTGGTATCAGCGGCGTCATTAAGTCGATGAATCGGCGAGTTTTTGTTTCAACCATTTGTCGATAGAAAGTGGGCCTGCTCCCCAAACCACCACAATAAGTATCATCAGCCCCCATAGCTGGTGGTCATAGAAACCACGTTCCCAGAGTAAGGGGTAAGAGACAACGGCGACGATATTAAACAAAAATAATACTGCGGCCATCGGTCTTGTAAACAAGCCAAGTGCGAAGAATATTGGAAGAATGAGTTCAGCCGCCGTCCCCGTGTAGGCAGCCAATTCCCATGGCAAGAGTGGTACCACATATTCGTATTCAAACAGATACAAGGTACTTTCCCACGATGCTATTTTCACCAAACCCGAATTGAAAAAGACCCAAGCAACCCAGAGTCGGCAAAACAGCAGCAATAATGGAACAAAGACGCCTTGTAGCTTAGCGATAAGCGTATTGTACGGGTCAATAATGTTGGTTATTTGATTACTCATGGTGCTTCTCCTTAGGGCTGGCAATAGTAAAGCCCACCACTAAATTTAGGCGTATCAGTTGTTCAAGGTGAGTCAATAAGGACGTGTCAATTTCCGCTAGCGTTGCTTTTTTTTGTAAGTTCATCAGCAATTGATAAGGTTCATGATTGAGTTTGGCGCTCCAAGCAGCTCCATCAGGATGACAGGCGATCACCCCAACTTCTGGTGTGTGAATATCTAGGTCTTCGAACCGTTCTGTTTGTATGGCGACACTCAATGAGAACACGGCACAGCTCGAAGCAAAATGTGACACACCAGGGGCAAGGTGAAACTGGAGTTGGCTGTGCTCATCACTCGACAGTTGAGCAAGGTTTGCTAAAGGCTGTAGTGAACGAGAGTCTTGGTGCTGCGAAAAGCATTGCTGCGCAGTATCTAAGCTCCATTCAAAACGAGCGACCTCAGTCAGGTAGGGCGCGGCTTCGATGACGTTTGGAAACTGTTCAATGGTTTGGGCAAACCCTTCACCATAGAACGTCACATCGCCTAAAGTTAACGGTTGAGTGAGTACGTGTTGCCGTGCCATTTGCGTAAAGCATTCTTCTCCCACTAATTTCAGAATATTGGGATAGGTGGCTTCTAATGTTTCGCTAAGGCCAATAATGAAATTATTTCGATAGATTTGCATGCGTTCATCAGCGCTGAAGTGATCGCCTACAACCAGGCATTCATCGCCGCTGGCTTGATAATGCAGTGCTTTAGCAAACTGTTGTTGTACGTGAGCCAGTGAGGTGTTCATGAAGCCTCCTTGCAAGAAATCGCAGACAACAGGATCTGGTTCGCTTTTTCTGCTTCTTGGAGCAGTCTTTCTGGCGATGGTAAATCGAGGTCCCATTCAATCAGTGTATGACGACTGCCGTGTTTCGTGATCCACTGCTGATAAAGCGCCCAAACTTCGTCGCTGACGGGTTGGCTGTGTGTGTCGATCCAAATCTCGCCTTTGTCTAACTGTTTAACCGTAAAGCCAGCCAGGTGGATTTCGTCGACCATATCCGCGTTAATGGCGTTTAGGTAGGTTTGGCTGTTAAAACCATGATTAAAGGCCGAGACATGAACATTGTTTAAATCGAGCAGCAATCGGCAATCGGTACGTTTTTGCACCTCGGTGAGAAAGTCCCACTCGGTTAGGGTAGAGTGATTAAATTTGAGATAGCTTGATGGGTTTTCGATAAGAATTGGCCGCTTGAGTGCATCTTGGACTTCTTGCACGTTTCGACAAAACACCGCCAAGGCTTCTTCGGTATAAGGCAGTGGCAATAAGTCGTTAAAATAGTGCCCCCCGTTTTCGCTCCAGCTTAAATGCTCAGAAACCATGATGGGATTGATTTCATTAACCAGTTGTTTGAGTTGTGCTAAGTGCTGAGTATTTACTCGTTCGACACTACCTAGCGACAGACCGATTCCATGACAACTGATCTGATAATCGTTCATTAAGCGACGTAAGCTTTGACGAGGGGCTGAATGTGGTTGGAAGTAGTTTTCGCTATGGATTTCAAGCCAATTTAATTCGGGCTTTTGAGCTTGAAAGTAGGTGATGTGCGGGCTTCTTAATCCCACTCCGATGTGATCGTGATAGGTTGTCAAAACGAATCCCTTCCTACTTTTTAATATGCTGGATATAGCGGTTAAATGCTGACGTTGATTATTGCTAGGTCTACCTGTTGAGCAAATAGACCTAGCAACACTAGACTATTGAGCTTTTATGCTGACTCAGTACTGCCGCCTGTCAGTTTTCCACACAAGCCTTTCGGCACAACGACGAAGGCATCTTTTTGATTGTCGGCTTTAGCCGTACCCGCACATGAGCTGGTTTTGGTCGCACAATCATTTTTACCCATTTTAGAAACGCCGTAGCATTTCTCTTTTTCAGCAGCCATCGCAGGTGCAGCCGTAAGCATTGTGCCACCTAAAGCAATAAGACCAGTCACAGCAGCAGTAACAGCAAGATTTGATTTTTTCATTATTATTTCCTCAGACTTTATCGTTAGTTTGGGTCGCAAGCTGTGTTAGCTTGCTTAAGTGAGAAGATAGATATTCGACACAGAAACTTTCAATTTATTTACCATTTGTTAACGTTTTTTATTTGTTTCGTATTTATCTCTTTGATTTAAAGGCTAAAAAACAAACAATTAAATTGTTGGTTTTTGTCTCATCTGACGCTGTTGTTTAGGTTATAATCTCTTTTTATGTATAAATAACCAGTGGCGTAGCGTGATGGACCCTTCCTTACTACTTGATGGCCTTAATGATAAACAACGTGAAGCGGTTGCCGCTCCGCTAGAAAACCTTCTTATTCTTGCGGGGGCGGGCAGTGGTAAAACACGAGTGCTTGTTCACCGTATAGCCTGGCTGATGTCGGTAGAGCAAGCGTCTCCGTTTTCGATTATGTCGGTGACCTTTACCAATAAAGCGGCAGCAGAAATGCGTGGGCGCATCGACGAGTTGATGATGGGCAGTTCATCTGGAATGTGGAATGGAACCTTCCACGGGATCTGTCACCGAATTCTACGTGCTCACTATTTGGATGCAAAGCTGCCAGAAGACTTCCAGATTATAGATTCAGATGATCAGGTGCGATTGCTTCGCCGTTTAATTAAGGCGCAAAATCTCGATGAAAAGCAATGGCCTGCGAAACAAGCATCCTGGTGGATAAACGGTAAAAAAGATGAAGGATTACGCCCTCATCATGTTGACGCTTACCATGATCCCATTGCTAAAACCTACCTGAAAATATACGCAGCCTATCAAGAAGCGTGTGATCGCGCTGGGCTGGTGGATTTTGCTGAAATCTTACTGCGTGCTCATGAATTACTGCGCGACAATAAATTCATCCGAGAGCATTACCAGGCTCGCTTTAAACACATTCTGGTCGACGAATTCCAAGACACCAACAACATTCAATACGCTTGGCTTCGTATGATGGCAGGGCCTGATAGCCACGTAATGATTGTGGGCGATGATGACCAGTCAATCTATGGCTGGCGTGGTGCAAAAATAGAGAACCTTGAAAAATTCACCCATGAGTTCCCCAGTGTTAACACGGTTCGCCTGGAGCAAAATTATCGCTCCACCAAAACCATTCTTGAAGCATCGAATGCATTGATCGCTAACAATACCGAGCGAATGGGCAAAGAACTCTGGACCGATGGCGTCGAGGGCGAACCCATCTCGGTGTATTCCGCTTACAACGAGCTTGATGAAGCCCGCTTTACCGTGAGCAAAATAAAAGAGTGGCAAGAAAAAGGCGGCGCGTTGAATGATGCCGCGATGTTGTATCGAAACAATGCCCAGTCCCGTGTACTGGAAGAAGCACTTTTACAAGCGGGTTTGCCCTACCGAATTTATGGCGGCATGCGATTCTTCGAGCGTCAAGAAATCAGAGACGCTTTAAGTTACTTACGTTTGATCTCGAATCGCAATAATGATGCGGCGTTCGAGCGAGTTGTGAATACGCCAACCCGTGGCATTGGCGATAAAACCTTAGAAACTATTCGATTCGCGGCGCGTGATCGTGGTGCAACCATGTGGGAAACCTGTGTTGCCTTGCTTGATGAGAAAGTCTTAGCAGGGCGTGCTGCCAGTGCTTTGAGTCGTTTTGTTGAACTGATTGTGGCACTTGAAGATGACACGATCGACATGCCTTTGCATGAGCAAACCGACCACGTGATTAAGTCATCTGGCTTGTTTGCGATGTATGAACAAGAGAAAGGTGAAAAATCGAAAGCTCGAATTGAAAACCTGGAAGAGCTGGTGACCGCAACCCGTCAGTTTGAAAAGCCGGAAGAAGCGGAAGAAATGACCCTGCTAACGGCATTTTTGACGCACGCTGCATTGGAGTCTGGAGAAGGGCAAGCTGATGAGTTTGATGATGCGGTTCAGCTAATGACACTCCATAGTGCGAAAGGTCTCGAGTTTCCGATGGTCTTTATGGTGGGTGTAGAAGAAGGCATGTTCCCAAGCCAGATGTCGGCTGAAGAAGCAGGACGCCTAGAAGAAGAGCGCCGTCTATGCTACGTAGGGATGACTCGTGCTATGGAAAAACTGTACATCACTTATGCCGAAATGCGCCGTCTGTATGGGCAAGATAAATACCATAAACCCTCTCGCTTCATTAAAGAACTGCCTGAAACGTGTCTCGATGAAGTTCGGATGAAAGCGCAAGTAAGCAGACCAACCAGTGCTGGGCGCTTTAGTCAAACGGCAGTGAAAGAGAGCTTTAATGAGACTGGATTTAGTTTGGGCTCTAGGGTTAAGCATCCTAAATTTGGTGAAGGGACCATCATTAATTTTGAAGGCAGTGGGCCTCAGGGCCGGGTTCAAGTTGCCTTTAACGGTGAAGGTATCAAATGGTTGGTGACGGCTTACGCCAAACTAGAGCAAATGTAATAGAAGAGTCTGTCTCGTTATGATTGAGAAGGTGTGCATATAGCGCACCTTTTTTACGATTGAGATAACTCCAATCGTAGTCAATAACGGTTCACCCTAGCTGGTTAAAATACTCGATAACTGCGTTAGAATTTTTGATTGTAGAATAAATAAGATAAGTGTCGAATAGGTAGAACATAAAGAAAAACCCCGAGAGCTTGCGCTCGTCGGGGTCTATAGTCTTACTCGCAGCAATCCGGCTACTATAGGTGCTCCATGCATCTAATCCTTGATAGTGTGCTGTAATCCTTCAGCGTATTCCTTTCGTCGCCATCCTAGCGGTGTCCATGACCTTATCCTGGTCTGCCAACAATCCTCGTTAGCGCGCTTCACTTATTCCTTGAGCGGTGTCCCTTACATCATCCTGATGTTCAGTCCTTGCCTCATCCAGAGGTGTCCATTGTCTTTCCATAGTAGTAACCATCCTAGTTACTATTGCTTCCATTCAATGTCCATTTCGCTATCCTTGCCGACTACTCATCCTGAATAATCGAATCTTCATCCTGAAGATAACCTAGTCCTTGGAGTATCCTGTTCCGTGTCAGAATCCTTCCGACAGAGTTAATATTACGCTTTCTCTGATTCTCATCAACGTGGCGATCAGAGATTTATCGATGGAAACCCTGGCTAATAAAAGTACGTATCATTAATAATCAAGGGCTTATCATAATTTTGGTGATTATCTCTCGCTGATAAAGCGATATTGACTTACCTTGTTGTAAGAGATCTCTTACAAGCTGGGTAGGCGATAGCTGCAAAATTGATATTGAATTTTAATTCACATAAAGAGCATATCTAGTTATTTTTGACAGGTCGTGGCACTGAGCGTGATGAGGATCACTTCATAAACCCATCCCGACTAGACGGCCAAATAGAGGAGTAAAGAGGCGGTTAAACCGATGGCTAAGTGTTGCACTCGAGCCTACAGCGCATAGAAAAAGAGAAGCGACACCAATACGGTCGCTTCTCTTATTTCGAGATCTAAATGATATCTCATTTCGTTATGTGCTTAGTTTTTTGCTTGCTGCTTTCTTTTTTGGTTAAAGCGATAGGCGTCAAACGTGAATATCAATAATGCCCCCCAAATAAAGGCGAAGGTGACCACTTTATCTTGGGTGAATTCTTCCCCATAAATAAGCACGGCCAGCAGCAACATTAAGCTTGGCCCGATGTATTGGAAAAAACCCAAAGTAGAAAGTTTGAGGCGAGTCGCTGCGCCTGTAAAGCAAAGCAATGGCAAGGTCGTGACGATACCGGCCGACAGGAGTAAGAGATTGAGATTGATATCGTTGTTGCTGAAATTCGATGTAGAAGAGTCAGCAATAAACATCAAATAGATCAATGCTAGGGGAATGAGTAACAGTGTTTCAATAAACAAACCGGTTTGAGCATCGACGCTGACTTTTTTGCGCATTAGCCCATAGAGGCCGAAACTGATGGCAAGGCTGATGGCAATAATGGGAACCGATCCAAAGGCGATCAGTTGTACAATAACGGCACAGGCTGCAAATGCGACCGCGAACCACTGCAACTTACGCAGTCTTTCACCAAGAAAAAGCATGCCAAAAAGAACATTAATCAATGGATTAATGTAATAGCCTAAACTGGCATCGAGCATTTTGTTGGCATTAACCGCCCAGATAAAGATAAGCCAATTCAACCCAATAACAATTGACGTAGAGAGTAGGTACATCATTTTTTTCTTTGATCTCATGACGTCGCGTACATCACGCCAGCGTCGGCCAACGTGCAGCAAACCGGCCAACAAGAAAAATGACCAAATCACACGATGGCTCAGAATTTCCATCGCCGAGACACCGTCCAATAACTTGAAGTAAATCGGTGCGATGCCCCACATTGTGTAGGCACCAATGGCGAAGATAACGCCTTGTCGGGTTCTTTGCTGTTCTTCTATCGTCATGAACGGTCGCTTATTTATTTTGTGAGCTATGGAAGATCAGCAGTATACGAGTTGGCTAGGTATTAGCCTAACTAATATTGCGGTTTAATTCCTCAGCGTTCCCCACTACAATGTCGGTCCAAAAGCCAAACCTCGCGGCTTGATTCGACCCATATTTGAGATATTTAATGACCTCGACCTTGCTTGCACAACAATCTGAAGCATCGCCACAAACTATCCTAGAAGATGTGTTTGGCTACCAACACTTTCGTCAAGGGCAGTTAGAAGTGATAGAAGCTTCTTTGTCTGGCCAAGATAGCGTGGTCATTATGCCGACGGGTGGAGGCAAGTCGCTCTGCTATCAAATACCGGCACTTGTTCACACTGGGTTGACTTTGGTGATATCGCCACTGATCTCACTCATGAAAGATCAGGTCGATCAGCTTAAGGCCGATGGGGTTGCGGCTGAATGTGTTAACTCTACTATGTCGAGAGAAGCACTCATCAGTGTTTACAATCGCATGCGCAGTGGCGACCTAAAATTGGTCTATGTGTCGCCTGAACGTGTCTTGATGCATGATTTCATTGAACGCTTACAAAATATCAATCTCTCCATGATTGCCGTCGATGAAGCACATTGTATTTCTCAGTGGGGTCATGATTTCCGCCCTGAATACGCGGCGATAGGGCAGCTGAAAAACTACTTTCCTCATGTGCCTTTTATGGCGTTAACGGCAACCGCCGATGACGCCACGCGCGGCGATATTATCCATCGCCTGAATTTGGTTAACCCGCACGATTACCTCGGCAGTTTTGACAGACCGAATATCCATTACAATTTGGTGGAAAAGCACAAGCCTGTTTCTCAGGTGATTCGATACGTACAAACCAATAAAGGTCAGTGCGGCATTATCTATTGTGGCAGTCGCAAGAAAGTCGAGATGGTGACGGAAAAACTGTGTAATAACCACATTCGAGCGGCAGGTTATCATGCGGGAATGGATGTCGATGAACGTGCTTATGTGCAAGAAGCGTTTCAGCGAGACGACATTCAAATTGTGGTTGCGACGGTTGCGTTTGGTATGGGGATTAATAAACCGAACGTTCGATTTGTCGTGCATTTTGATATTCCACGTAATATTGAATCGTATTACCAGGAAACAGGCCGAGCAGGTCGAGATGGGTTACCTGCAGAAGCCATGATGTTGTATGACCCTGCGGATATCGGTTGGTTACGAAGAATGCTTGATGAAAAAGACGAGGGGCCGCAAAAGCAAGTGGAAAGCCATAAGCTCAATGCTATGGTCGCGTTTGCAGAAGCACAAACTTGCCGTCGTCAGGTCTTGCTCAATTATTTTGGTGAGTATAGGGAGAAACCCTGCGGTAATTGCGATATTTGTGTTGATCCCCCCAAGCGTTTTGATGCGACCCAAGAGGCGCAAAAAGCGTTGTCATGTGTCTATCGTGTGAATCAAGGCTTTGGTATTGGCTATGTTGTGGAAGTACTGCGCGGCATGCAAAATATCCGCGTTAGGGAAAATGGGCATGACAAATTATCCACTTACGGGATTGGCCGCGATCACAGCCATGATTATTGGGTCAGTGTTTTTCGTCAGTTAATACATAAAGGGCTGCTTTCGCAAAATATTACCCGCAATTCAACCTTGCAGCTGACAGAAGAAGCCAGGCCCTTGTTGCGCGGTGAAATGAAGTTAGAGCTGGCCGTTCCTCGATTAGATACCGCAGCGCGCAGTGCAAAATCGGACAAACTATCGAGCAAAAACTACGATAAAAAGTTGTTTGCCAAATTGCGTAAGTTGAGAAAAAGTATTGCTGATGAAGATGGGTTGCCTCCTTATGTGGTCTTCAGTGACGCGACACTGATTGATATGGCTGAAATTTTACCCACGTCTTATGGTGAAATGCTGGCGGTTAACGGTGTTGGTCAGCGTAAGCTCGACAAGTATGCAGACGCATTTTTAGATTTGATACAGGAACACATTACGATTCATGGATGATTATTCAGTGCAATTTCGTTTACATACTGATTTGAGTGGCCAAGGGCGGATCTTAATTGATGCGCCACACTTTGACTTTGATAGTTTTGAACCTTTAGGGGAAAAGCTGGTGTCGTTATTGTCAGCAGAGATTGTTGAGAAGCAATGTGATGCGGATCTTCACTCTTGGTTAATTGATTTTGAAGGTTGTCAGCTGTTTTTAAAAGCCGAGCACTACAGTGAATCATTGTGGTTAGAAGCACTTTCACCCAATCAGTCGAAGGAAGAGCTTGATTATCTATGTCAGCTATTTCGTCGCGGATTTTAAAAGTAATCGTTTGCTCTAAAGCTCGATGGTATTCCACGCTTGCAGCATCAATCGGTTAATGTATAATCCCTCGCCGCTCAACTGAGCAAACACACTATTTGTAATTATTATTGGTAAGGGCACAGGTGACTAACGTCAATCTGAGGCTCAATTAGGGTTCCCTCGCCCCCTAACTCAACTAAAAAGGTAACGCATGAATCACTTTACTTCTGCGCAGCAGCGCAACGCCCTCTTTTTTCTGGTTTTATTCCATCTGATCATTATTGCATCAAGCAATTATCTAGTGCAGCTTCCCTTTACCGTGTTTGGTTTACATACCACTTGGGGCGCGTTCACTTTTCCGTTTATCTTTTTAGCGACTGATCTGACGGTTCGAGTATTTGGTGCACAACTAGCCCGTAGAATTATTTTCCTGGTGATGCTTCCTGCTCTGGCAGTGTCGTATCTGCTCTCTGTTGTTTTTTATGAAGGACAGTTTCAGGGCTTCGCTCAGCTTTCCGAATTTAACCTATTTGTGGCACGAATTGCGATTGCGAGCTTTATGGCTTATTTACTGGGTCAGATATTAGATGTGCACGTTTTTAATCGCCTACGACAGCTAAAGCAGTGGTGGGTTGCGCCTACGTGTTCAACACTGTTTGGTAATGCGTTGGATACACTGGCCTTCTTTGCTATTGCTTTTTATCAAAGTCCAGATGCTTTCATGGCAGAGCATTGGGTAGAGATTGCGTTGGTAGATTATGGTTTCAAACTGATCATCAGTTTAGGGTTGTTTGTTCCAATGTATGGTGTGCTACTGAACTATTTGATTAAAAAGCTGACCACGGTAAACCCTGATTTTAAGCCAGTAGGTAGCGTTCAATAGTAACCGCTGCTTAATTAATCTAGGTAATCCCTGAGCGAGCAAAATAAAAAGCCCAAGTTGAATCACTTGGGCTTTTTCATTTTCATTGTTTTGTCATTTATCGCAGTGAGGCCGCTTAGCGTTCGCTGATGGTTATTGGCCATCCTGCATCGTTTTGGCGACTCACCTCGATCTCTAATTCGGCAGCGGTCAATGGGTTTTCTGATAACCATTGGTGACATACGGTTATCTCAAGCGCATCGTTATTCGCCTTAAGGGCTATATCTGGCTGCTTAGTATCATCACGTCGGTGAGTAAGCAGTACAGCTAAGCGCAGTAGGCGTAAGATCCGTTGCCCACTTAATGAACTGACGGCTTGTTGTTCCGGCATGGCGGTGAATTGTTCTCGATAGCGGCGGGTAATTTCAGCAAGGCAATGTTGTTGAGCCCGCGTATAGCCTGGTAAATCAAGCTGTTGAAGCAAATAGGCGTTGTGTTTCCCTGCTTGTTTGAAATCGATAGTTAAACCAATTTCATGCAACTGACAGGCGGTATTGAGAAGTGCTTCACCTTGTGGTTCGGGTATCCATTTCTTATCAGATAGTTCTGCGTTGCATTGTGTCAGGAGATCATTTGCTGTGTCCGCGACTTGTTGCGCGTAGCGACGGTCCATCTGGTAGCGCTGCTGTATGCTGGCGATGGTTCGAGAGCGAATATCACTTTGTCTTAGCTCTGGCACCATTTCATAGGCCAGACCTTCGCGTAAGGCTCCGCCCGATAATGTCATCGATTCTATGTCCAAAAGGTCAAAAATAGCGATTAAGATAGAAAGACCACTTGGGAAAACAAGCGCTCGTTCTAACGTTAGCCCCTCTATTTCTAATTCTTCAAGCTGGTCGGTGAGCATGGCTTGCTTTTGTAATCGCTGTAATTTAGCGAGTGTAATCACTTCATCCATTCCTTGTGCAAGCATAATTTCTTGCAAAGCTTGAACGGTTCCGCTTGCTCCCACGCATACGTCCCAACCAAGATGAGTGTATTGCTCAAGTATTGGAGCAATGGTTTGTTTTGCCGCTTGGATTGCAGAATCGAAGTTTTCTTTACTTAATTGACGATCTTGAAAGTATTTATCTAACCAAGTGACACAGCCCATTTTTAGGCTCGTGAGCGCCTTAGCTTCAAAACCTTTACCAATAATGAGTTCAGTACTGGCTCCACCGATGTCGACCACTAAGCGTCGTCCAGAGCCTCCAGAGGTATGGGCAACACCTTGATAGATCATGGCCGCTTCTTGTTCGCCAGAAATGACGTTGATGTCATGGCCCAGTATTTTATTGGCTTGTTTTAGGAAAATATCCACATTGATGGCGGTACGCAATGTTGCCGTGCCGACAATGCGAATATTTTCTACGGGTATATCTTGAAGTCGTTCTGCGAATAAACTCAAACAATCCCAACCACGCTGCATAGCTTCATGACTCAGTGCATTGTTGCTATCTAGCCCGGAAGCCAAACGAACTTTGCGCTTTATCTTGGCCATAGTTTGAACGCTGCCATTGATATGACGCACAACGAGCATATGGAAACTGTTCGACCCTAGGTCGACGACAGCGTAAAGCGCAGGTGAGACTGATGGTTTCATAGTCGACGTAATATTCCCTATTTACTGTGGACGTGACTGTCGAGGTCGACGGTTATGTGGACGACGATTTCCTGAGCGTGGTCCACCCGAATTTGAGCGACGTTGTTGTGGATTACGTGTACGCAAACGAATCGGTGCAGGTAGATCTTCAATCAATGCTGAAGCATCGTAATCTGATACCGGAATGGAGTGTTCGATGTACTCTTCGATTGGCGGAAGATTGATTGCGTAGTCTTCACAGGCAAAGCTGATCGAAAAGCCACTTTCGCCAGCACGGCCTGTACGACCAATACGGTGAACGTAATCTTCGCAGTCGTCTGGAAGGTCAAAGTTAAATACGTGAGTAACCTGAGGAATATGCAGACCACGAGCCGCAACGTCGGTTGCAACAAGAATGTCGACTTCACCTTTAGTAAATTGCTCTAGAATTTTTTCACGCTTCTTCTGTGGTACATCGCCAGTCAGTAGACCAACACGGTGTCCGTCTGCCGCTAGGTGGCCCCAAACGGAATCACATTTGTATTTGGTATTGGCAAATACGATAGCGCGATCAGGCCACTCTTCTTCAATAATCGTTTGAAGTAGTGACATTTTATGTTCATTAGAAGGGTAGAACAGCTCTTCTTGAATACGGTGCCCTGTCTTTTGATCAGGTTCAACCACTACATGCTCAGGGTTGTGCATGTGTTCAAAAGCCAGTTCTTGAACTCGGTATGACAATGTAGCCGAGAACAGCATATTCAAACGTTCGTTAGGTGCAGGCATGCGTCTAAACAAGAAACGAATGTCTTTAATAAAGCCTAAATCGAACATACGATCCGCTTCATCAAGCACAACCGCTTGAATATGGTTAAGGTTAAATACCTTCTGTTTATAGAAGTCGATAATACGGCCTGTGGTGCCAATAAGAATATCGACGCCAGCTTCTAGTTTGGTCACTTGCTTATCGTAGCTTTCGCCACCATAAGCTAGGCCCGCTTTAAGCCCCGTGCTTGCAACCAGTAATTCAGCATCGTTATAGATTTGAATCGCGAGTTCACGCGTGGGTGCCATAATGATCGCTCTAGGCTGGTTTGCCTTGCGACCTTCATGTGCAGGTGTTGTCAGTAGGTGGTTAAAAGTAGCAGTGAGAAACGCGAGGGTTTTACCAGTGCCCGTTTGGGCCTGGCCTGCAATGTCTTGGCCGGTGAGCAGTACCGGCAACGCCAAGGCTTGAATGGGAGTACAATACTCGAACCCACTTTTATTCAATCCTTCAATGACTTGAGTGTTTAAATCCAAGTCGGCGAACTTTTGCTCTGTGATATGCGTCTTTTTCATCACTATAGAATATCAGCTTAAGCTTGCAATACGAAAGTAAATACATTCCAATAGGGCATCTATTTACTGGTTATCGTATAATCAGTTGAGAAAAATACATTGGAGTGGAAGATGAGTGACAAGATTTTGCAGCTAACAGATGATGGTTTTGATAACGATGTAATCAATGCTGCAGGCCCGGTTCTTGTGGATTTTTGGGCAGAATGGTGCGGTCCTTGTAAGATGATTGCCCCTATTCTTGATGAAATCGCAACGGAATACGAAGGCAAGCTCACTATCGGTAAATTAAATATCGACCAAAACGCGGGTATTCCGCCAAAGTTTGGTATTCGTGGAATCCCAACCTTACTTTTATTTAAAGATGGCGCAGTCGCAGCAACTAAGGTTGGCGCACTGTCGAAAACTCAGTTAAAAGAGTTTTTAGACGCCAACTTATAAAGCAACATAAAAAAGACCGTGCAGATTCAATAAATGCACGGTTTTGTTTTTGATAGACAACAAAATCTAGACTACGCTAGTATTTAGTGATAATTTATTGCACGTAATTTGTACAAGCGTTCACTTCTTGGTCGTTCCTGAGACCAAATCCATCTTAACTTAAAAAACAGATCCTATTTTGACTAAACAAGTATCAACTACAATGAATCTAACAGAACTGAAGAGCAGACCCGTGTCTGAGCTTGTAAAACTCAGCGAAAGCCTTGGCTTAGAAAACCTAGCTCGCTTGAGAAAACAAGACATCATCTTCTCCATCCTAAAAGCACACGCGAAAAGTGGTGAAGATATTTTTGGCGATGGGGTTCTGGAAATACTTCAAGACGGTTTTGGATTCTTACGCAGCGCCGATTGTTCATACCTAGCTGGTCCTGATGATATCTATGTATCTCCAAGCCAGATTAGACGCTTTAATTTACGTACAGGCGACTCTATCGCCGGGAAAATTCGCCCACCTAAAGATGGCGAGCGCTACTTTGCACTATTGAAAGTCAGCACGGTTAATCACGATCGACCAGATAACGCACGTAACAAAATCCTGTTTGAAAACCTAACACCACTTCACGCGAATGAGCGTATGGTTATGGAAGCTGGTAACGGCGCAACGGAAGATATTACGGCTCGAATTTTAGATCTCGCTTCACCTATCGGTAAAGGTCAGCGTGGTCTTATTGTTGCTCCGCCAAAAGCGGGTAAAACAATGCTGTTACAGAACATTGCTCAGAGTGTGGCTCGCAACCACCCTGAATGTGAGTTAATGGTATTGCTGATTGATGAACGTCCTGAAGAAGTAACGGAGATGCAACGCCTAGTGAAAGGTGAAGTTATTGCATCGACGTTCGATGAGCCAGCCTCTCGTCACGTACAGGTTGCCGAGATGGTTATCGAAAAAGCAAAGCGTCTTGTCGAACATAAAAAAGATGTTGTCATCTTATTGGATTCGATTACGCGTTTAGCACGCGCTTATAACACGGTTGTTCCTTCATCTGGTAAAGTTTTGACTGGTGGTGTTGATGCAAATGCTTTACATCGTCCTAAGCGTTTCTTTGGTGCAGCTCGTAATGTAGAAGAAGGTGGTAGTTTAACGATTATCGCGACAGCATTAGTTGATACTGGCTCGAAGATGGATGAAGTTATCTACGAAGAGTTTAAGGGTACGGGTAACATGGAACTGCACCTTAACCGTAAGATTGCAGAAAAACGAGTCTTCCCAGCGATTGACTTTAACCGTTCAGGTACTCGTCGCGAAGAGCTACTGACTAAGAAAGACGAGCTACAGAAAATGTGGATTCTACGTAAAATCGTTCACCCGATGGGCGAAATCGACGCAATGGAATTCCTCATCGATAAGCTTGCAATGACTAAGACAAATAATGAATTCTTTGACGCTATGCGCCGACAAAAATAATTCAGATGATGTTTAAAAAACGCCACCGATAGCTCGGTGGCGTTTTTGTTTGCATTCTCTTTATAAAGTGACACAATGGCTAAAAATGTTACAAGGAGGTTAATGTGCGACAAGGACTGTTGTTATCTGTTCTCCTGTTTTTGATGCTTATGTTGAGTCCATTCACGGTCAGTGCTGTTCAGATGGACTCTGGCACGGTTCAAAAGTGGTTGAAAGATGAGCATATTCATCGAAAGGTGGAACAATTCATGATTTATGTGGAAGACGATGAATTTGATTCACTCACTTTTGCATTAGAACGATTAGCCCTGCCTCAGCAAGAAGTCGCCCGGTTCATTCTACTTGATGCTATTGAAAATCAAGAGACGGTGTTAAGCCCCAAGTTTGCCGTGTTTTTGCAAAGCCAACTCGACTATGCTCCTATCTATAAAGTTTTGGAGCGAGGTGACGGGTACGAGTTTGTAGTGCCTGCGTTTAATTACCCAGCTACAGCAAGCCGTCTGTTAAAGCAGTGGATGAAAGAACAGGATCGCATTGAATTTACCCAAGCTGTTGAGAGCCAATCGTTAGATTTGAAGCTATGGTTAACGGGCAGTGGCTATCAAGTACAAACACGCGAAACCCTCCTTATTAATGAACTTGATAATATCTCGCCGCAAGCTGTTGCCGCGTTGACGAATCAACTCACTTCTCAGTCTGTCATTAGCTGGCTTCCTGCTGCCAGAGTTATGGTACAGCTAGCGAAAACAAGCCAAGATCCAGATGTTTATCATTTATTATGGAAAATGAAAATGAATGTCCACAGTGAGTCTGAGCTTACTCGTCTATCGACATTGAACGATGCATTCTCATTGTCACAGGTGATACAGGCTTCCACAAATCCGGCATTAAAGCATCAAGCAATCACCGCTTTGACTCAAATAAAGCCAATGAATGATGAAGTAAAACAGTTTTTATTAGCAAAGATGCGTTTAGCTGAAGATGCGACTTTGGTGGCCCATGAATTGGAAAAGCAAGGGTATAGAAGTTGGCTAGAAGAATTGTTAAGTAACCCAAACAAGTTAGACAGCAAGGCGATTTTGCAAGTCTTATCAAATTAATCAATAACGGTAGGCGTATTCATAGGTAAAGAGGGATCGTGAGATCCTTTTTTTGATATACTGCTTGCCGTTTAACCAAATGATAGAAGTTCTATGAGTTTTAAGGATCTACGCGAATTTATTGAGCACCTAGAGAGTAAAGGGCTATTAAAACGTATTACTCACCCTGTTGACCCTCATTACGAGATGACTGAAATCAGTGATCGTACTCTACGGGCCGCTGGGCCAGCATTGTTGTTTGAAAATCCAATTGGCTATGATACGCCGGTGTTGACTAATTTATTTGGAACACCAGAGCGCGTGGCTATTGGCATGGGGCGAGAGAATGTTAAAGAGTTGCGCGAAGTTGGAAAGTTACTGGCCTATTTAAAAGAGCCTGAGCCACCTAAAGGTTTCAAGGACGCGATAGATAAAATTCCAGTCTTCAAGCAAGTGTTAAATATGCCAGTAAAGCGCTTGCGTAGAGCTTCTTGCCAAGACGTGGTTTGGCAAGGCGACGATGTTGATCTTGATAAAGTACCCGTGATGAGTTGTTGGCAGGGTGATGTTGCTCCGCTATTAACTTGGGGTTTGACCGTCACTAAAGGACCAAACAAGAAACGTCAGAACTTGGGTATATATCGTCAACAAAAGCTGAGCAAGAATAAAGTCATTATGAGATGGCTAGCTCACCGAGGTGGCGCTTTAGACCTTAGAGATTGGATAGAAACACACCCAGGAAAACCGTTTCCTATCTCGGTTGCCTTTGGTGCAGACCCCGCTACGATACTCGGCGCCGTAACACCCGTTCCTGATACTCTGTCAGAATATGCTTTTGCTGGATTATTGCGTGGCAGCAAAACCGAAGTGGTGAAATCAGTAAGCAACGATTTAGAAGTGCCTGCAAGTGCTGAGATTGTGCTGGAAGGGTATATAGATCCGACAGAGTATGCAGATGAAGGCCCTTACGGCGATCACACCGGTTACTATAACGAAAAAGAAAAGCACCATGTGTTTACCGTCACGCATATGACAATGCGTTCTAACCCTATTTACCACAGTACCTATACGGGCCGCCCGCCAGATGAACCCGCTGTTTTGGGTGTTGCGCTAAATGAAGTCTTTGTCCCTATACTACAAAAACAATTTCCAGAAATAGAAGACTTTTACCTGCCGCCAGAAGGGTGTTCGTATCGAATGGCTGTTGTGACAATGAAGAAACAATACCCTGGACACGCTAAGCGAGTCATGATGGGGGTGTGGTCATTCTTGCGTCAGTTTATGTACACTAAGTTTGTGATTGTTTGTGACGAAACTGTCAATGCACGAGATTGGCAGCAGGTGAGCGATGCAATGACGTTAAACATGGAGCCTTCTTTTGACACAACAATGATCGAAAGTACGCCCATCGATTCATTAGATTTTGCCTCGCCAGTTGTCGGCCTTGGATCAAAAATGGGGTTGGATGCGACGAAAAAATGGTCAGCAGAAATCGAACTGTCAGGGTGCGCTCATTCAGAAGACAATGATTCAACTCCTCTGCTATTGCAAGGGGATGTCGACGCTCTTCTAGCTCAATTAAAAGTAGAGTGCCCAGAGATCCTCGAGGTTTACTTACCTCAAGGTACCCGACAAAAAGGCATGGCGATAATTTCAGTTAAAAAAGAGAAAGCTGGGCAAGGTCCGCTATTAATTGAACAGGCGTTAGCGGTGTTGAATAAAAAGATGGCGATCAAGTTTGTCGTTGTGTGTGATGGTGACGTTGACGTCACTGATTGGAACGATATTATCTGGGCGATTACAACTCGAATGGACCCATCACGCGATTCACTAACTGTCACAGCAGAAAACGCAGATGGAACGAAAATTTCGGCTATTGGGTTAGATGCAACGAATAAGAATCAGGAAGAGGTACGCCGAGAATGGGGTGTTCCTATCCAAAAAGATCCACAGCTTGTTGGGAAAATCGATAAGATTTGGGATGAACTCGCTATATTATGAGTTATTTCGTTACCGTGCTGCCAAATGAAATAACATTTGAAGTACAAGGAAAACAAACTATTTTGGAAGCTGCGCTCAGCAATAATATCCATCTTCCAAATAGATGCCAGGTCGGCGCGTGCGCCATGTGCATGTGTAAAAAAATAACAGGCGAAGTAAGTTATCACCTTGATCCAATGCTCACAGAGAATGAGAAGAATCAAGGCTGGATATTTCCTTGCCAAGCTTTTGCGGAAAGTAATTTAGTACTTACTATTTCAGAGTAAGTAAGAGGAAGAACATGAGCATCAAATGTACAGTAAAGTCAATTAACCCATTAGCGTGCAACACATACCAAATACTGTTGCACCCAGAAACGCCAGTGTCATTTAAAGCTGGTCAATATTTAATGGTGGAAATGGGTGAAAGTGATAAACGTCCTTTCTCAATCGCAAGCAGCCCTTGTCGCCATGAAGGCGAACTAGAATTGCATATTGGAGCAGCTGAACATAATGCTTACGCTATTGAAGTGGTAGAGCGTATGAAGCAAGCTCTGGATGATGGTCTAACGATTAATATAGATGCGCCTCATGGGACGGCTTGGATAAAAGAACAGAGTGATCGACCACTACTACTTATTGCTGGTGGTACGGGCTTTAGTTATGTACGTTCTATTCTTGATCACTGCGTGAGTATTGGTAAGACATCGCCAATCTACTTGTATTGGGGCGCGAAAACGAGTGAGCAATTATACGCGAAAGATGAAATTGCCCAGATAGCGAATGAAAATAGCAATGTACACTTTATACCGGTTATAGAAGAAGCGGATACAAATTGGGCTGGTAAAGTGGGTAATGTGCTTCAGGCAATTAATGCTGACTTTGATTCATTAGCGGAGTTCGACATTTATATAGCGGGTCGTTTTGAGATGGCAGGTGCAGCAAGAGAACAGTTCACTCAGAATAAGCGCGCTAAGAGTGATCATATGTACGCTGATGCTTACGCATTTATCTAAAAAGTTAGCGAAATGTAATGAAAAAGAGAGCGTTAAGCTCTCTTTTTTTTGGTTTTGATTGATATATAGGCGAAAGGGCGTTTTTTTATATTTTTTTAATAAAACCTCTTGCGTCTTGGTTGAGTCTGTCTATAATGCGCAACCACTGAGACGGCAGACG